>DATMRC010000020.1:0-3407 GCA_035567075.1 Steroidobacteraceae bacterium
GGCTAGGTTTCAACCGCGATTAGGCGGCTAGAGCGTAGTTGTCTTGATTGGCAACTATAAGTTTGCAAATGGTTTAACGAGGAACCTGCACCTCGGTACGCACCTGCAGTTTCGCAACCCATGTCGAAACCGGTCGGCCCCGATCGAAACGCCAGTTTACGCTGTTTGGCGCACGCCGACCAATCAGCCTCAGCGGCGCATCGCCTTCATGATCCGGCCCTTGTCGCGCTGCCAATCGCGATCCTTTTCCGAGTGGCGCTTGTCGTGCTGCTTCTTGCCCTTGGCGAGCCCGATCTCGAGCTTGGCCCGCCCGTCCTTCCAATACAGCTGCAGCGGCACGATGGTGTAGCCGCGGCGTTCGACCGCCCCGATCAAATGATCGAGCTGGCGGCGATTCAGCAGCAGCTTGCGGGTGCGCGTCGGATCCGTATCGACGTGGGTGGATGCTGAGTTCAGCGCATTGATGTGGGCGCCGAACAGGAATGCTTCACCGTTCTTGACGTACACGTACGCTTCGGCAATCTGCGCCTTGCCGGCGCGCATGCTCTTGACCTCCCAACCCATGAGCGAAATTCCGGCTTCGAAGCGCTCTTCGATGAAGTAGTCGAAGCGCGCCTTGCGGTTGACGGCGATTGGCGGCAGTTTGTCCGTGGTTTGCATTGCGAACCCAGTCTACCGATTCGCCAATGGCGGCGCCTGCGCTTTTGCCGGAGAATGACCGCATGCTGATCGTCGAGCGCAGCGCCCTGGTGACCTATACGCCCGCGCAAATGTTTGCCCTGGTCAACGACGTGGCGCGCTACCCCGACTTCCTGCCCTGGTGCGTCGGGGTCAGGGTCGAGGAGGTCTCCAGCACCGAGCGCATCGCCTCGATGAAAATCGCCCGCGGCGTGCTGCAGACCGAGTTCACCACCCGCAACACCTTGCTTCCAGATGCACAAATTCACATGCAGCTGATGCATGGTCCGTTTCGCGACCTGACGGGTCTGTGGCAATTCGAGGCCATTGGCGCGCGCGGCTCGCGCGTGCAATTCAAGGTGCAGTTCGAATTCAAGAATCGCCTGACCGCCGCTGCGTTCGATGCCGTGTTCGAAACCCTGTGCGGCAGCATCGTCGACGCCTTCGCGCAGCGGGCGCAAAAGGTGTACGGCTAGGCGCATCGTGGGCGAGCCAATCCACATCGAGATCGTCTTTGCGCAGCCGCAGGAGGCCATCGTCAAGGCGTTGCGCCTGCCGCAGGGTTCACGGGTCGGCGATGCCCTGGCTGCCGCTGCCGGCGATGCGGACTTTTCCGGCGTGGACTTGACGAATGCACCCGTAGGCATCTTCGGCAGGCTGGCTCGCAGGGATCACGAACTCAAAGACGGGGATCGGCTCGAGATCTATCGGCAGCTGGTGCTCGAGCCCAAGGCCGCCCGGCGAGCGCGCGCGCGACCTTGAGCGTCAATAAATCCTTCCGGCCTTGACCTTTGCCGCAGTGGCATCCTGCTTGGCCGCTTCCGCGGCGCTCGGCTTGTCCAAACTCGCCACCTTGTCGCCCTCGAAATACACGGTAACCCGCCGCGAATCGACATGCCGCGAGCGGCCTATCTTGAGATAATAAATGTAATCCCAGCGCTCCTTGTTGAAGGAGTCGGCCACCATGGGGGTTCCGAGCAGATATCTCACCTGGCTGCGGGTCATGCCCGGCTTGATGGTGTCAACCGCGCTTTGATTGAGAAAGTTGCCCTGCTGGATGTTGATGCGATAGACGCATCCGGAGGCTAGCAGGCAATAAGCCAATCCCAAAACCGCGCAGTGAATTAATTTCATGAAAGTGGTGATCAGCCGTCAAATGATTGATAATCGGGACCGCATCATAACCGAAGGCACAGCATGCCGCAGCGCCTGAAACCTGATTCGACCAGCGAAAGCAATGACCTGCGCAATGCGGGCCTCAAAGTGACGCTGCCGCGCCTGAAAATCCTCGATATCCTCGCCGATGCGTCCGCACGCCACATGAGTGCGGAGGATATTTACAAGAAGCTGCTGGTGTCCAACGAGGACATCGGCCTCGCCACCGTGTATCGCGTGTTGACGCAGTTCGAGGCCGCCGGGCTCGTTACGCGCCACCACTTTGAAGGCGGCATGGCGGTGTTCGAACTCAATCAGGGCCCGCATCACGATCACATCGTGTGTGTTGACTGCGGCAAGGTCGAAGAGTTCATGGACATCGGCATCGAGGAGCGCCAGAACGCCGTTGCCAAGCGCTTGGGCTTCGAAATTAGCGATCACGCGCTGATACTGTATGGGCACTGCCGTAAACCCAATTGCCCCAACCAGAAGCGCACCAAGGTGAGCTCCTAGCTCGGCGCGGCCCGCCCCTTCCTTTTCTTGAGTTCCGGGGGCGCGGCGCGCGACAGCATGTCGCGCGCATGCGCATGCGCCTGCTCGCTGATGTCGACGCCTCCCAGCATGCGGGCGATTTCGTCGATCCGCTCATGCGGTCCCAGGCTTTTGACGGCGGTGCGGGTGATTTTGCCGTCGCTGAGTTTCGTGACGCGGAATTGCTGGTGCGCCTGCGATGCCACCTGCGCCAGATGCGTCACGCACAGCACCTGGGCGCGCTCGCCCAATTCGCGCAGCTGCTTGCCGACGATCTCGGCCACGGCCCCGCCGATGCCCGCGTCGACCTCATCAAACACCATGCACAGCATCGAGGTCGCAGCGCGTCCGGCCACTTGAATCGCGAGGCTGATGCGCGACAGCTCGCCACCGGATGCCACTTTGGCCAGACTTTTCGCCGGCTGTCCGGGATTCGCACTGACCAGGAACTCGACATCATCGCTGCCGGTCGCGGCGAACTCGCCGTCGCTTGAGCTGATAGACACCGCAAATTCCCCGCCGGCCATGCCGAGGGACTGCATGAGTCGCGTCACTTGCTGTTCCAATTCCCGCGCGGCGGAATTGCGCGCCTCGCTCAAGGCGGCCGCCGCGGCTCGATAGTCGCGGACCAGCGCGGCCAGCTGGGTTTCGAGCGCTGCAAGACTGAGTTGCAGATTGTCGAGCTTGAGCAGCTCCTGTTCCAGCAGCGCGCGCTGCGCCGGCAGTTCGAGGACTGCGACCCGGTGCTTGCGCGCCAGAGCTTCGAGAGCGGCGGCCCGGCGCTCGATCTCGTCCTGACGGGCAGGATCGATGTCCAGATCATCCAGATAACGGCGCAGCGAATCTGCGGCCTCTTGAGTCAGGATCGATGCCTCGGCGAGCAGCTTGCCGGCCTCACCCAGCTGCGCGTCGAGGTCCGACACGCTGCGCAGCGCCGCCTGCGCCTTCCCCAGCCAATCATGGGCGTTGCCGCCATCCGATTCGTAAACGGCGGTCAAGGCCGCGCGGGCGGCCGACCCCAAACGGCTGCGCCCTGCGATGCG
>DATMRC010000021.1:0-97540 GCA_035567075.1 Steroidobacteraceae bacterium
ACTGCATGGCGTAGGCAAAATGCATCCTCGGCTAAGAATCGGAGTGTGGCCACGTCGTCGTCTTCTTCACCAAAATCCTGCGCAGGTCTGCCGAATGCGCCGCCATGCATAGCAGCCCCGGCGATACCAGCGTCATGATCAGCCCTAATGGTCACGGCTCCACAGCCAATTCCAAGCGCATGATGCAGAACCGCATGCCCCGCTTCGTGGTAAGCGGTGCGCGTCAGATCTTCGCCGCCTTTCACGGCTTACCGCCCAACAGCGAATCCAATTCCGCGTGCCCGCGTACCGCCTTGCCCGGTGTTAGGTGTGCATAGCGCTTGACCATTGCCAGACTCTTGTGACCGAGCACTTCGGCGATCTCTAATTGGCTGGCTCCGCTCGCCGCCAGGAAGCTGGCGCAGCTGTGTCGCAAATCGTGCCAGTGAAAATGCGCCAGAAAAGCGGACTTGCGAATCTTGCGCCAGCGCTTTTCTAATACTGAAGTTTTCAACGGTCGGCCATCTGGCAGCAGAAACACATGTTGCGCCAGACTCTGCACGGTGGCCTTCTTTAGGGTGCGCAGCGCGGAGGCAACATTCGAGGGTAAGTGTACCGCGCGAGGAGTCTTATTCTTTGTTTTCAGTAGTGTGATGCTGCCTTCGTCAAAGTTTATGTCTTTCCACTGGAGACGCAGCAATTCCCCTAGTCGGACACCAGTGCCAATGCTGACGATAATGGCGGTGCGCATGACTTGGTCCGAATCAGCTACTTTAAGTAAGGTGTCGAGTTGTTCGGCGGTCAGGAAAAGTTTGCGCGGCTCCGGTGACGAGAACAACACATCATCTGGCCACGCGTGGCTATTGGGAATCAGTCCAGAGTTTCGGCCCCAATTCCAGCATCGGCGCATTACGCTCAGATAGCGATTAGCTGTTTCGGTCGTTGGCTTTTCTTCACGTAGCTCTTTACGAGCCGCACGTATGACAAGAACATTAAAATCGAGTACGCGAGTAGTCACATGACGCTTTAGCCACCAGGCTAACATTCGGTCAATGTCTTTGAATGTCCCGAGCGCTTGTACTTCGGACTCTTCTAAATATTCGTTGATAAGGCTGCCCACGGTATAGCGCGACAGGTCCTTGATAACGGCGCTCTGGCCTTTTTCAAATTCCTCGCGCAACCGTTTTTCTTCTGCCTTACCCCAGGTCACGGCCAGCTTTCGGGCGCTACCCTTGGTAGTTACGACGCGAAAGGTCTTCTGACACGCTTTAAACGGCTTGATGCGCACTTGCGCGACGATGGCTACAGCGCGCTTGCCCTTCTTCAGTTCTGTAATGGTGGCCACTGCTGCAAAACCCCTGTTTAACGCGGCCATTCGGCGCCGCGTATCTTATTATAGGCTCTAGTGCAGTGCCGCGTGCAGTATTGGTGTTATTGCGGTGCAATATTAGCCTATTGGGGCTGCCGGCTGAGGGATTCGAACCCCCGACCTACGGTTTACAAAACCGTTGCACTACCACTGTGCTAAGCCGGCGCGGGCTCGCATTATAGCTTACGCCTCCAGCACCCGCGTCTACGCTTTGGCCGCGCGTCCGGTCACCCGCATGATGAGATGATCGAGAGACACGATGCCCGGACCCGCGATCGCCAGCCACAGAAACAGTGCAAGGTACTCGAATTCGTCGAAGCCGAGCAGGGCTTCCAGCGAATCGACGTCGCCCCACTTGGCGGCGCGGATGGCGACGATCATGGTGACGCCAAGAGCCCCGGCCGATATCCGCGTCAGCAATCCCAACAGCAGGAATATGCCGCCGAAGAATTCGATGCCCGAAGTGAGCGGCGTCAAGAAATGCGGGAAAGGAATTCCCCAGCCGATGAAATTCTCGGTCACCTGCGGCAGATTGTTGAGTTTGCCCCAGCCGCTGAGCAGAAACACCCAGCCCACGGTAATCCGCGCAAACAGCGGCGCAAGCCACAGCAGATGCCTGGCGACACGTTCCGGCCTGCCAATCAGCCAATCGATTAACAGCTGCATAATTAGTTTTCCAGTTTGGATTGCCTGAACATAGACCCGGTGAGCAACTAAAATATTACCGCCGGTTGCAGCGCTACTTCAGCGTTGACGGCGCAACCGCCTTTTCTCCCAACAGATCCACCGCCGCCTGGTACAGCTTGGCGCGCAGTAAAAACCGCTCATTTGCGCGCGTGATGTAGCGAATGGCTATTTCCACGCCGCCGACTACGGGTTTGACATTGACGCTAGGCGTGCCGGAGAAGACCTTGTCGCGCTGCGCCGGAACGGCGCGCTGCCACTCCCGTTCGGCTTCGCGCGCACTCTCCGCGGTGACTTCCACCACCTGCTTCGTAATGGCGTCGACAATCGGATAGGGGTCGCGGCCCAACGGCACCACCACCTGCAGTTGGTCCCACAGCCATTGCCCCGACGTCGAAAAATTGAAGTAGTGACCTTCGATCGCGAAGCTGTTGGTGAAAGTGACCCGCCGCCCCGTGGGATGTCCGGAATCGCTCCAATTCCCTGTCTCGAGCAGCACCGTATGAAACATGCCGAGTTCGGTGACTTCGCCGCTGACGCCGTTGATTTCCACCCAGTCGCCCAAGCGAATGCCGTTGCGCCCCATGAGCACCAGCCAACCAAAGAACGCAACAATGAAGTCCTTCAGGGCCACGGTCAGGCCGGCGCCGACGATTCCGATGGTGGTGGCGAATTGACTGGGCACGCCGAGGACTATGATCACGATGATGATCACCGCAGCCACCCTCAGGCTCATCCGGGTGATGCTGCGCAGGGTTTCGACCTGACGGCGATCGAGCTTTGGATTATCGAGAAAATGCTGCAGCCACTCGTCGAGCAGCAGCAGGGCGCTCAATATGAGGATCACGATCAGCGTATCGAGCAGCAATCGATGGACCAGATTCTCTGATCGCAGCGCGATCAGAGCCGACCATCGGCCATAGATGCCGTCGAGCTGGTGTTGGTCGGCGATACGCCGATCGAGCAGCGTCAATACTTCTTGATCGGCCGTGATCGTTTTGGTTTGAGTAAGAAGCGCCGCGGCATCTTCATGGGTGTGCTGCAGGCCATGAGCCGGCGCGGGCTTGTCCGCTTGCTTGGCTGCCTTGGTGTGGTGAGCGAGTTCGGCAATTCCGCCCTTCGTGGTCTCGAGACCCGCCGCCAACTGCGCCCGGCGGCTAACCAGCGCCTGGGCTTTGGTTACCGCGATGCTGCGCGCATCGTCCAGCTCCAGCCGTTTCTGCCGCAGTAGCCGCCATTCGCGAAATTTTCCGAGCGAGCCATGCTGCTCGCCGGCGGTGCCGGCGGTGCCGGCGGGCGGGAGCGCGCCGCCCAATGGATGCGCTTTCATCTGCGCTTCGTGCTCCTGCACCATGGACTCAATCTGCTGCCGGGGATTGCCGCCGGCATCGACCAGGTCTTGGTTCGCCTCGTCCAGTTCATCCTTGTCCAGATCCAATTGCGAGCGCGCCAGGTCCAATTCGTCCTGCACGGCGGCTTTTTGCACGTCTTTGGCCTGAGCAAGCTTGGCGGTGAGGTCATTCACCCGCTGCTGATCGGCCGACAGCAATTCCTGCGATTTACCGATTCTCGATTCGATCGCGGCGGCATCGGAGCGCAGCGCGGGAGGGTGGGCCTCCGCATCGCGAATCCCCTCCTTGAAGGCAAGATCGAGCTCGTGGTCCGCAATGCGCAATGCCGATTGAGCGAACGCCTGCTCATCCATGGCTGCAGCGGTCTGCGCAAGCCGCAGCGCCGTTTCATAAGTGGTCTGGTCCACAAGGTCGGTGGCGGCAACGGTCGCGATGCTGTTTTTCCTGACCTCAAGGGTAGGCGAAGTCTTGAGCCAACCGATGGCGGCGGCGATCAACAACAGCGCTAGAATGGTCCACAGGATTTTATCGACGAGCGTTCTGCGCTTCACGGAACGATGATTCCGCCCCTCGGGAATAGGTTTCTGCTCGTTCAATGCCAACTTCCGATTGCTTCGCGCGCAGCTTGATTGAGCGGCCGGGCGATCAGACCGCTCTGCGATACCTTGATTTCGTACAATGCGCCGTCCGCCATGGGCAGGAAGGTTGCGCTGCCGTACAGCGCATCCACCCACGGCACCCAAGAGCGGTATCGGTGCACCAGTTCCCAGGGATCGATCCGGCCCGGCGAGTTCAGATCATAAACGGTGCGCGACAGGGTACGTTCGTCCTCGACGCGGGTGTATCGGCCGCTGATGCGTTCCAACCGGTACGCCGCATCGAAACCCACCAGGTTGGCGAATGCATGCCACTTCAGCACTCGGGCATCGACCTGCCATTCATCGCCGTGCAACGCGAAATTTGCGCGTTCGCCGTCGGGGTAAGTCAAGGTTGCGTTGAACTCGCGGTCTCCGACCCGCGCAAATTGCAGCTCGCCGGCCGGCTGTTCGAAGCTCAAGCGCTGGTAGCTGCGCAGCGTCGTGCCCAGCAGTATTGCGCAGGCGGCTGCCAGGAAGAAAATCATGGCCGCCGCGCCATGCGCCATACCGCCCAGCAGCCGCCTGGTTCGCATGCGACGAACCGCCGCAATGAAAAACAGCAAGCCTAGGAGCGCACAGACAGCAATGGAGGCGGTGAGTGTCATGGCGTTGGATGTTAACGGGAACCGGAACCGAACCTCATGGGACTAACAGAACACTTAGCTCGGTCCCGGCGTCTCGTTGCAGACGCCCCTAGTTTGCTGTGTTTCCAATGATTTGCAAGTGGCGACGGCGATCCATGCGCGACGCCGCGCGTGTTTCGTGTTGATTTCGCGATCCGTATCGGCAAGTATGCCGCAAAAGGGGTTGGTTAATTAATGTGGATCGTTCAAGTTGCGCTGCGGCGCCCATACACCTTCATAGTGATGGCGCTGTTGATTCTCCTCGCAACACCTCTCGTGCTGCGCAAGATGTCGGTGGACATCTTTCCCGAGATCGATATCCCGGTCATCAGCATCGTCTGGAACTATAGCGGACTATCGGCGCAGGAGGTCGGGCTGCGCATCTCGGCCAACAACGAGCGCTATCTGACCACTGTCGTCAACGACATCGAACACATCGAATCGCAATCCTTGGCGGGTCTTTCGATCATCAAGGTTTACCTGCAACCCTATGCCAGCGTTCCAACCGCGGTCGCCCAGATTGCCGCAGCCGAGCAGAACCAATTGCGCAGCCTGCCGCCAGGCGCCCTGCCGCCGCAGGTACTGAAGTATTCGGCATCCGCCATCCCGGTCATTCAGCTCGGCCTATCGAGCCCCACGATGACCGAGCCGGCGATGTTCGATGCCGCCACCAACTTCATGCGGCCACGGTTGGTGACAATTCCCGGCGTAGCGATACCGTGGCCATTCGGCGGCAAAATTCGCCTGATATCGGTGGATCTCGACACCACCGCCCTGCTGGCGAAGGGATTGACGCCGAACGATGTGGTGAACGCGGTAAACGTTCAAAACCTGATACTGCCTTCGGGCACGGTAAAAATCGGCGGCACGGAGTTTGCCATCGCGCTCAACGGCTCACCCGAGACCATTGCCGGATTGAATCGCATTCCGGTAGTCACCAAGAACGGCGCGACCATCTATTTATCCGAGGTCGCCCACGTCCGGGACGGATTTTCGCCGCAAACCAACGTCGTGCGCCAAAACGGCGCGCGCGGCGTATTGATGTCGATCCTCAAGAATGGCGGCTCATCCACTCTCGACATCGTCAAGACGGTACGCGCCGAATTGCCTGTGGTCGCGCAGATTTTACCCAAGGACCTGAAGATCACGCCGCTGTTCGATCAATCGAGTTTCGTGCGCGCCGCCATCACGGGTGTGGTGCGCGAAGCCGTGATCGCAGCCTGTTTGACCGCCACGCTGATCCTGGTGTTTCTCGGCAACTGGCGCAGCACCTGCATCATTGCAGTGTCCATTCCGCTCTCCATTCTCTCCTCCATCATCGCGCTCTATCTCTGTGGCGAGACATTGAACATCATGACACTGGGCGGCCTCGCCCTGGCCGTGGGTATTCTCGTCGATGACGCGACTGTGACCATCGAGAATATCGAGCGCCATATCCACCTGGGCTCCGATTTGCACAAGGCGATATTGGATGGCGCGGGGGAAATCGCACTGCCGGCGCTGGTGTCGACGCTGTGCATTTGCATCGTGTTCGTGCCGATGTTGTTCCTTAGCGGCGTCGCGAAGTATTTGTTCGCGCCGCTCGCGGAGGCCGTGGTATTCGCCATGCTGGCCTCCTATGTGTTGTCGCGCACGTTGGTACCGACGCTGGTGATGTTGCTGATGGATATCACCCCGCATCACGCCCACGCACGCCCCAACATGTTGCAGCGTGTGTATCGGGCCTTCAATGCGCGCTTCGAGCGGCTTCGCGGCGGTTACAACATCATCCTTGCGGCGGTAATGCAGCGCCGACGTCCGTTCGCCACTGTGTTCCTGGCATTCTGCGTGCTGTCCTGCGCTCTCGTGCTCATACTGGGAAGGGATTTCTTTCCCAATGTGGATGCCGGGCAGATTCGCATGCACATGCGATTGCCGTCGGGAACTCGCATCGAGGAGACCACACGAGTGGCCGAACAAGTGGATGCCGCGATCCGCTCCATCGTGCCGGCCCCTGAACTTGGCACGATGCTCGAGAATCTGGGCGTTCCGATCAGCGGCATCAGCAACTCGTACAGCAACGCCGGGGCATTTGGGACATTTGACGGCGAATTCCAAATATCGCTGAATGCCGGCCATCGTCCGACGCTCGACTATATCGAGGCGCTGCGCCGCGAACTTCCACAGCGCTTTCCCGGCGCGGAGTTTTTCTTTCAACCGGCCGACATGGTGACCCAGATCTTAAATTTCGGGCTTCCGGCCGCCATCGACGTTGCGTTTACCGGCGAGGATTTGCGCGGCAACTACCAGCTCGCGGCCAAGCTCGCGAAGCGGGTACAACAGATTCCAGGTGCGGTGGACACCCACATCCATCAGCGATTGGATCTGCCCACCTTGGCGCTGCAAATGGATCGCACCCAGCTGCAGACCCTGGGCTTGAGCCCCAACGACGTCGCTCAGAACTTGCTGGCATCGACGGCGGGTACCTCGCAGACCTCGCCCGCCTTCTGGCTGGATCCGTCCAACGGCGTCGTTTACAACGTGACGGCCCAGTCGCCGCAATACACGGTCGACAGCATGGACGCATTGCTGCGCACGCCGGTCGGGTCCGCCGCGGGCACTGCGGCGCAGTTGCTGAGCAATTTGGTTACCGTTAGTCCGGCGGCGCAGCTTGCCATCATGTCGCGTTATAATACGGCGCCGGCCATCGATGTGTATGTCGGCGTCCAAGGCCGGGACCTCGGCAGCGTTACCGGTAAGATTCAAGAAATCGTCGACGAAATGCGCCCGAACCTGCCGCGTGGCGCGAGCATACAAATGCGCGGTCAAGCGCGAACGATGCGCGCATCGTTCATTGAGCTGGAAGTGGGCCTGGTGATGGCGGTAGTGATGGTGTATCTACTGATAGTCGTCAACTTTCAGTCGTGGGTCGATGCGTTCATCATCATCACGGCGCTGCCGGCGGCGCTGGCCGGCATTTGTTGGACGCTGTTCCTCACCGCAACGACCTTGAGCGTGCCGGCGCTCACCGGAGCGATCATGACCATGGGTGTCGCGACGGCCAACAGCATATTGATCGTGTCGTTCGCCCGCCAGCGCATGCTTGAGGGTGTGGATCCGGTGCGCGCGGCGTGCGATGCCGGCGCCACGCGCATCAGGCCGGTGTTGATGACGGCGTTGGCGATGATCATCGGCATGATTCCGATGGCCTTGGGGTGGGGAGAGGGCGCCGAGCAAAATGCTCCCTTGGGGCGCGCGGTGATCGGCGGTTTGCTATTCGCGACGGTTTCCACGCTATTCTTTGTCCCGGTGATTTTTGCCGGCGTCCACCGGCGTCTCGAGCTGCGCAAGCAGGGCCGTTCCCCGTTCGTGCCGCCGGCTGCGGAAGGGAATACTTGATATGTTGAAGCCAGGACCCGCGCCGGCGACGCAGCGGGCAAAGTACATCGTCGGCGGCATTCTCGCCTTCTTAGTTCTAGGCGGCATTGTCGTGCTGGTGATGCGCAGCTTTCAGGCGACCGCGCTCGCGGCAGCCACTCAGGCACATGCGAAGCGCTACGTGACCACCATCGTGCCGCAGGCAGCTGGCAACGGGGTGCCCCTGACACTGCCGGGTACGCTGCTCGGCATCAACGAGGCCACTGTTTACGCGCGCAGCAACGGCTACATTTTGCGCTGGACCAAGGACATCGGCAGTTCGGTCAAAAGGGGCGACCTTCTGGCGGAGATTGCGGCTCCTGAAGTCACTCAGGAGCTATCGCAGGCGATTGCCGCGCGCGAGCAAGCCGCCAGCAGCGAGGGACTCGCGAAGCTCACGGCGGAGCGCTGGCAGAGTCTTCGCGAGAAGGACGCGGTAACCCAGCAGGAACTGGATGAGCGGCAGAGCGCCTATCTGCAGGCCCAGGCGAATCTGGCCGCAGCGCGTGCCAACGAGGCGCGTCTGCGCGACTTGCAGGGCTTCAATCGAGTGCTGGCGCCTTTCGATGGGGTTGTCACCAGCCGCCGAATCGATGTCGGCGACCTGGTCGATGCCGGAAATGGCGGGGCGGGAAAGGCGTTATTTACGGTTGCGCAGATCGACCCGCTGCGCCTGTATGTGTATGTGCCGCAGGTATATGCGCAACAGGTCAAGGTTGGCGATGCCGTCACGGTGAGTCTGCCGGAACGCCCGGGCGAGGAATATCAAGGCGCCATCGCGCGCACCGCGCGGGCGATCGACGCCGTCAGCCGCACGATGCAGGTGGAAATCCGCGTACCCAATCCCAAGCAGGCGTTGTTCTCCGGCGCCTACGCGCAGGCAATTCTGCCGATCAAACAAGACGGCGCCGCGCTGCTGGTCCCGACCAACGTGCTGCTGTTTCGGCCCGATGGCCCGCGCGTGGCAACGGTTGATGCGGCAGGGCGCGTGCGCATGAGCGCCGTGACGCTCGGCACGGATTTTGGCACCACCGTGGCGGTTACCAGCGGCCTGCATCCCGACGATCGAATCATTTTGAATCCGCCCGACTCGCTGGTCGACGGCGACATCGTTACCTTGTCCGCAAAAAATGACGGCCGCTAGCGATGCACACCGCGATGCGCATGATGGGAGGCTGCGGAATTACGGCACTGCTGGCCGCGTGTGCGGTCGGACCCGACTATCACCGGCCTGCCGCGGACGTGCCGCCCGCGTGGCAGCCGGCCGAACCCTGGCACGAGGCGGTGCCGAGCGATGCCAATCTCAAGGGCAATTGGTGGGAATTATTTCAAGATCCTGATTTGAACCCGCTGGTGGAAAAGGCGTTGGTCAGCAACCAGAATTTGCGCGTTGCGGCCGCCCGTCTCGAGCAGGCACGCGATCAGCTCACCGTAGTGCGCTCGGGCCTGTTTCCCGCCGTGGATCTTTCCACCACCGCGTTGCGCGCCAAGAATTCCGCAAACCGCCCGCTGTCTGAGTATTCGGTTCCCAACCAGTCGGTCGTGCAAAACGATTTTCGCCTGGGTCCCGCGGTCACCTACGAAGTGGACTTATTCGGGCGCGTACGGCGCGACGTCGAGGGCGCGCGCGCCAGCGCCGAACAGGCGGAAGCGGATTTCGAAAATACGCGCCTGGTGCTGATGGCCACCCTGGTGACCGATTATTATTCGCTGCGCGAGACCGACGCCGAGATCGAGGTGCTGCGGCGCAGTTTGGACCTGGAGCGCAACGCGCTCACCTTCGTCGTATCGAGGCATGATCTGGGGTTCGCAACCGGCCTTGATCTCGCACAGCAGGAGGCGCTGCTCGACGCCAGCGCAACCCAGCTGGAGCTACTCAAGGTGCAGCGCGCGCAGTTCGAGCACGCGATCGCGACCCTGGTTGGCATTCCCGCACCGAGCTTCAGCCTCGCACCCTCTTCTTACTCGCCGCCGCTGCCGGCGTTTCCCGTGGGCTTGCCCTCGGATCTTCTGCAGCGCCGCCCCGATGTGGCTGCCGCAGAACGCGCCATGGCCGCGGCCAATGCGCGCATCGGTGTGGCGCGCGCTGCGTTCTATCCGTCGATCAATCTGGCGCCCGCCCTCGGCGTGCCGAACACCGGATGGGAGAGCAACACGCTGTCGACGCTACTCGAGGCGCCCAGCTGGTTCTGGGCTATCGGCCTGTCCGCCACGCAAGTGCTGTTTGACGCCGGCAAGACGCGGGCCAATGTGCGGTTTGCGGATGCCGACTACACCGCCGCCGTGGCGATGTACCGTCAAACCGTGTTGACCGCCATGGAGGAGGTGGAGAACGGCATCACCGGCTTGAGCTCGCTCGACCGCGCCGCGGTATCGGCCGACGCCAGCGTCCGCAGCGCGCAACGGGCGTTCGATATCGCCAGCGATCGCTACAAGGGCGGCGTGGATACTTATCTCGACGTCATCACCGCGGAGCAGACGCTGCTCACCAATCAACGCCAGGCGGCGCAGATCCAGGGACAACAATTCGTCACCGCGGTGTTCTTGGTGAAGGCGCTGGGCGGCGGCTGGAGCGCAGCGCCGCAGGTTTCGCGCAGCAACTAGATTATCTAGGTTTCGGGCTTGAGCAGGGTGTCGATGGCGGCCGGCGGCGAAATGAAGTTCGACTGCACGAAGTCCACGCCGAGGGCGGTCAGCCATTCCTGCTCGGCGGCGGTTTCGGTGCGCTTGGCCACCGTGTGCATGCCGAGCACCCGGGCCATTTGCACGACGCCCGTGATGCCGGCCTGCGAGATCTTGTCGATGCGCATTCTTTCGGTCATCTCCGGCGCCAGCTTCACGTAGCGGACACCCGGCAAGCGCAGTAGCGCGAAACACTCGGTGCGCAGTGCAAAGTCATCCAGAATGAGAGGACAGCCGAGGCGATGCAACGCCACAGCCACGTCGTTGATCTTGTCCTTGAGCGAGAGCGCCGTCGATGCATCGATTTCAAACGCGATCGTTGCCTTGGGCAGGGATGACTTGGCCAGGCACAGTTCGACAAATTTTATGAAATGTTCATCGTGCAGGGCCGTGACGGTGAGATTCACGGAAAACATCACCTCGTCGGCCTGGCAGGTTTCGGGGTGACGAATCAACCAGCTGATGAGTTCGGTGAGAACGCGCCGGTCGATCATCGAACCCAGACCGTTGTCGACCGCGGCCTTCAACATCGCATGCGGGGCGGCACTCGGCGATTCCTCCGATCCGGAACGCAGCAGAACTTCGTAGCGCCGCAATTGGCCGCCCTTGGCCAGAGGCATGAGACGCTGCACATGCAAAGCGATGGGACTCTTGCGAAGCTCCGCATGCAGGCGATCGATCTCCGGCGTCACGCCCTTTTGCGGCTTGTCGAAAAACTCGATCGATGGCGCCGCAGACGCGATCGCCGGTCGCTCGAGGTTGATGTTGGGAGAGGGGCTGGGCGGGCTTGGCGGACTCGGCGGACTCGGCGGTATCGGCGGACTCGCGACGCGCGCAGGAGTCGCAGGACGGGGTGGCATCGGAGGACTGGAAGGGCGTGGGGCAGGGCGCGAGACAATTTGCTGTACTTGCGCCGAGATTGATCTTGGGCCCGACGAGAAGGGCATGACCAGGGGCGCGTGCGCCGGTAGGGTGGGTCGCGCCGGCGGTTCCGGCGCCGCGGCGCTCCTGGCTGCCGGCGCAGCGCTGCGCGCGGGCGATGAGGCCTTCGCCGGGGGCGGGCTCGGCGTTTTTGCCGAAGCCGGCGCGGCGCGTGCCACGGGCGGCGCGCTTGGTGTGATCGCTGCCTGCGCGGCCGGCGCTGCGGGTTTCTTTGCGGCGCTGCTGCTCGATGATGCTCGACCGCTGGGTGCGGCAGTTTTAGCCGCCGCCATGGGCTCGGGCTCAGGGACCTCCGCAGGGGCGCGATCCGGGCGCATCGCCGCGAACTGCGAAAGCGCCCGCTGCATTTTTGGGGTCAGCAATTTCGTTGCGCCCTGCGCGACGATGCGCGTGTCCATGATCATCATGATCACTCCGACCATCGCGCGGCGCGCGTTGACGGCGCGAACCAGCACCGCCGAGCGCAGATCGCCCAAATCAAATACCAGCACCGATGCGGCGCTGGGATCGGTGAACGCTTCGGCCGCCTGCATCACTGCATTGTGCTCGTCGGGGCCCATCGAGCTCTCGCTCAGCCACAGCACATCACCGACTTCATCGTGTAGCGATACGGCATGGGTACGGGCCGGTTCGACGGCCGCGCGCACCTTTTGACAGACGGCATCGAAATCGACAAGCGGACTATCCGTTGCCATTAAGGGTTTGCCCTGATCCATAGATCCGCTACTTGAAATGAGAGCTTACATATCTACCGTACCTGAGGCCCTCCCTGATGTGATGGTCTTCGCCAAAACGCGACGGTGCGCGCCGAGCCTCAAAATCGGCATTACATATCATCGGCAAACCTGCGCGCCGGTCGCTAAACTCCACGCACGATGTCTAAAAAACCAAGCGATCGTCAATACCGCTACTACGATTTTGTGATGGCGGCCTACGTGTGCATCTTGTTGTGCTCCAATCTCATCGGACCCGCCAAAGAGACCACACTTCACGTACCGCTGATCGGCAGCGTCACGTTTCTCGCCGGAGTCCTGTTCTTTCCAATTTCCTACATATTCGGCGATATATTGACCGAGGTGTACGGCTACGGGCGCGATCGCCGCGTCGTTTGGGCGGGCTTCGCGGCGCTGGCATTTGCCTCGATCATGGCCGCGGTGGTGGTGCACTTGCCGCCCTCGGCCCGTTCGCTTCCCGATCAACCTGCGGTGGAGACGATATTCGGCAACACGCCGCGCATCGTTGTGGCGTCGATCAGCGCATTTCTTTGCGGCACGTTTTTGAACAGCTACGTGCTCGCCAAGATGAAGATCCTGACGCGAGGGCGCTGGCTCTGGACCCGCGTCGTCGGCTCGACCTTGTGTGGCGAGCTGGTGGATTCGATGATCTTTTACGCGGTCGCATTCTACGGCCGCATGCCCTGGCCGCATCTGCTCGCGGTGATGTTCACGCAGTATGTATTGAAAAGCGGCTGGGAGATCCTCGCAACTCCGCTGACCTATCGCGTAGTGGCATTCCTCAAGCGAACCGAAAACGAGGATTACTACGACATAGGTACCAATTTCACGCCTTTCTCGTTGAAAGCCTGAAAGGCCGTCTTTATAACGCATCCTTCATGTGCCGCTGTGCACGCTTGTCCGCGGCGCGCGTTGTTCGTGTACCTAAGTCAATTTGAGGGATGTTTCATGCAAATTCGTTCTGCCTGTCTGATCGCAGCGCTGCTGACCATGAGCGCGGCCTGCACCGTGACGGCGACTGCGCCGCGCGTCGTCGTGACCCCGCCCATCGCCGAGGTCGTGGTCGCACGTCCGCCGCCGCCGCTGCAGGTCGAGGTCGTGCCGGTGGCGCCGGGTCCAAATTGGATCTGGCAACCCGGTCATTGGCGCTGGGAGCACAATGAGTACGTATGGCGGCCGGGCCACTATGAGAAGCGCCCCGCGGCCACCGCTTACTGGGTGCGCCCGGAGTGGGTTGCGCGCAACGGCCAGTGGGTTTTCCAGACCGGACATTGGGCTTATCGCTAGATGATTCCGGCAGGCGGCGACCGTTATTGGTCGCCGCTTCGCCACGATTTGCCACGACTCCTCCCGCGCTTCGCCCGAATGCAGGGCTGTAATGGCTCACATGGGGCGACGGTCGTCGCCTCAAAGGCGGAAGCGAGGAGTCGTGTATGAAAACGGGATATTCAAGATTGATGTGGACGATCGGCTTGATGGGCGTAAGTGCGGCGGCTTTTGCCGGCGATTCGCGGGCCGCGCCTCCGCAGGAGCCGGTGGGCTTGTTATCGGGTGCGGTGATCGGCGCATTCGCGGCGGGGCCGGTTGGCGCCGTGGTCGGCGCGGGGCTCGGGGCCTGGCTCGGCAATCGCGTGCACCGGGCCGGCGAGGCCAAGGTGGCGGAGGCCAGGACCAAGGCGCTGGAAAGTGACAAATCCGCACTGGTGGCCGAAAAATCCGCGCTGCTCACCGAAAAGAGCCAGCTGGTCGAGACCAATCAAAGTCTCACCGCCAAGCTCGATGATCTTGCACACAAGATCGACACCCCGCAAACCGCGAAGGGCGATGCCTCTCAGCTTCTCGATGGGTTCGAGGGCGACGTATTGTTCCGCACCGGCAGCGCCGAGATCACGCCGGACCTCGCGCATCAGATCCAGGTTCTGGCACAAGCGGTTGCGCGCTCTCCGGCTCTCAAGGTCCGAGTTGATGGCTACGCGGATCCTCGCGGTACCGAGGATCTCAACATGAAGCTTTCGCAGGACCGGGCCAATGCGGTGCGCGATCTATTGGTTGAAGCCGGGGTCAACGACGATGTACTCGAGGTCAATGCCTACGGAAAGAGTCAGAGCGTCGCTGCCGACAGCGACGGCTACGCGCTCGAGCGACGGGTTCGCCTGACATTGCAGGCGCAAGCCGGCGCAGCCGTCGCCCAGGTCGGCAAGAATGATTGATCTCTTGTGATAGTCCGCTTGGGTGGAAGCGGCCCGGAGGGATTTAAGCCTCCGGGCCGCACTTGTTTCCGCGTGTGTCAAAAGCCTACGATACGGTATGAGTCCGCATCCCAAGATCGTGGTCCTTGATCGATATCAGACCGGCGAGTCTGCGAGTCCCTCGCACGAGAATATTCTCGCCGGCATCCCTCGCACCCGCGTGTCGAATCAGTACGCGGACGCGGCCCAGGAGTTTTTCTGCGGCATCTGGACCAGCACCGCCGGCAAATGGCGCGTTCGCTACACCGAACACGAGTTCTGCGTCATCATCGAAGGCCGGGTGCGCATCGAGTCGGCGGGCGGGGAAAAACACGAACTGAAGGCCGGCGATGCCTTCGTCGTGCCCGCGGGATTCGAGGGCGTCTGGGAAGTCGTCGAACCCTGCAAGAAGTGGTATTCGATATTCGAGCCCAAGCCTCGCGATCCTGACCCTTGAGCCTCGCGGTTCAGGCGGTTTCGCGAATCACGGCGCCCAATGTCTCCAGCAGCTGGTCGATCTGCTTGCCCTCGATGATCAATGGGGGCGACATGGCAATCGTGTCGCCGGTCTGGCGCACCATGACCCCGCGCTCAAAGCACTTCAGGAATACTTCGAAGCCGCGCGTACCGGGCTTGCCCGGCCGCGCCTCGAGTTCCACGGCGCCGATCAGGCCGTAGTTGCGCACGTCGATCACATGCGGCAGGCCGCGCAAGGAATGCACGGCGTTTTCCCACTGGGCGCTCAAGGATGCGGCGCGCGTCAGCAGCCCCTCCCTGGCATAGACATCGAGCGTCGCCAGCGCGGCGGCGCACGCCACCGGATGCGCCGAGTAGGTGTAGCCGTGAAACAGCTCGATGGAATTTTCCGGGCCCTGCATGTAGGCGTCGTAAATCTTTCGTTGGGCAAACACAGCGCCCATGGGCAGCGCGCCATTCGTCAGGCCTTTGGCCGTGGTCATGAGATCCGGCGTCACATCGAAGGCGAGCGCGGCGAACGGCTTTCCGACCCGGCCGAATCCGGTGATCACCTCGTCGAATATCAAGAGGATGTCGTGCTTGTCGCAGATCTCCCGCAGACGCTTCAGGTAGCCGACAGGAGGCAATACCACACCGGCCGATCCGGAGATGGGTTCGACAATGACCGCCGCGATGGTCGAGGCGTCATGCAAAGCGATCAGGCGCTCCAACTCGTTGGCCAAGTGCGCGCCCCATTGCGGCAGTCCGCGCGAGAAGGCGTTGTGTTCAATATCCAGCGTGTGCGACATGTGGTCCACGCCCGGCAGCATCGATGAGCCGAAGAACTTGCGGTTGTTGACCATGCCGCCCACCGACATGCCGCCGAAGCCAACGCCGTGATAGCCCTTTTCGCGGCCGATGAACCGCGTGCGCTGGCCTGCGCCCCGTGCGCGGTGATAGCCGATCGCGATCTTCAATGCGGTATCGACGGATTCGGAACCCGAATTGGTGAAAAATATCCGGTCAAGTCCGGGAGGCGCGAGCTTCGCCAATCGATTCGCAAGCTCGAATGCAATGGGATGACCCATTTGAAAGGTGGGCGCGTATTCCATCGTTGCGAGTTGCTTGGCTACCGCCTCGGTGATTTCGCGGCGGCTGTGGCCGGCATTGACGCACCATAAGCCCGCGACTCCATCCAGCACTTCGCGACCATCCTGGGTCCAGTAGTACATACCCTCCGCGCGTGCCAGCAGGCGCGGATTTGCCTTGAATTGGCGGTTCGCCGTAAACGGCATCCAGAACGCGTCGAGTTCGGGGTTGGCATGGGCGGGGGTGAGCTGGGCATTCATGATGTAGGTCCTCAAGAACAATCGGCGAGGCTAAGATGATAAGGAAAATTGACACTTAGCTCAATTTTAGCTCGTTCTTCCCCTCCACTGTCTATTATAATAGACGACATGAGTTTGGATGTGGGTACGCATTTGAAGGCTGTGCGGCAGATGTACGGCCTGTCGCAACGCGAGCTGGCCAAGCGCGCCGGCGTCACCAATGGCTTGATTTCCCTGATCGAACAGAACCGTGTGAGCCCGTCGGTGAGTTCGCTGAAAAAAGTCCTCGACGGCATCCCAATGGCGCTGGCCGATTTCTTCACACTGGATCTGCGCAGCAATCCGCAGGTGTTCTTCCCGCGCGCGGAACTCACCGACATCGGCACTGCGAATGTCGAGTTGCGGCTGGTGGGTGGACGCCTGGCGAAACGCAGCATGTCGATCCTGCACGAGATTTATGCGCCGAATGCGGATACCGGCGAGGAAATGCTGACGCATGCCGGCGAGGAGGGTGGCGTGATCGTGAAGGGGAAAATCGAACTCACCGTCGGCGGCGACTCAAGGGTTCTCGCGGCGGGCGATGGCTACTATCTTAAGAGCACCCTGCCGCATCGGTTTCGCAACACCGGACGGGAGGAATGCGAGATCGTCAGCGCCAGCTCGCCGCCCACCTTTTAATCCAGGTAGCATATCGCTCATGAGCATGGTAACGGTGGCGGCCACGCAAATGGCCTGCAGTTGGGATCGCGATGCCAATATCGCGCGCGCCGAGAAACTGATTCGCGAGGCCGCCGGCCGCGGCGCCCAGGTGGTTCTCGTACAGGAGCTGTTCGAGACGCCGTATTTCTGCAAGGACCACATCGCCCGGCATCTGGAACTCGCGCAGCCCCTCGAGGCTCATCCGGCCGTCGAACACTTCCGCGCAGTGGCGCGCGAACTCAGCGTGGTGCTGCCGATCAGCGTATTCGAGCGCGCCAACAATGCATTTTATAATTCCGTGGTCATCGTCGATGCCGACGGGGCAGTGCTCGGCGGCTATCGCAAGTCGCATATCCCCGAAAGCCCGGGCTATCACGAAAAGTTTTATTTTTCGCCCGGCGACACCGGCTTCAAGGTGTTCGACACCCGCTATGCGAAGCTCGGGGTCGCGATTTGCTGGGACCAGTGGTTTCCAGAGGCGGCGCGCTGCATGGCGCTGATGGGCGCGGAGATACTGCTGTATCCGACCGCGATCGGCTCGGAACCGCAGGATGCCAGCATCGATTCGAGCGGCCACTGGCAGCGCACCATGCAGGGCCACGCCGCCGCCAATATCGTGCCGTTGGTGGCATCGAATCGCGTCGGCACCGAGAAAGGCGAAAAGTACACGATGACCTTCTATGGCTCTTCGTTCATCGCTTCGCCGACGGGCGAAAAGGTCGCCGAGGCGGATCGCGTGAGCGAATCGGTGCTGACCGCCGCCTTCGACCTCGACGAAGTGCGCCGCTACCGGCAGTCGTGGGGGGTGTTCCGGGATCGGCGGCCTGATCTTTATTATCCATTGCTGTCCCTCGATGGACACGGCTGAGAATCTCGTATTCGTTGATCTGGAAACGACGGGCGGCAGTGCCGCACATCACCGGATCACCGAAATCGGCATCGTGCGGGTCGCTGGCGGCGCCGTTATTGAAGAATGGAGCTCGCTGGTCAATCCCGGCTGCGAAATTCCCTCCTACATCGTCGCCTTTACCGGAATCAGCAACGACATGGTGGCCGGCGCACCGCGCTTCTCCGCGCTTGCGGCGACGGTGTTCGAGAAGCTGCGCGGCGCGCTGTTCGTTGCGCACAATGCGCGTTTCGATTATTCGTTCCTGTGTGCCGAGTTTCGCAGGATGGGCATGCATTTTTCCGCACCGGCAGTGTGCACCGTCAAACTTTCCCGGCGCTTGTTTCCGCAGCACGCCCGCCACAATCTGGATGCGGTGATGGAGCGCCATGGGCTCTCCTGCCATGCCCGGCATCGCGCGCTCGGCGATGCGCAGGTGTTGCGGGATTTTTGGTTCAAGCTGCGGCTCGAGACGCCAGCGGACGCGTTTGCAACCGCGCAGGCGCAAGCGCTGCTCGCAGTGGTCAAGTTGCCCGATCAACTGCCGCCGGAACTCGCCGACGAATTACCGGAAGGGCCCGGAGTGTACCGCCTGTTCGGCGCGGACGATGCTTTGCTGTACGTAGGCAGAAGCAACTCATTGCGAACTCGCGTGCTGGCGCAGCTCGGCGAGCAGCGCGCGGGCTCGAGAGATCAGAAACTGGCGGCGCAAGTCAGGCGCGTCGATTGGCGGCAGACCGGCGGTGAACTCGGTTCATGGCTGCTCGAGACGGAGTGGACAAAAACGCAGCGGCCGCTCTACAACCGGCACCTCGGCCACCCGTCCGAATCGGTGACTTTGCGCTTGGTCGCCGAGCATTCGGGATTGGTCGAAACGCGGCCCATCGACACGCTCACGGCCGCGGACCTTGAGGACAGTTTCGGCGTATTTCATTGCGCCAAAGACGCGCGCAAGGCATTGACCGACATTGCGCGCGCACGCCAGCTTTGCCTCAAGGTTCTGGGGCTCGAACAGAGCGAGGGCTCGTGCCTGGCACTGCATGTCGGCAAGTGCAGGGGCGCCTGCGCCGGCAAGGAACCGCCGGCTCTGCATCGCATGCGGGTTCAGCTGGCATTGGCGTCGTTGAAAATCAAGAGCTGGCCTTTCCCGGGCCGGATCGGATTGCGCGAAGGCGGTTGGCGCGGCGGCGGTGGCGTGCACGGCGAGCGCGCAGGCGCGCGCGGCGCCGAAATTCACGTCCTCGATCATTGGACTTATCTTGGCACTGCGCGCTCCGAGGAAGATCTGGCCGCCTTGAGCACGCGCGAGGCCGGATTTGCGTTTGACGCCGATATCTACAGAATTCTTATGCGCTATTTCTCCAACCACCCCAATCCCGACTGGCACGACCTGCGCGCAGCCCGGGGCAGCACGCTTGCACTCAAACCAATCGACGTGTCTTGAGCGAATCCGACAACGTCCGCTACTGGATTGCGACTGCGCCGGTGGGTGCGGCTTCGGTGATGGCCGAGGAATTGGCGCAGTTCGGCGCGGCCGATATTCGTGAGCGCAGCGTCGATGTGAGGTTTCAAGGCACGCTCGAGGTCGGCTATCGAGCCTGTCTGTGGTCGCGCACCGCGACGCGCGTGCTCTTAAGTCTGGGGTCCGTCGACGCCAGCAGTTCGGAGCGCCTGTTCGAGGCCGTGAAGCGCATGGATTGGCGCGAGCATCTGGCGCCGGGCGCGACATTGGCTTGCGATTGCACCGGCGGCAACGAATCCATCAGGCACACGATTTACGGTGCCCAACTGCTCAAGGATGCGGTTTGCGACAACCTGCGCGATGCCACCGGCGAGCGGCCGAATATCAAACCGGATCGTCCCGACGTCCTGCTGCACCTGCATGTCGAGGGTCGGACGGCACTGGTGTCGGTGGACTTCTCCGGTGAGAGCCTGCACCGGCGCGGCTATCGGCTCGAGGGTGGCCGTGCGCCGCTCAAGGAAAACGTGGCTGCGGCGGTGCTGCTGCGCGCCGGCTGGCCGCACATCGTCGCAGCGGGCGGCATGCTGCTGGATCCCATGTGCGGGTCCGGTACCTTTCTCACCGAAGGCGCCTTGATTGCCGCCGACGCGGCGCCGTCGCTCGATCGCGAGTACTTCGGGTTTAAAGGATGGCGCGGGTTCGATGCCGCGCTGTGGGAGCGCTTGCTCGACGAGGCGCGGGCACGGCGCGCGGCGCGCTCGGCGCGGCGCTGCATCCTGGGCTTCGACGTCGATGCGGACGCCGTGCGCATGACGCTTGCCAATGCCGATCAGGCCGGGGTCGGCGAATGGCTGCACGTGGAGAAGCGCTCGCTCCAGGAATTGGCTCGACCGGCCGGCCTCCCCGGATTGGTGGTAGTCAATCCGCCTTATGGCGAACGCATCGGCGCGGAGTCGGGTCTGCCTGCGCTGTACGCTGAGCTCGGCACGGTCCTGCGCGAACGCTTTCAAGGCTGGCAAGCCGCCATTCTCACCGGCAATCCGCCGCTGGCCCGTAACCTCGGCGTGTACGCCAAGCGCACGCACCGGGTGTTCAACGGCACAATCGAGTGCCGGCTGCTGCGTTTCGACTTGAACGAAGCCAGCGCGCAGCGCAGCGCCGAGCAGGTGCGCGCCGATTGGTCGGGCCGCCCCGGCGCGCAAATGTTCGCGAATCGACTGCGCAAGAATCTGCAGCGTCTGGGTGCCTGGGCCGGGCGCGAGCACATCGAATGCTTCCGCGTCTATGACGCGGACATGCCGGAATATGCCTTCGCCATCGACATCTACGGCCGCGAACCCCGGCAAGTGTATGTGCAGGAATATGCCGCGCCCAAGACCGTCAATGAGGAGAGCGCCCGTGAGCGCCGTCGCGAAGCCCTCGCGGTGCTGCCGGAGGTGCTCGAGGTGCCGGTTTCCGCGGTGCATTCGCGGGTGCGCAAACCGCAGAAGGGCGCCGACCAATACGAAAAGCGCGCCGGTGTGGCCGAGCGCCATGTGGTTGGCGAAGGTGGATTGGAATTCTGGGTCAACTTCCGCGACTACCTGGATACCGGTCTGTTCCTCGATCATCGCATCGTGCGCGGCATGTTGCGCGGCTGGGCCAAGGACGCGGATTTCCTGAATCTGTTTTGCTACACCGGCAGCGCCAGCGTATATGCCGCCGCGGGCGGCGCGCGCAGCACCACCGGCGTCGATCTGTCGAACACCTATCTTGATTGGGCGCACGAGAATCTGCTGCTCAACGGCTTCGGCGGCGACAACCATCGGTTGTACCGCGCCGACTGCCTGGAGTGGCTTGAGAGCCAGGAAACGAGCGGTCCGCGATTCGATCTGATGCTTGTCGATCCGCCGACCTTCTCGAATTCCAAGCGCATGGAGGGCGTGCTGGATGTGCAGCGCGATCACGTCGGCATGATTCGCAGATCGCTGAAGCTACTGCGCCCTGCCGGCCGCCTGGTATTTTCCACCAACTACACGCGCTTCAAGCTCGACGCGGAGGCGCTCTCGGATCTCCACATCGAGGACATCAGCGCCGCGACCATTCCCGTGGACTTCGAGCGTCACGCGCGCATTCATCGCTGCTTCATCGTGCGCTTCACAACAGGTCCCGCAGCCGGTAGTAGAGCATCGCCAGCATCAGCGACGGCCGCCTGAAGAGCGGGCCGCCGGGGAAATCGCGATGCGGGATGCGCGCGAATACGTCAAAGCGCTCGGCAGTGCCGGCCAGCGCTTCGGCGACCAGTTTTCCCGCCAAGCCGGTCAAGGCGATGCCGTGACCGGAAAAGCCTTGCAGGTAGTAGACGTTCGGCGCCAGGCGCCCGAAGTTCGGCGCACGGCTCATGGTGATGTCGAGATACCCACCCCAGGCGTAGGCCACCTTGACGTCGGTGAGCGCCGGAAACACCCGCACCATGCGTGCGCGGATCGACTCGGCCAGCCGTGGCGGCTGCACCGAACTGTAGCTGACGCGTCCGCCGAACAGCAGCCGATGATCCTGCGAACGCCGGAAGTAATCCAGGATCCAGTTGATGTCGGCAATTGCCGCATTACTCGGCAGCAGGCTGCGCGCGCGCTCCTCGCCCAGGGGCTCGCTCGCAACGATATACGTGCCGATGCCCAGTATGCGCCGCGCCAAAGCCGGCGCCACGCGGCCGATGTAGGCATTGCCGCAGAGAATCAGGTTCGCGCAGCGCACCGTGCCGTGCGCGGTGTGCACGCCGATTTCGGCGCCATCGGTGTAACGCAAGACCTCGGAGTGCTCGTAGATCCGTACGCCCGCAGCCTCGGCCGCGCGCGCCACGCCCAGAGTGAATTTCAAGGGGTGCAGGTGCCCGCTGCGCGGGTCGATGAGCCCGGCAAGATAGCGCTCGCTGCGAACGTGCTCCTGTAGTTCGTCGCGATCGAGCATGCGAGCGGATTCGTAGGCGTAGTCCTCGTGCAATTCCCGGGCCCATTCCTCGAGTTCCCGTACCTGTCGGGGCTTGAGCGCGACATGGACATGATTGGGCTGGTACTCGCAGGCAATCGCGTATTCGCGCATCAGCGCCTGCGTCAAATCCAGCGCCTCGATGGATAAGTCAAACAAGCGGCGGGCATCGTCGCTTCCTACGTCAGCGGCCAGACGTTTCTGGCTGGCCGCCAGGCCAAAGATCGCTTGTCCGCCGCTGCGGCCGGAGGCGCCATAGCCGACAAAATGCGCCTCGAGCAGGGCGACCCGGTAGCCGCGCTTGGCAAGATGCAGCGCCGCCGAGCAGCCGGCAATACCGCCGCCGAGCACGGCCGCATCGACGCGGATGTCGCCCATAAGCGCCTCGCGCGACGCCCCGGCGGCGCTGGGTCCCGGGTTGGCACCTGCAATCGAGGCTGCGTAGTAGGACGGGGCGGGGGGATAGGTCAGACGCATCGGCGATGTTTCCGGTTCTGTGTTTAAAATTTAGTGGCTATTGACAGGACTGGGTGGCTGTGAGCCTACCCCGGTTTCGTCTGAAAGTGTAATATTGATGCACTGCGTCAATCACGCCTAAGTGTTGGAAATGCCTAAATCTTAGCCTTTTTTTTGCGTCCAGTCGGGACGACCCCTCAAGGCTATGGTGTAATAGACCGGTCGAGAAAGCCCAATCGTCCCCTTGGACGTTTAATATATTAAACATGTCCCGCTTGCCGCTCATCGGAATTCCGGCTGATCGCCGGCTGTATGCGAAGCATTACTTCCACATGGTCGGGGAGAAGTACATCGAAGCCGTCGCGCTCGGCGCGAAGGCGGTGCCGGTGCTCGTGCCGGCACTGGGACCCGAGATCGACCTGCAGTCCTTGTTGGACGCGTGCGACGGATTGCTGCTCACTGGCAGCGCCTCGAACGTTGAACCTCGCCATTACGGAGGACCGGCCAGTGAGCCGGGCACGCTACATGACCCAAATCGGGATGCGACGACGCTTCCGTTGATTCCGCGGGCAATCGCCGCCGGCTTGCCGGTGCTCGCGATTTGTCGCGGCTTCCAGGAAATGAATGTCGCCTACGGCGGCACCTTGAACCCGCGGCTGCACGAGGTTCCCGGCAACCTTGATCACCGCGACGATGAATCGCTGCCCCTGGATGCGCAATACGCGCCCGCCCATGAGGTGCTGCTCGAGCCCGGGGGGCAATTGCAAAAAATCGCCGGCACGGATCGGCTGCAGGTGAATTCGCTGCATTCGCAGGGCGTGCAGGCGCTGGGTCCGAAATTG
Organism: Steroidobacteraceae bacterium; assembly: GCA_035567075.1. Classification (GTDB taxonomy): domain Bacteria; phylum Pseudomonadota; class Gammaproteobacteria; order Steroidobacterales; family Steroidobacteraceae; genus Bog-1198. The sequence goes on from DATMRC010000021.1 coordinate 23,724, forward strand.
GCGGTCGAGGCGCGCGCGCCGGATGGCGTGATCGAGGCCTTCCGCGTTGCGGATTCGGACACTTTTGCGCTGGGGCTGCAGTGGCATCCGGAATGGAAGTTCGCCAAGGACCCATTTTCTCTCGCGTTGTTTGCGGCGTTTGGCACGGCCAGCCGCCAGCGCGCAATTGCTTCAAGGTGATGTATGGCGAGTACGATTCAACAATTCTTGAGAGAGCACGGCATTTCCGAAGTCGAGGCAATCATCCCGGACATGGCGGGGGTGGCGCGCGGCAAGCTGATGCCTGCGGAGAAGTTCGCCGAAGAGGAGGGCATGCGCCTGCCGGAGGCCATATTTCTGCAAACGGTGACCGGCGACTATCCGGAAGACCAAAGCGCCATGAACCCGTCGGACATCGACATTGTGCTCAAGGCGGATCCGACGACGGTGCGCGTGGTGCCGTGGGCCGCGGAGCCCACCGCACAGGTGATCCATGACTGCTTTTATGGCGACGGCCGGCCGGTCACGATGGCGCCGCGTTATGTACTGCGGCGGGTTCTTGATCTCTACGAGGCGCAGGGCTGGGAACCGGTGGTCGCCCCGGAGCTGGAGTTCTTCCTGGTCGAACCGAATATCGATTCCGACTATCCCTTGAAGCCGCCGGTCGGACGATCGGGCCGCCCGGAAATCGGCCGGCAGGCGTACAGCATTGCCGCCGTCAACGAGTTCGATCCGCTATTCGACGACATGTATTCGTTCTGCGAAGCGCAGGACATCGAGATCGACACGCTGATCCACGAATCCGGCGCGGCGCAAATGGAAATCAACCTGCTGCACGGCTATCCCATGAGCCTCGCCGACCAGGCCTTTTTGTTCAAGCGCACGGCACGCGAAGCGGCGCTGCGCCACAAAATGTATGCCACATTCATGGCGAAGCCGATGGCCAAGGAACCCGGCAGCGCGATGCACCTGCATCAAAGCATCATCGACCGCAAGACCCGCGCCAACATTTTCAGCAACGCCGATGGCTCGCCCTCGGCGCTGTTCTTCGGACATATCGCCGGCCTGCAAAAATACCTGCCCGGAGCCATGTCGCTGTTTGCGCCGAACGTCAACAGCTATCGGCGCATCAGCCGTTATTCATCCGCCCCCATCAATGTGCATTGGGGTTATGACAATCGCACCGCGGGCCTGCGTGTGCCCATGTCGGCCGCCTCGGCGCGGCGCGTCGAGAATAGGGTGGGCGGCGCCGATGCCAATCCCTATCTCGCCATTGCCGCCTCGCTGGCCTGCGGCTATCTCGGCATGATCGAGGGATTGAAGCCCTCGGAACCCATCTCGGGCAGCGCCTATGATCTTGCGATTGCGCTGCCGCGCACCCTGGCCGAAGCTTTGCGCCTGCTGCGCGAATCCAAGCCGCTGGTGGATCTCTTTGGCGATCGCTTTGTGCTGGCCTTCACCGCGGTGAAGGAAGCCGAGTTCGAGACCTTCGCGCAGGTCATCAGTTCATGGGAGCGCGAGCACCTGCTCTTGAACGTGTAGCGGTGCTGCAGCGCGTGCGATATAACTAGCGGACGCACAGTGTAAGTAGGGGAAGCGTCAGATGTTGAGCGTCCGTCGGTCGGCGATTAGCGCGCTGGCACTGCTGTTGACCTTGAGCGCCTGCGGCGGCAAGTCCTCCGCCGATGGCGGCGCGGGCAAAGCCGCTGCCCCCAAGGTCTTAAACCTCTACATCTGGTCGGACTACCTGGCGCCCAATACCCTTGCCGATTTCGAGAAGCAGACCGGCATCAAAGTGCACGTTGCGTACTATGACACCAACGAAACGCTGGAGACCAAGCTGCTGGCGGGCAGCAGCGGCTATGACGTGGTGGTGCCCACGGCCTCGTACTTCGAGCGGTTGATCAAGGCGGGCGGGTTCCTGGCGCTGGATAAATCCAAGCTGCCGAACTTGAAGAACATGGATCCGCAGTTGATGGCCCGGGTGAGCCAGCACGACCCGGACAATGCCCACGGGGTCATTTATTTATGGGGCACCAACGGCATCGGCTACAACGAGAAGATGGTCAAGGCCCTGATGCCGGATGCGCCTCTCGACAGCTGGCGCCTGGTGTTCGACCCGGCGGTGGCATCCAAAGTGGCCAAGTGCGGCATCAGCGTGCTCGATTCGCCCGCCGAAATGATCCGCGCGGTGTACAGCTATCTGGGCAAGGATCCGAATTCCCAGAGCGCGGATGATCTGGCCGCGGCCGAAGCGGTGCTTAGCAAGATCAGGCCCTACATCCGCAACATCCATTCCTCGGAATATATCGAGGCCCTGGCCAACGGCGATCTCTGCATTGCAGTGGCCTACAACGGCGATGTGATGCAGGCCCGCGATCGCGCCCGCGAAGCCAACAAGGGCATCGACATCAAGTACAGCGTGCCCAAGGAAGGCACCATACTTTGGTTCGACATGCTGGCCGTCCCGAAGGATGCGCCCAATCCCGACAGCGCCTACGCCTTTTTGAATTACATGATGGATCCCAAGGTCATCGCCGACGTATCGAACTTCAAGCGCTACGCCGATGCCAATGCCGCCGCGCAGGCACTGGTGCTGCCGGAGGTGAAGAATGACCCTGGTATCTACCCGACGCCGGAGCAGCGCCAGACGCTCGCCGTGCAGCTTTCCGATTCGCCCGATCAAACGCGCGCCGTGACCCGAGTTTGGCAAAAATTCAAGACGGGTCAATAGCCGATGACGACGTCCACGGGAGCCGCAGCCAAGGCGCAGCCCTGGAATGATCCCAACGCCCGCCCCTACGTCGAGGTGGAGCACATCACCAAGTCGTTCGGCGATTTCAAGGCGGTCAACGATGTCAGTCTGAAGATCTACAAGGGCGAGATATTCTGTCTGCTGGGAGCTTCGGGCTGCGGCAAGACCACGTTGCTGCGCATGCTCGGCGGCTTTGAAACCCCGTCCTCGGGCAGAATTTTCATCGACGGCGAGGATATGACCGGCGTGCCGCCCTATGAACGGCCGGTGAACATGATGTTCCAGTCGTATGCGCTGTTTCCGCATATGAATGTGGAGCAGAACGTCGCCTTCGGCTTGAAGCAGGACCGGTTGCCGAGACCCGAAATTCAACAGCGCGTGGCCACCATGCTCGATCTGGTGAAGATGAGCGAATACGCCAAGCGCAAACCCCACCAGTTGTCCGGCGGGCAGCGCCAACGCGTGGCGCTGGCGCGTTCCCTGGTCAAGCGACCCAAACTGCTGCTGCTCGACGAGCCCTTGGGCGCGCTCGACAAAAAATTGCGCGAACACACGCAGTTCGAATTGATCAGCCTGCAGGACAAGCTGGGCGTGACCTTCGTCGTGGTCACCCACGATCAGGAAGAAGCCATGACCCTGGCGAGCCGCATCGGGGTGATGAATCACGGGGAAATCGTGCAGGCCGGCACGCCATCGGAAATCTACGAGTTTCCAAGCTCGAAGTTTGTCGCCGACTTCATCGGCTCCGTGAACATGTTCGAGGGCAAGCTGATCGAGGACGAGCCGCAGTACGTGCGCATCGGCTCGCCGGAACTGGGTGCCACGATCTACGTCAGCCACGGCATCAGCGCGCCGCCCGAAGCCGTCGTCTGGGCCGCCGTGCGGCCGGAGAAGATATTCATGTCCACGGCGGCGCCGGTCGGCGGCCCGGATAATGTGGTGCGCGGAGCGGTGCAGGATATCGCCTATCTCGGCGATCTCTCCATTTATCTGGTCAGACTGCCCACCGGCAAGATCGTGCGGGTCACGCAACCCAACACCTCGCGTCATGCGGATGCGATCAGCTGGGATCAGCAGGTGTACCTATCCTGGGATGCGACCAGTCCCGTGGTGGTCACCCGTTAGCTCCATGCGAAGAGCCCTGCAACTGCAACGTATCGGCATCACGGGCCGCGGGCTGGTGGTGGCGCTGCCCTATCTCTGGCTGATGCTGTTCTTCGTCGCACCTTTCATCATCGTTCTGAAGATATCATTTTCGGATATTGACCTCGCGATACCGCCCTACAAGCCGCTGCTCGAGTGGGTCGGCAAGAATTCTCTTGCCATCAAGGTCAATTTCAACAACTACGCGTTTCTGTTCACCGATTCCTTGTACCTGCGCGCGTTCGGCAACTCGATCAAGGTTGCCTTCATATCGACTTTGTGGTGTTTGGTCATTGGCTATCCCATGGCTTACGGGATTGCGCGCGCCAGGGCCGCGACCCGCAACGTGCTGCTGCTGCTGGTGATCCTGCCTTTCTGGACGTCGCTGCTGCTGCGGGTCTATGCCTGGATAGGCCTGCTGAAGGCCAATGGCGTGATCAACAATGTGCTGATGTCGCTCGGATTCATCCATGAACCATTGACGATGCTGTACACGCCGTTTGCCATGTACATCGGCATCGTCTATTCCTACCTGCCGTTCCTCATCCTGCCGCTGTATGCCAATCTGGAAAAGATGGACTGGCAGCTGCTCGAGGCGGCAGAGGATTTGGGGTGCCGCCCGTGGCAGGCCTTCTACAAGATCACGCTGCCGCTGTCGCGCAACGGCATCCTGGCCGGTTCCATGCTGGTGTTCATCCCCGCGGTGGGCGAGTTCGTGATTCCCGCGCTGCTCGGCGGCCCCAACGCGCTGATGATCGGCCGGGTATTGTGGGATGAGTTCTTCTCGAACCGAGCATGGCCGGTGGCGAGCGCGGTGGCGATCCTGCTGCTGATTCTTCTGGTGCCGTTCATGATGTGGTATCAGAGCGTGCAGGCGCGCGAGACGGCGGGTGCGCGGTGAACTACCGCAGCTCGTACTTCATTCTGACCTGCTTAGGATTGGGCTTCGCTTTCCTGTACATCCCGATCCTGTCGATGGTGGTGTTTTCGTTCAACGCATCGAAGCTGGTGACCGTGTGGGATGGCGCGCATTCGCCCACGCTCAAGTGGTACATCGCGCTGCTGCAAAACGAGGAGATCCTCGACGCGGCCTGGATCTCCGTGAAAGTCGCGCTCATCAACGCCTCGGGCGCGGTCATTTTGGGCACGCTCGCCGGCTTCGGATTGGCCCGCTTCAGGCAGTTCCGCGGGCGGTTCACCTTGAATGCCATGACCACCGCGCCCTTGGTGATGCCCGAGGTGATCACCGGGTTGTCGCTGCTGCTCCTGTTCGTCGCCCTCGAGCAGCTCATCGGCTGGCCTGCGGGTCGCGGCATCACCACCATGACCATCGCACACATGACCTTTTCAATGGCCTATGTGACGGTGATCATCAACTCGCGCCTGGCCACCTTCGACACCGCGCTCGAGGAAGCCGCGATGGATTTGGGCGCGCATCCCTTGAAGGTGTTCTTCGTCATCACCTTGCCGATTATTTTCCCGGCCATTTTATCCGGATGGCTGCTGGCCTTCACGCTGTCCTGGGACGACCTGGTGATATCAAGTTTCACCTCCGGTCCTGGCAGCAGCACCCTGCCGATGGTGGTGTTTTCGAAAGTGCGCCTAGGGGTCAGCCCCGAAATCAACGTGCTCGCGACCATCACCATCTCGGTGGTGACCACGATGATAGTCGCGGTGAGCGTCTGGATGGCGAGGAAGGCGCGGCTCGAACGGGCCGTGCCTTAAGCGTACTAATCGATCGCCGATGGTTCAGCTCGGGTCCAGCGGCGTCGTGCCGCCGGTGAATTGCGTGCGCGCCTGGGCGAGGCGGTATCGGCGCTCGGCGCGCCAGCGCCGGAAGTCACGCAGCGCGACCAGCGCATAGACGAACTTGAACAGCCGCAGGCGCCACAAGACTTTCGGCGTATCGAACACATCTCCGGCGAACATCGATATCACGCCCTGCTCCAGCTGCCAGATATTGCGCGGCTGACGGAACATCTGCTGCATCACCGGCGAGTTGAAGCGGTAGATGAAGTACGAGAAGCGCTCGATTCCAGCGCGTTGCCGCCTTTCCAATTTAGCCAGCAGCGCTTTTTCGCGCCGCGGTTCGCGCAGCGCGGTATCGACGACCGCGGCGGCCGTTTCCGCGCCGCTCATCGCAAGATACACGCCGGAGGAGAACACCGGATCGAGAAACGCGAACGCGTCGCCGATCAACACCCATCCCGGTCCGCCGATGCGCTTGGCGTCGTAGGAATAGTTGCCGGTGACGCGCACTTCACCCATTAGCTCCGCGCGCTGCATGCGCTGCCATAGCGCCGGGTTCTGTTTCAGCGTGTCGAGCAGATACTCGAGCGTGCGGCCCTTGCGCTGCTTGAGGTACTCCGGCTGGCATACCGCCCCGACACTCATCACGCCGTCGGGAAGCGGAATCATCCACATCCAGCCGTGGGCGAAGCGGTAGATGCTGATGTTGCCGGCATCCTCGCCCAGTCGCGCCGTCGCGCCGCGAAAGTGGCCGAAAATGGCGGCGCTCTGATGCTCGCGATTCTTACGCCGCAGCTTCCTTTTGGCCGCGAGGAAGGCATCGCGGCCGCTGGCATCGACCACGTAGCGCGCCTGGAGACAGTAGCTGCGGCCATCGTCGGTGCGCACGTCGAGCCGGGTGGCGCGGGGGCCGTGTTGCTCCACCGCCGTTACTTCGTGACCTTCGCGGGCGTCGGCGCCGCACTCGCGGGCGTGCTGGTACAGCATCCGGTCGAAATCCTGCCGCCACACCTGGAAGGCATGCGGCGGGCTCTGGCCGATGGCGCGGGCGAATGCGAAGGTGTTGTAGCCGCGCTGGTTGTCGGTCTCGAAATCCGCGCCGGCCTTGAATACGCCGAGCGCGCGCACCTTGTCCAGCACCCCGAGCCGCTCGAAAACCGGCAGATTCATCGGCAGCAGCGATTCGCCGATATGAAAGCGCGGATGGCGCGCCTTCTCGAGCGCAATCACTTTATGCCCGCGCCGCGCCAACAGCGCCGCCGCGGTGCTGCCGGCGGGACCACCGCCGATCACCGCGACGTCGCATGCCTCGGGCGTCATATCTACACCAACACTCTCTCGATGCCGCCGTGGTTCGCGCGCTTCACGTACTCCGGCAGCCAATCCGTGCCCAGCAAATTCTTGGCGATCTCCACCACGATGTAGTCCGCGTCCAGATCCGCATCGTCCTGATAGCGCTTGAGGCCCTGCAGGCATGACGGACACGAGGTCAGTATTTTCACCTCGCCGCGGTGACTGCCGGCGCGGATTTGCTCGACGCCGGCCCGCACTTCCTGTTCCTTGCGGAAGCGCACCTGGGTCGAGATATCCGGCCGCGTGATGGCGAGCGTTCCTGACTCGCCGCAGCAGCGATCGTTTTGGCTGATCTCCCCGTTGCGCGCGCTGTTCATGAGCGTATTCACCACCGTGAGCGGGTCGTGTTTTTTCATCGGCGAATGACAGGGATCATGGTACATGTAGCGCACGCCGGTGACATTTTCCAACCTGACGCCCTTTTCCATCAGGTACTCGTGAATATCCATGATCTTGCAGCCGGGAAATATCTTGTCGAATTCGTAACCTTGCAGCTGATCGAAACAGGTTCCGCAGCTCACCACCACGGTCTTGATGTCCAGATAGTTCAATGTATTGGCGACGCGGTGGAACAGCACGCGATTGTCCGTGATGATTTTCTCCGCCTTGTCGAATTCGCCCGCGCCGCGCTGCGGATATCCACAGCATAGGTATCCCGGCGGCAGCACGGTTTGCACGCCCACATGCCACAACATCGCCTGCGTTGCGAGCCCAACCTGCGAAAACAACCGCTCCGATCCGCAGCCCGGAAAATAAAACACCGCTTCGGAATCGCTGCTCACCTTGGCCGGATCGCGGATGATGGGCACGTAATTGCGATCTTCGATATCGAGCAGTGCGCGGGCGGTGCGCTTCGGCAGGCCCCCGGGCATGCGCTTGTTGACGAAGTGGATGACCTGTTCCTTGATCCTGGGTCTTCCGGTGGTGGCGGGCGGCCGCTTGGTCTGGCGGTTGGCGAAGGTATTGAGGGCGCGGTTGCCCAGCCGCTGCGCCTTGTAGCCCCAGTCGATCATCACTTTGCGGGCCAATTTGATGGTTTGCGGATTGGTGGCGTTCAAGAAAAACATCGAAGCGGCGGTGCCGAGGTTGAAGCGCTTCTGTCCCATGCGGCGCAACAGGTCGCGCATCCCCATGGAAACCTCGCCGAAGTCGATGTCGACCGGACACGGCGCTTCGCACTTGTGGCACACCGTGCAGTGATCGGCCACATCCGACAATTCGTCCCAATGCTGCACCGACACGCCGCGCCGGGTCTGCTCCTCGTAGAGGAAGGCCTCGATGAGCAACGAGGTCGCCAGAATCTTGTCGCGCGGCGAATACAGGAGATTCGCGCGCGGCACGTGGGTGGCGCACACCGGCTTGCACTTGCCGCAACGCAGGCAATCCTTGATGGCGTCGGAGATCGTGTTGATGTCCGATTGCTGCATGATGAGCGATTCATGTCCCAACAGATTGAAGCTCGGCGTGTAGGCGCGGCGCAGGTCGGCCTGCGGCATCAATTTGTGCTGATTGAACCGGCCTTCCGGATCGATGCTTTGCTTGTAGGCGCGAAACTCGGCAAGTTCCGCATCGGCGAGATATTCCAGTTTGGTGATGCCGATGCCGTGTTCGCCGGAGATCACGCCGTTCAAGTTGCGGGCGATCTGCATGATGCGCGCCACCACGCGGTTGGCGGTGTGTAGCATCGCATAGTTGTCGGAGTTGACCGGAATGTTGGTGTGCACATTGCCGTCGCCGGCATGCATGTGCAGGGCGACGAACACGCGGCCGTGGAGTACGCGTTCGTGCACCGCGTCGCAAGCTTCGAGCACCGGTGCAAATGCGGCGCCGACGAAGATTCGGGCGAGCATTGCGCGCACCTCGGTCTTCCAGCTGACCCGGAGGCTGCGGTCCTGCAGCCGGTCGAACACGCTGCCCGATTCATTGGGCGGCGCTTCAATTCCGAGCGCTGCAAAATTCGTGCGCGCTGCGGGTAGCGGTGCGTCCATGGCCTCGAGCAGGTACTGCCAGCGGGCGCGGACGCCGGCGATGAGCTCGCGCGCCTCGGTTCTGCGGCCGAGATCGACGTCCGCAATCCTCGCCGGATCGATCTCGCCGGAGAAATACTCATCCAGGGCATCGAGCAACTGCAGTTTATTGCGAATCGACAGCTCGATATTGATGCGCTCGACGGCGTCCGTGTACTCGCCCAATCGCTCCAGGGGAATCACCACATCCTCGTTGATCTTGAACGCGTTGGTATGCTTGGCGATGGCGGCGGTTCTGGCGCGATCGAGCCAGAATTTGCGCCGCGCCTCGGCGTTCACCGCGATGAATCCTTCTCCGGACCTCAAGTTGGCGATGCGCACCACCTGCGAGGTGGCAGCGGCCACGGCTGCCTCGTCCTCGCCGACGATATCGCCGAGCAGCAACATTTTCGGCAGGGCGCCGCGCTTGGATTTGGCGCTGTAGCCCACCGCCCGTAAATAGCGCTCGTCCATGTGCTCCAGGCCCGCGAGCAGTACGCCCTGTGCCCGGGCGTGCGAATCCAGGTAGTGCTTGATTTCCACGATGCTGGGAATGGCATCGCGCGCCTGACCGAAGAACTCCAGACACACCGTGCGCGTGTGTTTCGGAGTGCGATGCAGTATCCAGCGCGCCGCCGTGATCAATCCGTCGCAGCCCTCCTTCTGCACGCCCGGCAGCCCGCCCAGGAATTTATCGGTGACGTCCTTGCCGAGCCCAACCTTGCGAAATTTGGCGCCGTCGATGTCGAGCCGGGTCTTTTTTAAGACCCTGGCTTCCGCGGCGGGCCTGGCGCCTTCCTTCCAAACCAACTCGAAGCTCGCCAGCGCCACGTCGTGGATCTTGCCGAGGTTGTGATTCAGCCGGGTGACTTCCAGCCAATTGCCCTGTGCGTCGACCATGCGCCACCACGCCAGGTTGTCGACTGCGGTTCCCCACAGCACCGCTTTCTTGCCGCCGGCATTCATGGCGATGTTGCCGCCCACGCACGAGGCGTCCGCCGATGTCGGGTCGACCGCGAACACGAACCCGGCGCGTTCCGCAGCATCGCTCACTCGCTTGGTGATGACGCCGGCGGCGGCAAAAATGCTGGGAGCGCTGTGCGTGCTGTCCGGCAGTGCCAGCATTTCCACCGGACCCAAGGTTTCGAGTTTTTCGGTGTTGAACACCGCCGACCATGGGGTCAGGGGCACCGCCCCGCCCGTATAGCCGGTGCCGCCGCCGCGCGGAATGACGGTGAGGCCGAGTTCGATGCAATCGCGCACCAGCGCGGGTATCTCCGCTTCGCTGTCGGGCATCAATACCAGAAACGGCAGTTCGACGCGCCAGTCGGTCGCGTCGGTGACGTGCGAGACCCGCGAGAATGCATCGAAACGGATGTTGTCGGCGCGGGTGTGTTTGAGAAACAAGCGCCGCGCGCGCTTGCGCAGTTGCGCAAAATCGGCGAATTGCTGTTCGAATCGCCGCACGGCTTGGCGCGCCGCCAGCAGCAATTCCGCGACCTTGGCGTCGCGAATTTCGTCCACACCGTCGCGGCGCTTTTCCACCTCGTGCAGCCGATGATGCATGGCGGTTATCAGCTGCCGGCGGCGCTGCGGATTGTCGAGCAGATCGTCCTGCAGGTAGGGGTTGCGGTCGACCACCCAAATATCGCCCAGAACCTCGTACAGCATGCGTGCCGACCGGCCGGTGCGCCGCTCGTTGCGCAGGCCGTCGAGAATCTGCCAGGTGGCCTCGCCGAGCAGGCGAATCGCGATTTCCCGATCCGAAAGCGAGGTGTAGTTGTAGGGAATTTCGCGCAATCGCGATTCCGGCTCGTTACCCGCCGGATGTCGCGCTGCGTCGAATAAATCTGCGACGGCGTTCATGTCCCAAGGATTTTACGCATTAATTCGCCGCAGATGGGCCTCTTGGCCGCGCCCCGGCGCCTCAAGTCATTGTTTCGTTTGCCGCTACCGAAGGCATGGGCCAACCGTCAACCGAGTCCTCGTGCCTGCTCGAAGGTCTGGAGATCGTTCGCGCCCAGCTGCAACGCTATCTCGCCTGCGATGAGCTTGCGATTCCGTTGCTGCCGGATGTCGCCGTGCGGGTGGTGCACAACGGCAAAAATAAATCCGGCAACGCCCAGTTGCTGGCGGAAGTCAACCAGGCCGACCCAGCCCTCACGATGTATGTGCTGCGCATCGCCGCCTCGGCGGTGAAGCGCCCAGCCTTGGCGATCACCTCGCTGCAGCACGCGGTGGCCTGGCTGGGGCTCGATGAAGTCGCCAACATTGCATTCACGCTGGCGTTGCAGGGAAAAATGCTGGACGTCAAGGGGCAGCAGCGCATGGCGCGGCGGCTCTGGCGCCATTCATTGGCCAGCGCACTGTGGTCGCGGCAGCTCGCGCATATGCTCGCCCGGGAAACCGGCCTCTGCTACTTGAGCGGGCTGCTGCACAACATCGGCAAGGTGGTCACGTTGGGCGCGGTGCACGAGGTGGCGCAACGCGCCGCTCAAAATTTGAGCGGCCATGAATACCATTGCCTCATCGAGATCTTCAATCGCGACGTCGGCAACCGTGTTTTGTCCGCCTGGTCGCTGCCGCCACCGGTGCCGAGCGTCATCGCCCATTGGGAAACCTACCGCAGTGCCGGCGAGGTGCGCTGGGAGAGCAATGTGGTGAATGTCGCGCACAAACTCGCGGATTTCACCCTGCACGAGCGCACCATGCTGAAGCGCGATGAGCTGGTGATGGATCAAGGCTATCGGGACCTTGGCTTGACGGCGGAAGATGCCGCGCCGCTGTTTGATTCGGCCCCGTCGATCAACTCGGAATTGGATCGCTACTTGAGTCCGTGACTCAAAGGTGTCCGGGCCGGCGCGGAATTTTCGGTTAGCGCGAAGTTCATGTTTGGATTATCGTGCCATCCATGAAAGACAACACGCGTGTAAACCATCCGCCCGAGGTTGTGCTGCCCTCCGACAACCGGCCGCTGGTGGCGCCGATCTATCAATCGGTGAAATTCTCCTTTGATGATGCCAATGAAACGCTGCGCTACCAGCGCGGCGAGCGCGAGGGGTTTTTCTACTCGCGTTCCAGCAACCCCACCTTGCGGCAACTGGAGCGGCTGCTGTGCGACCTGCAGGGCCGGGACGACTGTCTGCTCACGGGTTCAGGCGTCGCGACCATCGCGATGAGCCTGCTGTCGCTGTGCAAGAGCGGCGATCACGTTTTGCTGTTTGCCGAATCCTACGCGCCGACGCGCCACATCGTGCAGCATCTGCTCGCCAAGTTCGGCATCACCCATACCATGCTGTCGATCCAGGATTTGCAGGGCGTCGAACGGGTTCTCGCGGAGCTGCCGACACGCCTGGTGATATTCGAGAGTCCCACCAATCCCGTCACCAAGATCGCCGACATCGCCCACCTCACGGCGCATGCACGGGCGGCAGGCTGCCTCACGGTGCTCGACAACACTTTTGCCGGCTTCCACAATCACGGCGCATACGACGTCGATGTGTACCTGCACAGCCTGACGAAGTACGCGTCCGGCCACGGCGACGTGATGGGCGGGGCCATCATCGCAAGGCGTGAGCTCATCGCCGAGATGCGCAAGGACATTGGGCCGATGGGCCCGACGCTGGATCCGCACGCCGCATTTCTGATCCAACGCGGCATGCGCACCTATTTCCTGCGCTACGAAAGGCAATGCGCCAATGCGCTCGCCGTCAGTGAATTCCTGCAGCGACACCCACGCGTGAAGCGGGTTCACTATCCGGGACTTGAGGGTCATCCGCAACATCGGTTGGCGGCAAAGCAGATGAAGGATTTCGGCAGCGTCGTCACTGTCGACTTGGACGGCGGCTACGCAGAATGCGGACGGTTCGCCGAACAGTTGAAATTTTTTTCGATCGCGGCCAGCGTCGGCTCCACCGAGTCGCTGGTGATGCCGCCGCAATTGCTGTTCAGCGGCGGCTACACGGCGGAACAGCGCGCCGCCTCGCTGGTGGGCAAGGGCACTGTGCGCTTGTCGATCGGGGTCGAAGACGCGTCCGATCTGATCGCGGATCTGTCGCAGTCGTTGGACCAGGCCTTCGCCTGAATTCATTTGACATAAAACAATTGACATAAGCTGCTCAGGCTCAAGCATCCCGCCTATTTGCCGATCCTTATGAGGTCGACGAACGAGGAGGGATGCCAGTTGAGTCTTCCAACCGCAGTGGTTGTTTCCACGCTGCATTCCCAGGCGGCGCACGAGTTCTTGAGCCAGTCCTTGAGCGCGCCGCAGAGCATCGCGCCGCTGCCGCGCGTGTGCGCACAGCTCGCGGAGCTCACCGCGCAGCAGGCGACCGACGCGGCGCAGCTGGCGCGCTTGATTCAATCCGACGCGGCGCTTGCCGGCGAAATCATGCGCGTGGCGAATTCCCCGGTGCTGCGGCCGCGATCGCCGATCGTGTCGCTGCAGCAGGCGGTCTCGTGGCTCGGCGTCGCCGAAGTTCGCAATATTGCGATGGCGGTGATGCTGCGCGGCGAGGTATTCACCGCTCCCGGCCATGAACCGGAGTCCGAAGAACTCTGGCGTGAGGCGTCCCTCGCGGGCCTGTGGGCCAAGGAAATCGCGCGCGAGCGACGCAAGCATGTGGAGAGCGCATTCCTGGCCGCGCTGATGCATCGCAGCGGCGCCGCATTGGCGCTGAAGATCCTGTCGGGATTCGAAGTACGGCAGCGGACGGTCATGGACGGCCAGACCTTTGCCGACCTTTTGGTTGAGTTCGAGCCGCGCTTCGGCCGTCTGTTGATGGACGCCTGGCGCTTACCCGACGATGTGCAGGATGCGGCGAGCGAATGGCGCCACTATGCGAAGTCAAGCCATAGCGATCTTGCCGGAACGGTGTTCGCGGCGCATCTGTTGGCCGCCCACACCCTGCATCCGCAGCTGCTCAGCGAAGAGTTGGTCCTGGAAAGTCCGGTATTCGAGCAGCTCAGCGTATTTCCCGATGACCGACGCCGCGTGCTCGCCAAGCGCGATCAAGTCCGAAGTTTGGCGGGCATTTGATGCGGCCGGCGGAATTCGACCTCATTTGTCTAGGGTCGGGACCGGCCGGCCAGAAGGCGGCGATTCAGGCGGCCAAGGCCGGTTTTCGCGCCGCCATCGTGGAGCGCGAGCCGCAGGTCGGCGGCTCCTGCCTGCTCTCCGGCACCATCCCCAGCAAGGCACTGCGCGAGCAGGCGCTTCGCTATCGGCGCATGCGCGGCAACGCGACCTCTTTGGCGGTGGAACTGCGCGGTGACGCGCCCTTGTCCGCGCTGCTGCACGGGGTCGATACCGTGATCGCCGCGCAGGACCGATATTTACTTGCGCAGCTGACCCGCAACGGCGTCGAGCTGATACGCGGGCGCGGCGTGTTCGTGGATCCGCATCGCATCGAAGTACAGCACCTCGACGGCTCGCGCCGGGTGCTCAGCTCGCCGCGCATCCTGTTGGCCACCGGATCCAGGCCGCGACACGTGCCCGCGATTGCCGTGGATCATGAGCACATCGTCGACAGCGACTCGATATTGAGTCTGCCGTACATTCCCCGCACGATGGCGGTGCTCGGCAGCGGCGTCATCGCCTGCGAGTATGCCTCCATCTTCGCGGCGCTCGGCTGCACCGTGACCATGCTCGACAAGGCCGCGGAGCCGTTGGGATTTCTTGACCCGGCGCTGCGCAGCGGATTCCTCGCGGCGTTTCAGGCCATGGGCGGCGAGTACTGTGGTGGCTGCGAAGTTTCCGGCGCCCGCTTCGACGGGTTCTCGCAGGTCGAGGTCGAGGTGCGCGGCGGCCAACCCTTTGCGGCGGAGATCGTGTTTGCCGCATTTGGCCGCGTCGCCAATCTGGACGGAATCGGCCTCGACCGGCTCAATCTGCTCATCAGCAGCCGGGGGATCGTGCAGGTCGACGAGCGATTCGAGACCAACATCCCGGGCATATTCGCCGCCGGCGATGCCATCGGCCCGCCCGCGCTCGCCTGTGCGGCCGCGGATCAGGGCCGGCGCGCCGCGCTCAGCGCGCTGGGGCTGCCGCCGCCTGGGCTGACCAGCCTGGTGCCGAGCGGCGTCTACACGATTCCGGAAATTGCCTGCGTGGGACTGACGCAAAGCGAGGCCAAGGCAAAAAAGATCGATGTGATCGTCGGCCGGGCCGAATTCAGCGAGGTGGCGCGCGCCCACATTGTGGGCGAGCCATCCGGATTCCTGACGCTGCTATGCGAACGCGCCACGGCGCGGGTGCTCGGCGTACAGGTCCTGGGCGATGGGGCCACGGAACTGGTTCATCTCGGCCAGGCCGCCATCGCCACCGGTGCGACCGCCGATTTCTTCATCGAGCAGATATTCAACTTCCCCACCATGAGCGAGGCGTATCGGATTGCCGCGTTCGATATCCTGAAGCAGCGTTCGCTGCCCCACAGCGCGCAACTCAAGCTGGCCGGCGCCGCCGGATAGCGTAGCCGTCAAAGGTTGCGGATCAGGATATCGCCGAATTCGCTGCACTTGACCTCGGTGGCTCCCTGCATCAGCCGCGCGAAATCGTAGGTGACGGTTTTTTGCGCGATGGTTTTGTCCATCGCGCCGATGATGGCATCGGCTGCCTCAAGCCAGCCCATGTAGCGAAACATCATTTCACCGGAGAGGATTACCGATCCGGGATTGACCTTGTCGAGATCCGCATACTTTGGCGCCGTGCCATGGGTCGCTTCGAAGACGGCGTGGCCGGTCATGTAGTTGATATTGCCGCCGGGAGCGATGCCGATGCCGCCGACCTGGGCGGCCAGCGCATCGGATAAATAGTCGCCGTTCAGATTCATCGTCGCAACCACGTCAAATTCGTCCGGACGGGTCAGCACTTGCTGCAAGGTGATGTCCGCGATGGCGTCCTTGACGATGATCTTGCCGGCTTTCTTGGCGGCGTCCATCTCTGCATTCGCTTCATTTTCACCCTTGGCGTTTTTGATGCGCTCCCATTGTTCCCAGGTGAAGACCTGGGCGGGGAATTCCCGCTCGGCCAGCGCGTAGGACCAGCCGCGAAACGCGCCTTCGGTGAACTTCATGATGTTGCCTTTGTGCACGATCGTCACGCTCTTGCGCTTGTTGTCGATCGCGTACTTGACGGCGGCGCGGAACAACCGTTCGGTGCCTTCCCGGGAAGCGGGCTTCAAGCCGATGCCGGAGCTGTCCGGAAAACGGATCTTGGCAAACTGCTTCGGGAAATTCTGCTTGAACAGGTCGAGGAATTTCCTGGCTTCAGCGGAGCCTTCCTCGAATTCGATCCCGGCGTAAATATCCTCGGTGTTTTCGCGGAAGATCACCATGTCGACCTTTTCCGGCGTCTTGACGGGGGAGGGCACTCCTTTGAACCAGCGCACCGGCCGCAGACACACGTACAGATCCAGCAATTGACGCAAGGCCACATTCAGCGAACGAATGCCGCCGCCCACCGGGGTCGTGAGCGGACCCTTGATGGAGATCAGGTAGTCGCGGCAGGCCTTCACGGTTTCGTCGGGCAGCCAGGTGTTGTAGGCCTTGTTGGCTTTCTCGCCCGCGAAAACTTCCATCCAGTGAATCTTGCGCGCGCCCTTGTACGCCTTCTGCACCGCGGCGTCGAAAACCCGTACGCTCGCCCGCCAGATGTCGCGGCCCGTGCCGTCGCCTTCGATGAAGGGAATGATGGGCTGATCGGGCACGCGCAATTGACCGTTCGCGATGGTGATTTTCTCGCCGCCGGCGGGGATCTGCACGGGCGCAGGCTTCGCGTCTGACATTCGGTTGCTCCTGTAAATGCGGCTGCAATGCTAGCATGCGCGACCGGAGACCCGCATTGCGCACCTTAAGATCAACACCCGCGAAAGACGGCTTCCGCATGCCCGCGGAGTTCGAACGGCATGCGGGCTGCTGGATGCTTTGGCCGGAACGTGCGGACAACTGGCGCAACGGCGCCAAACCGGCGCAGGCCGCATTCGCTCAAGTGGCCGCGGCGATCGCCACCGGGGAAGCGGTTACCGTCGGGGTCTCGGCGGCACAGTTTCGCAATGCGCGCGCGCGGCTGCCGGGCAAGGTGCGCGTGGTCGAATTGAGCAGCAACGACGCGTGGATGCGGGACTGCGGCCCGACCTTCGTCATCGATGAGAAAGGCCGCCGCCGCGGCATCGACTGGACGTTCAACGCCTGGGGAGGCTTGCGGGGAGGTCTGTACTTTCCCTGGGATCGGGACGATGAGGTTGCGCAAAAGGTGCTGGAGCTGGAACAGGCGGACCGCTACCGCACTTCGTTCGTCATGGAAGGCGGCGCCATTCATGTCGATGGTCAAGGCACGTGCCTGACCACCGAAGAGTGTCTGCTCAATCCGAATCGCAATCCGCAACTGGGCCGCGATGAAATAGAGGAGCAGTTGCGGCGTTATCTTAAGGTGACCCATGTCATTTGGCTCGGCAAGGGCGTCTATCAGGACGAGACCGGCGGCCACATTGATGAACTCGCCTGCTTCACAAGTCCTGGGCAGGTCGCGCTCACCTGGACCGACGATCGCAACGATCCGCAGTACGAGATTTCGCAAGACGCCTACCAGCGCTTGCGGCATGCAAGGGACGCGCAGGGCCGCCGCTTGGAAATTCACAAAATTCATCAGCCGGGGCCGCTGTTCATGACCGCGGAGGAGGCGGCTGGAATCGATGCCCATGCGGGCAGCCATCCGCGCCGCGCCGGCGATCGATTGCCCGCGTCGTACATCAACTTCTATGTCGCGAACAAGTGCGTGGTCATGCCGCTATACGACAAACGCCGCGATGCCGGCGCAATGCGCATCCTCAAGCGGCTGTTTCCGACCCGCCGCGTACTCGGCGTCGCCACCCGCGAGATCTTGCTGGGCGGGGGCAATATCCACTGTATTACCCAGCAAGTGCCGCGCCCTACCGGGGTGTGAAGGCGCGCGGGCCCGCCGAAAATGGAACTTTGCTGCGCGCAAAGTCTCGAAAGCCTTTATTCTACGCAGCCTCGAACCATCACCCCCCCTCAATAATTGGAAGTCGTAGTGCATTCATTGTTCAAAGATAAGGCTGGTAGGCGCGTGGCGGCGCTGTTATGCGCATGTGTATTCGGTTTGGTCGCAGCCGGCTGCCACAAGAATACTGTGAACAGCAACTACGGCGTCGTATGGACGTCGTTGACCGATGAGCCCGGCGATTTCACCAGCTATATCGTGGTCGTTTCCGGGCTGCAATTGACCGGCAAGACCTACGGGCTCATCAACGTGATCACGGTGCCGGAAACCGTCGATTTCACCAAGCTGGTGAAATTCTCGGAACTTTGGTCGAGCGCCGGCGTGCCGGTCGATACCTACACATCGGCGACCCTCCAGCTGGATTTCACCCAGGCGCAGATATCCGTGATGGTCAACGGCGCGCCCGTGCAGGCGAAGATCGTGGACCCCACGGGAGCCGCGGTCACCACCGTGGGCCTTGTCGTGAACTTCGATCCGAGCAATCCACTGGTGTTGCAACAAACCTATGCGTCGACCAACGCCCTGCGCATTGCCGTCAATTACGACCTGGCGGCATCGAGCCGGGTGGATTTGACGACCAGTCCGCCCACCGTGGTGGTGAAACCCTACTTCACCATCGCGACCACCGCGTCCGACAACAAACTGATCCGCGTGCGCGGCCCGCTGGTGAATTCCAGCGTCGACGTCGGCACGTATTCGACCTATGTGCGGCCGTTTTTCGACGAAGTGAACGCCTTGGGGACACTGACCCTGTTCAACACCGCAAGTACCGTGTTCACGCTGAATGGGCTCACCTACGTTGGCAAACCCGGTCTGCAGGCGCTGTCGCTGGCCTCGGCCGGGTCCACCATGACGGCCGCCTACTGTACTTTTCAGCCGACGCCGACCACGGTGTCGACCATTACCGCCGGAATTTTCTATCCCAACTACGTGATTGCCACCAGCACCCTCGAGGACTTTTACACCGATGGCCTGGAGGGCGACGTGATCGCGCGCAATGGCAATGTACTGACGTTGCGCGGCGCGACCTTGTTCGCAAACTCCGCTCAAATCGTGCAATACGAGGACATCGACTCGCAGGTGACCGTGGGGCCGGCCACCCTGGTGACCGCCGACGGCACTTCGACGCTGCCGAATCTCAATTACAACTCGGTGTCCGTGGGTCAGCACATCACCGCCCGCGGCCTGTACTCCTTGGGCTTGAATAACGTCACTCAGCTCGACGCAACCGGAAATACTTCCACGAACACCGGTTCGGTGCGCTTGCAGTCCACCGAGATGTTCGGATCACTTGTTTCCTCCGCGGCCGGCAGCTTGGTGATGAATCTGCAGGCCATCAACGATTGGCCGGTCAGCAATTACACTTTCGCCGGCAACGGCACCAGCGCCGCGCAGGATCCGGTCGCCGCCAGCTACCTGGTCAATACCGGGACCCTCGCCTTGCCGGTCGGCGCGGACGGCGTGACTCCCCTCGCACCCGGCGGTCTTTTGTGGATCGACGGCTTCACCAGTCCCTTCGGGACGGCGCCGCCGGATTTCATTGCCGAATCCATGAACGCGCAGCAGTCCGTGCCCGCCACCATGGTGGTCAGCTGGACCGGCACCGGCACCGCCGCGCCATTTGCCACGCTCGCCGACAGCGGCTTGACGATCAATGTGACCAATGCCGCCTTCGGCTCCGGCGAGATTCGCATCGGCGCGCAGAGCATCGACATCACGACCTTGAGCGCGCTGCCGCCGCTGACGATCGTGCCGGCCGTGGCGGTGCCAGCGTCCAATGGCCTGCCGCTGTTCACGCCGCGCTTCAGCGTGGGAGCCGGCGCCATCAATGGCGTGACCACCGCTCCCATTCAAAGCTTCAACGGCTTCGCCGCCTTCGTCACGCAGTTGGACGCTACTTTCGCGGTGCCGACGCCGGCAACGAAGTTCACGGCCAGGGGCTTCTATAATTCGGCCACCAATATCTTTACCGCTTCCAACATCGACGTGGTCCTCTAAACTATCTCCCCAACATGGGGAAGTCCCGCCTACGAAGTGGATTGGTGTGTGCGCTGGCCGCCGGCAGCTTGTTCGCGGCCGGATCCGCCTCGGCCACAAGCGCCACCGCGCCTGACCCCAAGGTGCGGCCCCGCATCTGTCTGGTACTGTCGGGCGGGGGTGCGCGCGGCATGGCGCACATCGGCGTGCTGAAGATTCTCGAGCAGATGAAGGTTCCCATCGATTGCATTGCCGGCACCAGCATGGGCGCCGTGGTCGGCGGTTTGTATGCGAGCGGCATGACGGCGGCCGAGATCGACGCCGCCATTCGCTCGTTGGACTGGCAGGCGGCGTTTCGCGATGCGCCGCCGCGCCGCGAACTGGCATTCAGGCGCAAGCAGGACGACAAAAATTTCCTCGTGCGCCTGCCGCTGGGGCTCCGGCACGGAAAAATCCTGCTGCCCAAGGGTCTGATTCAGGGCCAGAAACTGCAGGAGACGCTGCGCCAATTGACTCTGCCATTCGGCACCAACACCGACTTCGATTCGCTGCCCACGCCGTTTCGCGCCGTGGCGACCGATTTGTTGACCGGCAATGCGGTGCTCATGGACAAAGGTGATCTGGCGTTTTCCATGCGCGCGAGCATCTCGGCCCCGGGCGTGTTCGCGCCGGCCGAGTCGCAGGGTCAATTATTGGTTGACGGCGGTCTGGCGGAAAATCTGCCCATCGATGTGGCGCGCGGGATGCATGCCGATATTCTCATCGTGTCCGACGTGAGCTTTCCGCTGCAGCCGCGTGCCGCGCTGGATTCGGCGCTGACGATCTCCAACCAGATGCTGGCGATCTTGGTGCGCAAGGATGCGGACCGGCAGCGTGCCACCTTGGGACCCTCGGACATTCTGATCGAGCCCGCCATCGGCACGGCCAGTTCGACTGACTTCAGCGCGCCCACGGCCACGATCAGCGCCGGTGAGAACGCGGCGCGCGGCCAGCTTGCGCGTCTCGCCACCGTGGGCGTCGGCGATGCGGCGTACGAGGAGTACGTCGCGCGGCGCACGGCGCGCGAACCCGGCTTGCCGGAGATCAAGTTCGTGCGCGTCGATGCAGAATCCAAGCGCTACGAAAAGACCATCATGGCGGACATGCAGCCGCTGGTAGGCAAGCCCCTGGACAGCCAGGCGGTGGGCGCGGTGATCACCGACATCTACGGCCTCGGCAATTTCGAGACCGTCGATTACTCGCTGGTGGATCAGGGCGCCGGTGCCGAGCAGGAGTCCGGCATAGAGGTCAGGGCGCGCCGCAAAACCTGGGGCCCGAATTACGTGCGCTTTGGCCTGAGTCTGGAGGACGATTTCCAGGGCAACAGCCGCTACAACGCCGCGGCGCGCTTCATCGTCACGGAACTGAATACGCTGGGCGCAGAGCTCGTGACCGATGTGATGGTCGGCTCGGACCAGAAGCTTGCCAGCGAGTTCTATCAGCCGCTGAATGCGGCACGCACCTGGTTCGTGGCGCCCAGCTTGCGCGTCGAAGGCAAGGATCTGCCGATTTATACCAACAACACCCAGATCGCCGATTTTCGAGATCGCCAGGCGGAGGCGGATTTGGACGTCGGCGCCAACCTCGGCAATTGGGGCGAGATTCGCGTCGGATATCACCGGCTGAATGGCGCGACGCACGACAATTGGGGCAACCCGGCGCTGGCGCAATCGCAGTACAACAACGGCGAGCTGTTCTTCAAATTCAGCTACGACCGTCTCGACAATGTGCATTTTCCCCGCGACGGCCAGACATTCACCCTGCAATGGGATGCCAACCGTACCAATCTGGGCGGCGACTTTCCCTTTGACAAGGTGCAGACGGATTGGCTGCTGGCTCGTTCGTCCGGCCGCAACACCATCGTGCTCTGGACGTCGGCGGGCACCACCTTGAACGGCACCATCGATCCCACGGCGTTGCAGGATCTCTACACGTTGGGCGGGTTCTTCAATTTATCCGGTCTTGCGCCCCAATCCTTGCTTGGCCCGAACTACGCCATCACCCGTGCGATCTATTTCCGCAGGATCAGCCGCGGCGGCGAGGGCTTGTTCGAGGTCCCGATCTACATCGGCGCCTCGCTGGAGCTCGGCAATACCTGGCAGCAGCGCGGCGACATGTCATTCGGCTCGGCGCGCAAGGACGCATCGGTGTTCGTGGCCTTCGATACCTACCTCGGTCCCCTGTACCTGGGTTCGGGCTACGACACGGCCGGTAACGCCGCGTTCTCGTTGTTCCTCGGCCGCACCTTTTGAGGCGCCGCTTGCGGGGCAAATCGAGTCGCTAGAAGCTGCGGCTCTCGCCGAGTTTCTCCACTTTCTCGAAGACCAGTACCGGTGCATCGCCGATACGCGAGTATTCATGCTTGCGGGACATGTCCTCGAGCACCCGATCGCGCTCGGCCGCGGTGAAAAACCAATGGGTCTTTTGCCAGTCCGCGCCCACCAGCTTGGCGAATGGATCACCCCGCCGCAGCCGCACCCGGATGCCGTACGGCTGCGGCAGTACCGGAATGGTGCGGATCATATTCTGCTGGTTTGCAATGCCCATGGCGTCAGGAAAGATAGCCGAATCGCGCCGCGGCTGCCAGCTGATCCCAAGGCGGACTTAAGTGCTAGACTCCGGCGCCTTCTAGATGAGGTAATTGATGGCATCGTCTTATACGGCCTCCGATATCGAGGTGCTGAGCGGCTTGGATCCGGTTCGCCGGCGCCCCGGCATGTACACCGACACCACGCGGCCGAATCATCTCGCGCACGAAGTCATCGACAACAGCGTCGATGAAGCGCTCGCCGGCTACTGCAAAAATATCGAGGTCACGCTGTTCAAGGACGGCTCCTGCCAGGTCGAGGACGACGGCCGCGGCATGCCGGTCGACATTCACCCGAAGGAAAAGATCAGCGGCGTCGAACTGATATTGACGCGCCTGCATGCGGGCGGGAAATTCAACGAACGCACCTACCAGCACGCCGGCGGCCTGCACGGCGTCGGGGTGTCGGTGGTGAACGCGCTTTCCAAGAACCTCGAGTGCTGGGTGCGGCGCGGCGGCAAGGAATACAACTTGAGCTTCGCGGGCGGCAAGCCCACCTCCAAGCTCGAGGTGGTGGGCGATGTCGCCAAGTCCAAAACCGGCACGACCTTACGCTTCTGGCCGGATCCGAAGTATTTCGACACCGACAAATTCGCCGTGCCGAAGCTCAAACATGTACTGCGCGCCAAGGCAGTGCTGTGCCCGAATCTGCGGGTCTCGCTCGACAATCAGATCACCGGCGAACACGACGAATGGTTCTACACCGGCGGATTGCACGAATATCTCACGGAGGAGCTGGGCAAGGCGGAACTGCTGCCGGCCGAGACCTTTTACGGCAAACGCGACATCGACGGCGGATCGCTGGAATGGGCGTTTGCCTGGGTGCTTCAGTCCGAGCACAGCGTCGGCGAAAGCTATGTCAATTTGATTCCCACCGTGGAAGGCGGCACGCACGTCAACGGACTGCGCGCCGGCGCGTCGGACGCGGTGCGCGAATTTTGCGAGTTTCGCAATCTGGTGCCGCGTGGACTGAAGCTCAGCCCCGAGGATGTGTGGGACGGCGTGAGTTTCGTGCTGTCGATGAAGATGCGCGACCCGCAATTCGCCGGACAAACCAAGGAAAAACTCTCCTCGCGCGAATCCGCGGGCATTGTGCAGGGCGTGATCAAGGATGCCTTCGCCCTATGGCTCAATCAACATCCCGATCAAGGCGAGAAAATCGCCATGCTCGCCATCGCCAACGCGCAGCAGCGGTTCAAGGACAGCCAGAAAGTCGCGCGCAAGCGCATCGTCGCGGGTCCCGCGCTGCCCGGAAAACTCGCCGACTGCGTGACCCAGGATCCGGTTCGCGGCGAGCTGTTTCTGGTCGAGGGTGATTCGGCCGGTGGCTCCGCCAAGCAGGCGCGCGACCGGGTGACGCAGGCCATCATGCCGCTGCGCGGCAAGATCTTGAACACCTGGGAAGCCGACAGCGCCGAAGTGCTTGAGTCCCAGGAAGTCCACAACATCAGCATCGCCATCGGCGTCGAACCCGCCGCTACCGATCTATCGGCGCTGCGCTATCACAAAATCTGCATCCTGGCGGACGCCGACAGCGATGGTCAGCATATCGCCACCTTGTTATGCGCACTTTTTCTGCGCCATTACCGGCCGCTGGTTGCCGCCGGCCACATCTACGTGTGCATGCCGCCGCTGTTCCGTATCGACGCCGGCAAGGAAGTGATCTATGCGCTCGATGAGCCGGAGCGCGACAAGGCGTTGAAGCGCATCAGCGCGGAGAATCCGCGCACCAAACCCGTCGTCACGCGCTTCAAAGGCTTGGGCGAAATGAGCCCCCTGCAATTGCGCGAAACCACCATGGCGCCGCAAACGCGCCGCCTGGTGCAAATGACCATCGACGCGAAAGACAGCCCCGATCAAATGCTCGACATGCTGCTCGCGAAAAAGCGCGCCGGCGATCGGCGCGAATGGCTCGAAAGCAAGGGTAATCTCGCGCGCATCTAGCGCGGCGCCTATGAAAGACCAAGAGCTCAATTTTGACGGGGTGGAAAAGGAACCCTTGAAGAACTTCGCCGAGCGCGCCTACCTCGATTACTCGATGTACGTCATCCTCGACCGCGCGCTGCCGGCCTTGGGCGACGGTCTCAAACCCGTGCAGCGGCGCATCGTGTACGCCATGAGCGAACTTGCGCTCGCGGCGGGCGCCAAGCACAAAAAATCGGCACGCACCGTCGGCGATGTGATCGGCAAGTTCCATCCGCATGGCGATTCCGCCTGCTACGAGGCCATGGTGCACATGGCGCAGGATTTTGCGTACCGCTATCCCATAGTCGACGGCCAGGGCAACTGGGGATCGACCGATGACCCGAAGTCCTTTGCCGCCATGCGCTACACCGAATCGCGGCTCACCCGCTACGCCGATCTGCTGCTGCAGGAACTCGGTGCGAGCACCGTGGACTGGGCGCCGAATTTTGACGGCTCCCTGGAAGAGCCCACCATGCTGCCGGCGCGCGTTCCCAACATCCTGTTGAACGGCGGATCGGGAATCGCCGTCGGCATGGCCACCGACATTCCGCCGCACAATTTGCGCGAAGTGGTGAATGCCTGCGTGGCGGTGCTCGATGATCCGGACCTGACGACGCGCAAACTCATGGCGCACATCAAAGGTCCGGACCTTCCCACCGGGGGCGAGATCGTCTCGCCGCGCGCCGACCTCGTGCAACTGTACGACACCGGCAACGGTAGCTTTCGGGCGCGCGCCACCTACGAGATCGAGGACGGCGAGATCGTCATCGATGCGCTGCCGTTTCAAGCTTCCGGCACCAAGATTCAGGAACAAATCGCCGCGCAGATCCAGCAGAAGAAGCTGCCGATGGTGGACGACATCCGCGACGAGTCGGATCACGAGAATCCGACGCGCCTCGTCATCGTGCCCAAATCCAACCGCGTCGATACCACGGCGCTGATGGTGCATTTGTTCGCGACCACGGATCTGGAGCGCAACTACCGCGTCAATCTCAACGTCATCGGCATGGACGGGCGCCCGCGCGTCATGGGTTTGAAGCAGCTGCTGCTCGAGTGGCTGGATTTCCGCAAGGACACGGTGACGCGGCGCCTGAAGTTCCGCCACGACAAGCTGTCGGCGCGCCTGCACATCCTGGACGGCTTGCTGATCGCGTATCTGAATCTTGACGAAGTCATTCGCATCGTACGCACCGAGGATCAGCCGAAGCCGGTGCTGATCAAGCGTTTCAAGCTCTCCGACGAGCAGGCTGAGGCCATTCTCGAGACCAAGCTGCGTCATTTGGCGCGGCTCGAAGAGATGAAGATCCGCGACGAGCAGAAAAAACTGGCGGAAGAACGCGACGAGATCGAGAAGATCCTGAAGAGCAAGGCGCGGCTCTCCAGGCTGGTACGCGAGGAATTGCTCGAAGACGCGGAAGAACACGGCGATGCGCGCCGCACAAAATTGGTGGAGCGGGAAGCGGCGCAGGCCATCGCGGACGCCGATCTTCTGACCAGCGAGGCGACCACGGTGGTGCTGTCGCGCTTGGGCTGGGTGCGGGCCGCCAAAGGCCATGACATCGACGTGCGCTCATTGAGCTACAAAGGGGACGATGAGTATCAGGCATCCGCCAGGGGCCGCAATCTGCAGCAGGCGGTTTTCATCGATTCCACCGGCCGCGCCTACAGCCTCGATGCGCATCAGCTGCCCGCCGCCCGCGGTTATGGCGAGCCGCTATCCGGCACCGTGGATCCTCCGGACGGCGCGACCTTCGCCGCGGTGCTGATCGGCGAACCGGATGATCTATGGCTGCTCGCAAGCGACGCCGGCTATGGATTCACGGTGAAGCTGCGTGAGCTGTATGCGCGCAACAAAAAGGGCAAATCGGTGCTGAAGGTGCCCGAGAACGCCTTGGTCCTGCCGGCGCAGCCGCTGCCCGACCGGTCGGCGCTCGCGATATTCGTCAACAACAACGGCGAGGTGTTGGCGCTGCCGGCCGATCAAATCGAGGAAATGAGCGCCGGCAAGGGCCAAAATCTCTTCGGCATTCCGGGCAAAAAATCCGCCGAGCGCAAGCAGTACCTGGTGGCGATGGCGGTGGTTGCCCCCGGCGAAGTCTTGACCATCTACAGCGGCAACAGCGCGCCGATGAAGCTCAAATTCGAGGAACTCAAACAGTTCCAGGACAAGAAGGGCCAGCGCCGCCAGAGATTTTCGCGGGCGTACAAGCAGGTCGATCGGCTGGAGGCCTCGCCCGGCTAGGCTTAGCGCTCGCCCGACATGGTCACATCTTCGGGGGCATTGACGAAGTAGCCTTGAATGAACTCGATGCCAAGCTGCCACAACACCGCCATGGTGTTGGCGTCTTCGACCCGCTCGGCCACGGTTTCGATGCCGCGGCGTTTCGCCGCTTCGACCAGACCCTTGACGCGCTGCTGCTGGATCTGATTCGTGGACAGACCCTGCATCAACGAGCCGTCGACCTTGATGAAATTCATTTCAATGTCGGCGAGCAGCTTCAGAGGATCGCGGCCCGTGCCGAAATGCTCCAGTGCGAAGCGAAAGCCGAGCTTGCGCAGCTGCTCCGCCAGCTCCTTGGTCTGCCGCACGTATTGAGTGGCGAATTCCTCGGTCACCTGCATGCACAGGCGCTTGGGTTCGAATTTCAAGGACTTCAGCTGCGTTTCCACCCAGGGCAGCAGGCTCTTGTCGAGCAGCGTGTCCTTGGACAGGCGCACGAAAATGCAGGCGGCCTTGCGGTTGGCGGCAAACGACATCGACGCGCCGATCACCCATCGATCGATGTTCTTCATCAAATCGTTGCGCTCCGCCGCCGCGATGAACTCCGCCGGCAGCACCTCGCTGCCCTGTTCGTCCAGCATGCGCACCAGCACATCGAACATGCCCTTGTCTTCGCCGAGCAGGCTGGCGATCGGCAGCTGCACCAGGCGGAATCGATTCTCCATCAGGGCGCTCTTGATGTGCTTGACCCAGATCTTGTCGTAGGCCTGCACCCGTGTGTCGGTGTCGGCTTTGTCCACCATGTACATCTGATTGCCGCCGAGTTCCCGCCCACGGCGCGTCGCGCTCACCGCATCCTCAATGGCGGCACCCACCTCCGCATTGGCGGCGGGCATCAACCCCAAGCCCACGGTGACCGTCGCCGACAGCGTCTTGTCCTCGCTCACGAACAAATGTTCGTTGACGCGCTTGACCACGTTCTCGGCCCAGGTCTCGACATCCTTGGCGGTGCCGCGCTCCAGCATGATCAGAAAGCCATTGCCGCCGAAGCGGCCGCATAGATCGGTGTTGGCAAGCTGCGAGCGCAGCAGCTCCGCGAGCTGCGCCATGAAATCCTCGCTGGCGAGCACGCCGATGGCATGCTGGATATCGATGAAGCGGTCGGGCTTGAGATGCGCGAACAGGCGCACGCCGCCTTTCATGCTCTGCGCCGCGCGTTCGCGCACTGCGGCTATGAGATAACGCTGCTGCAAGAACTGGGTGCTGGCATCATTTTGCACCGCGTCGGCGAGCTGCACTTCCAGATCGCGATCCTTTTTGCGCACCGCAGAAATCGCGATGCGCACCGCCGGTTCGTTCTCGAAGTCGGCCCGCGTGAGCATCAATTCGAGCGGCAGGGTCGAGCCGTCCGACAACAGCGCTTGTACCTTCAGCGTGTGGCCGCTCCACTTGCCCTGCAGGCAGGCGACCAGGCCGCCCTTGAGCGCCGCGTGCGTCTCCTGCTCGAACTGATCCATCAGGGGCGTGCCGGTCAAGGCGTCGTTCTCGGAGTAGCCGAACAGTTCGAGCCACGCGCGATTCGCATCCACGATGATGCCTTCCTGCACGTGCGTGATGGCGTCGGCCGAGCCTTCGAGAAAGTTCTGCAGCTGCTCGCGATACTCGCGCGCCGAGGACAGCGTCGTCGACAGGGCACGCTCCAGCCGGAATGCGCGCAGTTCCCGGCTGACCACCGCCTGCAAGCGGCTGCGATTTTCCAGAGTCACCACGTCCTGGCAGCCAAGGCGCATCGCCTCGGCAATCGCCGCTTCATCGACGCTCGCGCGCGCTATCAACACCGGCATCTCCGGCGCGTTCTGCTGCTTGACCTTCATGATCGAAGCGAGATCGATGCCGAGCTCGTCGATGAATGCGATCAGCATCTCGGGATTGATCTGCGTCAGCGCATCGCCCAAGTCCCTTGCATCGGGCAGCCAGGTGCAATGCACCGGATGGCCGGCCTTGCGCAGCGTGCTGTTGATCGCTTCGACGTGGTCCTGCGACCTCGTCATGACGATCATCGGAACGGCCCCCTGTTCGGTCACTTACGCTAAATCCTCGTTTTACAGTCGCAAAGTGTAACACCGGGGTTAGGGTGTTTCTGGGACAGCCGTCAACACTGGCAACATGGCGCGGGTTGCAGCTATGATACGCGCCCTTTAACTCGAGGCCTCTCGATGGCTAATTACAGCACCAACGAATTCAAGGCCGGCCTGAAGATTCTCATCGACGGCGATCCCTATGCCATCGTCGAGAATGAGATGGTCAAACCCGGCAAGGGACAGGCGTTCAACCGAGTCCGGGTCCGCAATCTGAAAACCGGCCGCACCATCGAGCGTACGTGGAAGTCCGGAGACACGGTGGAGGCTGCTGACGTGGTCGACACGGACATGCAGTATCTGTACAGCGACGGGGACTTTTTCCATTTCATGGTGCCCGATACCTTCGAGCAGCTCACCGCCTCCAAACAAGCGGTCGGCGAAGGCGCCCAGTGGCTCAAGGACGGCACGATTTGCGTGGTGACATTGTGGAACGGCGTGCCGCTGCAGGTCACCCCGCCGGCCCACATGGAGCTCAAGGTCATCGAGACCGACCCGGGCGTGCGCGGCGATACCGCGACCGGAGGTTCGAAGCCGGCCAAGTTGGAAACCGGCGCCATGGTGCGGGTGCCGCTGTTCATCAATGAAGGCGAAATGCTGCGCATCGATACGCGCACCGGCGAGTATCTGTCGCGCGGTAAAGGCTAGCGCCTTAAGCCGCAAGCGTCATGCATTGTCGATGCTGAATGCCGTGGCATCCGCCAGCCGATCCGCTCCCAATGCGATCGCAACCAGCCGGTCAAATCCCAGCGCGACTCCTGCGCAATCCGGCAAGCCCGCCTCAAGCGCCGCCAGCAGATTTTCATCCAGCGGCGGCTGACTTTGGCCGCGGGCCTGGCGCACCTTTAAGTCCTGGTTGAAGCGCGCGCGCTGCTCCTGCGGCGCTGCGAGCTCATGAAAGCCATTCGCGAGTTCGAGACCGTCGAGATACAGCTCGAAGCGCGCCGCCACCGCCGGCAGCGATGCGGGCCGCAAGCGCGCCAGTACGGCTTGCGACGCCGGGTAGTCGCAGATGAAACTTGGCACCTCGCGCCCTAGGCGCGGTCCGACGATGAGCCCCATCAGAAGATCGAGCCTGGCATCGCGGTCGAGCTCGGCGTCGCAAGCGATCCCATGGCGCAGCGCCGCCTGGCGCAATTCTTGATCGCTCGAGCTGAAGGCATCCACTCCGGCGTGGCGCTGCAAGGCGGCCGAATAGCTCAGGCGCTCGGCATTCCCCACACTTCGCACGGGAGCGAGCAGCGCGCGCACCAATGCCTCCACTTCGTCCATCAGAGCGGTATCGTCCATTCCTAGGCGATACCACTCGATCATCGTGAACTCGGGGCTGTGCCAGCGGCCGCGCTCGGCGTCGCGAAACACCTTGCAGATTTGGTAGATGTCGCCGCTGCCTGCCGCCAACAGGCGCTTCATCGCGTATTCGGGGGAGGTGCAGAGATACTTATGTCCCGGCATGCCGGCCACCCGAGTCGCCAGCGATTCAATTTGCGGGTCGCTTACCGCGGCGGCGCTCAAGATCGGCGTCTCGACTTCCAGCACATGGCGCTCGCTGAAGAATAGGCGGGCCCGGTGCAGCAGATCGGCGCGCCGCGCCAACGCCGCAGGGGTTGCCGTCGGCCGCCAATTCATTCGAGAAGCCCCAAGGATTGGCCGAGCCTGACGCGCAAGCCCGCGCGCACACCGGCAAGCCAGCGAGCGCGATGCGCCGGAAACAAGATGATTACGGTCGAACCCATGTTGAACCGGCCGAGCTCCGCGCCTTTCTCGAGAGCGATGTCATGCGGCGGCAGCACCGTGAGCACGCGCCTGGCGGCGGGCGTGATGTCGCCGCCCCAGACCGTGGCGATGCTGCCCACATTCAGGGCTCCGACCAGGATCAGCGCAAACTCACCACAAGCCGCGTCGAACAGGGTCAACACCCGTTCATTGCGCGCGAACAGCCCGGGTACATGCGAGGCGGTGACGGCGTTGACGCTGAACAGTCGGCCCGGAACGTAAACCGTTTCCTTGAGCTGTCCGCGCAGCGGTGAGTGCACGCGGTGATAGTTGAAGGGCGCAAGATAGATGGTTGCAAACGAGCCGCCCTCGAATCGGCTCGCCCAAGGCCGTGCGGCCAGCAATGCCCTCAAGGTGTAGCGGCGTCCTTTCGCCTGCAGCAGCGAATCGCCTTCAATGCGGCCGGCTTCGCTGATGATGCCGTCGGCCGGACAGGCGATGGCACACGGGTCCTCGGCGATGGGACGCGCACCGGGCTTGAGTGCCCGGGTAAAGAATTCGTTGAAGCTGCCGTAGCCAAACGGGTCGGTCTCTGCGGCCTCGCTCATGTCGACCGTATAGAGCTTGAGAAACCCGCGCACCAGCCAATTCTTGAATCGCCGCGAGCGTACTCGCGTGGCGCGCAGCACCAAACGCGACAGCGCATGCTGCGGCATCACGTATTGCAGCCACACGAATAGCCGGCTGAAGTTCATGCGCCGCCGGTCACGATGCGCCGGAAATCACTCTGTAGCGCGCCCACCGTGAATGGGCCGCTCAAGATCGCGGCAAGACGGCCCGCGGGGTCGAGGACAAAGATCGCACTCGAGTGATCCACCGTGTAGCTGCCGTCCTTTGGCGGCTGCACCATCACCGCAACTCCCCACTGCTTTGCGAGGGCCTCAATGGCCGGCTGATCGGCGGCGGTGAGGCCGATGAATTCCGGATCGAAATAGGGCACGTAATTGGCCAATTGTGCCGGCGTGTCGCGTTTCGCATCGACGGACACGAAGATAACTTGGGGAATCACGGAGTGTTCGGCGCGCAGTTGCTTTTGCATTGCCGCCAGAGTGCTGAGCGTGGTCGGGCAGAAATCCGGACAATTGGTATAGCCGAAGAACAGCATGGACCAACGACCGCGCAGGTTGGCTGGCCCAAAGCTGCGACCCTGGCTGTCGATCAAGCTAAAATCGGGCAGTGCGCGGCGGGGTGTGAGCAAAGTACCGGTCGCCAGTTCCATGGCCGGCTGCTGCTGCGGCCACAGCAGCGCAGCGGCGATCCCGCCGGCAGCGGCAAAGCCGATGAACACCAAGGACACTATTTTCGACCGAGCCGTCATGCCGCGATTATCCCACACAGGAATCAAAACCGTCGGCGCGCGCAACGTCGGTGCCGCGATCGAGCGCTGCGCCCGAGCGCTCCGCAAAGCGCGAGTCCATTTCGGTCATGGCACGGACAATGCGCGCGACGAAGCTGCTGAGCTCGTGTTCTTCGTTGCCGGGCTCGCGCATGAGCAGGGCGCTGGCGCCTATGAGCGATGCTTAAGCGCGCGGCAGCTCGAGCGCATCGAGCATATTCTGCGCCGCAGGATCAGCGAGCGCATTCCGCTTCCCTACCTGACCCATCGAGCGTTCTTCGCAGGCCTTAATCTGTACGTGGATGAGCGCGTGCTGGTGCCGCGCTCGCCGATCGCAGACCTTGCGCTACGGCGGTTTCAGCCCTGGATCACGCCTACGCGTGTACGCCGTATCCTCGATATCGGCACGGGCTCCGGGGCCATCGCCCTGGCCTGCGCGCGGGCCTTCCCGCGGGCGCACGTAGATGCCGTCGATATCTCCGCCGCCGCGCTGCAGGTGTGCCGGCGCAATGTGCGCAGCTTGAAGCTGCAAAGCCGCGTCAACGTACTGCGGTCCGACCATTTCGCCGCCGTTAAAGGGCGTCGTTACGATATCATCGTGAGCAACCCGCCCTATGTGGGGCGCGCGGAGATGCGCACCTTGCCGCGCGAATACCGGCACGAGCCGCGGCTGGGTCTGGCTTCGGGTGCCGATGGACTGGATTCGGTGCGCACCATACTGGCGTCGGCGCGTCCGCATCTTGATGGACATGGAATCCTGGTCGTGGAAGTCGGCAATACCGAGGGCGCGCTGCTGCGCGCTTATCCCAAGCTGCCGTTTGTCTGGCCGCAGATTCCGATGGGCGGCGAGGGGGTATTCTTGCTGAATGCAGAGGATCTGGACGCAGCGACAGGAGCACTTTAGGCGTGGCGGGTAATACCATCGGTCGGATTTTCACGGTAACCAGCTTTGGCGAAAGTCATGGTCCGGTGCTCGGCTGTGTGGTGGACGGCTGTCCACCGGGGCTCGAAATCAGCGAAGCGGATCTGCAGGTCGATGTCGACCGCAGGCGGCCGGGAACCTCTCAGTTCACCAGCCAGCGCCGCGAACCCGACACGGTGCGCATCGTATCCGGCGTATTCGAGGGCAAGACTACCGGTACCCCGATCGGCATTTTGGTGGCGAACGAAGATCAGCGCTCGCGCGACTACGAGAAGATCAAAGATCGTTTTCGCCCCGGGCATGCCGATTACACCTACCAGCAAAAGTACGGATTTCGCGACTATCGGGGTGGCGGGCGCTCCTCGGCGCGCGAAACCGTGGTGCGAGTGGCCGCCGGCGCCATCGCGCGCAAATACCTGCGTGAACGGCTGCAGATCCACATTCACGGTTATTTGGCGCAGATGGGCCCCCTCGTTCTGCAGCCGGTGAGTCCGCAGGCAGCGTACGAGAATCCGTTTTTCTGCCCGGATCCTTCGCGAGTCCTGGAACTCGAGGATTTCATCTGGCGCCTGCGCGAGGCCGGCGATTCCATCGGCGCGCGGGTGACGGTGATCGCCAAAGGCGTGCCTCCGGGCTGGGGAGAGCCGGTGTTCGAGCGCCTGGATGCCGACCTGGCAAGCGCCATGATGGGCATCAATGCGGTGAAGGGCGTTGAGATCGGCGCCGGTTTCAAGTCGGTCGAACAGCGCGGCTCCGAGCATCGCGACGAAATGACGCCGCGGGGATTCAAGAGCAACCATGCGGGCGGAGTGCTTGGCGGCATTTCCTCGGGCCAGGACATTGTCGTGAGTATTGCCCTGAAGCCGACCTCCAGCATCACGCTGCCGGGCGAGACCATCGACATCCACGGCGAGCCGGTCGAGATCGCGACCACGGGGCGCCACGATCCCTGCGTTGGCTTTCGCGCAACACCGATTGCCGAGGCGATGTTGGCGCTGGTGTTGATGGATCACTTCCTGCGCTATCGCGCGCAGTGTGCCGATGTGACCGCAACCACGCCCGACATCACGCGCCGATGAACGCCAAGGTCGCAGCGCCGCGCATTGCGGTGGTCGGCGTGTCGACGCTGATCGGCGATGCCGTGATCGGCGAACTGCGGGCCCGCAAGATGCCGTTCTCCGAGTTGCATGCGCTCGATGACGAACGCCATGTTGGCGCACAGCTCACGGATCAAGAGCCGCAGCTTCAGGTCGGCGATGTCGCAGCGTTTGATTTCTCACGGGTGGATCTGGTCTTTTTCTGCGGCCGCGCGGCGCTTTCCGAGCGCTACGCCCTTGAGGCGGCGGAGCTAGCCTGGGTCATCGACGGCTCCGCGGCGTTTCGCACGCGTGCGGGCGTGCCGCTGGTAGCCGCGGACGTCAATCCTGCCGCTCTCGACGGGATCGGCGATCGCGGCCTCGTGGCTCTCCCGGGAAGCGCCAGTGTGGCGCTCGCGACAGTACTGAAGCCGCTGCATGCGCTGGCCGGCCTGCTGCGGGTCGATGTGGCGACCTATCAGGCGGTGTCGGGCAGCGGTCGGGGCGCGATGGACGAACTGGCCGGCGAGACCGTCGCCATGTTGAGCGGCAAGGAGGCTAAGGGGCGCGCCTTTGGCCGGCAGATCGCGTTCAATGTGATCCCGCAAGTGGATGCGCTGGAGGCTGACGGCGTGTCGCGCGAGGAACGGCGCCTGTGGCATGAAACGCGGCAAGTCCTGGGCCTTCCCTCGCTGGCGATCAATGTCACCGCCGTGCGGGTTCCGGTGTTCTTTGGCCACAGTTTGGCGATTCATGCGGCTTTCGAGCGAGCTTGTGGCGTGGCGGATGCCACGGCGGTGCTGCAGCGCGGGACCGGTTTGAGCGTAATCGATCCGGATTCCTCTGCGGAATTTCCGACGCCCGCCACACTGGCGATGGCGCCCGATCGGGTATATGTAGGCCGGTTACGGGCAGATTTGACCCGTGATCGGGGTCTAAATTTTTGGGTGGTGGCCGATAATGTTCGGAAATGTGCGGCGCATAACGCAGTTTCCGTGGCCCAGATTTTGGTAAATAGATCCCAGTAAGATATAGTTATTGGCTTATGTAAAAGGCAAGTGAGAATTCGCTTCCAAGCCCCTATAGCACAATGATCTTTGCCCGCTTGCCCACCAGAATTCTGGGAGTAGAAATGTTTGTGACCGTGCCTCGCCTGATGCTGATGGCGTGCCTGCTATCCCCGTCCTTGTCATGGGCGTTGGGCCTTGGTGAGATTCACTTGAACTCAGCGCTGAACGAGCCGATGAAGGCCGAGATCGACCTGATTGGGGCCACTCCGGACGAATTGGCGGCCATGCAGGCAACTCTCGCCGGCAAGGATTCGTTCACGCGCTACGGCATCGACCGCCCTCCCTTCCTCTCGACGCTGACTTTCAAGCTGGGCAAGAGCAAGGAAGGCAGGGATGTGTTGGTGGTGCGTTCCACCGATGCCATACCCGAGCCGTTCGTGACATTTTTGGTCGAAGTGAATTGGTCGCGTGGCCGATTGATGCGCGAGTACACGGTATTGCTCGACCCGCCGGTGTATACGCCCGGCGAAAAGGCCAGCACAGCGGCTCCCGTGGCAGCGCCGGTGACGGCACCTGCACCCGTCAGCCCGCCCGCGCCGGTACGCAAACCCGCCCCGGTCGCCGCGAACCCATTGCCGAGCACCACCGAGGAGAAGCCGACCGCCGTACCGTTGCCGGGCACTTCATCGCCGGGTCGCACATCACGTGCAAGGCGCGGAGCGGCTCCTCGCGTCGCGTCGGAGGCGCCTGCGCAGTCGGCCTCGGAAGCGGCCGGTCCTGTCAACGGCGGCAGCTATCGCGTGGTCAAGGGCGATACCTTGAGCAAGATCGCCCGCAGTTTGCGCGCCGAATCGCGGCCGGAAATGGATAAGACCATGATCGCGGTGTATCGCGCGAATCCCGATGCCTTCGGCGGCAACATCAATATTTTGCGCAGCGGCGCGGTGCTGCGATTGCCGGGCGCCGACGACGTCGCCGCGTTGAATCAGTCCGAAGCGATTGGCGAAGTGAAGCGTCAGATGGAAGCCTGGCGCGGTGGCGCCGCCACAGCGTCCACCGGACATCTGCGCCTGGTCACTCCGGGCGCCGGCGCCGGCACGTCGCAAAGCAGCGGCTCCGCCTCGAGCGCCGAATCCAAAGCTCTGCAGGGACGCGCCAAGGAAGAAGCGCAGGCCGCCGAGGCGCGCCGATTGCTCGAAATCAAGAACAATGAACTCAGCGAACTGCAGCGC
Source organism: Steroidobacteraceae bacterium (assembly GCA_035567075.1). Classification (GTDB taxonomy): domain Bacteria; phylum Pseudomonadota; class Gammaproteobacteria; order Steroidobacterales; family Steroidobacteraceae; genus Bog-1198. Next base: position 60,007 of record DATMRC010000021.1, read on the forward strand.
AAGTTAGCCACGCCGGCCACGCCTGCCGCGGCTGCGCCGCCGACGGCGAAGACGGTTACGCCTCCCGCGACTGCGCCGGCGCCCGTGCCTACGCCGCCACCGGTTCAGTCCGCGCAGCCGAACGCACCGCAGCCCGCAGCGCCGGCTCCGGCACCGCTGCCGCCGCCGACGGAAAGCGCGACGGCGCCGACGCCGGTCCCCGCGCCCGCACCCGCACCAGTGCGCCCGGTCGCAAAGAAACCCGCGCCTGCCGCGGAGTCGGGATCGTGGATCGATTGGGTGGCAAGCAATTGGTGGGTGCCCGCGGCGGTAATCGTGCTGCTGATCGCCGGTCTTATGTTCGCGGCGCGGCGCCGCCGTCCGGAAACCACAGGCGGTGGCGGCGACTTCCCTGGGCTCGATTCCACCGACATCACCAATTTCCGTGATCCCACCGCAAGGATCAGCACCGGCCGCGGCGAGGACGATTCGTTTCTCGTCGAGGAATCCGGCGAGCATCCGATGCCCGATTTCAATGAGCCGGCGGAGAAATTCGGGGCGATCACCTCGGACCTCAAGGCGCCCGAGGACACCATGTCCAGCGAGAGCGCCGTCAACCTCGATCAGGGCGACCCTCTGGCCGAGGCGGATTTCCACATGGCGTACGGTTTGTACGACCAGGCGGCGGACTTGGTGCGCATCGCGCTGGAGCGCGAGCCCGATCGGCGCGATCTGCGCCTGAAGTTGCTGGAGATTTACTTCGTTTGGGGCAACAAGGATGCCTTCCTGCAAGCCGCGAAGGGACTGGAGGCCACTCGAGACCGTGCGCCGGCCGGCGAATGGGACAAGATCGTCATCATGGGCAAGCAGATTTGCCCGGACGAGCCGCTGTTTGCGTCGAGCGCCGGCAGCGGCCGCGGCGCCGGTGCCTTGGTCGACCTGAACCTGGAAGGCGGCGAAAACCGCGTCGACATCGATTTGTTCGGCGATCCGGAAGGCGAGCGCAGCGTCGATCACCCCATCGCCAAAAACGTCGATGACACCGCGGCCACGGGCGAAGTGACGGGTTTGCAGGGCTCATCCGATCTTGACTTCACCTTGGACCGACCGGAGCGCGGCGCGGATGATTCGCCGACCCGCGAAATGCCGCCGCGCGATGAGCCGACCGTGGAGTCCGAACTGCTGAATTTTGCCGATTCACCCACGGCTGAATCTCCCGCGTTGAAGCAGGCCGATCGCGGCCGCCCCGCGCCGAAAGCTGCTGTGAACAAAGCCGATCAAACCGCCGAGGTGTCGATCGACGATCTCGGCCTCGATCTCGATCATCTCGAACAGTCCTCCGCCCCGTCCGTCAGCATCCCGCGGCTGGAGCAGACCGATCATCCTTCCGACGCCCCGACCATGGTGGCCGGCCTCGACGAAAGGTCGCGGCGCATGATGGCGGAAGCAGAGAGCCGCGCACGCGATAAGGATCTGACCGAGCTCGAACGGGAATTGGAAGCCTCCTTTGTCGCCGATCTCGGCACCGACCACGAGGAGATCAAAACCGCCGTGTTGGGCCCGGAGTCCGCGCCCACGGTTCAGATGCCCCGCGCCAGCACCCAAGACGCGACTTCAGCGACATCAAGGCTCAAATCGCCCGAATATTCCGACGTGCAGGAACCGGACCGCGGTGACCTGGATTCCACTTCCAAATTGCGCGGCATCAACTCCGACAGCATCGATTTGGATCTGGACCGGCTCGCCAGCGCCTTGGGGACCGGCGACACCGTCGAGCAGCCGCGCGCCGAAGATGAACGATTCTCCTCCGAGGTTTTCGAAGCCACCGGGCACAGCCGCCGCGTCGATCTTGATGTGGGCGAAGCGCTCAACGGCGCTGAGGGCACCACCAACAAACTTCGCACCGTATCGGCGACATCTGCAACCCGCACCAGCAAAATCAGCACCCAGGAGCTCGCGCTGCCGGAAATGGAGCCGGTGACCATGAGCGAGGTGGGAACGAAGTTGGATCTGGCGCGAGCCTACATGGACATGGGTGATCCGGAAGGCGCTCGCAGTATTCTCGAGGAGGTCGTCAGCGAGGGTTCTGCCAGTCAGAAACAGGAAGCGCAACGCCTGATCGAGGCTCTGCCCGGCTGATCCATGAGCCAACGCCGCGTCGCCGCCATCGTTGAGTATGACGGCACCGAGTACGCCGGCTGGCAGTCGCAAGCGCACTCACGATCGATCCAAGATGCGGTTGAGAAGGCCTTGTCCTTCGTCGCCGGCCACCCGATCGTCGCGATCTGCGCCGGCCGCACCGACAAGGGCGTGCATGCCCTCGGCCAGGTCATTCATTTCGATACCGCTGCGGCGCGCACCGGCCGAGCATGGGTTCTTGGCGCCAACACCAAGCTCGCGCCCGACATTGCCCTGCAATGGGCCGGGGAGGTGGGCCTTGGCTTCCATGCGCGCCACAGGGCCAATCGGCGCATTTATCGCTATGCGATATTGAACAGCAGCGCGCGCTCGGCTCTGCAGCGCACCCGGGCCGCGTGGGTGCACCGGCCGCTGAACGCTTCGGCCATGCATGCGGCGGCGCAGTCGCTGATCGGCGAGCACGATTTCTCGGCCTTTCGGTCGATGGAGTGCCAATCGAAAACGCCGGTCAGGCGCGTCGATGCCATCGAGGTGCGCCGCGAGGGCGATTATCTCTGGCTTGAGATCACCGCCAACGCCTACCTGCACCACATGGTTCGCAACATCGTGGGCACGCTGCTCAAGGTGCAGAGCCACGCCGATCCTTGCGCCGCCATCCTCGAGGTGCTTGCGAGCGGTGATCGGCGCCGCGCCGGCGCCACGGCCCCGGCAGCGGGGTTATATCTGTGGCGGGTCGAATATCCGCAAATTTTTGCGATCCCTACCCCCAACCTAAGCTTTTGCTAAACTAGCGCATGTCCTGGTTTGAGCGAATCGTCCCATCGCGGATAAAAACCGAGCGCCGCACCCGCTCGGTGCCCGAAGGTCTGTGGACCAAGTGTCCCGCCTGCGATGCGGTTCTGTACCGCGCCGAAATCGAACGCAATCTGCATGTGTGCCCAAAGTGCAGCCACCATATGCGCATCGATGGCCGCGAGCGCCTGATGAAATTTCTCGACACTGGATCCACCGTGGAGCTGGCCGCCAAGGTCGAGCCGGAGGATCCGCTCAAATTCAAGGATAGCAAGCGCTACAAGGACCGCCTGGTGCAGGCCCAGAAGCAAACCGGCGAACGCGACTCGCTGGTGGTGTTGGCCGGCACGCTGACCGGCATCGACGTGGTGGCATGCGCTTTCGAATTTCGCTTTCTGGGCGGTTCCATGGGTTCGGTGGTGGGTGAGAAATTCGTGCGTGCCGTGGAGCACTGCCTCGAACATCGGATGCCCTTGGTGTGCTTCGCGGCCAGCGGCGGCGCGCGCATGCAGGAAGCGCTGTATTCGCTGCTGCAAATGGCGAAGACCAGCGCCGCGCTGAAGCGCCTGTCCGAGGCGCGGCTGCCGTTTATTTCCGTGATGACGGATCCCACCACCGGTGGCGTGTCTGCGAGCCTTGCCATGCTGGGCGACATCAATATCGGGGAGCCGAAGGCGCTGATCGGTTTCGCCGGCCCGCGCGTCATCCAGCAAAATATCCGACAAACCCTGCCCGATGGTTTCCAGCGCAGCGAATTTCTGCTCGAGCACGGCGCACTCGATATGATCGTCGACCGCCGCGAACTGCGCGACCGCATCAGCGCCATGCTGCGATTATTGACCGGCAAAGAACCCGCCGCCGCCGCAGCTTAAAGGTCGCTGAAGAATGCGGAGTCTTGATCAGTGGTTGGCCTACCAAGCGCAGGTGCACCCGCAAGCCATCGATCTGTCGCTCGATCGGCTGCGCGTGGTGCTCGATCGACTCAAGTGGCGGCAGCCGCGGATTCCCGTGATCACGGTGGCGGGCACCAACGGCAAGGGTTCGGTCAGCGCCTTCTGCACCTCCATCTTGAGCGCCGCGGGCCATCGGGTCGGCACGTTCACCTCACCGCACCTGCGCGACTACCGCGAGCGCATCTGCATCGATGGAGCCTATGCCAGCACCGCAGGATTGATCGCGGCCTTCGAGACGATCGAGGCTGCACGCGGCGAGATACCGTTGACCTTCTTCGAATTCAACACTTTGGCGGTCCTGCTGCTGTTCGACTCGGCGCGGCTGGACGTCTGGGTTCTTGAAGTCGGCATGGGCGGGCGATTGGATGCCGTCAACCTCGTCGATCCGGATGTCGCGGTGGTCGTGAGCATCGGGCTGGATCATCAGGAATACCTGGGCGATACCCTCGAGGCCGTCGCCCGGGAGAAGGCCGGCATCTTTCGCAAGGGCGTACCGGCGGTGATCGGCGGCCGCGAACCTTCCCTGGTTCTCGAAAGCGTCGCGCACAAGGTTGGAGCGCCGCTCAAGCGGCTCGCGATCGAATACAACTATATTGTGGAGGCTTCGGGATGGCGCTACCGCGGCACACGCTGGGATTTGCCGCTGCTGCCCGCGCCGGCGCTCAAGGGGGACATCCAATTCGCCAACGCCGCGACCGCCCTGGCTGCGCTCGAGGAAGTCTCGCCGCGCCTAAAGCTGGGTGCGGCCGCCATCGCGCAGGGACTTGAGCAGGCGCGCCTGACTGGTCGCTTCCAGCTGATCCAACCGCGGGCTTCGCCTCTCTGGATACTGGATGTCGCGCACAACCCCGATGCGGCGCGGGTGCTGGCGCGCAATCTGCACGCCGCAGAGATCGGAGGCCGCACCTATGCAGTGTGCGGGATTCTCGCGGACAAGGATGCCGCGGCCATTGCGGAGATCTTAAGCGACTCCATGGACGAGTGGTGGTGCGCATCGATCGATGGAACGCGAGGCCGCAGCGGGGAGGAGTTGGCGCAGGCAGTGCGCGCCGAAGTCACGGTGCCGGTACATGCCGCGGCTAGCATAGCGGCGGCGTGCGCTGCGGCCGCTGCCGCTGCCGGCTCCGGCGATAGAATCGTGGTGTTCGGCTCTTTTCATACGGTCGGGCCTGCGCTTGACTGGCTCGAAGCGGCGGGATTACTGCCGCCGGCGACGCTTCCCGAATATACTTCGCCGCTGCGCGCAGTATAGAAACCACAGGGCGAAAAATGGATCGTCGCGTCAAAGAACGTCTGCTCGGCGCATCGATTTTGGTCGCGATCGTGGTGCTGGTGGTGCCTGAATTGCTGTCCGGCCCCAAAGCCGGCGCGCCGCCCGCCGCGCCGAACGCGATGACGCCGGAACCCATCCGCAATGTCACCGTGGATTTGGCGACCAGCAAGGCGCAGGCGACATCAGACCCCGAGCCGCCGGCGGCGGCCCCACCACCCGCGGCCCGCGCCGCTCCCGGCGCGGACTTAAGCCCCGGCCCCAGCGCTGCAGCCGCCACGCCCGCTGCCCCGGCCGCCTTTGGCTCGAACCGCGCGGCCTCGGCCCGTGCTGAGCCTGCTGCGCCCGTTGAAACGCCGTCGCCGTCCCCCATATCAGCGGCACGCTGGGCCGTGCAGGTGGGAAGTTTCGCCAATCGCGCCAACGCGGACAATTTGGTGCATCAGCTCAAGGCCCAGGGACTGACGGCCAATGTGTCGTCGGGTGGTTCGGGACAGAGTTTGAGGTTTCGAGTGCGCATGGGACCGTTTGCAGATCGCGAAGCGGCCGAACGGACGGCGGCAAGGCTCAAATCCCTGAAGCATGATTCCACGCTGGTGGCCCCGGGGTTGTAATTTGACGTAAGTCGATGGTTTCACAACGGCTTCGTCAAGGCTCCGGTAGAATGTGTGGCGCGCCCGCGTTCGTGGTCGATGGGATAGGTGACAGATTTGGCCGATGTTTTCATTCTGTTGACTTTGGTGGGATCGACTTTGATCGGCGTGCTGCGCGGCTTCGTTCGAGAGGTGGTTTCGGTGGTCTTTTGGATCCTCGCCATTTGGCTCTCCTGGAAGTTGGGCCCTGCGGTCGAGCCACATCTCGGCGGCTTGCTCAAGGACCCCAATGTGGCGCCTTGGGCCGGGCGACTGGTGATCCTGGTGCTGGTGCTGTTGGCGGGCTGGATCGTGGGGATGCTGCTCGGTTACTTCACGCGCAGCTTAGGTTTAGGCCCCATGGATCGGATCATGGGACTGCTCTTCGGCATCGTGCGCGGCTTGGTGCTGGTGGGATTGCTCATCATCGGCGGCGAATTGCTGCACATGAACAACGAAGAATGGTGGCACCAGTCAAAACTGGTTCCTTATGGTGAGCACGTCGGCGATTGGCTTCGGGCCATGGTCGGCGAGAAAGGTGACCCTTGGGCAAAACTCGAGCGCTTGAGCGGAGTCAAGGTCAGACCGAAGTAGCGGAGGTTTAAGCATGTGCGGAATTGTCGGAATGGTCGGCACGAGTGCAGTCAACCAACGCATCTATGACGCGCTGACTGTGCTGCAGCATCGCGGTCAGGATGCGGCGGGCATCATGACGGCCGAGGACGGCGAACTGTTCATGCGCAAGGATTCGGGGCTGGTGCGCGACGTGTTTCAGCAGAAGCACATGCTGAAGCTCAAGGGCAACGTCGGTATCGGCCACGTTCGCTATCCGACCGCGGGCGCCGAAAGCGCTCACGACGCACAACCCTTCTACGTGAATTCCCCCTATGGCATTTGCCTCGGGCACAACGGCAATCTGACCAATGCCCGCGAACTTACCGAAGTCCTGGTGCGCGAAGATCGCAGGCATTTGAACACTGGCTCCGACTCGGAAGTGCTGCTCAACGTGCTGGCATCCGAATTACAGCGCGTCGGCACGCCGCGGGTCACGCCGGCGGATATTTTTGCCGCTGCGAACGCCGTGTATCGGCGCTGCCGCGGCGGCTATGCCGTCACCGCGATGGTGATCGGCCATGGAATTCTTGGGTTCCGCGATCCCAACGGCATTCGCCCGCTGGTGATCGGCAAACGCGATACCAAGAAAGGCACGGAATGGATGCTGGCGTCCGAGAGCGTGGCTCTCGACATGCTGGGTTTCGACATGCTGCGCGACGTGGCGCCGGGTGAAGCGGTGTTCATCGACGAGCAGGGCCGCTTCTACGCCCAGCAATGCGTGGCGATGGCGCGCCATACCCCGTGCATTTTCGAATATGTGTATTTTGCCCGCCCCGACTCGATCATCGACAACATCTCGGTATACAAAGCGCGGTTGCGCATGGGCGAACGTCTGGCCGAGAAAATCAGGCGCGAGCGGCCCGAGCATGGCATCGACGTGGTGATTCCCATCCCCGATACCAGCCGCACCAGCGCAGTGCAGGTTGCGCAACTGCTCGGAGTCAAGTATCGCGAAGGCTTCATCAAGAATCGTTACATCGGCCGCACTTTCATCATGCCGGGCCAGGAACAGCGCGCCAAGTCGGTGCGCAGCAAATTGAACGCCATTGATCTCGAGTTCCGCGGCAAGAACGTGCTGCTGGTGGATGACTCGATCGTGCGCGGCACCACATCCGCTCAGATCATCGAGATGGCGCGCGAAGCCGGCGCCAAGAAGGTTTTTTTCGCCTCCGCGGCGCCCCCGGTCCGCTATCCGAATGTCTACGGCATCGACATGCCGGATGCATCCGAGCTGGTGGCCTCGGGCCACACCGACGATGAGGTGCGCGACATCATCGGCGCCGACTGGCTCATGTACCAGGATCTCGAAGATTTGGTGCATGCGGTTCGACACGACAATGCCAAGATCATGGATTTCGATACCTCGTGCTTCTCGGGAGAGTACGTCACCGGCGACGTGACGCCCGAGTATCTCGAGCGCCTGCAAGGAGAGCGCTCCGACGAAGCCAAGCAGCTTCGTCGAAAGGGCGCCGGTCGTGGACTTAAATCCGTTCCGATTCCGTAAACCCTCGAGCCCGAGCGGCGCCGGCGTCGCGGCAGCGCCAATTTGATGCGCCTGTTAGTGATTGCGGCGCGCCAGGATTATCGGCTGCTCGTCAGGAAGCATGTTGAAATCGAATGGCCCGACGCCGTCATCGTCGAGCATGCTCTCGGAATTGATCCCGCCCTCGATCAAGATTTCGCCGCCGTCGCGTTTGACGCGGCAGTCATCGTGGCGGCGCCGCCGACCGCGGTGGCCGCGAATTTTGCGCTGGGACAGGCAAACAAGCCCGAGTTCGCGCCAATTTTGCTGCTGCTGCTCGAGAATGCGCCACTTCCGGCTGCCGCGCCGGTGCCGGGTTTGCACCGGCTCTACGGGCGCAAGCTGGATCGCGAACGGCTGGTCAAAATGATCAAGATCGCCTCCAGCGAACACCGGCAGGCGCTCGCGATGCTGCGCGCCAAACCGGACTTCGAGAATCGCTATCGCTTCGGGTCGGTGATGATCCGCGGTCATCGCTGCATCCGGCAAATCGGCAGCGGCGGTATGTGCAAGATTTATCTTGCAGAGAGCGAACGCGCCGGGGCTCTCGTGGTGCTCAAGGTGTTCAGCCAGGTGCCGGATGTTTCCGAGCGCTTCGTCGGCTTCGATCGGTTTTTGCAGGAATATGAAATCGTGGCCGGTTTGAAGCATAAAAACACCGTACAAATCTACGATTTGGGAGTCGCCGATGATCATGCCTACATCGCCATGGAACACTTTCCCGCGGGTGATCTGCGCGAGCGCATGAAGCAACCGATGATGCCGGCAATGGCCCTCAAGATCCTGGAACAAATCGCCGGCGCGCTCGATGCGATTCATTCGGTGGGCGTCTTGCATCGCGATCTAAAGCCGGCCAATGTGATGCTGCGCGTCGACGGCTCGCTGTGCCTGATCGATTTTGGGTTGGCCAAGGCGAACGAAACCGAAGCCTCCCTGACCGGATCACGCGAGATTTTCGGCACGCCCTACTACATGAGTCCGGAGCAAGGCCACGCGGAGACCATCGATGCGCGCAGCGATCTGTACAGTCTGGGAGTCGTGTTTTACGAAATGCTGATCGGGCGCAAGCCCTATTCCGGCTCGACTGCGATGGAAGTGATCTACAAGCACAAACGTGCGGACATCCCGGAAATCGCGCCTAAGTTCGCGAAGTACGAAGCCCTGTTGCGGCGCTTGCTGGCGAAATCCCCGGATAGTCGTTTTCAATCCGCGGGCGAATTGCTGAACGCCATCGCAGGGCTTAAAAACTCCCCATGAGCACCGCGGCGGCGTTCGCGCACCCGCTGCTGCGCGCCGCGACGCCCGCGAGTTGGGTCGCATGCGCCTGTGCGCAGCCCGATGTGCTGCTGCAAGATCACGCGAATTGCGAAAAGAAGGCCGCCTCCACCGCGCTCGCGCTGATGTTCGCCTATGCGGAAGATCTGGATCTCACCGACAAGATGTCGCGTCTGGCGCGCGAAGAACTGCGCCACTACGAGCAGGTCGCCAAGCTCATCCGCGCCATGAAAATCGTGCCGCAGCGCTTGGCGCCCGGCCGCTATGCCGAGCGCCTGCGGCGTCTGGTATCGAGGAGCGAACCGCAGCGCGAGGTCGATTTGATGATCTGCGGCGCATTCATCGAAGCGCGCTCCTGCGAGCGTTTTGCTGCCTTAAGCGATGTCATCGGCGCTCCGATGCGCGAATTGTTTCGGGGCCTGCACGCCGCGGAGGCGCGGCACTACCAGGTTTACTTGAAGCTGGCGGGTAGAGCTGCGGCGCGCGCGTCGCTGGACCTAAAGCCAAGGATCGAGGAGTTCGCGAATCTCGAGGCCGAGTTGATCACCAGTGCCGATCCTAATTTCCGCTTCCACTCCGGACCGCCCTAGCGTCGACCCTGCTTTTTTCAGCGTGCCAGCGACCGGAGTTCGGGGCCCAGATGATTCCAACGGAGCACGCTGCCTTGATGGTACCAATCACCCAAGACGATGCGGGTGCGGGGCTTGCCGTCCACTTCAATGGCGTGAATAGCCGGCCGGTGCGTATGCCCGTGCAGCAGGGTCGCCGTTCCCGCCGCGCGCAGGGCTGCTGCAACGCTGTCCGGGTTGACGTCGGTGATGGTGTTTTCCATCGCTGCGGTATGCGCCTGGCTGCCGGCGCGGGCCGCGCCCGCGAGCGCGCGGCGCGCATCGATCGACAGCGCGAGGAATTGCTGCTGCCATGCGGGGTCTCTCACCGTGGCGCGCAGACGCTGATAAGCCCGGTCGTCGGTACAGAGCGCATCGCCGTGCATGACCAGCACCGCTTCACCGTACAAAGTAATTTTCAAGGGATCGGGCAGCAGCTGCGCGCCGCTTAAGCGGCAGAACTTTGCCCCCAGCAGAAAGTCCCGATTGCCGTGCATGACGAAGCAGGGCACGCCGCTCGAGGTAAGCTCGTGCAATCCGGCGATGACCGCGGCTTGCGCCTTATCCGGCGCATCGTCGCCAATCCAGGACTCGAACAGATCCCCGAGAATGTACAAACCCGCGGCGTCGCCCGCCTCGGCGCGCAGAAACTTCATGAATTGTTCGGTTATCGCCGGTCGGCTCGCGTCGATGTGCAGATCCGATATGAACAGCGTGGTCACTTAAGAGGTCAGGGGCTGGGCACGCGCTCGATTTTGAGAATGATCACCGGCTTCAGCGGCGTCTCGTCCTTCAAGGGTCCATGCGACCCGGTCGCAACGTTGCCGATCTTATCGACGACATCCATGCCTTGAATGACGCGACCGAAAACCGCATAGCCCCACCGGGTTTGATTGGGGTCGAGCGCCTGGTTGTCGCCCAAGTTGACGAAAAACTGGGCGTCGGCGGCGTGCGGCGAGGCGGTGCGCGCCATTCCCACGGCGCCGCGCACATTGCTCAGCCCGTTACCGGATTCGTTGACCACTCTGTCGGGCGCGTGCTTGGCATTGTAGTTGGCATCGAAGCCGCCGGCTTGAATGACAAAGCTCTGCACGACTCGATGAAAAATGCTGTTGGAATAGTACCCTTGGTCGACGTAGCGCAAAAAATGCTCAACGGTGAGCGGCGCACGTTCCGGATTCAATTCGATCGTGAAGTTACCCATCGACGTGAATACCTGCACCTGGGGTGGTGCAGCCGCAGGTTTGGCGGCGGGAGCGGGAGGGGTATCGGCGGCAAAAGCTGGGCTTAATACCGCCGCCAACGTCAAACCGAGAATCAATACGATCTGTTTCATTCTGCGGATTCTAACCGAATAGGTACAATCTGAAAGCCATGTCCGCATTCAACCCGCTGCCCGTTACCACGCGCTTTGCACCCAGTCCCACCGGGTCCTTGCACTTGGGCAACGCTCGGACCGCGTTTTTCAGCTATCTTTGGGCCCGCCAGAGCGGCGGCCGCTTCATTTTGCGCATCGAGGACACCGATGCCGAGCGCAGCCAGCTGCGTTTCCGCGACGCATTGATGGGAGAGCTGCGCTGGCTGGGTCTCGAGTGGGACGAGGGGCCGGATATCGGCGGACCATCCGCTCCGTACAGCCAGTCGGAGCGCGGCGAATTCTATCGACAGTTGTACGCCCAATTGGAGGCGCGCGATCAAGCCTACCCGTGCTACTGCACGGCGGAAGATCTCGAACTATCGCGAAAGCTGCAGCGCATGTCGGGACAGCCGCCGCGCTACGCGGGAACTTGCCGCGGCCTGTCGGCGGCGCAGCGCGCCGAACGGGTTGCGCGCGGTTTGAAGCCGACGCTGCGCTTCGCGGTCCCCAAGGATCAGATCATCGAATTCGCGGACGCGGTACACGGGCCGCAACGCTTCAGTTCAAACGACATCGGCGATTTCATCATACGCCGCGACGATGGTACCTCGGCTTTCTTCTTCTGCAATGCCGTTGATGATTCAGCGATGGGAGTGACGCAGGTGTTGCGTGGTGATGATCATATGACCAACACGCCGCGCCAGCTGCTGCTTCTGGATGCGCTGGGGCTGCGTCGGCCCGGCTACGGTCATGTCGGGCTATTGGTGGGCGAGGACGGCGCACCGCTGTCGAAGCGGCACGGCAGCACCAGCGCGCAGGAGTTTCGCGAGCGCGGTTTCTTGAGCACGGCCATTCTCAATCAATTGTTTCGTCTCGGGCACGCCGGCGATACCGATGGCTGGCTGCCGGCCGATCAGATGCGCGCGCATTTCCGCCCGCAGCACCTCGGGCGTGCGCCGGCGCGTTTCGACGAGTCGCAGCTGCTGCACTGGCAGAAGGAAACCCTGGAGCGCATGTCCACGACCGAGATCCGCGCCTGGCTGGGCGCGGAGGACCCGGCGGAATTTGTCGATTTGATACGCCACAACGTGGTACTGCCGGCCGATGCAGTTCCGTGGCGGGCGGTGGTGCGGGGCGATCTTCAGCCGCTGGGGGAGGGTGAGCGGCGGATCATCGCGGCGGCGGGCCGCGAATTCTTTGCCGCGGCCGCCGCGGCTTATACCGAAGGCAATTCCGAGCTGAAGATGCTCACCAAGGTTCTCAAAGAACGCACCGGCCGCAAGGGAGCGGATTTGTTCATGCCGCTGCGGGTGGCCTTGACCGGCTCCGCGCACGGCCCCGAACTCGCGCCGCTGCTCAAACTCATCCCGCCCGAAACCGCACGGCGCAGACTCGAATCGCATGCTCAAAATTCATAATTCGCTGACCGGCGAGAAAGAAGAATTCAAGCCGCTGCGGCCCAACGAGGTCCGCATGTACGTGTGCGGAATGACCAACTACGACTACATTCACGTCGGCCACGCGCGCATGCTGACGGTGTTCGATCTGGTGCAGCGATATTTGCGCTCATCGGGCTACAAGGTCACCTATGTACGCAATATCACGGATATCGACGATAAGATCATCGATCGCGCCGCCGCCAATGGCGAGAACTGGGCCGACCTGGCACGACGCTTCACCGCGGCGATGCATGAGGACTGCGCCACCCTGGGGCTGCAAATTCCGGACCTGGAGCCGCGCGCCACGGAATTCATCGCTCCCATCATCGCCATGATTCAAATCTTGATCGACAAGGGATTCGGGTATGCGGCCGACAACGGCGATGTCATGTATTCGGTGCGCAAGTTCCCGGGCTACGGCCGCTTGTCCGGCAAGAACATCGACGACTTGCGCGCCGGTTCGCGCGTCCAGGTCGATGATGCCAAACACGATCCGCACGACTTCGTGATGTGGAAGCACGCCAAACCCGGAGAGCCGTCCTGGGGTTCGCCCTGGGGAGAAGGGCGTCCCGGCTGGCACATCGAGTGTTCGGCGATGTCGACGAGTTTGCTGGGCAGTTATTTTGATTTGCACGGCGGCGGCGAGGATTTGAAGTTTCCGCACCACGAGAACGAGATTGCGCAGTCGTGCGCCGCCTGCGATTCGCCTTTCGTGCGCTACTGGATGCACAACGGCTTCGTGCGCGTGAACGAAGAGAAGATGTCGAAATCTCTCGGAAATTTCTTCACCGTGCGCGACGTGCTGAAGACTCTGCGCGATCCGGAAGTACTGCGCTTCTTTTTGCTCAGCAGCCATTATCGCGGTCCGATCAACTACTCCGCGGCGCAGCTTGCCCAGGCCGACGAGACTCTGCTCGGGCTGTATCGCGCGCTCAAGGACACCGCGCTGACGGGCGCGGCGGACCCGGCTGAACTCGAGCGGTTTCGCGCCGCAATGGATGATGATTTCAATACACCCGAAGCGTTGGCGGTTGCGCAAAGCGTGACCCGAGACCTCAATCTTGCGAAAGGGACCAAGGATGCGGCGAAGAGTGCGGCCCTGGCCGCGACGTTGCGCGCCATGGGTGGGATGCTCGGGGTTCTGCAGCAGGATCCTGACAAATACTTGAAGCGCAGCGCCGGCGCCGGCGGACTGTCGGATGCGCAAGTCGACGCGCTGGTGGCAGCCCGCAACGCGGCACGCGCCGCCAAGAATTACGCGGAATCAGACCGTATTCGCGTGCAACTCAACGATGCCGGCGTTCTGCTGGACGATAAGGCGGGCGGCACCCAATGGCGGCGCGCGTAGCGGCGCTAGTCGCGGCGTCGCGATGCGAACATGCCCACCGCCAGGCCGACCAGGGCAGCGATGCCCATCACTTGCCACGGATTGGCGCGGACGAAGCTGTCGGTGCGCAAACCTACTTGCTGGGCCTGAGCGCGAAGCTGCACGGCGGTATCGAGGGCCGCGCCCCTGGCTGCCAACAACGCGATTTTCACCTTCGCGCGCAGCCGGGCGATTTCCGGTGCTTCAATGTCCTTCAAGGACTTGGTCAGTTCCTCGACGCTTTCGAGGAAGTTGTTGACTTGACCACGGGCGAAATTCCCGCCATTGCCCGCTGTGTCGGTTGTTGATTCCATTTGCGCTCTCCTAAGCCCTTAGGTCCGCCTGCCCAGGCTCATCAAGAAGGTCACCGCTGCAACGATCAGGAAAATGACGAACAATATCTTCGCGATGCCGGCGGCACCGGCGGCAATACCGCCGAAACCGAAGAACGCGGCGATAAGCGCAATGACCAAGAAAACTGCGGCATAGTAGAGCATGTTGGCACCTGGTGAATATGAAGGCCGCGCGCGCGGGAAGGCTTCAGTGTCGGCACAATCACGCGAAAATACAGTCAGCGAGCCGCTAGCTCAAGCGTAGGACATACCTCACGGGGACGACCCATGAAAACTTTGTTGATCGTGTATCACTCCATGACCGGAGGTACGCAGCAGATGGCCCACGCGGCAGCGGCAGGCGCGCGCGGCGAGGACGGGGTGCAGGTGTCCCTGCTGCGAGCTGCGGAGGCGCAGCCTAAGGACGTGCTCGAGGCGGACGGCTACATTTTTGCGAGTCCTGAAAATCTGGCTGGTATGTCGGGCATGATGAAAGACTTTTTCGATCGCACGTATTACGCAGCGCTGGAGCGGATCAACGGCAGGCCGTTTCTGACGTTGATATGCGCCGGCAGCGATGGCCGCAACGCAGCGCAACAGATCGAGCGCATCGCCACAGGATGGCGCCTCAAGGGGATCGCGGAACCCTTTATAGTCTGTACCCACGCGCAGACGCCGGAACAAATCCTTAAACTGAAGAAAATCGATGCACGGTTGTTGCAGGCCTGCGAAGAACTGGGCAGGACCCTGGGCAGCGGCATTGCGATGGGAATTTTCTGAGGACCTGGCGGACTGTCCGCGGCGCTGGCCACGGCACCCGCGCCGCGGGTGCTATGATGCGCGCCGCGAGCGACTCAACCTCAAATTCGAGAGCCCGATATGAACACACCGACCGGCCGATCTTCCCTGCAGCTGCATTCCACCGCAAAGAAAAATGGCGACATGGAGCTGTCTCTCGCAACTGTGACGGAACCCAGTCCCGGTCCGGATGAAGTCATGGTCCGCATTGATGCGGCGCCCATCAACCCATCGGACCTGGGTTTGTTGCTGGGTGCCGCGGACTGGAGCAGTGCGAAGGTTGCAGGGACCCGCAGCAATCCCATTGTCACGGCTCCCATGACCGCAAAAGTGCTGCAAGCCATGACGGCGCGCCTTGACATACCCATGCCGGTGGGCAATGAAGGGGCCGGAGTGGTCATCGAGGCCGGCAAGTCGGATGCCGCGCAGGCGCTGCTGGGCAAAACGGTCGCGGTGTTGGGCGGCGCGATGTATTCCCAATACCGCTGCCTCAATGTGAATCAATGCTTGGTATTGCCGCCAGGCGCAACCGCGGCTGATGGCGCGTCCTCGTTCGTCAATCCCCTCACCGCGTTGGGCATGATCGGCACGATGCAGCGCGAGGGCCACAAGGCGCTGGTGCACACCGCGGCGGCCTCCAATCTTGGACAAATGCTCAACCGGCTCTGCCTTCAAGATCGCATCGGCCTGGTGAACATTGTCCGCAAACAGGAACAGGAGGATCTCTTGAAGGCCGCGGGCGCGATCCATGTCTGCCGCGCGGACTCGCCGACCTTCATGCAGGATCTTACGGAAGCGCTGGTGACCACCGGTGCCACGCTGGGGTTCGATGCCATCGGCGGCGGCCCGCTCGCGGGTCAGATACTGACTTGCATGGAGGCGGCGGCGAATCGCAACGCCAAAACCTACAGCCGTTACGGTTCGACGACTTACAAGCAGGTGTATTTGTACGGATCGCTCGACATGAGTCCAACTGTCCTCAATCGCAACTACGGCATGGCCTGGGGACTGGGCGGTTGGCTGTTGACACCGTATATCGAGAAAATCGGACCCGCGGCGTTTCAAGCGCTCAAGCAGCGTGTGGCTGCGGAACTCAAAACCACCTTTGCCAGCCATTATTCGCAGGAAATATCGCTGGTCGAGGCGCTGCAGCTGGATATCATCGCCGCCTATTCCAAGCGGTCAACCGGCCAAAAATACCTGGTCACTCCGAATAAGGGGCTTTGAGATTGACGTTGCCGTGATGCCGCGGCTATTCACCGCCTACAGGCTGGGATAGTCGGTGTAGCCTTCCGCACCGCCGGCATAGAATTGCGGCACCTTCCATTCATTGAGCGCGCTGCGCAATTTGAATCGCTGCGGAAGATCGGGATTGGCGATGAAGAGCTTGCCAAACGCCACGGCATCGGCTTCGCCGGATTCAATCGCCTGGCTGGCGGTCTCAAAGTTAAACTTCTCATTCACCACGTAGACGCCGCCAAAGGCAGCTCGCAGTTTGGAACCGATGCGATCCGGGCCCAGGTATTCGCGCGCGCAGATGAATGCCACGTTGCGCGCACCGAGCTCACGCGCCACGTACTCAAAGGTCCCGGATAAATTCGAATCGCCCATCGAATGCGCATCCCCGCGCGGCGCGAGATGCACGCCAACCCGGCCGGCGCCCCACACCGAGATGGCGGCGTCGGCCACTTCCAGCATCAATCGCGCCCGATTCCGCACTGATCCGCCATACTCATCGGTGCGCAAATTGCTGCCATCCTGCAGGAACTGATCCAGCAGGTAGCCATTAGCGCCGTGCAATTCGACGCCATCGAAGCCGGCGAGTTGCGCATTTTCGGCGCCTTTGCGAAATGCTGCGATGATGCCGGGAATTTCCACGAGCTCGAGCGCGCGGGGAGTGACATACGGCGTCGGCGGCCGCACCAGGCTGACGTTGCCCTGGACCGCGACGGCGCTCGGCGCCACCGGCTGCGCGCCATTCAAGTAGCGTGGGTCGGACACGCGTCCGACATGCCATAGCTGCAGGAAGATCCGCCCACCCGCATCGTGCACGGCTCGAGTGGTGAGCTTCCATCCTTCTACCTGTTCGGGCGACCAGATTCCGGGCGTATCGGCGTAGCCGATGCCCATCGGCGACACCACGGTCGCTTCCGAGACGATGAGTCCCGCAGAGGCGCGCTGTGCGTAGTACTGCGCCATCAAGCGATTGGGTATGCGCTCGGCGCCGGCGCGGCTGCGGGTCAGCGGCGCCATGAAAATGCGATTCGGGACCTCAAGATCGCCGACTTTGAGCGGCTCGAACAGACTGGGCATGATGGTTTCCATTGCGCCGCCGCGATGCGGAGCCATAGTTCAATAATATTGAACTATAGAAGTATCGTGGATGCAAGCAGTGCGCTAGTCTAGCGCCATGAGCCGAGTGCTTACGCATCCGCACATGCGCGACGTGACGGTGGCCGCGATTCTGCATGCGCTTTCCGACCCTGTCCGGCTCGGGATCGTCAAGGAACTATTGAAAGTCCGCGGCGGCATGAATTGCACGGAAACCGCGCACAGACTGAAACTGCCGATGCCGAAATCCACCTGTTCCCAGCATTATCGAATTCTGCGCGAGTGCGGCTTGATCGCAAGCGAGCGCCGCGGCGTGGATCTCATCTGCAGCGTGCGCACATCGGAATTGCAGGTGCGCTTTCCCGGGCTGCTGGCATCGATCCTGGCATCGTACCGAAAGGAGCGCGCTTCGCGGGTGAAGCCCCGGACGCCATAATCACCCTGTGCGCCTACATGACCTCGGGATCAGGTCCTACACGCCAGCCGCGGGCGGGGGGTCATGCTGGCACCGCTTGAATCGGCCGCCAACTGGGCCGGTGGAGATCCCGAGTCACAAAGGATGAACGATTATGAAACGTATCACTCAGGTCATTGGTTTGACACTGGCCGTATTTTTGGGGGCCGGAGTCGCAATCGCCGATAAATACTCGGACGCCGATACGCTGTTCAGAAATGCCGGCGAGAGCGGCAGGTTTTTCAGCGAGAGTTATGGCTATGCGATCTTCCCGACCGTCGGCGAAGGGGCATTCACCGTTGGCGGAGCCTACGGCAAAGGCCGTGTGTTTGTTCATGGACAGTACGTCGGCGATACGTCGATGGCGCAATTGAGCCTGGGCTTTCAGGCCGGCGGCAAGGCCTTCAGCGAAGTCATATTCTTCAAGGACAAGCGCGCACTCGATAAATTCGAGTCCGGCAGCTTCGCATTTTCCGCGGGCGCGAGCGCGGTGGCGATCACCGCCGGGGCGTCGGGCAGCGTCGCGACCAACGGCGTGACCTCGGGCGCGAGCGGTACCGAGGATCATGCGAGGACGGCGGGCACCTGGAATGATGGCATGGCGGTATTCACGATCGCCAAAGGCGGCTTGATGTACGCCGCCGCCATTGCCGGCCAGAAATTCTCCTTCCACGATCGCCGCAGCAGTTGAGGGGCAAACGCGCCGGACAGCAGTTTCAAAAGAAAAAGACTAGCAGCAACGGCGCCTTTCGGCGCCGTTCGTTCATTGGCACGCGGCAAATGGCATAACAGCGCCCTACAAGAGCATAATTGCCTGCCGATCACGAACCAAGAGCAATGATGTTTGGGGGACAGCTGAGGATGAAGACCCGCGATAAGGCGCGCGATGGCGTGTTCACGACGCTGTGCATGGCCGCTGTACTGCTTTGTATGGGTTTGGGATCTTCGCGCGGCGCGCAAGTCACTGGGGCGCCGGTGAACGGCGCGAGGATTGCCAATGCCGATGCGGAACCCGGCAACTGGCTTTCCTACGGGCGCACCTACAGCGAACAGCGCTACAGTCCGCTCGCCAAAATCAACGATAAGAACGCGAGCCGGCTGGGTCTGGCGTGGTTTGCGGACCTCGACACCAATCGGGCCCAGGAAGCCACGCCCTTGGTCGTCGATGGGGTGATGTACATAACCACCGCGTGGAGTCTGGTCAAGGCCTATGACGCGCGCACCGGTCGGCTGCTCTGGGCCTACGATCCGCAAGTGAATCGTGAACTCGGCCTCAACGCCTGCTGCGATGTGGGAAATCGCGGCGTCGCCCTGTGGAATCATAAGGTGTTCGTCGGCGCCTACGATGGCCGCCTAGTGGCGCTCGACGCGGCAACCGGCAAGCCGGTTTGGAGCACCCTCACCGTCGATACTGCGAAGCCCTATACGATCACCCAGGCGCCGCGGGTCATCAAGGGTCGAGTGATCATCGGCAACAGCGGCGGGGAATACGGGACCCGCGGCTATATTTCCGCCTATGACGCCGAAACGGGAAAATTGGTGTGGCGCTTCTACACCGTTCCCGGCGATCCCTCCAAGCCCTTTGAAAACGACGCGATGGCGCGCGCCGCCAAGACCTGGTCCGGCGAGTGGTGGAAACTCGGTGGCGGAGGTCCGGTGTGGGATGCGATTTCCTATGACCCCACGCTCAATCTGCTGTATTTCGGCACCGGCAACGGGGTGCAGTGGGCCCGCTCGGCACGCAGTGCCGGCCAGGGAGACAACCTCTATCTCGCGTCGATCATTGCCTTGAATGCCGACACCGGCGAGTACGCCTGGCACTACCAGGCGACTCCGGGCGAGGAATGGGACTTCGATGCCGTGCAGCAGCTGATCCTTGCGGATTTGAAGGTCGACGGCAAGCTTCGTCAGGTGCTCATGCAAGCCAACAAAAACGGCTTCTTCTATGTGCTCGATCGCAAGAGCGGCGCGTTGATTTCCGCAAAGGCCATTGTGCCGATGAGTTGGGCGAGCGGCATCGATATGAAGACCGGCCGCCCCATCGAAATCAAAGATGCCCGTTACGGCGAGACCGGCAAGCCGGTGGATATCAAACCCGGGCCGCTGGGTGCGCACAACTGGCAGCCCATGGCGTTCAATCCAAACACCGGGCTGGTTTACATTCCGGCGCAGCAGGTGCCGCTCACCTTCATACCTCTTCCGCCGCTGCCTGTTGCCCCGATCGGCTGGAATCTCGGCGTGGCCTTGGGTTCGCTGACGCCGCAGAACGAGGGATTTCTGCTCGCCTGGGATCCTGCGCAGCAACGCGAGGCGTGGCGGGTCAAGTATAAGGGTCCCTGGAATGGCGGCATCGTGACCACCGCGGGCAACATCGTCGCGCAGGGCGATGCTTCCGGAAATTTCAACGTGTACCGCGCCGACAACGGGCAAAAACTATGGTCGATGTCCGCACAGTCCGGGATCATCGCGGCGCCCAGCACCTTCGAGATCGACGGCGAACAATACATTGCCGTCTTGAGCGGATGGGGAGGCAGCTACGCGTTGAGCGGCGGCAAGGGCGCGGCAATGTCAGGCAATCTGCGCAATGTCAGCCGCCTGCTGGTGTTCAAACTCGGCGGCACCGCGGCGTTGCCGCCGCTCGAGCCGCGCTCCATCGTCATCAATCCTCCGCCCGCACCTGCCGATGCCGCGTCCATCGCGCGCGGCGAACCGCTGTTCGACCAATACTGCAGCGCATGTCATGGCGAGCACGCGGTGGGTGGCGGCGTGGTGTCCGATTTGCGCGCATCGAATTTTCTGGGCATGGACTTTTTTTACAACATCGTGCTGGACGGTGCACTCAAGGGCGCGGGCATGGCCTCGTTCAGCAAGGCCCTGAACCGCGATAACGCGACCGACATTCGCAATTTCATCATCTATCGCGCGAATCAAGACAGCAAATCGGCAGCGACGCCGGCACGTACCAGCGGGGGGCAGTAATGATCGTATTGCGTGTCAATGGCGATGAACACTCGGTGGACGTGCCGGCGGACATGCCGCTGCTTTGGGTATTGCGCGATGTCATCGGATTAACCGGCACCAAATTCGGCTGTGGGATAGCGCAGTGCGGCGCCTGCACAGTGCACCTGGACGGACAGGCAGTACGCTCCTGCGTGCTGCCGGTAAGCGCCGTCGGCGAGAAGGCCATCACCACCATCGAGGCGGTGGGCAATAGCGCCAGCGGCCAGAAAATTCAAAAAGCATGGCTGGACGTCGATGTCGTGCAATGCGGCTACTGTCAATCCGGTCAAATAATGTCGGCGGCTGCGCTCCTGACGCGCGTGCCGAACCCGAGCGATGCCGACATCGATGCGGCGATGTCGGGAAATATCTGTCGTTGCGGCACCTATGTGCGAATTCGCGCTGCCATCAAGCAGGCAGCCACCGGCAAGGCGGAGATCCTGCAAACCATAGCGCCGGAAGGTGCCGCATGATGCACAAAACTTCGCTCGCGGCATCTCAGACGCCCATCGATATCGACAGACGCAATGCACTGAAACTGACCGGGTTGTCGATCGCCTTTCTGTGGGGTGCGACCAGCGGCACGGCACATGCTGCGATGAATGCGCGGCGCCAGTCGAGCGACGCAGCCGCCGCGGCTGCCGACGGCAATCCGCCATTTGCGCCGAATGCCTTCATTCGAATCGACAGCAATGGCGCCGTGCGCTTGGTGATGCCGACGGTCGAGATGGGCCAAGGAATCTATACCGGCATCAGCATGATGCTGGCGGAAGAGCTCGGGGTCGATCTCGGGCAGATCAAGGTCGAGCACTCGCCGCCCAATGAACAACTGTATGCGAACCCCTATATCGGCGGCCAGATCACCGGCGGATCCACCAGCACCCGCGGCCAATATCAAGTTCTGCGCGAAGCCGGCGCGGTCGCGCGCACGCTGCTGGTGACGGCTGCGGCGGAGCGATGGCATGTCGATCCATCGACATGTACGGTCGCGCACGGCGTGGTGTCGCATCCGGGTTCCGGTCGCAAACTGCCATTCGGGGCGTTGGCCAAGTCGGCTGGCGCACTGCCGATGCCGGCAAAGGTGACGCTGAAGGAGCCGAAGGACTTCGCCATCATCGGCAAACCGCTGCGGCGCGTCGACTCGTTGGATAAGACCAGGGGCGCCACGCAATATGGAATCGATGTGCGCGTGCCGGGAATGAAGGTGGCAACCGTCAAGGCCTGCCCGACCTTTGGCGGCCGCTTGGTCGGAGTCGACGAAAGGCGCACCCGCGCCATACCGGGCGTCATTGACGTGCTTCGTCTGGAAAATGCGGTGGCGGTGGTTGGCGAACATTTTTGGGCGGCCAAGCAGGGCATGGACGCCCTGGAAATCCTCTGGGATCCGGGCGAGAACGCCGGTCTTACGACCGCCGGACTGCGCGGCGCGCTGGCGGACGCATTGCGCAACGACAAATCCATCGTCGCGCGCGAGGAGGGCAAGCGTCCGGCCGATGGGAAAGTCATCGAGGCGCTGTATCAGTTGCCGATGATGGCGCACGCGCCGATGGAGCCACTCAATACCACGGTCGCCGTCACGGCGGACAAGTGCGAGATCTGGGTCGGCACCCAGGTGCCGACGCGCTGTGTGGCGGGGGCCGCAAAAATCACCGGACTGCCACCGGAAAAAATTGTGCTGCACAACCAATACATCGGCGGCGGCTTCGGCCGCCGTTTGGAGTCGGACTCCGTGGAGCAGGCGGTAAGATTCGCCAAGCAAGTCAAGTATCCCGTCAAGATCATCTGGACGCGCGAAGAGGACATCCGCCAGGACATCGTGCGTCCCATGTACCACGATCATATCTCCGCGGTGCTCGGCACGGACGGCAGGCCGGTCTGGTTCGGCGACCGCATCACCGGCGGCACGGTGCTCGGCCGCTGGCTGCCAATGGCCATGGGTAAGAATGGCTTGGACGGCGATCTGGTCGAATGCGCGGCCAAAACTCCGTATGACCTTCCAAACGTCAAAGTGGAATGGATACGCCATGACATGCCGGACGGTCTGCTCGTGGGCTGGTGGCGCGGGGTCGGCCCCACGCACAATCTGTTCGTCGTCGAGAGCTTCATGGATGAATTGGCACACAGTGCCGGCAAGGATCCTCTCGAATATCGCCGCGCGCTGCTGCAGAAAAATCCCCGAGCGCTGGCGCTCCTTGATCTGGCCGCCGAGAAAATCGGCTGGAACAAAGCTGCGCTTGCGCCGCGCGTGGGACGCGGCATTGCCCTCGGCGAGCCGTTCGGCAGCCATGTTTGCTTGATCGTGGAAGTCGAGGTGAGTGCGCAGGGCGAGGTGCGGCTGCGCCGCGCCGTGGTGGCACTGGACTGTGGAATCGCGATCAACCCCAGCTCGGTCGAAGCGCAGATTCAGGGCGGAGTGATTTTCGGATTGAGTGCCGCCCTGTACAGCGGGATCACGGTCAAAAAAGGCGCAATCGAGCAGAGCAATTTTCACGATTACCGCAGTCTGCGCATCAACGAGACGCCGCAGATCGAGGTGTATTGCGTGCAGAGCTCACAGCCGCCCGGAGGTCTCGGCGAGGTCGGCACGGCCATCGCGGCCCCGGCGCTGGGCAACGCGATTTTCGCCGCTTGCGGAGTGCGCCTGCGAACGCTGCCGGTCGAGACCCGCCTGTTGGCGCAAAGCGCGGAGGCATTGAAGCAGGTGGTCGAAAACCAGGCCGAAGGGCGGAGGACGCCGGTATGAAGCGCTTAGGATGGGCTGCGCTCCTGTTGATCTTGGTGCTCATCGCTGCGTACGCGGCGCTCAGTCGCGGCGACAACGCGGCGGGCACCGCGCCTCCCATCGCCGGGGCAGCCACCACTGCGGAGGTCTTGGCTCGCGGCGAATACCTGGCCAAGGCCGCGGACTGCGTGGCCTGCCACACGGTGCAAGGCTCCGGCAAGCCTTTCGCCGGCGGGGTCGCATTTCGATTGCCGTTCGGCACAATCTATTCCAGCAACATCACCGCGGATCCCGACAGCGGCATCGGCCGCTGGAGCGACGATGAATTCGTGCGCGCGGTGCGCGAGGGCGTGCGCAAAGACGGGCAACAGCTTTATCCCGCTTTTCCTTATGCCTCGTACACCCGATTGAGCCGCAGCGATGTGCTCGCCATCAAGGCGTATCTGCAGAGCCTGCCGGCGATGACGCAGCAGAACAAAGCCAACGATCTCGCCTTTCCCTTCAATCAGCGCTGGGCCGTGGGATTCTGGAAGGCAGCGTTTTTCAAGAGCCAGCGCTTCGCCGCCGACACCGCAAAGTCGCCGCAATGGAACAGCGGCGCGTATCTTGCCACCGCGCTCGGTCACTGTGCCGAATGTCATACGCCGCGCAATTTCGGGTACGGGCTGGAGCACGGCCACGAGCTGGCCGGCGAAGAGTTACAGGGCTGGCGGGCATACAACATCACATCGGATGTCGCGCACGGCATCGGCTCGTGGTCCAACGCCGAGCTTGCCGGGTATTTGAAATCGGGTCACGCGCCGGGACATGCCTCGGCGGCCGGTCCCATGGGCGAAGCGGTAGCGCACAGCTTGCAGTTCATGAACGACGAGGACGTTGCCTCCTTGGTGGCCTACTTGCGCAGCGTGCCGGCCGAAGCCGGCAAGCGGCCGATCGAGGTCGATTTCAAACCGGCGCCGGCACTGGCATCCACCGACGCCATGCCGGGCGGCGACAGCGGCGATGCGCATGCGCAGGGCCTGCAATTATTCGAGGGGGCGTGCGCCAGTTGCCATCAATGGAACGGCAAGGGTCAGCAGACTCCGTACGCGTCTCTGCTCGGCAGCCGGGGAGTCAACGATGTCAACGGCATCAATGTGACCCAGGCGATTCTGCAGGGCGTGAACATACGGGTCGCCGGCAATACTGTCTTCATGCCGGCGTTTGGCTATGCGTATTCCGATGCCGAAATATCGTCCCTGGCAAACTACGTCATCGCGCATTTCGGCGGCAAGCGCGGTAACGTTACGCCGGACGATGTGGCGAAACGACGCAATCTGTGACGAATACAGACGCGCCGTTAAGCGGCATCACCGTCCTCGATTTCTCCCACGCCCTGGCCGGTCCGTATTGCACCATGTTGATGGCGGCCTACGGCGCCGAGGTCATCAAGGTGGAGGGTCCGGAGGGGGACATCGGCCGAACCTGGGGGCCGCCGTTCCTGGGCTCGGATGCGGCGTACTTCGTTGGACTGAATAGCGGCAAAAAGAGTCTGGCGATCGACTTGAAGACGCCGCAGGGCCTTGAAGCCTGCCGCAAACTCAGCCTGCAGGCCGACATCGTGGTCGAGAATTTCAGACCCGGCACGATGAACCGCTTAGGGCTCGATTACGCCTCTTTATCCGCCGCCAATCCGCGTCTGATCTACGTCTCGATTTCGGGCTACGGGCAGACCGGTCCGCGCCGCCTCGAGCCCGCGATGGATTTGATCATCCAGTCGGCTTCCGGTTTGATGAGCATCACCGGCACGGAACAGGGCGAGACCGTCAAGACCGGGCACTCGATCGCCGATATTACCGCCGGTCTTTTTTCCCTGATCGGCGCGATGCTGGCGCTCGAAGCCCGGCACCGCACGGGTCGGGGTCAATTCGTCGACGTGTCCATGATGGATACGGTGATGTCGACCATGATATCCAATTTTGCCCGGTATCTGGCCTCCGGGAAAATCCCTAAGCCGATGGGTACTTTGTTCGACGGCATCGTTCCCTACCGCAACTACATGTGCGCCGACCGCGAAATCACCATTGCCGTGGCCAGCGATAAGCTGTGGAAAAGCTTTTGCGAAGCGATTGGTCGGACCGACTTGAGCGATCACCCGGACTACAACTCCAACCAGCTGCGGGTGAAGAATCGCGGCGTGCTCGAGCCGATGCTCGAAGCCATGTTCCGCTCGCGCCCCGCCGCCCACTGGGGCGAGCTGTTTGCAACCCACGGGGTTCCGGCCACTGTGGTGCGCAATCTCAAAGAGGTGGTTGAGGACGAGCAAACCAGCGCGCGCAATATGACACCCCTCGTGCAGCATGCCGGGGCGGGTCCGATCCGAGTACTGGGCGTTCCGGTGCAATTGTCTGAAACCCCTGGCCGCATTGGCAGCGCCGCGCCGCTCCTGGGAGCCGACACAGAGGCTTTGCTCGATGATCTTAAGCGCCGCCCGATTCCATCTGGCGGAACGAAACTGTGATGCCGCGCGACAAAAGCAGGGTTGCTTAATGGGTTTGAAGTCAATAAGGAATGGATTTGTTAAGATACGCGATTGATGAATTGAGCCAAGAGTGTTTCTTGAAATCGGTGGAGTTCCAAATATGAGCGAAGTTCGGAAGTTCGGCTTGAGTCTGGCGGCGCTTTGCTGCATTTCGGGATCTGCGCCTGCATTAAGCCCCGGCGTTCCGGTCGATAACTTTCGCCTGACCGATGACAAGGGGGTGTCGCACGAACTGTACTATCTGTCCGACATGAAAGCGGTGGTGCTCATGGCACAGGGCAACGGCTGCGAAGCTGCGCGCTCCAGCACCAAATCCTTGGGCGAGCTCAGACAGAAATACCGGGCGCAGGGCGTGGAATTCCTGGCGATCGATTCCAATTTGAAAGACACCGCGGAGACGATTGCCGCGGAGGCCGCGCGAACCCACAACGAAATTCCGGTGTTGATCGATGGCTTGCAGCTGATCGGCGAATCTTTGGGGCTGACCCGCAATGGCGAAGTGCTGGTCCTAAATCCGCAGAACTGGCAGGTGATCTATCGCGGCGCGGTGGCCTCAGGCTCGGATAACTACGTCGCCGATGCGCTCGATGCGGCGTTAAGCGGCACCCCGGTGAAAGTTGCGCAGAGCGAAGCACGCGGCTGTCCCATCCTGATGCCGGAGCGCGATCGAGGCCAGGCGCATGCGCAGATCTCGTACGAGAAAACCATCGCGCCCATGTTGAGCTCGCATTGCGTCGCCTGCCACCGCGAAGGCGGCATCGCGCCCTGGCAGATGTCGAGCTATGACATGGTGCTCGGCTTCTCGCCGATGATCCGTGAAGTCGTGAGAACCAAGCGCATGCCGCCGTGGCATGCCGACCCCCACTATGGCGTTTTCAGCAACGATCGCTCGCTCACCAAAGAGGAGACCAAGACGCTGGTGCACTGGATTGAGGCTGGCTCACCGCGCGGCGGCGGCAGCGATCCCTTGCTGGCGGTGAAAAAGGATTGGCCGGTCTGGGCGCTGGGAAAGCCGGACCTCATTGTCAATCTGCCCAAGTTCGAAGTTCCGGCAACGGGCGTGATTCCGTATCAAATGTGGACGGTCGACAATACCCTGGACCACGACGTGTGGGTGCGGGCGGTGGATTTTCTGCCCGGATCCCGCGCCAATCTGCATCACATCATCGCCACCATCGGCGGGGAAATGGCTCCAGGCGCCAATTCGGGCGCCAAACGGGATTCCTCCGACGGCAGCCTCGCCGACTACGTGCCGGGTTCCGAGCCTCTGGAGATTCCGCCCGAGAGCGGCATCCTGTTGAAGAAGGGCGCCAAGTTCGGCTTCCAGGCCCACTACACGGTGAACGGCAGGGAAGCCACGGACGTGACCCAGATGGGTTTGTACTTCATGGACAAGCCGCCGCAGTACCGTTACCGGGCTGCGATCATGGCGAATCCGCGCATCAGCATTCCCGCCAACACCAAGCTGTACACGAACGACTCGAAGCACACTTTTGACCATGAAGTGCTGGTGTACAGCCTGCATCCGCACGCCCATTTCCGGGGATCCGCGGCCGAATTCGTGGCGCTGTATCCCGACGGTCACGAACAGGTGCTGCTGAATGTGCCGCGCTACGAGTTCAACTGGCAGACCACGTATGTATTGAAGACGCCCATTGTGCTGCCGGCGGGGACCACGGTCAGGTACGCCATGAGCTACGACAATTCGACGCAGAACAAGGCCAATCCCGATCCGAATCGCGTGGTTCCCTGGGGTCAGCAGACCTGGGATGAAATGCTGTTCGGCGTGATTCGCTACCGCTACTTGACCGAAGATGCCAATCCGACGAGAACCGCCCAGGCGCAGTAGTTCCGCCGTGCCTGCAGGGGCCATCTGCAAACGCAGTGTGCTGGCGTGGGTGCTGGTGTCCGTTGTTGGATCGGCAGCGGCGCTTGCGCCCGGCGCGCACGTGCCGGACTTCACCTTGACGGATGAGAGTGGCGCCACGCACGAGCTCTACGCGCTCTCGACCAAAAAGGCCATCGTCATCATGACGCAGAGCAACGGCTGTCCCATCGTGCGCCTCGCGGTGCCGGCCATGCGCGACATCCGCGATCGGTATCCCAGGCAGGATATCGAGTTCTTGTTGCTCAACCCCACGCTGCAGGATTCTGCCAAGGCGGTGGCCCAGGAGGCTGCGGAGTTCAAATTCGGCCTGCCCGTGATGCTCGACCGCACGCAAAAAGTCGGCGAAGCCCTGGGCGTGAATCGCACCGCCGAGGTTTATGTCATCGATCCTAAGAGCTGGACGCTCGTATACCACGGGCCAATCGATGATCGCCTGAATTACGAGACGCAGCGGCCGGTGCATCATCGGTATCTGTCCGATGCTCTCGATGAAATACTGGCGGGCAAACCTGTAGCAGTGGCATCGGCCAGTTCTCCGGGCTGCCTCATCAATTTCCCCAATCGCAAACACGGCTGATAAGAATCGCCCGATGCATAGGCGAACCTTGATACTGGCCGCCCTGTGCGTGACTGCGCCTTGGGTCCTGCACGCGGCAGTGGGCGAGAAACAAGCGCCGGACGGCGAAAGGCTGTTTCAGGCCCGCTGCGCCAGCTGCCACACTGGCGCGCCCGAGGCGCGCGCTCCCGCTCCAGAAGTGCTTCGTCAGCGCTCGCCGGCCTCCATTCTCGAGGTGCTGGCGAACGGCTCGATGCGCGTCCAAGGGGCATCGTTGAGCGGCCCGGAGCGGCGCGCCATCGCCGAGTACCTGGGCGGCGCAGTTCTGGCTGGCGATTCAACCGGCGCGGCGGTTGGCCGATGCGCTGCGCCGGCGCAGTTCAAGTTCACGGTGGGTCCGGCATGGAACGGCTGGGGCGCAACGCTGGCCAATACCCGGCTGCAGTCAGCAGCCAACGCGCAACTCACGGCCGCTCAACTGCCGCACCTCGAATTGAAATGGGCGTTCGGGTTTCCCGACGCGACCTCGGCGTGGGCGCAACCTGCCGTGGTCGGCGGCTGGATTTTTGTTGGCAGCCAGAATGGCACTGTGTTCGCACTCGATGCAAAGAGCGGCTGCATTCACTGGTTCTTCAGCGCCGACGGGGGAGTGCGAACCGCCGTGAGCGTCGGTGCGCGGTCGGGCGGCGGCGCGGTATATTTCGGCGATACCAACGCGCAGGCGTACGCGCTGGAGGCCAGCAGCGGCCGGCTGCTGTGGAAAACAAAAGTCGAAGCGCATCCGCTGGCGCGGATCACCGGCGCGCCCGTGCTCTACCGGGATCGGGTTTACGTGCCGATGTCGTCTTACGAGGAATCCCAAGGGGCGCGGCCCGAATACGCCTGCTGCACGTTTCGCGGCAGCCTCTCGTCGCTGGATGCCAGGACCGGCAAGCTTCTGTGGCACACCTATATGATTCCCGACGAACCCCGACCGCGGGGTACCAGCTCGGCGGGAGCGACGCTGTTTGGACCGGCGGGCGTATCGATCTGGTCGGCGCCCACCGTCGATGAGAAGCGCAAACTCATTTACGTGGGTACCGGCAATACCTACGCGGGCGCTGCAGCTGCGGCAAGCGATGCGGTTGTCGCACTCAACCTGTCGGGAAAGATCGAATGGATCAAGCAGCTTTTCCCCAAGGACGTATTCATCAGCGGTTGCCGCGCGAAAAGTGATAATCCGAATTGCGCCGATCAAAGCGGGCCGGATTATGACTTCGGCAATTCACCGATCCTCATTGACTTAAGCGCTGGCCGCAGCGCGATCGTCATCGGACAAAAGTCCGGTTACGGTTGGGCGCTCGATCCGGATAAACGCGGGGAAGTGCTTTGGCAGTATCGCGCTGGCGCCGGCGGCGCCCTCGGCGGGATCGAATGGGGCTCGGCAGTCGATGCCGAGCACGTGTACTTCGCCGTATCGGACATCTTCTCCCCGGCGCCTGGAGGTTTGCACGCCGTGGATATCAACAGCGGCGAGCGCACCTGGTACGCGCCGCCAGCCGCGCCGAAATGCACTCCAGGTCCACGCTGCAGCGCCGCGCAAGCCGCGGCCATCAGCGTGATTCCCGGAGCGGTGTTTTCTGGATCAAATGACGGCATGCTGCGCGCGTATTCCACCAAGGACGGAGCCATCCTCTGGGAAGTTGATACCGACCGCGAATTTGAGACCCTGAACGGCATCCCGGCAAGGGGCGCCTCGATGCTGGGACCGGGGCCCGTCATCGCGGGCGCCATGCTCTATGTCTCGTCCGGATACGGCGCATTCGGCGGTCGTCCCGGGAATGTGCTGCTCGCCTACGGCCTTGCCGCGGATACGGCCAAATGATGCTAGGATTGCCGCCCCGTCGAAACTCGAATGCCGGGGTGTAGCTCAGACTGGTAGAGCGCTACGTTTGGGACGTAGATGTCGCAGGTTCGAATCCTGTCACCCCGACCACTGTAAGGTGGGTCCATTCCGGACACATGGGTAACAGATTATTCCGATGGCATAGGTGACGCGCTGACGGCGGTTTTTGCCAGGAGTCGCTCGTATGGTCAGGAGCTGATAGGACTCTTGCTCGTCTATTTAACATCATCAAATCGGCGATTGACGCCGTGAAACTGATGATTGCATCGGAATTGCCGAGAATCGAGATGCTAGAATTCCTGAGTAATTAGGAAAAGCCGCGCGATTTTCTCGCAAGTAGGTGCATCGCCGGCGCGTCGAGTCCGCTTCGAACTTGCAGCGCTATCTGCGAATATTTTACGTTGAAATCAAATATGCAGCGGTCTGTGATATTAGCCACCGCCTCCTCTGGTGGCACGATTGCTGCTGTTCGTAATTTGGCCGCCAACGGGTTTAGGGTGAGCGTCATCGCAAGCTCGAAGTCGCAACTTCCTGCGGCTGCTTGGTCGCGGTCTACGGCCATCTCCTACGCCGCGCCGCCGGAAAACGATAGTCGCCGGTTCTTGGAGCGGCTGCTCTCGGTAGGGGCTGATTATCCCGGCCAGATACTGCTGCCTACTTCCGATGAGACCGCGTGGCTGTACACCGAAAATGCCGCCGTGCTCGAACAACAATTTTGCATGTATCAGCCGTCAATGGCCACACTGCAACGAATCCTCGACAAGAGGTTATTTGCCGAGGCTGCCATCCGTGCCGGCATCTCGGTGTTGCCTAGTTGCGAGCCGCGGACACTGGCCGAACTCGAGGCTTTGGCACCCACTCTGCATTACCCCATCCTGATCAAGCCACGCACGCACGTTCATCGCATCAGGAACGACAAGGGAATCGTGGCGTACTCGATGGCTGAGCTGCTCCAAGAATACCCACGATTCATTGATCGGGAACGCATTCGGAGCGCCGATAGCGCACTGTGGCCGGAAGCAAACATCCCAATTTTACAGCAGTTTGTCAGCAGTGCGCATGAAGGCGTGTGCTCGGTCTCAGGATTCATTGACCGATCAGGAGAGCTGTTCGTCACGCGGCGCTCAACCAAGGTTTTGCAACGCTTGCAGCCGGCGTCAGTCGGCGTTTGCTTCGAGTCGCTAGCACCTGACCCTCTGCTGTCGGACGCGGTCCGCCGACTTTGCTTGGAGCTCAATTATTTTGGGATCTTCGAGGTCGAATTTCTCAGGTTTAATGGCGGCTGGGCTGCCATCGATTTCAATCCACGCTTTTTTAACCAGCTCGGAATGGACATTCGGCGCGGGATGCCGCTTCCTCTTTTTGCTTGTCTAGACGCGGCCGGCGAAACTGCGGCTCTGCGCGACGCGGTGGCCAAGTCGCAGGCAGAGCCCGATGATGGGAGAATTGTTTTTTGCGATGGCTTTGCGTTACCCGCGATTCTAGTCGCTCGGATTCTTACGGGACGGATATCCCGCACGGAACTCGCGTATTGGCGCGCCTGGACCAAACGAAATTCAGGCCATACTGTTGATGTCGCGAAAGACCGGCACGATTTGATGCCTGCGGTCATTCATGCGCTCTCGGAATTCTACCTTGGTCTGAAAGCGATCCGGAAGCTCTTGCGCTTGCGAGCGCGAAGGTCGCCCGCTGCAGTACCTCGATGGCGGCCCGACGTTGAGTAAGGTGCCCGTTGCGATCATAGGTGCCGGCCCCTACGGACTGTCGCTCGCCGCACATCTCGCGGCTCAAAAAATTGCACACCGAATCTTTGGTCGACCGATGCAGTTTTGGTCACAGGTAGCGGCGACCGGAGGCCTTCGCTACCTCAAGTCCTATTGCTTCGGGACAAACCTCTCCAGTCCGACGCCCGGTTTTTCCTTTGCTGACTATAGTCAGCCGCGAGGCCTTGAAACCTTCGAGCCTTGTTCGATCAGCGACTTCGCAGACTACGGGCATTGGTTTCAACAAAACAATGTGCCTTGGGTCGAGCAAATCGACGCGATTCGCGTCGAACGGCAAACCGATGGTTTCTCGGTGACGCTCGCCGATGGTGAGCGACTTTCGGCCGCTTCGCTCGTCGTGGCAACCGGACTTTCCTGCTTCGCGCGCGTCCCGTCGGCCCTCGCATCACTATCACCCAATTTGGCAATTCACACCTCGCAAGTCGACGTCTTCTCATCGTATCGAGGTCTTCGAATTGCGGTGATCGGGGCCGGCCAGTCGGCGCTCGAGGCGGCGGCGTTGTTGAACGAAGCCGGCGCGGAGCCGCAGCTTCTGGTGCGCGGCCATGCGATTACGTGGCATCACCGCGTTTTGCAGAATCGAAACCTTTGGCGAAAACTGCGCTCGCCGATTACGGGCCTCGGTAGCGGACCGAAAGCCTGGGCGCTCACTCGGTTTCCAGGGGCGGTGCATCGCGCGCCGGCACCGTGGCGTACTCGCTTCGTGGCGACTCATTTGTCGGCAGCGGGAGCATGGTGGCTCCGAGAACGAATCGAGAGTTTGGTTCCCGTCAATTTCGGCACGACAGTCGTGGCGGCCAGGGAGGAACCAGGAGGTCTAATCCTGAAGCTGCGTCATTCGAACGGGGATGGCGAGCGTGAGTTAAAAGTCGATCGCGTAATCGCCGGAAGTGGCTATGTCGTCGACGTCAATCGGCTTGATTTTCTGGACCCGAAACTTCGATCGGAAATCCGGCGCCTCGGAAGCGCCGCTAAGCTTGATCACCACTTCCAATCTTCGGTTCCCGGATTGCATTTTATCGGTCCTGCATCCGCCATGAGCTTCGGCCCGTTGTTCCGCTTTGTTGTCGGCGCCGAATATAGCGCGCGCGTCGTGACAGCGCGAATACGCCGCATCAAGCGGCCGGGGCGTGGGTTACAGGGTGCTCGACTCGGCTGACGTGGTGGCCAATTGTTTATGTCGCCCGAGGCTAATTCGCCGCGGGCAATTGATCAAAATCGTTAGGCGCTGGTGCGCAGCACATAGGCAACGATTTCTTCCGCAGATTGTTCCGCGGAGGTCCTCTCGGTATTGACGCGGATTTCGGGATGTTCCGGCGGCTCATAGGGGGAGTCGATACCGGTGAAGTTCTTCAATTCGCCCGCCCTGGCTTTCTTGTAGAGCCCTTTCACGTCGCGTTGCTCAGCGACGGCCAATGAAGTCTCGACGTAGATCTCGATGAATTCGCCCGGCGGCGACATTGCGCGCACCATGCGCCGCTCGGCGCGGAATGGAGATATGAACGCCGTCAACACGATGAGACCTGCATCGGTCATGAGTCGGGCCACTTCGCCGATGCGGCGTATGTTCTCCACCCGATCAGCATCCGTGAACCCCAGATCCTTGTTCAAACCATGGCGGATGTTGTCGCCATCGAGAAGAAAGCTGTGCTTGCCGAGGGCATAAAGTTTCTTCTGCACAAGATTGGCGATCGCAGACTTGCCCGCGCCGCTCAAACCCGTAAACCACAGCAGACGCGGATGCTGGTGCTTCAAGCGTGAGTGCGCGTCGCGATCGATGTCGAGAGCCTGCCAATGCACGTTGCTGGATCGGCGCAGCGAGAAGTGCAGCATGCCGGCGGCAACCGTCGCATTGCTGATCTTATCGATCAGGATGAAGCCGCCGAGATCGCGGCTGTGTTCGTAAGGTTCAAATATCAGGGGCTTGTCGGTCGACAGATTTGCGATGCCGATGGCATTGAGACTCAGGGTTTTGGCCGCCAGATGCTCCAGCGTATTGACGTTGACCTGATATTTGGGTCCGTGAACAGTTGCGGTGACCAGCTGCGTCCCGAGCTTGAGCCAGTAGGGACGACCCGGCAGCATCGGCTCATCGGCCATCCAGACTATCGCAGCCTCGAACTGATCCGCGATCTCCGGCGGGTCAGCGGCGGCTGCGAGCAGGTCTCCGCGGCTGCAATCCAATTCGTCGGCAAGCGTAATCGTTACCGATTGTCCGGCCGCGGCAACCGCAAGATCAGCGCCCGAGGTGACAATTCGCGAAACCGTGGAGGTCCTTCCCGAGGGTAGGACACGAATCGGATCGCCGGGTCGAATCTGGCCATCGGTGATCAACCCGGCGAAACCGCGAAAATCGAGGTTGGGACGATTGACCCACTGCACCGGTAAGCGAAACGGGCGCATTTGCGCGGCCGTGCTGTCGATCTCGACGCTTTCGAGATGCGCCAGCAGTGGCGGGCCTCCATACCAGGGTGTATTGCCCGATGCCGCAGTAATGTTATCGCCGCGGAGACTCGAAATCGGAATCGGCACGAAGCTGCGCACGCCGATACTGTCGGCAAATGAACGATAGTCCGCGACGATCGCCTCATACTTGGCTTGATCGTAGTCGACCAGATCCATTTTATTTACTGCGAGCACCACATTCTTGATGCCGATGAGATGGGCAAGATAGCTGTGGCGGCGCGTTTGAGTCAGCACCCCTTTTCGCGCATCGATCAGAATTACCGCGAGGTCCGCGGTCGACGCTCCCGTGACCATATTGCGTGTGTATTGTTCATGGCCTGGAGTGTCGGCGACGATGAATTTGCGCCGCTCGGTGGCAAAGAACCGGTATGCGACGTCGATGGTGATGCCCTGTTCACGCTCGGCCGCGAGGCCATCCACCAGCAATGCGAAGTCGATGTTTCGGCCTTGTGTGCCGATGCGCTTGCTGTCCGCTTCGAGTGTGGTCAGCTGATCTTCAAAAATCAATTTACTGTCGTACAGCAGCCGGCCGATCAGAGTGGACTTGCCGTCATCGACGGAGCCGCAGGTGATGAACCGCAGCAGCGATTTATGCTGGTTTTTCTCCAAGAATGCATCGATCTGCTCTCGCGCTTCGGCAACTGCCATCAGAAATATCCAGCCTGCTTCTTTGCTTCCATGGACGCGGCCTGATCATGATCGATCGTACGGCCCTGCCGCTCCGAGGTCGTGGTTAGCAGCATTTCCTGAATGATCTGCGGCAATGTTGTGGCGCTGCTTTCAACTGCTCCGGTCAAAGGATAGCAGCCGAGCGTGCGAAATCGAATCGTGCGCATCGTGGGCGCTTCCCCGGCACGCAGCCGGAAGCGATCATCATCAACCATCAGCAACACGCCGTCGCGCTCGACGATGGGGCGGGACGCCGCGAAATAAAGCGGTACGATCGGAATGTTCTCGAGGTAGATGTATTGCCAGATGTCGAGTTCCGTCCAATTGGAGAGAGGAAAAATACGGATACTCTCGCCCTTGGCCTTGCGAGCATTGTAGATGTGCCAGAGCTCCGGTCGCTGGTTCTTCGGATCCCAGCGATGATTGGCCGAGCGAAAAGAAAATATGCGTTCCTTAGCCCGCGATTTCTCCTCGTCGCGACGGGCCCCGCCGAAGGCGGCATCAAAGCCGTGCTGGGATAGCGCTTGTTTCAACCCTTCTGTCTTCCAGAGATCGGTATGTAAAGATCCGTGGTCAAAGGGGTTGATGGCGCGCGCCACTGCGATTGGATTGTGATGCACGATGAGCTGCATACCGCTGTCGCGCGCCATTCGGTCGCGCATTTCGTACATCGCGCGGAATTTCCAGGTGGTGTCCACGTGCAATAGTGGAAAGGGCGGGGTGCTCGGGTGGAAGGCTTTGCGCGCGATGTGCAGCATCACGGCGCTGTCCTTGCCCATCGAATACAGCATCACCGGTTTTGCGCACTCCGCAACGACCTCGCGCATGATGTGCATACTCTCGGATTCGAGGCGCTGCAGATGCGTGAGGGCGACGATTTTGTGCTGCATCGCGCGCATGTTCGCGGCTGCCGGTGCGGTCGTCAAGGGACGGCTGCTTATGCCCGGACCCTCGAGGCGTCCGCCAAGAGGCAACTCAATGGTTGCATATCAACCCGCTAGCGTCTAATATGCATCCAGGAGGTTGCATATGACCGCATCCACGGACCGCATCGAAAGAAACATCCTGCTCAAAGCGCCGCGCTCGCGAGTCTGGCGCGCGCTATCCAACCCGAAGGAGTTCGGCGATTGGTTTGGAGTGTCGTTGCAGAGCAAATCAATGGCTGCCGGCCAGCCCGTGCGGGGGCATATAACCCATCCGGGTTACGAGCACGTGGTCTTCGAGGTAATGATCGAGCGAGTCGAACCCGAGCATTTATTGTCCTGGCGCTGGCATCCCTATGCGGTCGATTCCGCCGTCGATTATTCAGCGGAGCCGACGACATTGGTGGTGTTTGAACTTCAGGATGCGGAGGGCGGTACCTTATTGAAGGTGGTCGAATCCGGCTTCGACAACGTACCGGCCACCCGGCGTCTCGAAGCATTTCGCATGAACAGCGGCGGATGGGATCAGCAGATGAAGAATATCGAGAAGCATGTCGCCGCGCGATAGACGATCCACGAAGGCCGCGGTATTGCAAAATTGCGCGCCGGTTTTTGCGGCATTGGGCGATGAAACCCGATTGCGCCTCATAGCCGCGCTGTGCGTGGGAGGTGCGATGTCGATCACCCAGCTTACCGCTCATTCCGACTTGACCAGGCAGGCCGTCACCAAGCATCTGACGGTACTTGCCGGCGCCGGGCTTGTCCGCGATGCGAAGGTTGGGCGGGAAAGGCTGTGGGAATTCGAACCCGGTCAAATCGAGGAGGCGCGGCGCTCTTTGGAACTCATCGCCTCCCAGTGGGATCATGCCTTGGAAAGATTGAGGCTCGCTGTAGAAAAGTGAGCGGGTGTGCAAACAGGCCAAATTCACGCAGATGGCAGGGTTTTGCAGCGGGAATCCAATAGCCGCTTTAATTGCCTGGAAAGTCCTATATAATCCGCGCGCACTTCCGATTCGGTTTGCACGTACCCGAGCATCGGCCTGATAGATTACGATTGGCGCTGTAATTCGTTGATTTTAAAAGCGCCCGTAGCTCAACCGGATAGAGCACCGGCCTTCTAAGCCGGCGGTTGCAGGTTCGATTCCTGCCGGGCGCGCCACCTGTCGAGAGTAGACGATGGTGGACGTAGCTCAGTTGGTAGAGCCCCGGATTGTGATTCCGGCCGTCGCGGGTTCGAGTCCCGTCGTCCACCCCACTT
>DATMRC010000022.1:0-33024 GCA_035567075.1 Steroidobacteraceae bacterium
ACAGCGTTTTCAGCCATTTGTTCGCGGCCCGCGTCTCCTTGGAAGGCATGGTGTTGAAACCGAACATGGTGATTCCGGGTAAAAAATGCACTGACCAGGCGAGCCCCGCAAAGATCGCCGAAGCCACCGTGCGCACCCTGAAGCGGCAGGTTCCCTCTGCAGTTCCCGGCATCGCATTCCTGTCGGGCGGTCAGAGTCCGACCGATGCCACGCTGCACTTGAATTTGATGCACGCGACCGGGCCTCTGCCGTGGGCTCTGACGTTCAGCTACGGGCGTGCCTTGCAGGAAGATGCGTTGAAGGCGTGGGCCGGCAAGGCAGGCGGCGTTGCCAGCGGCCAGAAGGCGCTGGCCACCCGGGCGAAGCTCAACGGCCTGGCGGCAGCGGGTGAGTATTCCGCCACGATGGAAACCGCGGCCTAACACGCGCCCGCGACGCCCCGTTTGTGGGGCCCGCAGCCACATCTTGAACCAAGCTTCCCCCATCGTCGATATTCAGAATCTGGACTATGCGGTCAGCAACCGTCCCGTTTTTGTGGGACTTGATATCAAGATCCAGCGCGGTTTGATCACCGCGGTCATGGGACCGAGCGGCACCGGAAAAACCACGTTGCTGCGCTTGATTACCGGTCAGGTGCTGGCCGATCGCGGATCGATTGAAGTGGCGGGGGAGAACTTAAGGGCGCTGTCGCGGCCCAAGCTCTATGTGCTTCGTCGCCGCATGGGCATGCTGTTTCAAAACGGCGCGCTGCTCACCGATCTCAGCGTATTTGAAAACGTGGCCTTTCCATTGCGCGAGCACACGGACCTGCCCGAACGGCTCATTCGCCAATTGGTGCTCACAAAACTGCAGGCTGTGGGGCTGCGCGGTGCCGCGGAAATGATGCCGGCAGAACTCTCCGGCGGCATGAGCCGGCGGGTTGCCCTGGCGCGCGCCATCGTCATGGATCCGGAGCTGCTGATCTACGATGAACCCTTTGTGGGCCTCGATCCGATCTCCCTGGGGGTCATATTGCGTTTGATTCGGCGCTTGAACGACACGCTCGGCATCACCAGCATCGTGGTGTCGCACGATGTGAAAGAGATCTCCTCGGTCGCGGACCAGGTTTTCCTGCTGTCGGGGGGCAAGGTGGTGGCTCGCGGCACGCCATCGGAATTGAAGTCCTACCCTTCCGAGACGGTGAAGCAATTCATGGGAGGACTTGCTGACGGACCCGTGCCCTTTCATTTTCCCGCGCCGGATTACTTCGGCGAGCTGCTGTCGCGCAGCGGTGAAACTTGAACGCACTGCGAGAACTGTGGCAGAGCTTGACCGATGCCTTGGAAAAGCTCGGTTCAGTGATTCAGTTCCTATTCCGGCTGGTCGTCAATTCGCCGCGCGCCTTGATGCGCTTCGATTTGATTTCCCAGCAGATCTTCAACTCAGGCGCATTGTCGCTGGTCATCATCATGCTCTCGGGGCTGTTTGTGGGAATGGTGCTCGGCCTTCAAGGCTACGAACTGCTGCAGCGATTCGGCTCCGAGGAAGCACTGGGCGAGGCGGCAGCGATCGGACTGGTCAAAGAGTTGGGCCCGGTGGTCACCGCATTGCTCTTTGCCGGGCGCGCCGGCACCGCGCTGGCGTCGGAACTGGGTTTGATGCGGGCCACGGATCAGATATCGGCCATGGAAATGATGGCGGTCGATCCCATTCAGCGCGTGGTTGTTCCAAGATTCCTGGGCGGCGTGATCGCGATGCCGATGCTCGCCGCCATCTTCAGCGTGATCGGCATCTACGGCGCGCAGCTCGTGGGCGTGCAGATCATGGGCGTGGACGCAGGCAGTTTCTGGTCGCAGATGCGCGCCGCCGTCAAGCTGGAGGATGTCAATGAGGGCATCGTGAAAAGCCTGGTATTCGGGGTCGCCTGCAGCCTCATCGCGGTATACCAAGGATACTACGCGACACCGACCGCCGAGGGTGTCGGACGTGCCACCACCTACACCGTCGTCACCTCGGCGGTCGTAATATTGTTCCTCGACTATTTGATCACAGCAGCGTTTTTGTAGGGAGTATCGCTATGGGCAAGTCGCGCACGTTGAATCTCGGCACCGGTACCTTCGTGCTGCTCGGCTTCGCGGCACTGTTCTTCCTGACGACCCAGACCACCAGCCGCGGACTGCCCTTCATGGGCCCGCCGCACTACGATCTCACGGCGAAGTTCGACAACGTTGGCGACCTGAAAGTCGGCTCGCCGGTGTCGATGTCCGGAGTCGAAATTGGTCGCGTGACCAAGATCGACTTCGACGAATCGGATTTCAAAGCGGTGGTTGTGCTGCGCATCAATGCGAAGTACAGCCAGATCCCCACCGACAGCGATGCCAGCATTTATACTCAAGGCCTGTTGGGAGGAAAATTCATCGGGCTTACCGCCGGCGGCGCCGATACCTATTTGAAGGACAAGGATCAGATTGATTTCACTCAGTCGGCCTTTGTGTTGGAAAACCTGATCGGTCAGGTGCTCGCGAACTTCACCAAATCCAAGTCCGACGCACCGCCGGATGCAGCGCCAGCGCCAGCGCCTGCGCCGGCCGATGCAAAAACCGGCAAGACCAAACCTGCGGAGAAGCCAAAATGATCAAGATTACGGCGGTAGCGATGCTGATGGCATTCATGGGGACGTGCGCAAACGCCGCGGATGTGCCCGCCCCGGCGCCGGCGGCTGACGCGAAGAGCATGAGCCCCGGCGAGTTGGTGGAGCATTCCGCCAAGCGCATGCTCCAGGAATTGGACGCCAATCGCGCAATGTATAGAAGCGATCCCAAGAAGCTCGATGCGTTGGTCGGCAATGTATTGCTGCCGAATTTCGACACCGACTATGCGGCGCGGCTGGTGCTGGGACAAACGTGGCGGACGGCAAGCGAAGACCAGCGCAAGCGATTCGTCGATGCCTTTTATCATTCGCTGCTGCGAAATTATGGTGCGGCGCTGATCGATTTTACGGCCGATCGCTTCGTGGTTTTGCCCTACAAAGGCGACCCTGCGGAAACGACGGCCACGGTGCGCACCGAAGTGAAGCGCGAATCCGGCGCCAAGGTGCCGGTGAATTTCAGCTTGCGCAAGACCCCCGATGGCTGGAAGGCCTGGGACGTGGTGATCGACGGCATCTCATACGTCAAGAGCTTTCGCACCGATTTTGCCGCCGAAATCCAGCAAAAGGGACTGGACGATGTGATCAAGAGAATGGAGACGGAAGGCAGGGTCGGGCCCAACGGCGCTGCAGTGAGCAGCCATTGAAAAACAGCGCAGGCCTCAGCGCCATATTCGAGGTTCAGGAGAACAAACGTTCGCGCGTGAAGGGAGTCCTGCACTTCTCGACGGTCACTGCCTTGCTGCGCCCGGGCAGCGAGGCGATTGCCGGCGGCCACGCCACCGTCGTTGATCTGGCGGGCGTGAGCGACAGCGACAGCGCCGGACTTGCGCTGCTGATCGAATGGCTGAGCGTCGCCAAGACCGAGAGCCGCGGCTTACGGTACGAAAACATCCCGGCTCAATTGCAGCAGCTGGCGCGCTTGAGCGAAGTCGAAGAACTGC
This sequence comes from Steroidobacteraceae bacterium, assembly GCA_035567075.1. Lineage (GTDB taxonomy): Bacteria > Pseudomonadota > Gammaproteobacteria > Steroidobacterales > Steroidobacteraceae > Bog-1198. The sequence continues at coordinate 3,571 of DATMRC010000022.1, forward strand.
TGACTGCGAGCTAGGATCGCTTAACAAGTCAGCGGCTGCGGAGATCGTCCGGGGATGGGGAAACCACAAACAAGAAATAATCCGCGCCGGCCCCTGCCTGCGACGATGGCGGCTGCCGCATGCGCCGGAATACTCGTGGCCGCCTCGCACTCCGCCGGCCCGGCCGGGGCCTCGACCCCGCTCGAAGTATTCGGGGGCCTGCCGACACTGGAAGATGTGGTCATTTCGCCCGACGGCTCAAAACTCGCGTTTGTCAGGACGCGCGAGGATAGGCGATCGCTGTTGGTGGGCCTGCTGGGGGGAGCCGAAACCTTGGGCGGAGTGCGCGTCGGTGATACCAAGCTGCGTGACGTGGAATGGATCGACGATGACAATATCCTGGCGACCATTTCCAGCACCAGCCTGCCGCCGTTCGGATATTCAGGCGGCAAGCACGAGTGGTATCAACTGGTCGCGTACAGCCTCAGCAAGAGCCACGTGGGACCCTTGTCCTTCGAAGTGGATCACGAGAAAACCTTCAACGTCGTAGTCGGCGATACCGAGGTGCGCGATGTTGGAGGACACCCGGTGCTGTATGCACCGGGTTACTATGTCACAGACCAGACTTTACCCGGCTTGTTTACGTTCTCCATTCCGGAGCGGCGGGCACGCCTCATCGCGAAAGGCCCGGAGCCGATCACCGACTGGTTGATCGATGAGTCCGGCCGCATCGCGGCGCAATTCGTGTACCACGACAAAACCAAACTGTGGGAAATCAGAGCCCGCAAGGACGATCGCCTGACGGTCGTGGCCTCCGGTACTGCCGCAATCGATATACCCAATGTTCTGGGATTCAGCGCCGATGGCACGGCCATTATTGTGCACTTCGTTGAAAACGGCGACTCGGTGTGGAAGCCGCTGTACGTCAAAGACGGCAGTTGGGGGCCGCCGCTCGAAAAAGGCGCAGCATTTGCCCGAGTGATCGAGGATCGCAAAAGCGGACGCATCATCGGCGGCGTGCGTGAGCTCGGCGACAACCAATACAGTTTCTTTGATAACGAGTTGCAGGCCCACTGGAACGCCGTCCTGCGGGCGTTCCCCAACGAACGCGTCGACCTGGTGTCGCACTCCGACGATTTTTCAAAGATGGTTGTCCAGGTATTCGGAGCCAAGGAGGGATACGTCTATGCCCTGTATGAGTGGTACGGACACCGCGCGACAATACTGGGCGCCGTGTACGCAGGATTGACCGCACCGGCGCCGGTGAAAGCCATCAGTTACGTTGCGGCCGATGGCCTGACCATTCCCGCTTTGTTGACGTTGCCGCCGGGTGGCGCGGAAAAGAATCTGCCGCTGATTGTTCTGCCGCATGGGGGGCCGGCTGCCGCGGACACGCTGGATTTCGACTGGTGGGCGCAGGCCCTGGCTTCGCAGGGCTACGCGGTGCTGCAACCCAACTACCGCGGGTCGGCCCTGAGTCTCAAATTTATCGAGGCAGGATTCGGCGAGTGGGGCCGCAAGATGCAAACCGATCTATCCGATGGTGTGCGCTATCTCGCCAAGCAGGGCATCATCGATCCGGCGCGCGTGTGCATCGTCGGGGCGAGCTACGGCGGTTATGCGGCGCTTGCCGGCGTGACTCTGGATCCGGGGGTTTATCGCTGCGCCGTATCGGTCGCGGGCATTTCGGACCTGCGGCGCTTTCGAAAATGGTCGGCTGAATATCACCTGGGCTGGAATCAGCGGTACTGGGATCGCTTCATGGGCACTGCCGATCAGAGCGATCCCGCGCTGACTGCCGTCTCGCCGATCGAACATGTGAGCGCCGTGACCGTCCCGGTGCTCTTGATCCACGGCCGCGATGACACCGTGGTTCCCTTCGAACAGAGCGAGGTCATGTTGAGCGCATTGAAGCGCGCGGGAAAATCCGTGCAACTGGTCACGATGAAGCACGAGGATCATTGGCTGTCGCGCGGCGAGACCCGGCTGCAAATGCTGCAAGCCTCCGTGGATTTTCTCAAAGCCAACAATCCGCCGAACTAGCCGCCGCTCTCCGCCAATTGCAGTCCGAAATTCTCCTCGAGCGTGCCGGCAGGCGCGTCCGCGGGCTGCAGCGGGGCTGGCGGCGCCTTGGCCGGCGGTGCGACTGTCGGCTGGGCTGTCGGCTGCGCCGGCGGCTTCTCCGGCGGTTTGGCTGCAGGCGGCTCGTCTGCGCCCGGGTCTTCGAGCGGTTCTTCCTTGAGTTTCCCGTCCGAGATCAGGTAGGCGCGGCGCTGCAGATACGCGTCGCGCACGAAGGCGTAAGGGTCGAAGACATTTTTCAGCGTGTCGTCCAATGACAGCAATCCCGCGCGCGTATCGACCAAACTCACCGCGTACAAGGAATATTCGATGGGCTTGTTCTTAATGTAATGAGTAGGGCCGGTGTAGATATCTGCCACTCGGCCCAGCCCATCGCGCACATCGGAGGGACCCAACAGCGGTATCTCGACGAAGGGCCCGGGATGCAGGCCCCAGTGTCCCAAGGTCTGCCCAAAATCTTCGTTGTTGAGGTCGAGTCCCGCCTGCGTCGCCGGATCCAAAAATCCGCCCATGCCGACGGTCAGGTTGAGAACGAAGCGCCCGAGATCATTGGCCGCCGCCAAGAACTTTCCCTGCAGGATATCGTTGACCATGACGGTCGGCTGGCGGAGATTCTCGAAAAAATTGCTGATGCCGGTGCGCACCGGTTGCGGAACAGCTCGCACATAGGTGCGCGCCACCGGCTTTGCCACCGCGCGGTCGAGCTTGTCATTGACCTTGTACACCCCGCGATTCCAAGACTCCCACGGATCCTGGGGCACACGCTGACTGTTGGGCGGCAAGGTAACGCAGCCGCTCAGCGCTGCCGCGAATACGATGCCGAGGCCGGCGTGTGCGTGCTTGACGCTCCGCATGCAGAACTTCTCCCTAAAGGGCCGATGACCAGAAGCTAACGATACACTATGCCGGGAAGCTGCAGCGGGAGATTGCCGGCGACTCAATATCGCCCGTTGCCATCGGCCACCGTGTTATTGCGGTTCTTGGGCATGGCCGCGCGCACCTCTTCCAGGCGCGCGCTCAGGCGCGCGCGCTGTATCGGATCGAGCGCCGGCTGAGCCAGCGCCAGTTGCAGTTGCGCGGCCCCCTTCAGCAGCTCGCCCGTCATGAAATAAAACTCCGCCATGTAGCTGTAGGAGTCTGCGAAATCCCCTGCCTGATTCGCCGCCTTGGCGATGAGCCGGGTCTGATCCGGCGTCGGCTCGACATTGTTGAACAGATCCAACAGCACCACATGCGCACGCCTGTTGTCGCCGGCATGCATCAGCGTTTCCGCCAGCCGGATGGTGATGGGCACGTTGCGCGGGAACAAATCCATCCCTCGATCGAGCACCGCCTGAGATTCCTTCAGCTGATTGTTGCCCATGTAAGCCTGACCCAGTGCGCCGTAGAACTGGGTCACCTTCGGGTATTCGCGCAGCAGCGCCTCGAGATCCGGAATTGCGGCAGCGGGATTTCGCGTGCTGATTTCGGCAACGGCTTTGCCGTAGCGCTCTTCGATGCTCTTGCCGCCGCCGTTCTTGAGCAAGCTGCGGTAGTAGTCGAGCGCAACCTGCGGATTGCCTGCCACCGATCGCAGGCGCTCGCGGATCAGCCGGTAGCTCAACGAATCCTCGCGACGAATGCGACCGAGCTGGTCCGCACGATTGCGCGCCTCGGCGACACGATCGGAGAATATCGGGTGATTGATCAGGAACTGCACCGCATTGATGCGGCTCGGTTCCGGGCCCTCATGAGACATGTAGTCGAAAAAGCTGGCCATGGCCAAGGGATCGTAACCGGCGCTCGCCATGGTCGTGATGCCGATGCGGTCGGCTTCGAACTCGCTGGCACGGGTGTAGTTGATCTGATGCTGAATCGCAGCGCCCTGGGCGCCCAGGATTCCGGCTTCGATCGCGTCCGGAGAGCCGTGGCCGGCCGTCGCTCCCAACAAGATCGCCGCCAGCATGGCGGCGGTGGTCAACAGACCGGCATGACTTTGATCGAGAAGCTGCCGGACGAGATGCCGCTGCGTCACGTGCGCGGTTTCGTGCGCTAGCACGCCGGCGAGTTCGTTTTCGTTGCGCGTTGCCAGTATCAGTCCGCTGTTGATTGCGACGAAGCCGCCGGGCACGGCAAACGCGTTGACCTCCGGATCTTTCACGACAAAGTAATAGAAGCGGTGCTGGCCCTCCTCGGCATGACTCGAGAGAGTGTGGCCGATGTCCTGTGCGTATTGACTGACCTCAGGATCGGTGAGGATCAGCCCGGTATTGCGAATTTCGTTGACATATCCCAAGCCCGCACGGTACTCCTCCTCGATTGAAACCACCGCGTTGGCTGGGCTGCCCAAGTCGGGAAGATCCTGCTCGCCGCCGGGTGCCGAGCCGGCTGCGTAGCCCACGCCCACACTCGCGCTCACCGCTGCGGCGGCGAGCATTGCGACTATGGATTTGAGCGCTGACATGAAGTCTCCGTAGGCTGTTGGAACGCGTGCGTAATCCAAAGTTCGCGCAAAACCGCCGCAGAATCAAAGAACTTCAGAGGCATAATCGGCCAGGCGGGAGCGTTCGCCCCTCACCAGCGTAATATGCCCCGAAAACGTCCACCCGTGGAACCGATTTACCACATAGGTCAGGCCCGAAGTGGTTTCCGTCAGGTAGGGCGTGTCAATCTGCGCGATATTGCCCAAACACACCATTTTGGTGCCGGGACCGGCGCGGGTAACCAAAGCCTTCATTTGCTTGGGCGTCAGATTCTGCGCCTCATCGAGGATGATGAAACGGTTCAAAAAAGTGCGGCCCCGCATGAAATTCAAGGAGCGGATCTTGATGCGGTGGCGGAGCAAGTCGTTGGTGGCGCCCCTTCCCCAAGTGCCCCCGCCCTGGCTCTGGGTGAGGACTTCCAGATTGTCCATCAGCGCCCCCATCCACGGCTCCATTTTTTCCTCCTCCGTGCCCGGCAAAAAGCCGATGTCCTCGCCCAAGGGAATGGTCACGCGGGTCATGATGATTTCGCTGAAACGATTGTGATCCAGCGTTTGCGCGAGGCCGGCCGCCAGCGTCAGCAGGGTCTTTCCGGTTCCGGCCGGACCTAAGACCGTCACGAAGTCGATCTCCGGATCCATCAGCAGATTCAGCGCGAGATTTTGTTCGCGGTTTCTTGAGGTAACCCCCCACACGCTGTTGCGTTCGTTGCGGTAATCGATGGTGAGTTCCAGGATCGCAGACTCGCCCTCGAGCTTGCGCACGATGGCTTCCACGCCGTTCTCGCCGGCGTCGTACACGAATTGATTGGTCTGCCACTCCCGCACCAGGGGACCGCGAACCCGATAGTACGTGCGGCTCTGCTGCTGCCAGGATTCCATGCCCTTACCGTGCCTGTCCCAAAAGTTCTGCGGCAGCTGTTGCACGCCGCTGACGAGCAGATCCGCATCCTCGATGGTCTTGTCGCTCGAATAATCCTCGGCGTGCACGCCCAAAATGGCCGCTTTGATGCGCAGGTTGATGTCTTTCGAAACCAAGGTGACGCGTGCGCTGCGGAATTTTTGTTGCAACGCCAATGTATTGGCGAGGATGGCATTGTCCGCGCCATGCCCCGGCAGGCTGTCCGGCAGCACCGACTCGAGCAATTGCGTCTGGAAGAACAGCCGGCCGCCGGGCGGTCGCTTGCCGTGATTGATGGGGATGGCTGCCGGCAAAGGCAGCCCGCGATCAATCTGTTTCTTGCTCGCGCCTTGCATCAGCTCATCGAGAAAGCGGCTGACCTGGCGCACGTTGCGGGCCGATTCCGACAAGCCTTTCTTGCCTGCATCGAGTTCCTCGAGCACGGTCATCGGAATGTAAACGTCGTGTTCTTCGAAGCGAAAAATCGCCGTGGGGTCGTGCATCAATACATTGGTATCGAGCACGAATAAGCGGCGCTTCGCCTTGCCGTGACGGCTCTTCAGCACCGCGGCTGCCAGCGGCCGCACGTTGCCGGTCACAGGGCTTTCACCGCCGCCAACACCGCCGCGGCATGATCCTTCACCTTGACCTTGCGCCACTCCTGGCGCAGCACGCCCTTGGCGTCGATCAGAAAAGTGCTGCGCTCGACCCCCAGGTATTTCCTCCCGTACATGCTCTTTTCCTGGATCACATCGTACAGTTTGCACACTTTCTGCTCGGGATCGCTCAGCAGGTCGAATGGAAACGACATCTTCTTTTTGAATTTCTCATGCGAAGCCACGCTGTCCGGCGAAATGCCGAGGATCAGCGACCTGGCTTTCTTGAATTGATCATGCAGCGCGGCAAAATCGAGGCCTTCCTGGGTGCAGCCCGAGGTGTTGTCGCGCGGATAGAAGTAGATGACCAGCGCGCTGCCGGTCGCGTCCTTGAGCGACCAGGTACCTCTCGTGCCCTCGAGGGTAAATTGCGGCGCTTTCTTGTCAATCTCGGTCTTGCTCATGCTAACTCTTCACGGGTTCGAAGATGGCGTCCAAATTCAGGTGATCGCAGAAATCCATGAACTCCTCGCGCAGTACCCCGATGTGCAGGCGACTCGGCACGTTGACGATCATCTGCACCGAAAACATCGGAGCGCCGGTGTGCGCAGCCGCATACGCGCGGGTCGAAAGCTCGGCGATATCGACACCGCGTTGTGCGAAGAATCCCGACAGTCCCGCGACGATGCCGGTCTGATCGAGGCACACCACGTCAATGGAGTACGGCAGCATGTCATTGCGCGCCGGCCGCTCCTCGGTGCGCCGCAACTGGATGTTCATGCCGGTGGCGTCGGCAAGCTTCTTGAACTCGCCCTCGAGTTTGGCGAGCGTATGCCAGTTGCCGTTGACCAAAAGTAGCATGGCAAACTCGTTGCCGAGGGAGGTCATGCGACTTTCGCTGATGCTGCCGCCGCAGTCGGCAATGGCTTTGGAGAGTTCGTGGACCATGCCGACGCGGTCCCCGCCGACCGCGGAAATCACGATATGTTGTTTCATCGAGGCAAATTCTACCGGACTGGCGCTTGCCTTAGGTGCTGTTAGACACTTAAGGTAGCGATATTTTCTGCTGGAGCTCTCGATGTTTTCCGGAAGCTTGGTAGCAATCGTCACGCCGATGACCGCCGATGGCGCTTTGGACTGGCCGGCGTGGGACCGACTCCTGGACTTTCACATGCATGAGGGCAGCGACGGAGTTGTCGTGGCCGGCACCACCGGGGAATCGCCGGCGCTTGCCGCTGCGGAAATCGAGGAGTTGACGCGCCGGGCGGTGGCGCGCTGTCAACAGCGACTCAAGGTCATCGTGGGCGCAGGCACCAACGCGACCGAGTCGACGGTGGCGCGAACCCGCATTCTGTCGCAGTTGGGCGTGGATGCCGTGATGTTGGTGACGCCGTATTACAACAAGCCGCCTCAGGAAGGCCTTTATCGGCACTTTTCAGCCGCTGCCGAGGTCTCCGCGGCGCCGGTAATTCTGTATAATGTTCCGAGCCGAACGGCGGTGGACCTCCTACCGAGTACCGTCGCCCGTCTCGCGCGGCATCCTCGCATCGTGGCGGTGAAAGAAGCGACGGCGTCATTGAGCCGGACCCGCGAGATATTGAGCATGTGTCCCGCGGGGTTCACTGTCTTGTCGGGCGATGATGCCAGCGCCATCGATTTGATGAGCGCCGGCGCGCGCGGCGTGATCTCGGTGTCGGCGAATGTCGCGCCGCGGCGCATGCACGAGGCATGTGCGGCGGCACTGGCGGGCGATTGGGCAGGCGCGCGCGCCATTGATGCGGGTCTGCAGTCCTTGCATAGGGATTTATTTGTCGAATCGAGTCCCATACCCGTCAAGTGGGCGGTGGCCAGGATGGGACTCATGGGGAACACATTGCGCCCGCCGCTGGTCGAACTCTCGTCGGCGCACCAAGACACGGTGCTGCGCGCGATGCGGGCCGCCGGAGTCAACCTTGAGGATCAAGCTGCATGAATTTTGAGCGAGTTTTATTGCTGGTGGTTGCGAGCGCTGCGCTGTGCGGCTGTCACATGTTCGGCAGGCTGAACGCCGACTGTCACAGCGCTCAGGAGTACCAACACGCGCTATCGGCCGCGCCGCTGAAAGTGCCCGCCGGTATGGATTCGCCGAACACTCAGGGTGCCTTGGTGATTCCAGCCGTGGGCGTGGTGCCGCCGCCGCCGGGTCCGAAGGATGCCTGCTTGGATATTCCGCCGCGCTACCAGCCGGCGCCCACGAACAAAGCAGCCAGCAGCTAGATTTGATCGCCTGAGACCTCTCCGGTACCCTTGCGGCCGCGAGGAGAGGTGGCCGAGTGGTCGAAGGCGCTCGCCTGGAAAGTGAGTAACATCCCAAAAGGTGTTCGAGGGTTCGAATCCCTCCCTCTCCGCCAGCTTAAGGTCAATGGCGGCTCGCGTTTGCATCTTCGCGACGACTGGCCACGAACCCCGTCAGGCCCGGAAGGGAGCAGCGGTAGCGGCACTAAGTCGGGCGCCGAAGTCCTGCCGGCGCGGGTCGCCTCCCATTGACATGCCGGCCGTGCGCAACGGGCCGCCTGGCCGGCCGCCGCCAGGTGCGCCGGAAAAAAGCACGCAGCCACGGTTTCCGCAGCTAAACTTGAATTCCCATATGAGCTACATCGTATTAGCGCGCAAGTGGCGCCCCAAGCGCTTCGCCGAAATGGTAGGGCAGGAGCACGTGCTGCGAGCGCTTGCCAACGCACTCGACAGCGGCAAGGTGCATCACGCCTTTCTGTTCACGGGAACCCGCGGGGTCGGTAAAACGACCATCGCGCGCATCCTGGCGAAATCGCTGAATTGCGAGACGGCGGGCGTGAGTTCCAATCCCTGCGGCGTGTGCGCCGCGTGTCGGGAAATCGACGAGGGCCGCTTCGTGGATCTCATCGAGGTCGACGCTGCCTCGCGAACCAAGGTCGACGACACGCGCGAGCTGTTGGACAACGTGCAATATGCACCGACCCGCGGCCGCTACAAGGTCTACCTCATCGACGAAGTACACATGCTGTCGAATCATTCCTTCAATGCGCTGCTCAAAACGCTGGAGGAGCCGCCGCCGCATGTCAAATTCCTGCTCGCGACCACCGATCCGCAGAAACTGCCGGTGACCGTGTTGTCGCGCTGCCTGCAGTTCAGTCTCAAGCGCTTGCCCGCCGCGTTGATCGGCGAACGCTTGAAAATGATCGCGGCCGCTGAAAACCTGCTGTTTGAACCGGCGGCCATGGCGCTGCTCGCACGCGCGGCCGAAGGCAGCATGCGCGATGGCTTGAGCCTGTTGGATCAGCTGATCGCGTTCGGCGGCGGAAGCGTGAGCGAGGCGAACGCGCGAGCCATGCTCGGCACCATTGATCGCGGCCATGTGGGCCGGCTGGTCGAGGCGCTGTCGCGCGGCGACGGCGCAGCGCTCCTGGCCGAGGTGCAGGAACTTGATCGCGATGCACCGGACTACGACCGCGCGCTGATTGAGTTGGCGACATTCCTGCAGCGCATCGCCATCGTGCAAATTGTCCCCGCCGCAGCCGCCGAAGACGAGGAATTCGATGCCGCGCTGCTGGCGCGGCTTGCGCAAGCGATAACGGCTGAAGATGCGCAGCTGTACTATCAGATCGCGATCGCGGGCCGCCGCGATTTGGCGATGGCGCCGGAGCCCCGGGTGGGATTTGAAATGACGCTGCTGCGAATGTTGGCGTTTCGCCCGGATTCCGCGGCGGAACCCTTGAATCCCGGACGCGCGCTCAAGCCCGCCTCGCTGCCGGGCAAGACGCCGGCGGCGGGCGCGGCCGCCGCTCCGCCGGATCCCATTGCGGCATCGAGCGCAGTCACGCTGCGGCTCACCAGTATTGATGCGGCCAATTGGCCGGCCGTGGTCGATGCAGCGGCTTTGAGCGGCATGGTGCGCCAGCTGGCGCTGAACTGCGTGCCGGCGGGCTTCGAGAACAACGTATTGACATTGCAGCTCGATCAAGCGGCGACCGACCGGCGCACACGTCCCATCGAGGACAAGCTCGTGCAAGGCCTGTCCAAGTATCTGGGCCGGGAAATTCGCGTGTTGTTCGAGACCGCGCAATCCGGCCTCGACTCACCCGCGCGGCAGCGGGTCCTTGCCGAGCAAGGCAGGGTTTCGCGCGCCGCCGCGGCGTTCGAGTCGGATGCAGCCGTGAAGGGCTTGCGGGAGCGCTTCGGCGGCGAAGTGGATCTGACCTCGGTGAAACCGACGACTTAAGGCTCAAGGGGTAGCGCATGATGAAAGGCGGAATTGGAAATCTGATGCGTCAAGCTCAGCAAATGCAGGAAACCATGCAGAAGGCGCAGGCCGAATTGGCCGGAATCGAAGTCACCGGCGAGTCCGGCGCCGGCATGGTCAAGGTCACCTTGAATGGCCGGCACGAAGCCAAAAAGGTGCAGATCGAGCCGAAGCTGCTCGCTGAAGACAGGGAGATGCTCGAGGACCTCCTGGTGGCGGCCGTCAACGATGCCGTTCGCAGGATTGCCACGCGTACCCAGGAGAAATACTCGGGCCTCATGTCCGGCCTCAATCTGCCGCCGGGAATGAAGTTACCGTTCTAAGCAAAGCATGCGATGAAGTACACGCCGACACTCGCCCGCTTGATCGATTCGCTGCGCTGCCTGCCCGGTGTGGGGCCCAAATCCGCGCAGCGCATGGCGTTCTATCTTCTGGAACGCGACCGCGATGGCGGCAAGATCTTGAGTCAGGCGCTGGCCGAGGCGCTGCAGCAGGTCGGCCACTGCAAGCGCTGCCGCATGCTGACGGAAAGCGAGCTGTGTGCGATTTGCGCCTCCAACCAGCGCGATGCCGCGCAGCTCTGCGTGGTCGAATCGCCGGCGGATGTGGTCGCCATCGAACAGTCGGGTGGATTTCGCGGCCGTTACTTCGTGTTGATGGGTCATCTGTCGCCGCTCGACGGGGTGGGGCCGGCCGAACTTGGTTTGGAAGAGTTCGAACTCTTGCTGAAGAGCGGTGAGATTCGCGAAGTGATCCTTGCCACGAACCCGACGGCCGAAGGGGAAGCCACTGCGCACTATCTGGGAGAACTCGCACTGGGCTTAGGATTAAAGGCCTCGCGGATCGCGCACGGCGTGCCCGTCGGCGGGGAGCTGGAGTACGTCGATGGTGGTACGCTGGCGCACGCCCTGGCCGGCCGCACCAACGTCTCCTAGCCGGCGAGCTTTTCGTACAAGCGAAACAGCCGCCGATAGCTTTCATAGCGGCGCGCCGCGATTTCATTGTTCGTCACCGCCGTGCGCACGGCACAGCCCGGTTCCTCCAGGTGCCGGCAATCATTGAATCGGCACTGCGCGCTGCGGGCATGGATCTCCACGAAGCCGCGTTCGGCTGCGCGCGCCAGGCTCGCCGGCGGCGCGAAATCGCGCACTCCCGGGGCGTCGACCAGGCTGGCGCCCGCGCCGAGCTGGTACCAACGCGCGGTCGTGGTCGTGTGCCGCCCTTCGGCATCGCGGGTGAGTTCTGCAGTCTGCGCCGCCGCCTCGGGCACCAGGGCGTTCACCAGCGAGGACTTGCCGACGCCGGACTGGCCGACCAGCAGGGTGACGCGGCCGCTGAGTTGTAGCCTAAGTTCGGCGACGCCGGATCCGTTTTGGCAGCTCACCGCGACGCAGCTCAAGCGCAATTTGCGGTATTCCTCGATCTGCGGCTGGATTGATTCGATTCCAAGATCGCTTTTATTCACGATCAGCAGGGCGTCCAGTTCTTTGAGCTCGGCTCCCGCCCAGTAGCGATCCACCAGAAACCAGTCCGGCGTCGGCTGCGGTGCCGCCACGACGGCAACTCTGTCGATGTTGGCGGCCACCGGTTCGGCGCGGCCGCGCGCATCGATGCGCTCGATGAGGTTGCGGCGCGGTTCAATCGACTCCACCGATGGGCCATCGGCGGACGGCGGAAACGCCCAGGTCACCCGATCCCCGCACACGACGCGCAATTTACGCCCGCGCAGCCCGCAGCGCAGAACGGCATCGCCGGTCTGCACCAATACCCCGCTGCCGAAACTCGCGAGCGCGGTGCCGGTACCTCCTGCTACCATGCCGGCCTACACTGCAACATGAAATCCCCCGAAAATCTAATCTGGATCGACCTGGAGATGACCGGCCTGAAGCCGGATTCCGATCTCATCATCGAGATCGCAACGATCGTAACCGACAAGCACCTCAACGTGCTGGCCGAAGGGCCGGTGTTCGCGGTGCATCAGAGCCAGGCGGTGCTGGATGGCATGGATGATTGGAACCGCAATCAGCATGGCCGCTCCGGGCTCTGCGCGCGCGTCACGGCAAGCCATATCGATGCCGCCACCGCGGAGCGGCGCACGCTCGAATTTCTCGAACAGTGGCTTGAACCTAAGCGCTCGCCGATGTGCGGCAACAGCGTCTGCCAGGATCGGCGCTTTCTGGCGCGCCACATGCCGGCGCTGGAGGAGTTCTTCCACTATCGCAATCTCGACGTGAGCACCTTGAAAGAGCTGGCGCTGCGCTGGGCGCCGAAGATCGCGGAGGGGTTTCGCAAGACCTCGGCGCATCTCGCACTCGACGACGTGCGCGAGTCGATCCGCGAGCTGCAATACTATCGCGAACGGCTGCTGCGCCCGCTGTAGCCCGACTCACTTTGGCGAGTCGTTGGCGAGAAACATCCAGGTTTCGACCACCGTGTCGGGATTCAATGACAGGCTGTCGATGCCTTGTTCGACCAGCCAGCGCGCGAGTTCGGGATGATCGGACGGGCCCTGGCCGCAGATGCCGACGTACTTGCCCTGTGCTTTGCACGCCTTGATCGCCAGTGCCATCAGAAATTTCACGGCGGCGTCGCGCTCGTCGAAGGACTTGGCGACCACGCTTGAGTCGCGGTCCAGGCCGAGGGCAAGCTGCGTCATGTCATTCGAGCCGATCGAGAAGCCGTCGAAGTATTCCAGATAGCGGTCCGCGAGCACGGCGTTGGTCGGCAGTTCGCACATCATGATGTGCCTCAGGCCGTTGTCGCCGCGCTTCAGGCCATTGTCGGCGAGCAGCTGCGTGACGGCCTTCGCCTCCGCGACCGTGCGCACGAACGGCACCATGAGCTCCACGTTGGTCAACCCCATCTCATCGCGCACGCGCTTCAACGCCCGGCATTCAAGTTCGAAGCACGGCCTGAAGACCTTGTCGATGTAGCGCGATGCGCCGCGAAATCCGAGCATCGGATTTTCCTCGTGCGGTTCGTAATTCTTGCCGCCGATCAAATTCGCATACTCGTTCGATTTGAAATCCGAGAGGCGCACGATCACCGGCTCCGGCGCGAACGCGGCCGCGATCTGCGCGATCCCTTCGCTCAGCTTGTCGACGTAGAACTCCACCGGGCCGTCGTAGCCGGCGATCTGCTTGCTGATGGCGTCCTTGAGTTCGGCACTCTGCTTGTCGAACTCGAGCAGCGCCCGCGGATGCACGCCGATCATGCGGTTGATGATGAACTCCAGCCGCGCGAGGCCGACGCCGCGGTGCGGAATGGCCGCGAAATCGAATGCGCGGTCGGGATTACCGACATTCATGGTGATTTTCACCGGTATTTCCGGCATCGCATCCATTTCGATGCTGCGCTGATCAAACTCCAGCATCCCGTCGTAGATGTAGCCGGTATCGCCTTCGGCGCAGGATACCGTGACCGCCTGGTTTTCCTTGATCGCGGAGGTGGCGGTGCCGCAGCCCACCACGGCCGGTATGCCGAGCTCGCGGGCAATGATGGCCGCATGGCAGGTGCGTCCGCCGCGGTTGGTGACGATGGCGGAGGCGCGCTTCATCACCGGCTCCCAGTCCGGATCGGTCATGTCGGCCACCAGTACATCGCCGGCGCGCACCCGCGACATTTCCTTCACGTCGCGGATGATGCGCGCGTGGCCGGCGCCGATGCGCTGTCCGATGCTGCGGCCGCTGATGAGCACCCTGGAGCGCGCCTTCAGCGTAAATCGCTGGATCGTGCGCCCCGCGCGGCTCTGCACGGTCTCCGGGCGCGCCTGCAGAATGTAGAGCTTGCCGGTGGCGCCATCCTTGCCCCATTCGATGTCCATCGGCGCGCCGTAATGCTCCTCGATGATCAGCGCCTGTTTGGCAAGATTTACTATATCGGCCTCATTCAGCGAGAAGCGATTGCGCTCGGCAGCCGCGACTTCAACCGTGCGTACCCGTTCCTTCGAGCCCGCTTCGGCATAAACCATCTTGATGGCCTTGCCGCCGAGATTCTTGCGCAGGATCGAGCGCCTTCCTGCGCGCAGCCCCGGCTTGTAGACATAGAACTCATCGGGGTTGACGGCGCCTTGCACCACCGTTTCGCCCAGACCGTAGGCAGCGGTGATGAACACCACGTCGCGAAACCCGGATTCCGTGTCGAGCGTGAACATCACTCCGGCTGCGCCCAGGTCGCTGCGCACCATGTGTTGTATGCCGACCGAGAGCGCCACTGCGCTGTGATCGAATTTGTGGTGCACGCGATAGGAGATGGCGCGATCGTTGAACAGCGACGCGTACACCTCGTGCATGGCCTTGAGCACCTGTTCCTCGCCGCGGACGTTGAGAAAGGTTTCCTGCTGGCCCGCGAACGAGGCTTCCGGCAGATCTTCGGCGGTCGCGGAGGAGCGCACCGCGACCGCGAACTCGGCGCTGGCCGCGGCGCCCTGCATCTTGCGGTAGGCGCTTGAGACTTCCTCCTGCAGCCTGGCGGGGAATTGCGTGGCGAGCATCCAACCGCGAATTTCCGCGCCCACGGCGCTCAAGCGCTCCACATCATCCACATCGAGAGCTGCGAGGCTGGCGCGAATGCGCTCGTCGAGGCCGCCCTGCGCCAGAAAATCCCGATACGCGTGCGAGGTCGTGGCGAAGCCGCCGGGAACCGAAACCCCGAGGGAGGCCAGACCGGAAATCATTTCGCCGATCGAGGCATTCTTGCCGCCGACGAGTTCCACGTCCGTGTTCTTCAGTTTTTCGAACGGGATGATGTAAGGCTTCATGTGCTGCTTGTCCGATGCTGCTTTAAGTGAAACACTTTGCGGTGAGCCTACGTTAAGAGGTTACCGTGATCAAACGAACTGTGTTCTTCGTTTCCGACCAAACGGGTATCACTGCAGAGACCATGGGACACAGCCTCATGTCGCAGTTCGACGGCATCGAATTTCGCCAAGTGACTGTGCCATTTATCTCCACCGTTGACAAGGCGATTGAAGCCGTTCGCAAGATCGATCTGGTGGCCGCGCAGGAAGGTATGCGTCCGGTGGTGTTCAGTACGCTGGTCCAGGAGGACGTGCGCAATGTGGTCCGCGGCAGCACCGGCTTCTTCCTGGATTTTTTCGATCCGTTCCTAGCACCTCTGGCCGGCGAACTCAAGACGGAGACTACCCATACCGCGAGTAGGAGCCATCGCATGGCGGACACGCACGCCTATGCCATGCGCATCGACGCCACGAATTTCGCGTTGGCCAATGACGACGGCTCCGTGGTGCGCGACTACGAGCGCGCCGACGTCATTCTGGTGGGAGTGTCGCGTTCCGGAAAAACGCCGACCTGTTTGTATCTGGCCATGCAGTATGGAATATTCGCCGCGAACTACCCGTTGACCGAGGATGACCTGGAATCGCGCAAATTGCCGCGCGCGCTCGATGCCTACACGCAAAAATTATTCGGCTTGACGATCAAACCGGATCGCCTGCAACAGATCCGCAATGAGCGCCGCCCCGACAGCCGCTATTCCTCGGCGCAACAGGTGGCGTTCGAAGTGCGAGCCGCGGAATCCTTGTTCGATCGGCACGGTATTCCCGCGCTCGACACGACCGAAGTCTCGATCGAAGAAATCTCCAGCAGAATTCTCGACCGCATGGGCATCGAGCGGCGACTGCGGCCCTGACAGCGTCGGGCTGCATGGTATAGTTCGGTCATGATAGCGGATCAATGGTGCACGACATCGTGGCAGGCGCGGCCCGGCAGCTTCGTGAGCCTGATGACTCTGTACGAGAGCAATTTCGTGCGGTTGGGCTGGCTCGTGCAAGAGTTGCGCAGCATAAAAACGCCGCGCGTCTCCAAGGTCGCCTCGGACTGTGATCTGCATCTCACCCCGCTCGAGCTCTGCCGCTACACCAGCGTCTTCCGGCTCACCTACGAGTTCGATTTCGGGGGCGCGCGCATCCGCGACCCGGATTTGGAGGTGTGCGTATACCACGACGCCCGCCTGGCCGAGGTGCGCAGCTTCCGCGGGTTTCAGCGCCACCCGCAACTCTCCAAGCTGCAGTCGGGACTCAAGCGTGAACTGGATCAGCGCTGGACCCGTAACATGATGTTAAATAAATGGCTGGAATACTGTGCCGAGCGGGGACATCGCTTTTAGACGCAAAGCCTGAGTTTGGCAGCGTCGGTGTGTGCCGCGTTTTCATCATGGGCTGAGGCGGGACTTTGATCGACAAGCTGAGTTTTCTCAAAGGCGGTGCAGAGGGCGGCGCGGTGAGTCCCGAAGAAGAGCGGCTCATGCAGCTGTTCCAGAACCGCGCGGGTCTCAAGAAGGCCTACGCCGACTTGAAGGACGAGTTTCATCTGCTGCGCGACAAGCTCAAACAGCAGGAAGGCGCGACCATCCGGGTGCAGGAGCAGCTGGATGCGCTTGGCGAGCTGCTCGGCGACCCGAATACCGGATTCGGCGCGCTGGTGTTCTTCCAGCTGCGGGCATTGTGGAAGACCTGCCATCAGCAACTCTCGACATTCGCGGCGGATCTGACGCGCCAGCAGGAGGCGCGCGAGACGGCGAAGCACAAGGCCGACCTCGAGACCGAGAAGAATGTGCGGCTCGCCGATGCGGATCAACGGCTGCGAGCGGCGGGCGCCGCGGCCGACAACCAGCGCCGGCTGCTGGCCGAGACCCAGAATGAGATCGAGCGGCTGACCGCGTTTTGGCATTACTTCAAGCGCCGGCGCCGCCAGAAATCGCTGGAATCGATGCGCAACCTGGTGGTGACGGCCGACGCCGCGGTTGGCGATCTGCATGCCGAGCGCAGCGCCATCGAGCATGAGGCCGCGCTTGAATTTCCCGGTCTGTCCCTGGCATCCCGGCGCAACATCAATCTCGCGCTGATCGGCTACGCCGAATTGCTTTGCGAGCATGCGGACGCCTACGGCCTGGCGGCGCGCGCCAAGGAGGCCGTCGCGCGCCGCGTTCACGAGATGAACTTCGGCAGCCGCGAGGACTGCGAGGGCTACATGCAGCGCGTGCAGAAAGCCCAGCTGGCGGTGGCCAATCAGAAACAGATCACGGGTTCGGTCCGGACCAAGTTGGAGCGCTTGCGCGCCATCTGCGAGTACCGCAATACCGCCGACACGGTACCGACGGCGGATTCGCTGGCGCCGCCTCCTTCGGAACTCGACCTTGGCAACAAGCCCAAGCCGCCCGCCGCCGTCGCATGGAATGTGCTGGCGGAGGACTACTGGGACCTGTACACCGTCCTGCTGCGCTAGGGCCTTAAGCTCGGCGCCTCGTGGTTGTCGGTGCGGCGCGCCTGGGTCGGGGCCGCCTTGCGCGCGCCGATCACGGCCAGGTCGGCGGCAATCTGCGACGCCTCGTCCAACAGGATTCCCGCGGTCGCATCGTCCTTGATTTCCTCGAGCGACTTGACCGGCTTGACGTCGTGCGCCGCCCGCCACGCGTTCTCGCGCTCGAGCCGGTCGTTGTCCAGCCGCTTGCGCTCGGCTTCGCGCGTCTTCAGATTCAAGGACAGGGACTTCTGGCTGCGCATGGCGTCCAGCGCCGCGATGTCATCGTGCAGATAACGGAAATCCGCGCTGCCCGAAGTACGCTCCTCGTGCAATTTCTCGAGGCTGGCCGCGATCGGCTTCAAGTCGCCTTCGACTCGAAACGCTGCCGGTTCGATGTGATCCCAGGGTAGGGCGCGATCGCGCGTGCTCTCGCCGACTTCATTGGCGTCGATGAGCGAGGGCAGGGCGATGTCCGGGGTCACACCGCGGTCCTGGGTGCTCTCGCCGGTGATCCGATAGTACTTGCCGATGGTCACGTTGAGCTGACCCAATTCCGGCTTGCGCCCGAAAATCGTGTAGTTCAGCGGATGCGCATTTTGCACCGTGCCCTTGCCGTAGGTTTGCTGGCCGACGATGAGCCCGCGGCCATAATCCTGGATGGCGCCGGCGAAAATCTCCGACGCGGAGGCGCTGAAACGGTCGACCAGTACCACCAGCGGGCCGCTGTAGAAAATCGCCGGATTCGGATCGTCATCGATTTCGATGTGACCGGATGTGTCGCGCAGCTGCACCACGGGTCCGCGGTCTATGAACAAGCCGGTAAGCGATTCGGCTTCCGGCAGATAGCCGCCGCCGTTGGCGCGCAGATCCATGATCAGGACATCGGCGCCGTCCTTGCGCAGCTCGCCGATCAAGCGCTGCACGTCGCGGGTGGTGCTGCGATAATCCTTGGCGCCCGCGCGGCTGGCATCGTAGTCCTGATAGAAGCTCGGCACGGTAATGATGCCGACCTTAACTTCGTGGCCGTTGCGCGTCACCGTGCGCAGCGCTTTGTGCGCCGCCTGGTTCTCGAGCGACACGCGATTGCGGGTGAATTCCACCACCTTTTGCACCGAACCCGGGGCCGCGCCCGCGGGTAGCAACTGCAGCCGCACCAGTGAACCTCCGGGGCCGCGAATCTTCTGCACGACGTCGTCCAGGCGCCAGCCGATCACGTCCGCCAGCTCCCCGGCTTTGCCTTCGCCGACCGCGGTAATGCGATCATTGGCGGAAAGCTTGCCGCTGAGCGCCGCGGGCCCGCCGGCGATGACGTCGATCACCGTGACGTAATCGTCCGTCAATTGCAGCGATGCACCGATGCCCTCGTAGCTCAAGCTCATCTGAATGTTGTATTCCTCGGAATTGCGCGCCGAGAAATAGTTCGAATGCGGGTCCAAGGACAGGACGAACGCGTTCATGAACGCTTCGAACACATCATCGGGCTTGCTCTGATCCATGCGCTTGGCCACGTGCTCGTAGCGTTTGCGCAAGATGTCGGTGACTTCGGACCACTGCTTGCCGGCTGTCACCAGCGACAGCGCATCGTTCTTCACGCGTTTGCGCCACAGTTCGTTCATCTCGGCGGCGTTGGCGGGCCAGGGTTCCTTTTCGCGGTCGAAATTGAACCACTCGTCGACCTCGAAGTCCGGCTTCTTGTTCAGGAGATCGATGGCGTAGGCCATGCGCTCGCGGCTGCGCTGCTGATAGCGGCGGAAAATCACGAACGCCGGCTCGACATCGCCGCTCTTGATCGCATCGTCGAGTTCGTAGCGATAGCGTTCGAACTCCGCGATATCGCTGGCGTAGAAATAACTCCGGGCGCCGTCGATGGCATCGAGATAACGGTCAAGGATCAAGCTGGAGAGATGATCGTCGAGCGGCGCGCGACGGTAGTGTTCATGGGCGATGATGTCCGCCACACGCCGCGCCACGTAGTTTTCCTGCTCGGTGGGTGCGAGCACCGCGGCCGCGGCGGGTACCCCGGCCGGGGGGGTCATTGCAGCGCCTAAGAGGGCGGCAAGTCCCACTGCGCTCGCGCAAATGGCAATGCCGGTAATCCATCGCGAACGATTGGCCATGGGCCTATTAGTCATCACCGTCGCCGTTCTCCTGTAAACTTCAATCCCCACCCCCTTCAAGGCTAGAGAAGCCCGTGCTTCCTAGCAAGTGTATATGAGCCGGAGGATATGCGTCCGTTCACGGTTTTGATCGGCATCCTCCTGGGGTCCGCGGCGTCGATCACTTTTGGCCTGGGGGCGGTCCTGATCGTGTTTTTCGTGTTGAAGGGTGAACACCCGGCCCTGGTGCGCGAAATGCCTCGACTCGTCGGCAGCCTGGCCGCCTTCACGATATTGACCGCCGCGAGCGCCGGTAGTTTCCTGGGGCAGGTGAGGATCAGGGCCTGGCGCGGCTGGGCGCACCTCGCCACCGCTGTAAGCCTCAGCGCCGTGGTTTGGCTGTACTGGCCGCGCCGCAACTGATCACAAGGTAAGCGAGTTAACCTATGCGAATCGAGCGTTTTGGGGTCGTTTTGGCGTTGCTGTGCGCGTTGCCGGGGTGTTCTTCGCGTCCGCCCAAGGAGCCGCCGTCCACCGACATCGACGATGCGGCCTACGCGGATCATGTCCGGATGTTGGCTTCCGACGAGTTCCTGGGCCGCAAGCCCGGCACGCCCGGGGAGGACAAGACCGTTGCCTACCTGGTCGAGCGATTTCGCAAGCTCGGCTTGAAACCCGGCAATGGCGCGAGCTTCGTTCAGCAGGTACCCCTGGTGGAGATCGCCGCGGCAGCGGATGCCACGCTTACCGCAACGGGACGCAGCGGCGCGCAGAGGCTCGCGTATGGCAAGGATATGGTGATTTGGACCAAGCGCGCCGTACCGCAGGTGCAACTACAGCGCAGCGAGCTGATTTTCGTGGGTTTTGGCATCGTCGCCCCGGAATATGCCTGGAACGACTATGCCAATACCGATGTCCACGGCAAGACCGTCGTGGTGTTGGCGGGCGATCCGGGCTATGCATCCAAGGACCCCACGGTCTTCAAGGGCAATTCCGTGAGCCGCTATGGCCGCTGGGCCTACAAGATCGAAGAGGCCGGGAGGCAGGGCGCTGATGGCGTGCTCCTGGTGCATGATGCTCAAACCCTGGGCTTCGGCTGGGATGCCGCGCGGGCCACCTGGAGCGGCGCGCAATTCGAGCTTGCCGGCGCGGACCGGTACGCCGGGCGCGCGGCGGTCGAGGGCTGGATTCAGCAAACCGTAGCGCGGACCTGGTTCAAGGCAGCGGGCCTCGACTTTGACGCGCAGGCAGCTGCCGCGGCACATCCGGGATTCAAGGCGGCGCCGCTCGGTGGGATCAGCATCGACGCGACGATTCACAACTCGATACGCCAATTCAATTCGGCAAACGTCATCGCAGTTCTGCCGGGACGCCGCGGCCATGAAAACCTGCTGTTCACCGCCCACTGGGACAGCTTGGGAGCGGATGACGCGCGCGCCGGGCACGGCATTTACAATGGGGCGGTGGACAATGCAACCGGTGTCGCCGGTTTACTGGTACTGGCGCAATCCTTCGCGCGCACCCTGCCGGCCGCTGATCGCTCGATTGTATTTCTTGCAACCACCGCGGCGCAGCCCGATCTGCTCGGCTCCGAATACTACGTCGAAAATCCGGTTTTCCCGCTGCGCCAAACCGCGGCCGTCATCAATGTCGAAACCTTGATCGACAGCGGTCCGACCCGGGATGTCAGCATCATCGGCTTCGGCAACACCGACCTGGAAGACACGGCACGCGCGGATGCGCTGCTGCAGGGACGGGAAACGAGGCCCGAGCCCTATCCCCAGCAAGGCCGGTATGACGCTTCCGACAGCTACAGCTTTGCGCATCACGGCTTGCCGGTGCTGTTCCTGCAGGCCGGCATCGACAGCGCGGCACGCGGTCCCGCGTGGGGCAGGGCGCAGATCGACGACTACTTCGCGCATCGCTATCGCCAACCGAGCGATCAATATTCCGCGGACTTCAATGTACGCGGCGCGGTCGTCGACCTTACGCTTGATTATCAGATAGGCAATCGCCTGGCGCGCAGCCACCACTTTCCGCGCTGGTATCCGAACAGCGAGTTTCGCGCGTCCCACCAACGGGACGTCAAGCTTCCGACCAACTAACGCTTGCCGACTCGCGTCCAGTTTTTCTTGCGATCGAAACTGCCGGAAGTATTGTAGGGGTCGGAGCCCAGATCCTGCTCCGATGCCGGTGCAGAACCTACATCCAAGGATAACGTGCGGATGATTCTCGCAACGTCTTCCGCGCGCCGCCGTTCGCGCCGGCGCTCGCCGACGTTGATCGCTGCTTCCTGGTCCCCGCGGGCCTTTTCATTGCTCGCCATCGTCTTGCCTCGTCAAATAATTCCAACCACGGCATCCCGTTTCTATAGTTCTGATCGGGCTGCGACGCCAATGTTCCCAAATCGCGACAGCAGTGATTCTGTAGAATTGCAGAACTGTGACGCGGTTCAAGCCGCGGCCGACATAAGTAAAGCGCGATGCACCTTGATGCGCCGCGCGGCGCGCCTGATCCGTCCCAGGCGGGGAATTCAGCCGCTGCGGGCCAGCGACGCGGATAGATGCCGATCGAAGGGCACGGAGCGGTTGCGGCCGCGCGTTTTTGCCATGTACAGCGCTTGGTCGGCTGCCTTGATGAGTTCGGCAACGCTGGTGAATTGGATCTGGGCGCCATGCGTCGCGCAGCCGATCGACGCGGTCGCTTTGCAGTGATCGGATCCGACCACGTGGCCGGTATTGCGAAACGCCATGACGATGCGCTCGCAAATGCTGTGGGCCGTATCAGCATCGGTCGCCGGCAACACCACCACGAATTCCTCGCCGCCGTAACGCGCGATCATGTCGGTCTCGCGCGTGTTGCCGCGAAGAATTCGCGCAGTCGCCTGCAGAATCCGGTCGCCCGCTTGCGATCCGAAGCTGTCGTTGATTTGTTTGAAGTTGTCCAGGTCGATGCAGGCGATGCTCAATGGCCATTTATGGCGGGTCGAGTTGTCGAATTCCCGGGCGAGGTATTGCTCCAGGTAGGCTCGGTTGTACACACCGGTGAGCTGGTCGCGGCGCGTCTCTTCCTCCACTTCGAGGGCCCGCGCCGACGCGGTATCGGCCGAGGCGCGCAGAGTATTGATCTCCCGCAAAGCGTGCAGGCTGCGCAACATCAATACCTCGCGGGCCTGCTCGAGAATCAGGTCCGGGTGCTGCTTGGAGAGCAATTCGGCCTCGAAAATCGCCTCGGTCTCCGGAATCATGGCGCCAATCGTTCCTAAGACCTGCCCGAATGCCATCTTGTCGAGCCCCAGGCTGCGTTCGGTGCACAGCGCAGTTTCGGCAAACTGCCGCTGCTCCGGATCGAGCAGGAAAAGATCGGCGACCGGACCGGACAGCGCCACGCAGCGGTCAAAAACCTTGGCTGCGTCGGCGCTCAAGTCCATGTCCAAATGATGACTGTGCGCAATCGCGCGATACAGGCGCTCCGGCAAATTCCAGGTTTTCATCAACCAGCCGCCGACATGCGCATGATCGGCCTGCACGCGCTTCTTCTCGTGTTCCGCGAGCGCTGCGTGGTCGCGCTGCAGTTTCTCCGCGTCGCGGTATAAATCCGGCACCGCCTGATCGAGCGCCAGCATGCCGACGTCCTGCAGCAGCGCGGCCAGGAAGATCTCCTCGGCCAACGCGTGATGCATCACATCGCCGAGCGCGCGCGCCGCGGTGGCCGCCAGCAGGGCGCGGCGCCAGTACAACTTGTAGTCCAGCCCGTTGGATTTGGCGCCACGCAGGGATTTCACCAGCGAGAAACTCAGGGCCAGCGTCAGGGTGGCATTGAGTCCGAGCACCACCAGCGCCTGCCGCAAGTTCTCGCTTTTGCGCCGTTGCGCATACAGCGGCGAATTGGCGATGCGCAACACCTTGCTCGACAGCGCCGAGTCCATGCTCAGCGCCTTCGCAACCTTGCCCATCTCGATCTCGGGATCCTGCGCCAATTCGATGATGTGCGTCGCCACTCCCGGCGGCGACGGGAAATTCACTGACAGGCGAAGAAGAGCTTCCATCTCGGGATTCAAGCGACACTCCAAAGGCAAACCCGGAACGGCCAAGAGCCGGATCCGCTTATTGTCATGTAGCGTCCGAACGGCACAAAACTTGAATCGGCGCGTTAGTTCAGTCTGGCGCTGAGGCGCCACCAGCCGATGAGGACCCTCCCCAGGACGTACAGGCCGTAAGGGCCGAGGAACACCACCCAGGAGGCGGCGGACCCCTGAGCCAGTCCTGCATACAGGCTGGCATAGATCTCGCGGAGGCTGGCGCCCTCGTAGCGACCGAGAGTCGCCGCGCCGGTGTAGAAGATCAAAACCGGCATCAGGACGAAACCAAACAGCAAGCCCACCGCGGCGGCAGCCAATTCAAAGGCCCAAGCCCTGGTTCTCAGCAGTTGCACGGCGGATCCGAAACTCATAAAACAATTGTAACGGAATCACGCCGCATCGCCCGCCGCTGTAGAATCGGCGGGATGCGTTCCTGGACACCTCAGTCGCTGTATGAGGCCAAACCCTGGGTCCTGATCGGTTTGGGAGCCATTCTGGCCGTGGGCATGATGCTGTGGTCGCTGTCGGCGGGACTCTGGACCGTCTGGCGCGGCCTCTTGTGTTTTGCCGGTGCCGGTTTTGCGATCGTGGGCGGAGCCGTGTTGCAGATGCGCCAGGACTATCGCGCCAAGAGCAAGTGGCGGCGAGACGCTCCACCTTGACGCGTGCCGCAGTGATCGGCGTCGGCTACCTCGGCCGATTTCATGCGCAGAAGTATGCCAGCCTGCCCGATTGCCGCTTGGTTGGCATCGCCGATCCTTCGGAAGCGGCGCGTTCCGCGGTGGCGGCGGAACTCAAGGTCGCCGCGTACGCCGACTATCGGGATTTACTGGGGTTGGTCGATGCGGTGAGCATCGTGACCCCGACACCTACACATTTCGAGGTCGCGAAGGCCTTCCTCGACTCAGGCGCCAGCGTGCTGGTCGAGAAGCCGATGACGGTGACCGTGGCCGAGGGGCAAAGCCTCATCGAAATAGCGCGCCAAGCCAAGCGCATCCTGCAGGTGGGCCATCTGGAGCGGTTCAACGCCGCGGTCCGGGCGCTGCAGCCGACCTTAAGCATTCCGCGCTTCATCGAGTCGGCCCGGCTCGCCCCCTTCAAGCATCGCGGCACGGACGTCGACGTGGTGCTGGATCTCATGATCCACGACATCGATTTGATCTTGAGCATCGTCGGCGCGCCGGTGGTGGCGGTGGATGCGATCGGCACCAGCGTGTTTTCCAACGAGATCGACATCGCCAACGCGCGCCTGCGGTTCGCGAACGGCTGTGTCGCCAATGCAACCGCCAGCCGCGTGAGCCTGAAAACCGAACGCAAGCTGCGGCTGTTTCAGGACGATGCATATATTTCCGTGGATCTGCAGCAAAAGATACTGACCGTGATCCGCAAGGGGGCCGCCGTCGGCGCGGACGGCATGCCCCAGGTCGCCATCGACGAGAACACCTATGATCAGGGCGATGCGTTGAAAGAGGAGATTCAGGCGTTCCTGGAGGCGGTCGCAACCGGCCGGCCGCCGCCGGTCACCGGTGAGGATGGTCTCGCGGCACTGCGCACCGCGGTGACCATCACCGAGCAGGTCGCAAGTTCGCGGCGGCAGTTTTCCTAAAGGCGCGCCAACGGCAACGGCCGGCGCCGCGCTTACTGCGCGCCGGGCACCTCGCCGACCACGGTCACGCGATCGACGAAGTAGCGCGTGTCGGCAAAGCAGGAAGTCGGGATCCCGGCGTGTTCGGTATAGTGCAATTGCACCTTGTGTCCGACGGCTTTGTTGAGTTGCGCGCCGACCGCGGGGTCGCGCGCGCTGAATTCCCAGATTTGCGGCGAAACGCCGGCAACGATGAACTGCGCCAATTCGCCCTCATAGGTTTTGCAGATCCAGCCGCGCCGCGAGAACTTCTGCAGCACGCCGGCCCGTTCGCCATCCGAGTAGGCCCACGCGAGGCTGAGCCAGGTCCACAATCCAACTCCGGCAACCACGAGCAGCAGCACGATCAGGAACCAACGGCCGAAGCGGAACGGCCGGCGCCTGCCATCGGAGTTCGGAACCTCAATCCGGGTCATGCTCGATACGCCTCAAGGTCGAACCCGTTGATACGAATATGGTATCCGAAATCCAAGCATTGCTGTTGCCACCGGAGTTGCCCCTCCGGGCCGACATGCAACCGAAGCATTTCGAGATTGCTCGAATTTATTGCCGTGCCATGGCGATCCGGATGGCATCTTCCGACTTGACGAGGTGATCTACGCTTTCTGCCGCATCGGCGATCGCCAATTGAACCCCTTTGATGAGGCCGTTGAAACGGTTGCCGACCGGGCCGTAATCCTCGGATACCGGCGAGCCGCTGTCCTCGCCGACATCGCAGCCGTCATCGGCAGAGAACACCATCGGGAGCGTCATCGCGACTGCACCTTCCCCGACCTTCTTGCCGTCCGTGTACAAGGTCGCTTTGCCGCCCTTGGCCAGGCCACCACCCGCGTACGCAAACTCCATCCGCACCTGGTGCTCGCCTTCGGGAATTGCGTTCGCGGACTCGGCGTAGAAGTGCTGCACACCCCCCAGGTTGTAACAGTACTTGAGCTTCCCGCCCTTGGCATACAGGCTCCAGCCGCCAATGTTGCCGCCTTGACAGACGATGACGCCTTGCGCGCCGCCCTTGGGGACGACGATCTGAGCGCTGATCGAGTGCGATTTGTTCTTGAGGTTAAGGACGCAGTTCTCCGATAGGCGCCCCATGCCGGCGAACAGCAGCTGAGTCTTGCCTTTGATGAGCGTTGGCCGGCCGGCGGTGTCCGGGTTCATCTTCTTTCCGAGGTCATCGTCAAGAGGCAGCACGTTGTAGCGCGTCGCCTCGATCAGCCAGAGCCGCTGCAACTCGTGCAGCTTCTCCGGCATTTGCTTTGCCAAATTATTCGCCTGGCTCCAGTCTTTTCTGGTGTCGTAGAGTTCCCAGACGTCATCGTCAAAGGCCGGGGTCTTCTCGCCAATCAGGATCCAAGGGGTCTTGTGGCGCGTCACCGCGGTCCAGCCCTGATGATAAATGCCACGGTTGCCGAACATTTCGAAGTATTGTGTCTCGTGCCGCTCCGCGGCTTTTGGATCGTTGAACGAGTACAACATGCTCACGCCTTCGATGGGCCGCTGCTGTACGCCGTTCACGGACA
This sequence comes from Steroidobacteraceae bacterium, assembly GCA_035567075.1. Taxonomy (GTDB): domain Bacteria; phylum Pseudomonadota; class Gammaproteobacteria; order Steroidobacterales; family Steroidobacteraceae; genus Bog-1198. The sequence goes on from DATMRC010000022.1 coordinate 30,449, forward strand.
TAGGCTGCGGCAGTCCCGCCGCTTCGAGGACGGTCGGCGCAACGTCGATCACATGGTGAAACTGCGAGCGCAACTCGCCTTGTGACTTGATGCCCTTGGGCCAATGCACGATCGTACCGTTGCGCGTTCCTCCCCAGTGCGAGGCAACCTGCTTGGTCCACTGGTAGGGAGTGTTCATCGCGTGCGCCCAACCGACCGCGTAGTGATTGTAGGAGTCCGGACCGCCAAATTTATCGATCCGGGCGCTGAGAAACTCCGGCGTCTCAATCGCTGCCATGCCGTTGAAGTTCAGCATCTCGTTGAAGGTGCCGTTGAGCGTGCCCTCCGCAGAGGCGCCATTGTCGCCGATGATGTAATAGATCAGCGTGTCATCGTAGATACCAAGCTTGCGCATGGCGTCGAACAGGCGGCCCACCTGTTGGTCGGTGTACTCGAGGAATCCGGCGTAAACCTCCATTTGTCGCCGCAGCACCGGCTTTAAGGATTCCGGCATCTCGTCCCACGCCGGGATCTCCTTGTGACGAGCGGTGAGTTCACAGTTCTCGGGGATCACGCCGAGTTTTTTCTGCCGGGCAAAGGTTTCTTCACGCAGCTTGTCCCAGCCTGCATCGAACTTGCCCTTGTACTTGTCGGCCCACTCCTTCGGGACGTGGTGCGGCGCGTGCGTCGCGCCGGGGGCGAAGTAGACGAAGAAGGGCTTGTCGGGGGCCAGCGCCTTCTGCTGCCCGATCCATCCGAGCGCCTTATCGGTCATATCTTCCATGAAATGGTAGCCCTGCTCGGGCGAGCGTTTGTTTTCCACCGGTGTCGTGCCCTCGTAAAGCGTCGGGTACCACTGATTGGCCTCCCCGCCGAGGAAGCCGTAGAAATACTCGAAGCCGCCGCCACCGGTGGGCCAGGCATCGAACGGGCCCACCGGACTCGTTTGCCAGACCGGCACTTCGTGGCACTTGCCAAACTGCGCTGTGCAGTAGCCGTTGAGCTTCAGCGTCCGTGCCAGGGGGGAGATGGTGTTGGGCAGCACCGAGTTGTAACCGGGCGCGCCCGTGGCGATTTCGGTGATGCAGCCCATGCCAGTGGAATGGTGATTGCGTCCGGTGAGCAGCGCCTGACGCGTCGGTGAGCAAAGCGCTGTCGTGTGAAATCGATTGTATTTTAGCCCGCCCGCCGCGAGTGCCTCCGCGCTCGGCGTCCGACACGGCCCGCCAAAGGCGCTCGAAGCACCAAAGCCTGCGTCGTCGATCAGGACGATCAGAACATTGGGTGCGCCCTTCGGCGGACGCAGATCGGTGATCGGCGGGAACTTTGAGGCCGGGTCCTTGGCGTCGTAGGTGATGAGGCCGGCACGCGGTTGATCAGGGATGGGAAGCACTGATCGTTGGATGTCGTCTTGCGAACTCATAAGTTTTCCCCTACGACTTGGAAGCTCCATGAAGTTGCCGCGCGCAGCAACGAGCCGCGGCACGCGCATGCAATCCTCATGTTGTTTTGAGGTAAACATTTTTTCTATTGGCCTTTGGGCACCTCCGCGTCCGCCGCGAGGCCCACTCGCGCCGCTGGACCAATGGCCAATAGACATCTTTTTGTCCGGCCCTGAGCATTGGCGCGTCGAAGGGCAATCCCACACCAAACTGATTCGCCAAAAATGGGCGTGCATTCCTTAGCGAATTGCCCCCGGGAGACGAACTTGAACTCACGTCATATTTCTCGGTTAGGGGCATCGATCATTGTCGCACTATTGTGTTGGGGACTTGCCGGGGCTCAGCAGATCACCGGGGTTCCGGGTTCACCGAGCGCCACCACGACCATTGACGGCAAGCAGCTCCCGCCGCCGCCCTCGAAATTTGGCGGTGTGATCAAGGAGTCGGCCAAGGATTCGAAGGCCTACTGGCCACCATCAGTGGTGCCGCCCAAGGGCGCGCCGAATGTGCTGCTCATCATGACCGATGATCAGGGCTACGGCGTGTCGGGTACTTTCGGTGGCGTCATCCCGACCCCCTCGATGGACCGCATTGCCAAGGCCGGACTGCGCTACACACAATTTCATTCAACCGCGCTTTGCTCGCCGACGCGCGCGGCGCTCATCACGGGACGCAATCATCATTCCGTCGGCTTCGGCGTCATTGGCGAGATGTCCACGGGCTTTCCAGGCTATGACTCGGTCATCGGTCAGGAAAGCGCCACGGTCGGTGAGATATTGAAGGAGAACGGATTCTCGACCTCATGGTTCGGTAAGAACCACAACACTCCGACTTATCTCTACAGTCTGGCAGGGCCTTTCGATCAATGGCCGAGCGGCATGGGATTCGATTATTTTTACGGATTCATGGGCGGCGAGACTGATCAATGGACCCCTTACCTGTATCGCGATCACACCCCGATATATCCTTGGTTCGGCAAGCCCGGCTATAACCTCACCACCGATTTGGCGGACGAGGCCATCAAGTACTTGAGCGGTTTGAACGCGGCCGCGCCCGAGAAGCCGTTCTTTCTTTACTACGTACCTGGCGGCACGCACTCGCCGCACCAGCCGACCAAGGAATGGATCGAGAAGTTCAAAGGCAAGTTCGACATGG
>DATMRC010000023.1:0-3749 GCA_035567075.1 Steroidobacteraceae bacterium
GAGATCGGGGATACGTGAGCAGACCGTACAAGGTGGCCTTGATCGCCGAAGACAATAGGCTGTGGGTGCGCGCCGACATAGCTCGATGCCGCATCGCCGTAGGTCGCCGTGTCCGTTATTCGGTCGATTGTGTTGCAAAAGTCGAAAGTTGCAGGGCCACGAATTTTTCGCGAAAATACGAAACGGAAAGCGATCACCGATGCGTATAACCTCAATCGCGTTGCCGAAGTCGCCTGTGAGTTTAACGTGAGGCGATGAGGTCCCTCACATCTTTACAAGAAAGCCGCGCCGGCAGCCCGCAGAATTCTTGATCACCAGTGCAAAACGACTTTTGCAACACAATCCGGTCAAGACCAGAAAACTTTTGCTCACTTTGAGCCTTTCGGACTTTGACCCACTGCAGACCAACTCAATATGAGAATGCTGCAACGCACTTGCACCACCCCAAATTAGCCAACAATAATTTCACCAATTCACTCAGCCGGATACGGTCCCGATTATTTAAATTCCCGATAATGCTCATATACAGCTTCGCCGCGGCGGTCTCTGATTTCAACGTCAGCACCGAAGTTCCGAAGGTGCCTTGCCAATCTTGTTGCTTCAAACCAGCCCAAATTTTCCTTGAGAATTTGAGGAAGTGCTTGGACGAGCTGCTTTGCCTCCATCGGACTCACGGGGCTTCGATGGCATTGGCAAATGTGATTAAGCACCTGAAATTCAGAGCACGGAAATTGCAACAAGGTCTTAAGGGGCACCACCCATTGCAGTCATTTGCGTGCGCCGCGTGGGCCGATGAAATGGTGTCTACCGACGCGCGGCATTATAAGCGACCGCCCGCCAAAGCGGACCCGGCCGCGCTCTCATTTCGTGCCTCGGATCGCTGTTCGAATTTGAGTTTCCGACAGGTACAGCCACCGTATTCTCCCGACCTCAATCCGATCGAGCCGTCCTTCAGCAAACTCAAAACGCATCTGCGCAAGGCCGGGGAGCGCTCAGTCCCCGCGCTCTAAGATCGCATCGGAAACATTCTGCAGACCCTTACCCCGCAGAGTGCAGCAACTACTTCACCTACGCCCGATACGCTCCAAACTGAACGGATTCCGCGCTAAATAACACCGTTTGACGTGGGAGCCGGACCGGACAAAACGCTCTTGTGGGTGTCGCGCGCGATTACCTGAAACAATGGGAGCGGTATATCACACGGCGATCGTCCGCCGAGGCTTGGACTTCGCGCAAAACTACAATCTACTGGCCGAGTGCCGTCTGAAGTATCTTGGCGACCACAGGGGAGGGCCGAATGTCCTTGATGCTGGACCGCCCCAAAGCCCCGTCGAGCGGTGACATGCCGCGGTCGTCCTTGATGGCAACTTCCGCGCCGTGATCGATCAGGTACTGGACCACGCGAGGCCAGGCCCATTGCACCGCGCCGAACAACGCGCTCTGCCCGCCCTGCTCCGGCAGCGTGCTGCTACGCCCCATGCGCGCGGTTCTGCTCGTGACGTCGGTGATCCGCGCGTTCACGTCGGCGCCGGCCGCCAACAGGATTTCGAGCGTCGCGATCGAGCGATCCTGCGCATCTTTGGCGCTGGGATCGAAGCGCGGGCTGGGTTCCATGCCCCACCCCGCGGCGGCCATCAGCGGCGTCACGCCCATCACGTTGGGCACGTCGATCCGCCCTCCGTGTTTCAGCAACAGCCGCACGGCCTCGCTGTCTTGAGACGCGGCGGCGCGCAACATAGGCGTGGCGCCGGTGGTTATGATCTGGTCGGCGTAGCGGCCCGAGTTACCGCCGCGCCCGGGCCGGTGCATGTTCAACTGAGTATTGGGGTTGACGCCGGCGTCCAGGAACAGCCGTGCGAGCTCGAGCGCGGTGGTCTTTGTCGTCACGATGGGCGGCCCGGTGCGTTCTTCGTAAGCATCCAGACTGTACGTATTCATGTCGATGGCCGCGTACAGCGCGGTGCGGCCCCACCAATCCCACAGATGCGGATTGGCGCCGCGCTCGAACAGGAGCTTTGCCGTGTCGTATGCGAAATTGTCGATCGCCACGATCAGCGGCGTCACACCGTCGGGGTTCGGCTTATCGGGATTCGCGCCGGCATCCATGAGCGATTCCACGCAACCCGTACATCCCGAGCGCGCCGCATAGAGCAGCGGTGTCAGGCCGCCGGTGGGGCGATACTGATTGCGCGGCTCGCCGGTCATCTGGCTCGGCCAGTCGTTGGCCAGCGCGCGGGCATCGATGTCCGCCTTATGGGCGATGAGAAACCGCGTCAACTCGGCTGAGCGTGCGGCCACCGCCCACATCAGTGCCGTCTGACCGCGCCATTTTTCTCGTGCATTGACATTGGCGCCGTGGCGCACCAGCAATTCGGCAACCTCCAACGACCCGGCCCGCGCGGCCAGCATCAAGGCCGTCTGGCCTTCTTGGTTCGGCACTTCCACGTTGCTGCCTGCATCGAGCAGCATTCCGACCAGGCGAGCATTGCCAACTTTGGCCGCCTCCGCCAAAGGGCTCGAGCCGTAACTGTTGATGACATCGGGCTTCGCCCCGCGCTCGAGGAGCGCGCGGGCAAGATCCGCGTCGATCTTATAGACGGCCCAGTGCAGCGGCGTTGTCCCGTCTCCCTGGGCGGCGTTCACATCGGCGCCCGCGGCAATCTTCTTGAGCGCGGCATCCCGATTGCCGGCCTGGATCAGGCCGGCGAGGCTGTCATCGGCGGCGACAGCCGTGCTGGCCGCTGCGAGGCAGAAAACGACTGCGAATATGGTACGCTTCATGACGGTGTCCTCAGAGCACATTCGGTGCGAGAGAATTGTGATGCGCCCAATAGCCCTTATGGGCGTCGTAGGCGAACTTGGACGGGTCGCGGAAGGTCCGAGACACTGGTCAGATACATGATCTTCACTCCTCCAGTGCCTGCATGCGGAATGCATCACTCGATACAATCCCCGTCACGAGCGACGAGAACCTGTAATCATTCTTGGCCGCCGCGCGCACAATCGCACGGACCTGCGGCATGTCCTGAGGCTCGATCTCCCGGCCCAGCGCGTACATCATGAGCTTCACTGTCAGCGCCTGGACGAATTGGCCGGGGCGGCTCAACAGGGCGCGGCGCAGGTCTGCGGGACCTTCGATTTCCTTGCCGTCTGGCATTGTCACCTTGGAATCGATGGGCGCGTTAGCCTGCCAATCGAGATCGCGCCACTGCCCGGTGACGGTAAAGCGCTCCAGCGGCAGTCCGTGGGGTTCGATCACCCCGTGGCACATGTTACAGGTCGGATTCTTGCGGTGCTCCTCCAGCATCAAACGCATAGTCTTCGGCTGCGCGCCCGGCGGCGTGCTCAGATCCGTCACCACGTTCGGTGGCGGCGGCGCTGGCGGCGTGCCGCGGAGTTTGTCGAGAACCCAGGCACCGCGCACCACCGGCGATGTCCTGTTGCCATAGGACGTGTGCAACAGCACGGCGCCCTTGCCGAGGAGGCCATAGCGATTCTCGTCCTCAAGGTGGACGCGGCGGAACTGCGCGCCGTGCACCGTTGTGATGCCGTAGTGTTTCGCCAGCCTTTCATTGAGGAACGTAAAGTCGGCCGCTAACAGCTGCTCTACGTTCTTGTCTTCAAGCAGGATGCTCCGCAGGAAGAGGTCGATTTCGGTCGAGACATCCTGGCGCAGCTCGGCGCTGAATTCGGGGAAGATTTGCTTATCCCACTCGAATTTGTCGACCTCAAGGAGGTCGAGCCAGCGG
>DATMRC010000024.1:0-28117 GCA_035567075.1 Steroidobacteraceae bacterium
GACTGGACCCGGCTGTGGCAATACTTCGGACTTTTTCCGACACCAATGAATTAACCCTAGGGGAATATTTTTATGAATTTGACAACCACACTTAAGGCCTCTGTCGCCGCGGCTTGCGTCCTCGCATTCGCCGGTTGCACCGACCTGAAGCCGATTCAAGCCCAAATCGACGATCTGAAATCACAGGTCGCCAAACTACAGGGTGACTCGGCCAAGAACGCGGCGGCGGCGGCTGCTGCGCAAGCGGCTGCCAACAGCGCTGCCTCGGCGGCTTCCGGCGCGCAAAGCACTGCGAATCAGGCATTGTCGACGTCGCAATCGAATTCGACCGCCATCGAAGCGATCAACGAGAAGATCGATCGCATGTTCAAGAAGTCCGTGTCGAAGTAAATCCAGCCTTCTTTGATTCTCGAACTTAAGCGCCGCGGTCACTCCGCGGCGTTTTTCTTTGCGGCGATGGTACGCCGCAAGGGGCCCGCCGGCCTTTGGGCTCAAGTCAGTAGCGGATCAGCGCGGATCCCCAGGTAAAGCCGCCGCCGAATGCCTCCAGCAGCAGCAGCTGGCCGCGCTTCACCCGGCCATCGCGAACGCCGGTATCAAGAGCCAGAGGCACGGAAGCCGCAGAGGTATTGCCCTGCGTATCGATGGTCACGATCACCCGATCCATCGACAGTTCGAGCCGCTTTGCAATCGCTTCGATGATGCGGATATTCGCCTGATGCGGAATGAGCCAATCCAGCTGTTCCTTGCGGATGCCGTTGGCGTTCAAGGTGTCCGTGACCAATTGCCCCAGGGTGTTGACCGCCACCTTGTAGACCTCGTTGCCCTTCATCAGGACCCCGGCTTTGCCTTCGCGGACCAGCTTGAAACCCTTGGACACACCGTCCGGGTACCACAGCAGATCCTTGTACTTGCCGTCGGAATGCAGGCGCGTGCTGATGATCCCCGGTTCCTCCGCGGGCTGCAGAACCACCGCCCCCGCCCCGTCCGCGAACAGCACGCAAGTGCCACGATCATTCCAATCGATGATTCTGGTCAGCGTCTCCGCCCCGACCACCAGCGCGCACTTCGACTCACCGAGACGCACGAACTTGTCCGCCACGCTGAGCGCGTAGACGAACCCGGTGCAAGCGGCCTCCATGCTGAACGCGGGACAGCCGTGTATCCCTAAGCGCTGCTGCAGCAGCGTGCCGACATTTGGAAAAACCAGGTCTGGAGTCGTCGTGCCGACGCAGATCAGATCGATGTCAGAAATGTTGACGCCTGCCGCCTCGATGGCGCGGCGCGCCGCATGCTCCGCGAGATCCGTGGTGGTCTCGCCTTCCGCCGCCACATGCCGTTGTGAGATTCCCGTTCTGCTGCGAATCCATTCATCACTGGTATCGACGAGTTTTTCGAGATCCGCATTGGTTAGAATTTTCTTGGGCAGATAACTGCCGGTGCCGGCGATTCTTGAGTACATTAAATTCCTTCAAGCTTCGCGCGATACGCTCAGCCGCTGTGCGATTCGAGCCGTGACGTCGTTGCGCGCTTCCAGCACCGCGACTTCGATGGCTCGCTGAAAACCGAACAAATCGGTATCGCCATGGCTCTTGATGACAATGCCGTTCAAACCAACCATGCTCGCGCCATTATAGCGGCGCGGGTCGATTCTTTTGCGCAACGCGTTGATGCTGGGCCGCGCCGCGAGGTAGCCGAGCTTGCGCAGCGGCGAACGCACAAACTCTTCGCGCATGGCATCAACAATCAGTCGCGCTGCGCCTTCCATCGATTTCAAAGCAATATTGCCGGTGAATCCGTCGGTGACCACCACATCGACCTTGTCGGAAAAAATATCATGCCCTTCAACGAAGCCGACGTAGTTGATATCCAAGGCGCCGAGCAAATTGTGCGCGGCCTGGACGACATCGTTGCCCTTGATCTCCTCCTCGCCGATGTTGAGCAGGCCGACGCGCGGACGCGCGTGAGCGCCCTCCAGATCCGCCGCCAGCACCGAGCCCATCACTGCGAACTGGCACAACTGCGCCGGCGTGCATGACGCATTGGCGCCAAGGTCCAGCATGTAGGTATGGCCGCCGCGCGACGGAATAATCGATACGATCGCCGGCCGCTCGACGCCGGGCAGCATCTTCAAGACGAAATGTGCCGTCGCCATCAAGGCGCCGGTGTTGCCGGCGCTGACGCAGGCGTGGGCATCGTGCGCCTTGACCAGATCGATGGCACGGCGCATCGATGAATCCTTCTTGCGGCGCAGGGCCTCACGCGGATGATCGGTCATTTCGACCACATCCTGCGCGAACAGGCAGGACACATTGGCCGGCGCGGCGCCATTCAGCTCGCGCTGCAGGTCGGCCTGCCGTCCGGTCAAGGTGAAGCGCACATCGCTGAATTCACGGGCGGCGGCCAGCGTTGCCGGAACGGAAACCGACGGACCCCGGTCGCCGCTCATGGCGTCGATGGCAATGTGGAACGGCGCAGACACGGTGCGTTACATGCAGCCTTTGAGCGGCAACTAAATTGCCGCGCGCAAACCTACGGCCTATTCTTCTGCGGCTGCTGCATCTGCCTTGGTCTGCAGCACCTTTTTGCCGCGATAGTACCCATCCCGGGAAATGCGATGGCGCGAATGCGTCTCACCGCTCTTCGCGTCGATCGACACCGCGGGTGCCGGCAGCGCGGAATGGGAGCGGTGCATGCCGCGCTTCGAAGGGGTCTTTCTGCTTTTTTGAACTGCCATGGGTTGTCCGTCCTATCAAGTTTTCTTCAACAAATCCTGCAAAGCGGCAAATGGCCGCGACTTCTGCTCGAGCGTCGGCGCTCGACCGCAGTTCTCCGGCGTGCTGCAAACCGCGATCAGCGGCAATGCCAAGAGCAACTCTTCTTCCGCCAATTCACGCAAGCTGACCGATCCGTCATCCATCAAATAAATCTCGCGCGGCGACTCAGCGGCTGCCTCGGCTTCGCTGCTCGCAAATTCAATCTGGCTGTCCGCGGCCACCTTGAATGCGAAGCCTTTGAGACATCGCTGACAAATCAGCTGCGGAACTGCCTGCACGGCAACGCTCGCGCCGGCACGATCATCACCCACCTTGGCAAAAGCGAATCGCGCTTTCACCGACCCGCGCGCATCCGCCAATAATTCCTGCAATCGAGGCAACTCGCTGAGCGGATACTCGCGCTCCAACACGACTCCATCATCCGCCAGGCGCGCGCAATCAACTCGGTCGGACAAGCCCGATGCCATGGGCCGCGTATAATAGGGCCCGTTCCCACCCCTGTCAAAACGAATCCGGTGCAAGTCGTTGTTTTTGAAGTCTCCGCACTCACTTATTTTGGCCTCCACTTCCCGCTACCGGCGCGAGCTGCTGGAAAGGCTGGGGCAGGAGTTTTCCTGCGTGGCGCCCGGAGCGGATGAAACCCCCAAGCTCGGCGAGCGGCCGGCGGCCCTGGTTACGCGGCTCGCCCGGCTCAAGGCCGCTGCGGTTGCAACGAAACACCCCGCGGCGTGGGTGATCGGCTCCGATCAGGTAGCCGTACTCACTGCCGATCAGGGTGCAGAACTGATACTGGGCAAGCCGGGTACCGAGCAACGCTGTATGGAACAACTGCAGCGTTGCTCCGGGCACGCCGTAGTCTTTCTCACCGCGGTTGCCGTGATCAGACAGGATGAGAACGCGCTCTTTGAATTCGTCGATTCGACACGAGTGACGTTTCGCGTCTTGGACCAAACCGCCATCCGGCGTTACGTTGCGCGCGAGAAACCGCTGGATTGCGCGGGTGGCTTCAAGAGCGAAGGACTTGGCATCTCCTTGTGCGATTCGATCGACAGCGTGGATCCAACCGCGTTGATCGGACTGCCGCTGATACGCTTGAGCGCGGTCTTGCGCGACGCGGGCTTTGAGTTGCCCTAGCGACGCTTCCTTGGCGCGCTCGCGCGCTTGGGTGTTTTGCGCTTGACAGGCGTTATGGCATCGAGCACTGCCGCCAATTCCGTGGGCAACGGTGCGCTCACATGGAAGGGAACACCCGAACCCGGCCAGTCGAATGCCACCGATTGGGCGTGCAGGAACGTGCGCTTCAGTCCATGTTTTTTCAGTTCGGCGTTACGTTCGCGATCGCCGTACTTGTCATCACCCAGCAGCGGATGAGCGGCGAAGGCCGCGTGAACGCGGATCTGGTGGGTGCGTCCCGTCGGGATGTCCACTTCCATCAGAGTCGCGAGCGAACCGAAGAACTGCACCGGTTTGAACACACTCACCGAGTCCTTGCCCGCTGAGGCCACGCGCACATGGCGCTCACCGTGCTGGCGATTGTCCGTCGCCAGTGGCGCGTCGATCCTTTTGGTCCCCAACTGCCAGCTACCGGCGACCAGCGCCAGGTAGGTCTTGTGCATGCCGCCGTTGCGGATCGCTGCATGCAGCGCGGTCAGGGTGGCACGGTCGCGCGCCACCAGCAGGCAGCCGCTGGTATCGCGATCAAGACGGTGCACCAACTCCAATGTCTCGCGGGGCCGCGAAGCTCGCAGCGCCTCGATCACGCCGAAACTCATGCCGCTACCGCCGTGCACGGCAACCCCGGCGGGTTTGTCGATCACCAGTAAATGGCGATCCTGAAATATGATGGCCCGTTCCAGCAGCTCCAGAAGACTGCTCGACGGGCGGCCAGGCTCGCCGTCCGCTTCGATCCGCACCGGGGGCAGCCGGACCTCGTCGCCCTCCTGAATGCGGTATTCGGCGTCCACCCGCTTGCGGTTGACCCGCACCTCCCCTTTGCGCAACAGCCGGTAGACCCTGCTGCGGGGGACGGTTTTGAAGTGCCGCATCAAGAAATTGTCGATGCGTTGGCCTGCCTCGTCGGCGACGATGGTGCGCAGGGTGAGCGGACTTTTTGGCGCTTGCGAGCGCGGCAAATCGGCGGCAGGACTGTTCATGGTTTCACTTGTTGTCATTCAGCGGTGATCTAAGGTATTGATTACATTGACCCTGGCGGCCTGTCGTGATAGTGTCTTAAAACCTTGTCAGGCGCGACAACCTTTGAGGGCTTAAGGCTCGATTCTAGGTGTGGCATATAGACACAGGTTTCGGTGGCCCCCCATCCGTTGGGGAGCCGCATATTAGTTGGTTCTGGAATACCAGACCATCGCTCGGCCGATGAGACTCGCGCGAATCCCTAAATCTTAGGTTTCGGCGAATAAGCGGTTAACCGAGAACAAGGCCCCGGGCTTGCCGTATACGTTTTGGCAGAATTGGGTGGAATTGGTGCCGGTCGCGTATCTCGCGTTCGGCACATCCCTATTGTTTGCCGCATCCACGCTTACAACCCCGGCTTTATTTCTCAAGCTCTCCTCGGCCCCTACCACATTAGTTGGGGCACATGAAAAGAATGCTCGTCAACGCAGTTCAAGAAGAAGAACTGCGAGTTGCTTTGGTCGACGGTCAAAAGTTATACGACTTATCGATTGAGATCCCGTCTCGGGAACAGAAAAAATCCAATATTTATAAAGGACGAATTACCCGCGTAGAGCCTAGCCTCGAAGCGGCGTTCGTCGAATATGGCGCACAGCGCCACGGATTCCTGCCGCTCAAAGAAGTCTCCAAGGAGTACTTCCGGGCGCAACCCGCGAACCAAGGCCGGCTCAACATCAAAGACCTTCTGCAGGAAGGCCAAGAGCTCATCGTACAGGTCGAAAAAGAGGAGCGCGGCAACAAGGGCGCCGCTCTCACCACATTCATCAGCCTTGCCGGCCGCTTTCTGGTTCTGATGCCCAACAATCCTCGCGCCGGCGGCGTGTCGCGCCGCATCGAAGGCGAGGATCGCGAGCAGATGCGCGATGCCATGAACGGCTTGGTCATTCCCGACGGCATGGGCGCCATCGTCCGCACCGCCGGGGTCGGCCGCAGCACCGAGGAACTGCAATGGGATTTGAACAATCTCAAAACAGCCTGGGACGCGATCGTCGCGGCCAATGATGGCAGGCCCGCGCCGTTTTTGATTTTTCAAGAAAGCGATGCGGTTACCCGCGGTTTGCGCGACTACTTCTCGGATGACGTCGGCGAATGCCTGATCGACGATCCTGAAGCCTTTCAAAAGGCTCAAGAATACATGCAGCGCTTCATGCCCCCCGACGCGCAGCGCAAGTTGAAGCTTTATCAGGATCCTGTGCCGCTGTTCACGCGCTATCAGATCGAGAGCCAGATCGAATCGGCATATGCACACAAGGTCACCCTGCCCTCCGGCGGCAGCCTGGTGATCGATCACACCGAGGCGCTGGTTTCAATCGACATCAATTCGGCGCGCAGCACCCGCGGCGGCGATATCGAAGCCACTGCGCGCAATACCAACCTGGAGGCGGCCGAGGAAATCGCCCGTCAATTGCGGCTGCGCGACATCGGCGGACTCATCGTCATCGATTTCATCGATATGGAATCGACGGCCAATCAGCGCGCCGTGGAAGACATGCTGCGCGACTCGGTCAAAATGGATCGCGCCCGCATCCAACTCGGGAGGCTCTCGCGCTTCGGCTTGCTCGAGCTGTCGCGGCAGCGATTGCGGCCGGCGCTCAGCGAGACCACGCACATCAATTGCCCGCGCTGCAGCGGCATGGGCACGATACGCAGCGTCGAATCGATGTCCCTCGCGCTGCTGCGCTTGATCGGCGAAGAGGCGCGCAAGGAACGCACGGGCCGGGTCATCACCCAGGTGCCGGTGGACGTCGCCACCTACCTCATCAACGAGAAACGCGAACAACTGCATCAAATCGAAACTCGCGACAAAGTATCGCTGATAGTCGTGCCGAATCCCCACATGCAGACGCCGGCGTATACGTTGCGCCGCGTTCGCGACGACGAAAAAGAGCTGCCGGAGAACACCACCGTCAGCTATCAATTGGCCGATCAGCCAAGCGTCGATGACTCGAATATTGGAAACCGCGACAAGAAACCGCCGGGCGATGTCCCGCTGGTGCCCAGTCTGATATCGGCCTCTGCGGCACCCATGCCAATGCCAGTACCCGCCGCCGCGCCTGCCGCCCCAAAAATTGCAAGCGTTGGCGTTCTGGTCAGACTCTGGCGTTGGCTGTTTGGCGATTCTGCCGGACGCGCCACGCCGGCCTCGCCGGCGCCACAGACGCAGCGCGATCGGCCGCCGCATCGCGATGCGCGGCATGACCGGTATCGAAGCGGCGGAGACCGTGACCGAAATCGCGACCGCAATCGTGATGTGCGCCGTGACGCGCCGCGCGACGGCCAGCGCGATCCGCGCCGTGACGGACGTCCGCGCGGCGACAATCGCAGCGATATGGGCGTGCGCCGCGAGGGCGCCGGGCAACCGGAACGCAACGCAAGCGGGCAGCGCAACGAGGCGCAGGCACCCCGCCAGGATCAGTTATTCAAGCCGGATCAAGCGCCTCGGGGAGATCAATCCCCGCGGGCAGATCAAGCGCCCCGTGCGGATCAAGCTCCCCGCGCGGATCAGGCGCCGCGCGCGGACCAGCCGCGCGGCAACGATTCGGAGCGATCGGGCAACGATCGCGGCGAACGCAGCGAGCGTGGCGGGCGGAGTCGCCGCCGCCGCGGCCGTGGCCGGCGCGATGGCGGTGAAAATACCGCGAACGGCGCCGGCGCCAATCAAGCACTCGGTTCCGGTCCTGGCGCGGGAAACTCCCCGGCCCCAAGCGAAGTGCGTTTCGGCGAGAACACTGCATCCCCGCCGCCGCCGGCAGTACCTTCTTTTCAGTCGGCGCCATCCTTCGATTCGGTTCGTTCCTCCGAGCCGCCCCGATTCGTCGAGCCGCCGCGCGCTTCTGAGCCGGCGCCGGCCTATGAGCCGCCGCGCGAACGCCCGGTAGCAAACGCGCCGTCCGAACCGGCGCCGCTCCGTGAGCCCGCGCCGCTGCCGCCCCGCGTGGACGACGCTGCGGGGTCGAGCAAGGGAAGTGACAACAAATATGTAGTGTGGTCCTCCGCGCCCAGTGACGTTCAACGGTCCGGGCCGGACGAGCGCTGACGCTTAGCGCGCAGCCTCAGGTTAAGCGCAGCACTGACGCCCAGCAGCGCCGCCGCGAGGCCGCGCAGGGCGGCGATCGCCATGGCAGCGATGCGCCCGACTGTCGAGTGCAACGGCGGCTGTCCCCAACGCCCCCAAAGATAGAACGCGCAGCTTATGGCGACGGCGCTGAGCACATAGGCCAGCACCCAGCGGCGCCGCTCGGCGCGCGGCACGAGCCGGTTGGGCACCGCGGGTTCGTGGCCGCGCCGCAGCCCGTAAGCGGCCAGCCCCAGCACCGCGACCAGACCGATCAATGAACTCAAGTCCTGCATCACGGTGACGCCATCCACGTGACGCTGGCCGATCTCGATGGGATCATCGAGCACCGGAAACCAGCGCACGCCGCGCGCGCCCTCGTGAGTGAATGCATCCCACACCAGGTGGGTGAGCGCTCCTCCCAGTACCCCGCAGGAGGCGAACACCCATTGACGCGCGCTGCGAATGTTCGCCGGCGCAGCGAAGGGGCGCCAGCGGGCATAGGCGCCTTCGGGTAACAGCTCCAGGACCGGAGTCTTCACCAGGCTTTGGAACAGCCAGTAGACAATCACGCCTACCGGCAGACAAAAGATCAACAAAGACAGGGCGCTGTGCGTTTCCATGCGCCACAGGCGCCATGGCAGAAACACGCGAAAATCCGGGACCATTGCCCCGATAACGGCGGCCGACAGCAGCTGCCAGCGCGCGAGCAGACGCGAGAACGGCAGTACAGCGGCGGCATGGGAGATGGTGAAGGGCATCGAAGACTCTGGCTGGCGAAGATTCCGGCTGTCATCCAATCGTCATATTACGGACCTATAAGTCCGGGTTCCGCACCATTTTCAACTGGATACAAAATAATGAGCAATATATCCGCGCTCGACGACGCGCCGATGGGAATCAGCAAGCCGCCCGCACCTTCGAAGCTCAGCGGACACAAGACCAATCCCTGGTTCAATGTTCTTGCAATCGTCGTGGTCATCATCGGCGTCACCTACGCCGGCTATCACCTGGCAGACGACCTGTCGGTGGTGCGCGATACCCGCGTGTATCCCTACGTACTGCTGGGCGTGGCATTGTTCATCGCGTTGGGTTTCGAATTCGTCAATGGCTTTCACGATACGGCCAATGCGGTCGCCACCGTGATCTACACGAACTCGATGTCGCCGAATTTGGCAGTCCTCTGGTCGGGTACCTTCAATTTCCTGGGTGTGCTGACCTCGACGGGCGCAGTCGCCTTCACGATCGTGTCGCTATTGCCGGTCGAATTGATCCTGCAAGTGGGTAGCGGCGCCGGATTCGACATGGTGTTTGCGCTGCTGATTGCCGCCATTGTGTGGAATTTGGGGACCTGGTATTTCGGGCTGCCCTCATCGAGCTCGCACACCCTCATCGGCTCCATAATCGGCGTCGGACTCATGAACCAGCTGATGGCCGCGAGCGCCAACGGCACCAGCGGTGTGGATTGGAGCCAGGCCTCCAAGATCGGGCAAACGCTGTTGTTCTCGCCGCTGATCGGCTTCAGCGCGGCGTGGCTGCTGCTCACCATACTCAAGGCGGTGATCAGGATCCCCGCCCTTTACAAAGAACCCGAGGGCAACAAGCCGCCGCCGCTGTGGATTCGCGGCCTGCTGATCTTGACCTGTACCGGGGTGAGTTTCTTTCATGGCGGCAACGACGGCCAGAAAGGCATGGGACTCATCATGCTGATCCTGATCGGCACCGTGCCCACGGCCTATGCCCTGAATCGCACCATGCACGAGAAAGACGTCGCGACATTCATGGCGGCCTCCGTCCAAGCGCAGACGGCGCTTTCGCACTACGGCGTCGGCGCGGCGCCGGCCGATCCGCGCGCCGCCGTGCTGGAGATGGTGCGCACGCGCACCGTGACCGCGCAGGGCCTGCCAGCGCTCGGCGCAATGGCCGCCACGATCGCCCAGCAGGTGGGCGACTATGGTTCGATCGACAAGGTTCCGCCGGCGTCGATGGTCAATATTCGCAATGAGATGTACCTGGTGAGCGAAGGATTGCGCTACCTGGGTAAAGCCAAGTCATTGAGCATAGCGGACGGCGACAAGAAATCGTTCGACGCATACAAGAAACAGCTCGATCACTCCACCAAATTCATTCCGACCTGGGTCAAGGTCGCAGTTGCCATTGCATTGGGGCTGGGCACGATGATCGGCTGGAAGCGAATCGTGATCACGGTCGGCGAGCGGATTGGTAAAACGCATTTGACCTACGCGCAAGGCGCATCGGCGGAACTCGTTGCCATGGCCACCATCGGCGCCGCCGAAATGTACGGTCTACCGGTCAGCACCACACATGTGCTCTCCTCGGGGGTCGCCGGAACCATGGTGGCCAATCATTCCGGACTGCAGTGGTCGACTGTTCGCAATCTACTGACCGCCTGGGTGCTGACGCTGCCCGCGTCCATCGCGCTGTCCGGAGGCCTGTACTGGCTGCTACGCACGTTCCTGTAGGGACGCGAGCAGACCGCGCGACGCGGCGGCGGCAAGATCGAGGACAACCTCAAAGCCGCTGGCGTCGCCGTAGTAAGGATCGGGCACCTCGAGCACGCCAAGGCTGGGGGCATACTCCATGAACAGCTTGAGCCGTGCGCTCGCCCGGTCGGGTTGCAACGACCGCAGCTCGCGCAGGTTCGCCCGATCCATCGCCAGGATGAGATCGAAGCGCATGAAGTCGTGCTCGCTGACCTGGCGCGCTCGCAAACCACTGATATCGATACCGCGCCCCAGGGCCGCACGCTGGCTGCGCGGGTCCGGCGCAGCCCCGATGTGATAGTCAGCCGTGCCCGCGGAATCAATCTCGACCTTCAGCCGTGGCGCCTCCTGCGCGGCGAGATGCCGCAACACGCCCTCCGCCGTTGGGCTGCGGCAGATATTGCCGAGACAGACGAAAAGCACTCGGAAGGGCTTATTGTGCAAGCAGCGCCCTGACGCGATCCAGGTCCTCGGGCGTATCCACACCGGCGGGCGGTACCGTGGGCAGTGCCACGAGATGTATGTGCATGCCGTGTTCCAACGCGCGCAGCTGTTCGAGTTTCTCGGCCATCTCGAGCGGCGTCGGCGGCCACCCGGCAAAGCGCAGCAAACTGCTCACCCGGTAAGCGTAAATGCCGATGTGACGCCAGGCGCCGGTGAAGTCGGTGGGTTTATCGGCCGTGATGCGGTCGCGCGGCCAGGGAACCGGCGCACGGCTGAAGTACAGCGCGCGTCCGTCCACTGCGCGCAGCGCCTTCACGCAATTCGGATCGAGGAATTCCTGCAGCGTCTGGATGGGCGCCACCGCCGTTGCAATATCGGTCCGCGCAACTTCCTGCACGGCTTGCGCAACGCCGACGATCATCTCTGCCGGCATCAGCGGTTCATCGCCCTGCAGGTTCACCACGACATCCTCGGGGGCGAAACCTCTCAAGCGCACCACCTCGGCGATTCGATCGGTGCCCGAGGCGTGATGCGGCGATGTCATCAGACAATCTGCGCCGAAGGAACGCGCGGCGCTGCGAATTCGTTCATCGTCGGTCGCCACCAGCACCGAGGCGGCGCCGCTCGCCAGCGCTCGCCGCCACACCCATTGAATCAGCGGCTGCTCTCCGATCATGAGCAGCGGCTTGCCCGGCAGCCGCGACGCCGCGAAGCGCGCCGGAATAATGACGTGAAACGCGTTGTTCAGTTTATGTGTCCAGCAGTGGATCATCCGCGCTGAGCACGCGGGCCTCTTCTGGCAGCATCACCGGGATTCCCTCGCGCACCGCATACGCCAGGCGATCCGCGCGGCAAACCAGTTCGAGAGAGTTGCCCGCGCCTGCGCTGCGCAGCGGTCCTTTGCAGATCGGGCACACCAGGAGTTCAAGCAGTCGTTTATCCATGTATCCCTAGGCGGCGGCGGCGCGCCGCTGAATGTGGTTCATCACGATGTCGAGAAGCACCGCGGCCTCTTCGGTGCGAAACACGGCACGGACCGGTACGTACCAATGTTGAGGGCCGGCAATTTCGGCGCATTTTACGGCATCCTTCTCGGTCATGAGCACCGGCCGATCGTCGTCAAAGAAAATATTCTCGGCCCGCAGATGCGCGTGATCCGGCAACGGATGCGGCACGACATCGATGGCGCGCGAGCGCAGCATGTCGAAGAAGCGCTGCGGATTACCGATGGCGGCAACGGCATGCACCGATTGACCGGCAAACGCGCTCAAAGCCTTGGCGGTGCGATGCTTCAGCTCAATGGCGAAGCTCGCGTCCAGCCGCATGTTCATCGCCGCCGAGGGCAGTCCGGGAACCGCGTTTTCCGTGCCGCTGCTGTTGATCCCGCCGCCGTTGAGTACAATGGCGTCGGCACCGCGCAGACGTGCCGGCGATTCGCGCAGCGGCCCGGCGGGCAGCAGTCTGCCGTTGCCGAAGCGGCGATCGGTGTCGATCACGACGATTTCGCAGTCGCGCGCCAGAGCGTAATGCTGCAACCCATCATCGCTCACCACGACGTCGCAGCCGGCGTTGATCAGCAACTGCGACGCCGCGCGCCGATTGCGCCCGATGGCGACCGGCACGTTCGTCCGGCGCGCCAACAATATCGACTCATCGCCGACGACATGCGGGTCATCCGTCGGTTTGACCAGCAGCAAGCCGCGGTTCGAACCACCGTAGCCCCGGGTCACGACGCCCGGCTTCAGGCCGCGTTCCGCCAATTGCGCCACCAGCCAGCAAACCAGCGGGGTTTTGCCGGTTCCCCCGACGCTTAAGTTTCCCACTACGATGACGGGTCGCAACAGCGGCTCAGGCCGGCGCAAGGTGTACGCTTTGCGGCGCAACCGCGAGCCGGCGCCATAGGCCAAGGACAGGGGTATCAGCCACAAGGGGGGACGGGCGCGGCGGTACCAAATATCGTTGAACCAGGACTGCACCGACATGGCTGTAGTGTCGCTCAATAGCTGAATTGCGTTCCGTGAAGTGCCGCATAGAGGCCAGCGCGCGCCAGTAGATCCTGATGGGTGCCCATCTCCACGATCCGGCCGTGATCGAGCACGATGATCCGATCGGCGCCCTCGACGGTGGAGAGGCGGTGCGCAATGACCAAGGTCGTGCGCCCCTGCATGAGCACGGCCAATTCCTGTTGCACGCGGCGCTCCGATTCATTGTCAAGGGCCGCGGTGGCCTCATCGAGAATCAGCACCGGCGAGTCCTTGAGCAGCGCGCGTGCAATGGAGATTCGCTGCCGCTGGCCGCCCGAGAAATTCTGCCCGCGATCCGTCAGCTGCGTATCGAACCCCTGCGGCTGCTGATCCACGAACTCCATGACGTTGGCGGCACGCGACGCGGCCTCCACCTCGGCATCGGTTTTGCCGATGGCGTTGAAGGCGATGTTGTTGCGGATGGTGTCGTTGAACAGCACCACATCCTGGCTGACCATACTCACCTGCGAGCGCAAATCGGTTAAGCGATATTCGCGCACGTCCACTCCGTCGAGGAGCACCGACCCCTGCTGCACATCGTAGAAGCGCGGCACCAGACCCACCAGTGTGGTCTTGCCGCTGCCCGAAGGGCCGACGAGCGCCACGGTTTCTCCGGGACGCACGTGAAAACTCACATCCCGCAGCACGTCGCCCTTGTCGCCATCGTAAGCGAAGGACACATTGCGAAATTCGATCTCGCCGCGAGCGCGCTGCAGCGTGATCTTGCCGCCACTGCCTTCGTTCGGCTGATCCAAGAGGTCGAACACGCTCTTCCCCGCCGCAATACCCTGCTGCAGGGGACCGCTCATGTTGATCAGACTGCGCAGCGGCGGCGGAATCAGCATCAACGCGGTCAGAAACGCGAAAAAATCGTCGACCTGCAAGTCATGAGAAAACACCTGCCGCAGGGCCACGTATAGAACGCTGCCGAGCGCGATCGCAGCGATGAACTGCACCACGGGATTGCTGACGGCCCTGGCGCGGACCAGTTTCATATTCGAACGGCGATTGTGTTCGTTGACCACCTCGAAGCGCTCGGTTTGATGATCTTCGGCGTTGAATATCTTGATCAGACGGTGCGCGTCGATGGCTTCTTTCGCCACCCGCGTGATGTCGCCCATGGAGTTTTGAATTCGCTCGCCGTAGCGCCGAAAACTGCGGTTGGCGATTTTCATCAGCCAGGCAATGACCGGCGCCACGATCATACAGAACGAGGCGAGACGCCAATTCATGTAGAACAGGCTGCCGATCAACGCGATGATGGTCAGGCTGTCGCTGATCAAGGAAATCGCCGCGCCGGTCGCCGCGGCCGCCACCAGTTCGATATTGTTGGTCAACTTGGAGAGCAGCTGGCCGGATTGCTGTTGTTCCAGAAATGCCGTGGGCAGCCGCAGGTAGTGCGAAAACACCTCGTGCCTCAGGCCCTTGATCACCTGCCGGCCGACCCAACTGGGATAATAGGTTTGCACGTAGTCGCCGATGCCGCGCAATGTGAACAGCACGACAACACCCGTAGGCACCATCCACACGATGTTCGGATCCGGGCTGACGAACGCGCCGTGCAAAAACACCTTGATCAAATACACCACCGAGGCGTTGGAGGCCGCGTACAGCACCGCGCCCAGCACACCGATGAAAAATACGCCCAAATAAGGTTTCGCGTATTTGAGCAGCCGACGGTAGATCAACCAGGAATCGCCGGCGGCTTTCTGATCTGCGCCAGCCGCTCTGTTCAAGGCGGCACGTCCTCATGGACGGTGGCGATGTTGAGTTGTGCGAAGCCCAGGTGTCCGGCCACATCCATCGCGGTTACCACGGCCTGGTGCGTGGTGCGCGCGTCGGCGCGAATCGTGATCGGACCGCGGTCGTCGCCCGCTTCTTTCATCAATGCGGCACGCAAGGTCTCGGGGCTGGAATTGATCAATGTGCGCTCATTCACCCGATATCCGCCTTCCGCGGTGATGGTGATCACTAACGGTTCGCGCTGGCCGCGAGGCACGGGGATATCGCTGGACTGCGGCAATTGCACCCTGACCCGGCCTTCCGGATTGAACGTGGTGGAGACCATGAAGAAAATCAGCAGTACCAACAGCACGTCAATCATGTTGATCAGATTGATCTCGGGGTCTTCACGCTGGCGCGGGCGCAGGTTCATCGCTCGACGTATCCGCTACGCTCGTCCAGCGCATCAACGAGTTTCATGGCTTCTTTTTCCATGCGAATCACGAGCCGCTCAACCTTGCCCCGCAGGAAGCGATAGGCGATGAGCGAGGGAATGGCCACCGTCAGCCCGGCCGCCGTGGTGATGAGCGCTTCACCGATGCCTCCGGACAAGGTTCTGGGGTCGCCGAGCCCATTCGCCATGATCGCATTGAAGGCGCGAATGATGCCGGCGACGGTGCCCAACAAGCCGAGCAGCGGGGCGACCGCCGCAATCGTCCCCAACGAGTTCAAAAACCGCTCCAGTTCATGCACGACATGGCGGCCGCCGTCCTCCAACCGTTCCAGCATCAGGGCGCGCGGCCTATTGCGATTGGCAAGTCCGATGGCGAGCAGCTTGCCGAGGGGCGAGTTTTGCTCGAGCGCCGCCACCAGCTTGTCGCTCATCTGATCCGCTTCGATCCAGTTCCAGACTTTCTGAGCCAGATCACGCGGAATGACGCGATTGCTCTGCAAAGTCCAAAGGCGCTCCAGGATAATGGCGACCGCTATGATCGAACATAAGATGATCGGCCACATGAAGCCGCCGCCGGCGCGGATGATCTCCCACATTGCGTCCTCGTTTAAGTCAAATACAAAGCTGCCGGCATGATACTTGACCGCCGACTGTTCAGACAGCGCTTTAGGGGCCCTGGCTTCATCGTTGATTTACCAAGTGCCCGGCCAACCGTATACAGGGCTTATGAAAACGGCATAATGCGGCACTAGGGAGGAGTTAAGACGACGTCCATGCGCCGTTGGCTCAAACGCGTGACACCGGACCGCCAGGCGCTGGAGAAAATCTGGTGTTTGAAGCATATCGCTGCCCTATTTCCAGATCGCTGCTGCTGGACCTTCAATCGAAGCGGCGTCACTCGCGCATTCGCCTTGGGGCTGTTCATCGCCTTCATTCCGCCCACGCCGCTGCCCGTGCACCTCGCGGTGTGCGCCATGTTGGGGGTGTATTTCCGCCTCAATCTACCGGTTTTGGTTTCAACGGTTTTCATCAGTAATCCCTTCACCTGGCTGCCGCAGGTGGCCGGTTCCATCTGGGTCGGCGCGAAACTCATGGGCCTGGATTTGATGCCCTTCGTGCACGCCATCGGCCACGGAAACCCCTGGAAGGAAGTCAGCGAGCTGTGGCCGCCGCTGCTGCTGGGCGCGCTGGTGCTGGGCTTGATCGCCGCCGCCACCGGCTATTTGCTGGCCCAAGGCGTTTGGCGCGCCCGTGTCATCTACCACCTGCGTCGGCGACGTGCGCGCTCAAGCAGCCGCAGCGCCGCGCTCCACCAGCACCCCATCCGCTAGGGTCAGCACCCGATCGAGCCGCGCTGCCAGTCTTTCATCGTGGGTCACGATCACGAGGCTGGTGCCGAGCTCACGGTTGAGTTCCAGCATCAGTTCAAACACCTGAGCCGCATTCTTGCCGTCCAGATTTCCGGTGGGCTCATCCGCCAACACTAATTTCGGGCGCGTCACCAGCGCACGCGCCACCGCCGCGCGCTGCCGCTCGCCCCCGGAGAGCTGCGAGGGTCGATGCTCGAGCCGTTCGCCCAAGCCCACCCGCGACAATAGTTCCCCGGCCAGCCGTTTTGCCTCGTGCGGGCCCATGCGCCTGACCAGCAGAGGCATGGCCACATTCTCCAGTGCGGTGAACTCCGGCAACAAGTGGTGAAACTGATAGACGAACCCGACCGCATGGTTGCGCAAACGGCCCCGCTCGGTGTCGCTCAGTTCATTCATGGCCGATCCGGCAATCCCGACGCTGCCGCGAGTCGGCAGATCGAGTCCGCCGAGCAATTGCAACAGCGTGGTCTTTCCCGACCCGGAGGCACCCACAATGGCGATGCGCTCGCCGGCGTGCACCTTGATGTTAGCGCCGCGCAGCACTTGAAGAGTCACCTCGCCCTGCACGAACTCCTTGACGAGTTCCATGCCCTCGAGCACCACATTGGTTGAATTCACATCCTCTCTCCTCAATCGTTGCGCAAGGATTCGGCGGGCAACAGGCGCGCTGCGCGCACCGCCGGATACACCGTGGAGATGCACGCAAGAACGAAGGCAAAACCGCAGATGCGCAGCACATCGCCCACTCGAACATGCGCCGGCAGATCGCTCATGAAATACACGCGCGCGTCGAGAAATTTGAATCCGACGATGGCTTCCAGGCCGTGCACCAGGTCCTGCAGATTCGCCGCAACCACCACCCCGAGCAGCACGCCGAGGCCGATGCCGAGCATCCCGATCAGACTGCCCTGCACCACGAACACCGACAAAATACTACCGGGCGAGGAGCCAAAGGTGCGCAAAATCGCTATGTCGCGGCGCTTGTCCTTCACCACCATGACCATGGTCGATACGATGTTGAATGCGGCAACCGCCACCATCAACGACAGGATCACGAACAAGATGCGTTTCGTGATCTCGATGGAGCGGAAAAAATTCACATGTTCGTTGGTCCAGTCCTGGATCGCGACGCCGCCGCCGAGAGCTAGCGCGGCCGCGCGCGACACCCGCGGCGCCGCATACATGTCGGCGAGGTTCAAGCGGATTCCGGTGACCTCATCGCCCATGCGCAGCAGCTTGGCGGCATCCTGCATCGCGACCAGGGCAATGCGTCGATCGTATTCGTACATGCCCACCGAGAGGATTCCGGCGACTTCGAATGCGCGCATTCTCGGGATCACGCCGAGCGGCGTTACATCGCCGAGCGCGACCAGCAACACCACACGGTCGCCGACCTTTACGCCGAGCTCCTCCGCCAGCGCCTTGCCGAGAATCACCCGATAGCGGCCCGCCGCGAGATCGCTCAAGCGGCCGCTCACAAGATGCGAGTTCAAATCAACGACTCGCTCCTCGGCGTCCGGCAGTATCCCCCGCAACAACACCCCGGAGGATCTGTCCCGATAGGTCAGCAAGCCCTGTTCTTCTATATAGGGCGCGGTGCTGATTATTCCCTGGAATCCGGCAAGTTTCGCCACATCGTCGCGCCAATTGGGGATGCTGCCTTCAATTCCGGAGATCGTAGCGTGGGCGGTCAGGCTCAAGATTCGGGTGCGCAGGACTTCTTCGAAGCCATTCATCACCGACAGCACGACGATCAGCACCGCCACGCCCAAAGCTAAGCCCACGATGGCGATGCCGGCAATCAACGACACGAAGCCGCGCCGCGGCGACGCGCGCAGATAGCGAAACCCCAGGAATCCCTCGTACCAGTGGCGCATCACTCGTACCGCAGTGCTTCGGCGGGCTGGGTGCGCGCCGCTTGATAGGCCGGATAAACGGTTGCAACCAAGGTGAGCAGCAGCGCCGCCAGCGCAATTCTCACGATGTCCGGCGGATGCACTTCGCTCGGAATGCCGGATAGATAGTAGACATCGGGATCCATGATATGGAAACCGAGGTTTGATTCCAGAAACGGTACGATGACATCGACGTTGAGCGCGAGCGCGAGGCCGAGACTTACGCCCAGGATGGTTCCGATCCAGCCGATCAGCACTCCTTGCGTTATGAACACGCCGAGCACGCCCCGCGGACTAAGCCCTAAGGTGCGCAGGATCGCAATGTCGGTGCGCTTATCGTTCACCACCATGACCAGCGCCGCCACGATGTTGAAGACCGCCACCGCGACGATCAACATGAGGATCAATCCCATCATGGTTTTCTCGATGCGAATGGCGCGAAAATAGGCTTCGTTTTCCTGAGTCCAATCGCGCACGGTGAGACCGCCTGCAAGCCGCTGCGCGGCGCTGCGCGCCAGATCGGGAGCCTTGAGCACGTCGTCGAACTTCAGCCGGATGCCGGTGGGTCCTGCCAAGCCCCGCAGCGCCTCGGCGTCGCTCAAATTCACCAGCGCCAATACACTGTCGTGCTCCTGCAGGCCCACCTCGAAGGTTCCCACCACCTCGAATTCCTGCAACCGCGGTGCAAAACTGCCGTTGCCGGAGGCGGCGTTGCCGGGAATCATGACCACCACGCTGTCGCCCACGCCCACTTGCAGCTGATAGGCCAGAATTCGCCCAAGGATGATGCGGTTCAACCCCGGCCTAAGATCGGACAGCTTGCCCTCGCGCATGGCATCGGCGATGGAGGAAACGCCACCCTCGAACTCCGGATCGATGCCGCGCACGATGCCCCCACTCATCGAGGACTGGCGGCTCAGCATGGCGTCGGTTTCCAAAAACGGCGCGGCGCCAATCAAGCCCGGCGCGCCCTTCAGCTGCGCGACCCTGCCCCGCCAATCGGGGATGGCGGCCCCGCCGGCGGTCAAGGTGGCGTGCGCCGACAGGCTCAGCAGCCGTTCTCGCAGCTCCGACTCGAAGCCGTTCATCACTGATAGCACCGTGATCAGGGCCGCCACGCCAATGGCGACGCCAAGCAGCGACACCCAGGTGATGAAGGAGACGAAAAAGCTATGTTCCCGAGCCAGCGAATAGCGCAGGCCCACGAACACGGGAAGGGGTTGAAACATGCGCGGCTATACTTCTGAAAAGGTCCTGTTTCGGCTGATGGTGCGGCGCTTTCGGTACAATGAGAGTGTTAATTGAGTCAAGTATTGGTCCCTCGCGGCGGTGTTATAGTTTCAGGGGGACCATTGGCCCTAGGATATCGGTAACATATGAGGTACGCCATGAGGTATCGAATTCTGCTGCTAGCCGCGGCGCTTGCGAGCGGCCTCGCGGGAGCCGAAACCATCGCGGTCGACAACGGCATTGCCGTCAAACAGACCGATGTAGCCACACCTACCCGCGGCATGACCATGGATCAGGTCGCGAGCAAGTTCGGCGATCCGGCAACCAAAGTTCCAGCCGTCGGCAACCCGCCAATCTCGCGCTGGGAATATCCGGGTTTCATCGTGTATTTCGAGCACGAGCACGTTATTCACAGCGTGGTTGCAAATTCTTAAAGTTAAAGCGCGAAACGCCATTTAGGTTCGCGTAACATCAATTAGCTTGACTCGGCCCCACCGCGACTCGTTCGCGGCGGGCGTTTTTATATTTTTTAAAAGTCGATGGGCCTACTCGATCCAATACTGCCGGATGACGATGAACGCGCGGTCAAGTGGGGCAAGCTGTACGGCGCGGCGCCGGCGCTTTGCATCGCCGAGGCGGCCCGCAATGCCCCAGGGCCCATCATCGTCATCGCGCAAAGCTCGCGCGAGGCGGAAACCCTAAGCGACGAAATTGCGTTCTTCGCCGGCCCGGGATTAAGCGTAAAGGTGTTCCCCGATCTGGAGACGCTGCCGTACGACAGCTTTTCCGCCCATCCCGACATCACCTCCGCCCGGCTTGCCACCATGGCGGAATTGCCGCGTGCACGCCGCGGGGTGTGGTTGGTGGCGATCGATACGCTGCTGCAACGCCTGGCGCCGCGCAGCTACATCGAGGCCTACTCCCTCAAGGTGCATGTCAAGGAGACTCTTGATATTCAAGCGCTGCGCACCCAGCTTAACCTGGCCGGCTATGCCGCGGTCACGCAAGTGGTGGCGCACGGCGAATTCGCGGTGCGCGGCTCATTGATCGACGTCTTTCCGATGGGCTCGGACACCCCCTACCGCATCGACATGCTGGATCAGGATGTCGACAGCATTCGCCGCTTCGATCCTGACAGCCAGCGCTCGCTCGACAAGTTGGAGCGAATTCAGCTGCTGCCGGCCCGGGAGACTCCGCTCAATCCGGAAGCCGTGCGCGAGTTCCGCCGGCGCTACCGGGTGCGCTTCGCCGGAGATCTATCGGAGCAGGCAATCTATCGCGACGTGAGCGCCGGGGTCGCGCCCGGCGGCATCGAATATTTCATGCCCCTGTTCTTCGAGCGCACCTCGCATCTGTTCGAATACCTTCCGCCCAGCAGCGTGCTCGTGGACATGAACGAGGCCAGCTCCAAGGCGCAGGACCTATGGAACGGGATCGTGGAGCGGCACGAACAGCTGCGTCACGACCGCCACCGGCCCATCCTGGATCCCGCGGAACTCTATTTGACGCCCGCTGAATTCCTCGGATCATTTTCGCCATGGCCCCAGGTCTTGCTGCACACCTTTGAATGGCCCCCGGAGACGCAAGGCCGCCTGCAGAACTTCTCCAGCGTGGCACCGTCCAGCGTGCGCATTGACCCGCGCGCCGAGCAGCCCGCGGCCGAGTTGGTGGCGCATATCGACGCCAGCCGCGCCCGTATTCTGCTGGCGGCCGAATCCGCCGGCCGCCGCGAACTGATTCTAGACCTGCTGCGCGCCCGCAATGTTCAGCCGAAGATATTCGATGATTTTGCGGGTTTTCAGCACAGCGGATTGAACCTCGGGATCACCGTATCGGCCGCCGTGTCGGGCCTTAAACTCGATTCTCCGCCGCTGGAGATTCTCTCCGAGTCGCAGTTGTTCGGCGATCGCGCCCGTCAGGAGCGCCGGCGCCGTGCGCCTTCGCGCGACCCGGCCAGAATACTCAAGGAGCTGACCGACCTGCGCATCGGCGCACCGGTGGTGCACGAGACCTATGGTGTCGGACGCTATGTCGGGCTGCAGACCATGGAAATCGCCGGACACACCGGCGAGTTTCTCGTGCTCGAGTATGCGGACGGCGACAAGCTGTACGTTCCAGTGCAGGCGCTGCATCTGGTGTCGCGCTATACCGGCGCTCCGGCCGAGAGCGCGCCTCTGCACAAGCTGGGCGGCGATCAGTGGCAAAAGGCGCGCCGCAAAGCCGCGCAGCGCATTCGCGATGTCGCCGCCGAGCTGCTGGATCTGTACTCGCGACGTGCCGCCCGGCAAGGCAGCGAAATGACGGCGGACGAGGCTGACTATCGGGCGTTTCAGGCCGGCTTCCCATTCGAGGAAACCGCCGATCAAGCCGCCGCCATCGATCAGGTGCTGATCGACATGAAGACCGGCAAACCGATGGATCGCGTGATTTGCGGCGACGTCGGCTTCGGCAAAACCGAAGTCGCGCTGCGGGCGGCATTCGTTGCCGTGGAAGCGGGCAAACAAGTGGCTCTATTGGTGCCCACCACCCTGCTCGCGCAACAGCATTACACCACCTTTGTCGACCGCTTCGCGGACTGGCCGGTACGCATCGAGAGCCTGTCGCGCTTTCGCAGCAACAAGGAAGCGGAGAGTGTGGTCGCCGGGCTGGCGGCGGGCAGCGTCGATATCGTCATCGCCACGCAGCGATTGCTGCAGGGCCAGGTACGCTTCAAGGATCTGGGGTTGGTGGTCATCGACGAAGAGCATCGCTTTGGGGTGCGCGACAAGGAGAAGCTCAAAGCGCTGCGTACCGAGGTCGATGTCCTCACCTTGACCGCGACGCCCATCCCGCGAACCCTGAACATGGCCATGGGCGGCCTGCGCGATTTATCGCTGATCACCACGCCCCCCGCCGAGCGCCTGGCGGTGAAGACCTTCGTGCTGGAATGGAACGAAACGATCGTCCGTGAAGCCGCCTTGCGCGAAATTCGCCGCGGCGGCCAGATTTACTTCGTACACAATGCCATCGAGAGCATCGAAAAAACGGCGCAGGCCATGCGCGAACTGGTGCCGGAGGCGAATGTCGCCGTCGGCCATGGCCAGATGCGCGAACGCGACCTCGAACAGCTGATGCTGGATTTCTATCACCGACGCTTCAATTTTCTGGTCTGCACCACCATCATCGAGAGCGGCATCGATGTGCCGACCGCAAACACCATCATCATCGAGCGCGCCGATCGCTTTGGATTGGCGCAGATTCACCAGTTGCGCGGCCGCGTCGGCCGCTCGCACCATCGCGCGTACGCCTATCTCATCACGCCGCCGCGAAAAGCGATGACTCCCGATGCGATCAAGCGCCTCGAAGCACTGGAATCGCTCGAGGAGCTGGGCGCGGGCTTTTCGCTGGCGACCCATGATTTGGAGATACGCGGCGCCGGCGAGCTCCTCGGCGACGAACAAAGCGGACAGATCCAGGAGATCGGCTACAACCTGTACATGGAATTGCTGGAACGCGCCGTCACGGCGCTGAAATCCGGCAAGCAGCCCGATCTTGAACGGCCGCTGGACGCGGGGCCCGAAGTCGAGCTGCATATCCCGATGCTGATTCCGGAGGACTACGTGCCGGACGTGCACCTGCGATTGGTGCTGTACAAGCGCATCGCCAGCACGCCTTCGCGCGACGAGCTCGACGAGCTGAAGGTGGAAATGATCGACCGCTTCGGTCCGCTGCCGCCCTTTGCGCAATCCCTGTTCCGCGCAACCTACCTAAAATTGCGCGCCGCCTCGCTGGGAATCCGCAAAATCAACGCCGGCGCGAGCAACGGCTACTTCACCTTCGAGGAGCAGAACCAGATCGATTCCAAACGCGTGCTCAAACTGATCCAGGGCAAGCCCAAGGAGTACCGTCTCGATGGCCCGCTCAAGCTGCGCTTCGCCCACATCGCGCGCACCGAGGAGGCGCTGTTCGCGAGGGTCGAACAGCTCGTCGACCAGCTGGCCCAGGGGACTGCCTGAGCATTCCGCGCTACAGAGCGCCCAGAAAATCGCGCTTGCCGATTTCGACGCCGCCCTTGCGCAGCAGGGCGTACATCATGCTGGCGTGGAAATAGAAATTCGGCAGCACAAAGTCGGTGACGTAACCGAGGGCGGTGAAATTCCAAGCGCCATTCGGAAACTTGATCTCGATGGCGCGCTTTTCATCGCCGGCCATCTGCGCCGCGGTGACGGTCTTGAGAAAATCCACGGTTTTGGCAATGCGCGCCTTGAGTTCCGGCAGCGTCGTTTCCGTATCCTCGTGTTTCGGCACTTCGATCCCGGCGAGGCGCCCCGCCGCTCCTTTCGCCGTATCACAGGCGATTTGCACCTGACGGTTCAACGGGTGCATGTCGGGAAACAATCGTGACTGGGCAAGCGAGACAGAATCGAATTTTTTCGCCGCCGCATGCGCGGCCGCTTTATCGAGGATCGCCGACATGGTGGTCAGTCCGCGTATCATCGGGGGAATCGAAATATCGTACAAAGAAGCCATCGAATACTCCTACGTCTGCCAGAGCGGGGCGTCACTGTAGCGAATGATTGTGAATTTTAATAGCGCTCGCCGGAGTGCGTTAAAATACGCAAATCCTATGTTGCCGAGCTCCCAAGCCTGCGAGAGAAACAAGGGCCCCATCCTCGAGGTGCTGCAGATCGCCTTTGCCGATCGCAGTACGGTTTTGGAAATCGGCAGCGGCACCGGCCAGCATGCGGTGCACTTCGCCGCGCATCTCACCCACCTGACCTGGCATCCGACCGAGCAGCTGGCCTATCTTGCGGATTTGAGCCAACGCGTGAAGCTCGAGGGCGCGCGCAATCTGCGCCCGCCCACTGTGCTCGATGTCAAGCAGTCGGTGTGGCCGTTACGGCACGTGGACGCAATCTTCACCGCCAATACGCTGCACATCATGTCCTGGCCCGAAGTGTTGGCCATGTACCAGGGCCTCGGAGCCATCCTCGCGGCGGGAGGCGTGATGTGTGTGTACGGGCCATTTCGCTACGGCGGGCGCTATACCTCGGACAGCAACCAGGAGTTCGATCAGATGCTCAAGGAGCGAGATCCTTTATCGGGTTTACGCGACATCGAGGCGCTGACCGCCCTGGCGGCGCAGTATGGCCTGAGGCTTGCGGCAGACCACGACCTCCCGGCCAACAATCGATTGCTGGAGTTTGTCCGAGACTGAGTTATCCACAGCTTTTTGGTCGCCAAATCACGGTTTCAAATCAAGGATTCAGGCGACAGGCTCCACATTTGGTGGCATAATGACACTGAAACGTTGACTCGCGAGGTGGCAGCGCGGCCGGCGTCTAATTCCATGGCGAACCACAGGGGACGGTTGACTATGAAGACTCGCATATCTGTCGTCGCGGCATTGGCCGCGTTGATGTCCATAAGCTACGTGAGCACAAGCTTCGCGACTTC
Source organism: Steroidobacteraceae bacterium (assembly GCA_035567075.1). Lineage (GTDB taxonomy): Bacteria > Pseudomonadota > Gammaproteobacteria > Steroidobacterales > Steroidobacteraceae > Bog-1198. The sequence continues at coordinate 25,102 of DATMRC010000024.1, forward strand.
GAGCACGGCGGCGAAGGCCCCGGCCGAGGTCACATTACCTGCCACAGTCGATGATTTCAGATTGCCCGATCAGAATTTGCATTCGCATCAGCTGAGCCAGCTGAGCGACGCGAGCGCGATCGTGCTGATCACGCAGCAGAATAGCTGCCCGGTCAGCCGCAATAATGCCACCGCGGTACAAGCCCTGGTCGACACGTACAAGCCCAAGGGCGTTGAGATCTTCATGTTGAATTCCACGCCGTCGGACACGCGCGACGACATCGTCGCCGAGGCTGCGGCATATGGATACAACCTGCCCATCCTTATAGATTCCAACCAATTGGTGGGCGAGCAATTGGGCGTGACCCGCACCGCCGAGGTCATCGTCATCGACCCCAAGAGCTGGAAAATCGTCTATCGCGGTCCGATCGACGACCGGGTTACCTATGAGCGTCAGAAGGCCAAGGCCGATCACACCTGGGCCAAGGATGCATTGGATGCGCAGCTGGCCGGCAAACCGGTCGCGGTCGCGCAAGTGCAGTCGGTGGGCTGCCTCGTCGACTTCCCGGAACGCGCCAAGTTGGCCTCCTCGAAGGTCAATTACGTCAGGAACATCGCGCCGATGTTCGAAGATAAATGCGTGTCCTGCCACCAGCCCGGCGGCATTGGTCCGATGACCTTGACCAGTTATGAAACGATCAAGCCATTCACGCCCATGATCCGCGAGATGATTCGTACGCAGCGCATGCCGCCGTGGCGTGCGGATCCCACCATCGGTCATTTCCTGGGTGACAGAAGCTTGTCATCGGCTCAGATCAAGACCCTGGTTCATTGGGTGGAAGCCGGTGCGCCGCGCGGCGCGGGCGCCGATCCTCTCGCCGCCAAGGTTTTCAAGGCGCCGGAGTGGCCGCTGGGCAAACCGGACCTGGTGCTGGACATCCCTGCCTACACGATCCCGGCCAACGGCGTTGTCGATTATCAGCGTCCCTTCGTTGCCAATCCTCTGAAGGAAGGCAAGTGGCTGCGCGCCTCGACCATCAAAGTGGTGAATCGCCAAGTGGTGCACCACGTGCTGACCGGTTACTTGAAGGACGTGCCGGAGGCCGGCTCGCCAGCTAACGAAAGCAAGTGGGGCGCCTCGCTGGGTGGTTACGCGGTGGGTGCTGAATCCATCATCCAGCCGCCGGACACCGGCGTATACGTCCCGCCCGGCGGTGCCGTGGGCTTCCAGGTTCACTACACGCCGTATGGCCAGGAAGTGACGGAGCACTCACAGATTGCGCTCTATTTCTACAAAGATAAGCCGAAGCTGGTGATGCACAATTCGACCATCGCCAATCCGAACATCGAGATTCCGGCGAATCAGGAAAGCGTGGAGCGGCAGGCCTATCTAACCATCCCGAAGGACATGCTGCTGTACGCTGCCTTCCCGCACGCACACTATCGCGGGGCTTCCTCGCAGCTGTACCTGATCACCCCCGAGGGCCAGAAAACGTTGTTGCTGTCTCTGCCGCACTATGACTTCAACTGGCAGCGCAATTACGATTTCGTGGAGCCCGTGAAAATCGCTGCGGGCAGCAAGCTGCTCGCCGTCTACACCTACGACAACTCAGTGAGAAATCCGGCCAATCCGGATCACAACCGTGTGGTTCCCTGGGGCGATCAATCCTTCGATGAAATGCTCTACACCGCACTTACCTATCGCTGGGTCGGCGAGACCTCGGACACGATGGATAAGTATGTTGCGTACGACCGGGAGCTGAATTCCAACCGGCTGTTCGGCATGCTCGACACCAAGATGAACGGTAAGCTGGATATGTCGGAATTGACCGGCCCGATCGGCAAGGAGTTTGCCGCCAGCTTCGCCAAGATCGATGCGGATCATGACGGCTTCATCGAGCCCAATGAATTGCAGGCCGCTCAGGCCAACATGCAGAAGCGGCGCCAGCAGGCATCGCAGCAGCAGCAAGGGCAAGGCGCGGCGGCGCCCGCCGCTCCGGCTCAAGCGCCGGCGGAAAAGACTGGGGGCGGTCAGTAAAGCCTACATGGCGGTCCGTGTATTCCCTTGATCCATTGAGGGGAGTTGCACGGGCCGCCATATTCGTTTGCACCGTGGCGGCCACCAGCTTAAGCGGCTCCGAAATCGCGTATGCCGACGCCTTGAGTCGCGTGACTGTCGGCGCACCGGCGCCGATGTTCAGCGCCCGAGGTGCTGACGGTCAACAGCATCGCTTGAGCGACTACGCCGGCAAGTTGGTGGTACTGGAGTGGACCAGCCCGGTTTGTCCGTTCACCGCAATGAAGTACAAGAGCGGCGTCATGCAGGCTTTGCAGAAGTACGCAGCTTCGCAGCGCGTTGTGTGGCTGTCCATCGATACCGCCGCGCCCGGCAGGGCCGGATATTTGAGCGCCGCCGCGGCCCGCGCGCGGATTGCGGAGACCAAGGCGCATGTCACTGCATTTCTATTTGACCCCGATGGACGCATCGGACGCAGCTTTGGGGCCAAGACCACGCCCAGTTTTTTCCTGATCGATCGCGACGGCAAGCTCGCCTACGAAGGCGCCATGAACGAGGACATCTACGATAATCGCCCTGACGGCGCCGATTACATCCGCCCCGCGCTCGACGATCTTCTCGCCGGACGGCCCGTGAAAGTCCCGGAAACCCAGCCACAAGGCTGCGCGATCGAATACTGAGCAGCGATATGATCAAAGGCACTGCATCAGCGCGCAGAAGCGGCACCGCCGCCAAATCCCGTCGTGAACAGCTGCTCGACGAAGCGGCGCGCGAACTCAACTCCAAGGGCATTTCCATGACGTCCTTGACGGACGTTGCGGACCGGCTGGGTTTCTCTCGCGCATCGCTCTACTACTATGTCGAGGACCGCGAAGACCTGATGTTTCAGGTGTATCTCCGATCATCCGAGATCATGGCGCGCCAGCTTGGCGAAGCCGCGCAATTCGGCCGCGGTGCACTGCAGGTGGTCGCGGACTTCGTCGCCAGGGTTCTGGATCCGGCGGAGCCGGAGCTCGCGGC
>DATMRC010000025.1:0-59416 GCA_035567075.1 Steroidobacteraceae bacterium
ATTGTTGACGATCGTGTTGGAACTCAACGAGGTGATCGTGTTCTGGATCTTGATGTCGTAGTAGTCGACGGACATCACGAAATTCGGCAGGAAGCTCGGCTGAAATACGAAGCCTGCCGTATAGGTGTCGGCCTTTTCCGGCGTGAGGGCGGTATTGCCGCCCACCGACGTATTGATCTGCGCCGCCGGGTTCGGCAGGATGTGGCCGAATTCCGCCGGCGTAACACCGGTGTTTTCGCAGAACTGCAACGTGTGGCCATTCACCAAGCCACCCACCGCCGCTCCCCAGCAAGGATCCGCCGTACCGCCCGCACCGATGGTCGGGGGTGCGTAGAGTTCCCCGATGCTCGGCGCGCGAATCGCGCGGTTGTAGCCGCCGCGGAACCGGATGTCCCGGATCGGCGCCCACTCGAGACCGAACTTGTAAGTGTTGGTATCGAAGCCGCTGGTGTAACTCGAGTAGCGGTAGCCGGCATTAACCGACAGCGCATACGCCATGGGTTTGTCATCCATGATGGGCAGCGTCATTTCGGTGAATGCTTCACCAACACGGAACTGGCCGTTGATGGGCTGTACCGCACCGTTACCGCCCGAACCGAAACCATTCTGGAAAATGTAATCGGGAGATAAAACGTACTTCTCCTCCCGCCACTCGGCACCGATGTTGACCACCAAGCCGCTCGAGGCGGTCGGGATCTGGATGCCGTACTTGCCGAGATCGCCCGTGGCGTCAACGTGAGCAATGTATTCCGTTTGCACAACGTTGTAGGTCGAGGGAACCTGCAGGTAAGCCAGCTGCGCCGCGGTGACTCCGCCCGGCTGATAGATGTTCCACGGTACGCACTTGGGGTCGTCGCCATTGACGGCTGCGGCGCAGACTGGGGCACCGACCGCAGCACCTGCAACTCCGCCGACCGCGGGGTTAGGTATGACGTTGAGGGCGTTGTTGATCTGCGGCGCGCCAAGGTAGTTGCCTTGATCGTCGCCCAGCTGCGTAATCGTGACCTGAGCATACGCATCGTAGCTCCAGGGTTCGGCAATCTTGCCCTTGACCCCGAGCACCTGGCGGAAGTTGTTGGAGTAGTAGTTGTCGAGGCGCGGACCGCTTTCCACGCTGCGGCGGGCCAGGTACAACAGGATATTGTTGCCCGTTACCTTCGAATTGGGGCTGACGCCCCCGGGCCCGAAGGTGGCCTGGTTCGCCGCAATGTTGGCCGGTGAGCACAACGTCGCCATTTCTTGCGCGCTGAGCAGCGGATTCGAGCAGCTGATCACCGGTGTCAAGAACGCAAAGGCACCGCTGGGGCCGTAGGCGGCCTGCGAGGTATTTCGCGCGAACATGAATTCCGAATATACGTTGGCGTAATCGCTGACGTCGTAGTTCAAGAATGCGCCGGCTGTGTAGCGCTCCGCCTGGCGCTGCAGATAACTGAGTGCGCCATAATTGTACGAATCCGCCGAGGTGTAACCGCGGAACGCGCCGCCCGGGACGGTTTTATCCACGGTCACATCGGCCAGGGTCGAGAAATTGCTGACTGCTCCCGTTGCCGAGACGACCTTGCCCAATTCCAGGAAGCGCCCGGTGGCGCTCGAGCTCGAGCCGCCGCACTTCAGGCCGCCGGGTCCCGGCAACTTGCTCGGGGTATTGAGCGTGCAACCCGCGTAGTCGTACTGGTAGCCGACCGCAGGCGAGCTGTTCAGGTAAGTGAAATAAGCCGAGGCATTGCCCTTGCCGTCGGCAAAATTCGAGCCGATAAGGACGGAGGCACTGCGATTCGCTCCCGCGTTGGTGGTGCCCGGCGGTATCTGATCGCCGGCCTTCGCCAGCAGGCCAAGATATTGCTGATTGCTGTTTTTGTAACTGTTGTAGCCGTAGTCCGCATCCACTCGCACGCCTTGGAAGTGCGTGTCCATGACGAAGTTGACGACGCCGGCAACGGCGTCTGCGCCGTACACCGCGGATGCGCCGCCGGTCAGCACGTCGACGCGCTGAATCATGGCTGCGGGAATTTGGTTGATGTCGGGACTCGCCGAAGTGCCGAGGCCGCCGCCCGGGGCCATGCGCCTGCCGTCAATCAGCACCAGGGTGCGCTGCGAGCCTAAGCCGCGCAAGCTGACCGTGGCCGTGCCGTTTGAACTGATCGATTGACCGGAGCTGTTTTCCGCGACGACCTGCGGCAGGTTGTTCAGCAGGTCCTCAGTGCGCACCAAGCCGGTCTGCGCGATCTCGAGCGCCGTGACGCTAACGACTGGGCTGATCGAAATGTCGTTCGGATTTTGCTGAATGCGCGATCCGGTTACCACGACTTCTTGCAATTCCGCTGCGGGCTCTGTGGCCGCTGCAGTTTGCGAAAATGCGGCCGGTGCCGCTGCAGTGGCGCCCGCCATCGCGATAGCGGCGCGGATTGCATACTGCAATTTGCGATTATTCCCCATTTGCTGCTCCCTTCAATGAATTAGGCGATTCAATTCGAGTATCGGATGGCTCGCGCAGCGCCTGCGCATGTCTCCCAAGGGAGCCATTCCGAGATGTGCACCGATTACAACATGCCATTCAGCTGTTGCCAAGCTGCATCAGCACCCAAAAAGTGCTGTGCCCGCAGATTCTCACCCGGCTTGCAGCAGCTCGGCGATACTTAATGCATGCCAAGAGCGGCTACGCCTGCCCCTGCCGACACCCGGCGAGGCCACCGACTGGGTATGTGCACGGTGCAGATCTGCGAATATCACGGGCTCGCGGCGGCTTGAGAGCCCGTCGTGCGGGCCGGAATTGGCCTCCCAGCCTCATTACAGCTGTTGTTTTTGAGCTACAGGCCGCGTATACGGCTCCCGAAAGCCTAATTAGGGCGCTTGAAGCTCTGATGCAGGACCAAGTCCCCGACCGCGATGCCAAGCCGCGCCGCCGCGCCGCCGTTCAACTCCAGCACCGCGAACTCTGGACCCGGCGGTCCAATGATGTCCTCAGACAGCGGGGTCGCCCGCGCGGCGACGTAGTCGATCTTTCCCTGACGGTTCATGAACAGAAGATCCAGAGAAATGTAAGTGTTCTTCATCCACATGGTGACCCGTTTGTTCTCGGTAAACAAAAACAGCATGCCGGTGTGCTCATCCATTTCGCGGACAAACATCAGGCCCTGCTCCTCGCGGCGCGGGGTGTCGGCGGTCCAGATCTTGAAATTAATTACCTTGCCGTCCGCGGTGCGGATGGCAAGCACGCTTTGCGGAAATGCGGACAAGGGCTCGACGTACTGGGCGCGGGCCGGCGCCGCAGCGGCGAGAACGGCCAACATCCAAAAGCCAGTCCACGCGATGATGTATCTTTGAACCGCATCCGCTATCCGCATGACCGTTGCTGGCATTAATTTTTCTCCGTAAAGAAGGTAACCGGTCCGGCGAATTCAAAAGTGCTCACCAGCACGTCGCCTAAGCCGCGGACCGCGTGGGCCGGCTGGGTGCAGAAGCCGCGCGCTTCGAGACGGTAGGTACCGGTTCGCTCGAGCGGGCGCTGTGTCAGGGAATCCACGGTGCAGCGCGAATCGCCAAGGGTGCCGAAGATACGGCTCGTCCCTTGCACAATGATGGTTAGATTGGCTTTGACCTCACGAGCGCCCTGGCCCTCGCGAACCCCGGTCAGGCCGAATACCAGCAGCAAATTCGGCGCGGCACCGGAGGCGCGTTGAAAACTCAGGCGCACGCCGGGCGGGTGTTCCCTCGATTCGCCTTCGCAGCGGGTGCCGCTGTTGGGCCAATCAAGGCGTGCATCGATGGCGCCCCCCAGGTGCGCGTGCAGGTATCCGTCGCCCGAGGCAAGGCAGGCGACCGGTTGGGTCGTCACGGGGGCACCCTGCGGCACATCGGCGCGCGCCAGGTTGGCCGCCAATGGTCCCCACAGTGCAATGATTGTGAAAGCCCGTGTCCCCCGAATCGGTATCATTTCCTCATGTTGCCACGAGACCGGGGACTTTGTTGAGGCACAAACGATGCGCGAGCCTCGCGCTGGCATTGGCTGTCGCCGCCTGCTCGTTGCTCGGGGCCTGTGCCCTCATGGCTCCGAAATTCATCCGCCCCAACGTATCGGTGATAAGCATCGAGATGGTGAGCGCCAATCTGCTGCAGCAGAAGTTTGCCGTCAAACTCAACATTCAAAATCCCAACGACCGCGAGCTGCCCGTGCGCGGGCTGCACGCCGAACTTCATGTCGGCGGTCAGCAAATCGCGAGCGGCGTGAGCGATCACGTCTTTACGGTTCCCGCGTTTGGCGAATCCGAATTCGATATGAGCATCACGGCGAACGTGGCGCTGGCGTGGTTGCTGCTTGCCGACAAGCTGAATCAGAACGCGAAATCGATCGACTATGAACTCACCGGCGCGGCCAGCATCGATTTGCCGTTCTTGAGAGATTTGCCGTTTCGCCAACATGGCTCGTTGTCGCTCGAGTCCGCTATAACTCATTGAAGCGGCGGCGTTTTTCGCGGGAGATGCTCGCCTTGCGTCAGCGTCGGGTCTGCTAGACTTGCCGATTAAACAAAGGCGCGTACCACTTTAAGCGCCGCCACAAGGGTCTCATGGCCGCCTCGCCGTACGAGCAATTGGAACAGGAATTTCGCCGCCTCCACGCATTTCGTGGCGCGCTGTCGCTGCTGCGCTGGGATGCTGCGGTGATGATGCCGCGCGGCAGCGCCGATGTGCGCGGCGAACAATTGGCGGCGCTCGAGACCGAGCACCACGCGCTGCTCACGACGCCGAAAGTGGCGCGGCTGCTGGAGCGCGCGGAGGCGGGCGCCTCGCAACTGGAGGATTGGCCACTGGCCAATCTGCGCGAGATGCGCAGGCAGCGCGATCATGCCATCGCGACACCGCCATCGCTCATTTCCCGTCTGGCCAAAGCCACCGCGCGCGCCGAAGTGTTCTGGGTCGAAGCCAAAAAGGCCAATGATTTCAAATTGCTGGCCCCGCACCTGGAAGAGGTGGTGCATCTGGTGCGCGACAAGGCGGCACTGCTCGGTCAAGCGCGCGGGTTGGCGCCCTACGATGCCTTGGTCGATGGGTTTACGCCGGGTATTTCGGTCGCGGACATCGACACTATTTTCAAGGCGCTGTCGCGCAAGCTCCCCGGTCTCATCAATCAGGCCATCGAGGTGCAGGCAGCCCACCCGCCCACGCCCTTGGCGGGCAAGTTCAGCGTCGCGCGCCAGCGCTCGCTCGCGGTGGATGTGCTCAAAGCCTTAGGATTCCCCTTCGATCGCGGCCGTCTCGACGAAAGCGAGCATCCCTTCACCGAAGGGGTGCCGGGCGACATCCGTGTCACCACTCGTTTCGATCTGTCTGATCCTTTTTCGGGTCTCTTGGGTGCGGTGCATGAAACCGGCCACGCCATGTACGATCTTGGGCTGCCGATGAAGTGGCGCGATCAGCCCGTGGGACGGGACCGGGGCCTCGCCCTCGAGGAAAGCCAGTCGCTGCTCTTCGAGATGAACCTATGCCGCAGCCGCTCCTTCGTGAAATACCTGCGGCCGCTGCTGGAAAAGTACTTGCAAGTCAGCGGGCCGGAGTGGGACGAGGCGAATTTATACCGTCTATTGATCCGGGTGCGCCGCAGCTGCATTCGAATGGACGCCGACGAATTGACCTATCCGGCTCATATCATGCTGCGCTACGAACTCGAAAAGAAAATCCTCGAGGGCTCACTGCCGGTGGCGGATCTTCCGGAAGCCTGGAATGCGAACCTCGAGCAGCGCCTGAACATTCGTCCGGCAAACGACGTCGAAGGGTGTTTGCAGGATATTCACTGGGCGGTCGGGCATTTCGGGTATTTTCCGTCCTACGCGCTCGGGGCCGTGATCGCCGGCCAATTGAACGAGGCCATGCGCGCAGCGCGCCCGTCGCTCGACGAGGAGATCGCCGCCGGCCAATTCGGCGGGGTGATGGATTGGCTGCGGGACAACGTGCACGGCATAGGCGCGAGGCTGCCGGTACAGGAGCTCATCAAACAAGCCACCGGCAAGCCGCTGACGGCCGCCGCTTACTTGAGATACTTGGAAGCCAAGTATCTCGAATCGCCCTAGAAGACCCATGACCACGGCGCCAACGTCGACTTCCAACAATTTCAAAAAGCTCGCGGCACAGCTGCGCGGCTTGGTCGGCAAAGCCATCGCCGATTACGCAATGATTGGCGAGGGCGACCATGTAATGGTGTGCCTGTCCGGCGGCAAGGACTCCTATACCCTGCTCGACATGCTGTTGAGCCTGCAGTGCAGTGCGCCGGTGAACTTTGAAATCACCGCGGTGAATCTCGACCAGAAGCAGCCCGGATTCCCGGTCGAAGTGCTGCCCCGCTACCTTGAGGATCTCGGCGTGCGCTTTCGGATCATCGAGCAGAACACCTACGCGGTGGTGAAGCGCGTGATACCGGAAGGGAAGACCATGTGCGGGTTGTGCTCGCGCCTGCGGCGCGGCGCGCTGTATCGATTTGCCGCGGAAAACGGCATCACCAAGATTGCGCTGGGACACCATCGCGACGATATCGTCGAGACGCTGTTCTTGAACATGTTCTTCGGCGGCCGATTGAAGGCAATGCCGCCCAAGCTGCTGAGCGAGGATCGCCGCCACATCGTCATCCGGCCGCTCTGCTTCGTGCCGGAGCGATTGATCGCGCGCTACGCCGCGGCGCGATCGTTTCCGATCATTCCGTGCACGCTGTGTGGTTCGCAGACCAACATGCAGCGCGGCGTCGTCAAGAACATGCTGCGCGATTGGGAACAGAAATCTCCCGGCCGCATCGAGGCAATCTTTTCCAGCATCTGCAATGTCTCGGGGTCGCAGCTGGCGGACCCTAAGATTTTCGACTTTGCCGGGCTCGACGGCCGCCGTGTGGTGTCGCCCATGACGGAGTCCGATGAGGATGCTTTGGCCGAAGAACTCGAGATGGGACGCGCTTGACATGAGTGTGAAGCGCCGCGGCGGCGCGCGAAGCATTGGCTGGGAAAGGCTGACGGACGAGCAGCTCCTGAGTCTGCGTTTCTGCGACCTGAAGCTCCGCGTGCAAGGCACCGAACTGCAGGGCGCGATCGAGCGGTTGTACCGCGAATTGATGCTGCGGGGAATTCGCTTTCGGCCGCATTGCTGGCTGGCCCAGGAATGGTTCTCGCCCGACGGCATTCCGGGCATCGCGATTCCGTTCTACCTGGCGCATAAGCGCCTGGTGCGCATCGAACGCCGCTTCATGCGCGAAGTGGAAGGTGGCAATCGCAACTGGCTGATGCGCATTTTGCGTCACGAGGCCGGACACGCCATCGACTCGGCCTACCGCCTGCGGCGGCGGAAACATTGGCGCGCCATTTTCGGACCGGCATCGCTGCCGTATCCCGATACCTATCGGCCGCGGCCCGGCAGCCGGCGTTTCGTTCAGCACCTCGGCGCTTGGTATGCGCAGGCTCACCCAACCGAAGATTTTGCCGAGACCTTCGCCGTGTGGCTCAAGCCGAATTCGCAGTGGCGGCGCGAATATGCGGGCTGGCCCGCGTTCGCGAAACTTCAGTTCATCGACCAGCTGGCGCAGGAGATCGGCGATCAGCGGCCACTGGTCACGGACCGCAGCAGCATCGAGGACGTGACCGGCGATACGCGCACGCTGCGCGAACACTACGAGCAGAAATTGGCGCGCTACCGGCTGCCGCGGCGCTCGGGCGCCGACGAATTACTGCTCAAGGTGTTCACCACGGCGCCGCGCACGCGCGCCTCGCCGAAGGCGGCCAGCGTACTGCGTGAAATGCGCATTGGATTGCGCCAGCAGATCCTGCGCTCGGGCGCGTTCAGCGAGTATCTGGTGCACCAGGTACTGCGCCTGATGATCGAGCGCTGTGAAGGCTTGGGGTTGTACGTGCGCGGCCCGCGGCGCGAACTGAAAGGCGAATTGCTGTGGGTGGCATCCAGGCTGGCTGAATCATATGAGGATCGCAAGCTGCCGCGGGTGACGCTGTGAAAAAAGCGCGCGCTTTGGTGCTCGTGCATTCGACCCTGGTGCCCCCCGACTCGCTGAAAGGATCGACCGAGAAGGAGATTGAAGAGTGGCGGACTGAATACGACGTGATTTCCCATCTGAAGAAGGCGGGACACGAAGTAATGCCGTTGGGCTTGAGCGATAGTCTGTCGGAATTGCGCCGCTCGATCATCGATTGGAAGCCGGACATCGTGTTCAACCTGCTGGAGGAATTCGACGGCATCGTCACCTACGATCAGCACGTCGTCGCATTCCTGGAACTGATGCACCAGCCCTATACCGGATGCAATCCGCGCGGCATGCTGCTGTCGCGCGACAAGGTTCTCTCCAAGCAGCTGCTCTCCTATCATCGTGTGCCGACGCCGCAATTCATGGTGTTCGCGCGCGGCAAGAAGGCGCGGATTCCGAAGAAACTGCGCTTTCCCCTGTTCGTGAAATCCTCGACCGAAGACGCGTCGCTCGGCATCGCGCAGGCCTCGGTGGTGGCCGACGAGAAGCAGCTGGCGGAGCGGATAGAATTCATTCACCACCAGACGCATTCCGATGCGCTGGTCGAGGAATACATCGAGGGCCGCGAACTGTACGTGGGAGTGATGGGCAACGACCGGCTCACGGTGCTGCCGGTGTGGGAGATGACTTTCGGCTCTTTGCCGGAGAGTCTGCCCGCGATCGCCACCCGCAAGGTGAAGTGGGACCGCGGCTATCAAAAGCGTTATGGCATCACCACGGCTGCGGCCAAGGATCTGCCGGACGGCACCGCGGCGCGGCTCGAACAGCTGTCCAAGCGCATCTTTCGCGCGCTGCATCTGACCGGCTATGCGCGCATGGACTTTCGTCTCAGATCCGATGGCGAGTTGTTCGTGCTGGAAGCGAACGCCAACCCCAATCTCTCGGCCGCAGAGGACTTCTCGGCGTCGGCGCTGACCGCCGGCTTGAGCTACGACGAGTTGCTGCACCGGATCCTGCAGCTCGGCGCGAATTACCCGGCGGCTTGGCGCGGCCTCGAGCAGTAGGCAACGCTCTTAGCGAATCCTCAAGGTCCGGTCCAGCGGCCGAGCCAGCTCAACACCACCTCATACCACTGAACGCTGTCGGCCGGCTTCAGTACCCAATGGTTCTCGTTCGGAAAGAACAGCAGCTCGCTGGGCAGGCCTTGGCGCTGCAAGGCGGTAAACACGGCCAGGCCCTGCGCGTACGGAACGCGGAAGTCCTGCTGCCCATGAATCACCAGCATGGGCGTTTTCCATTTGCTTACTTGGTCTATGGGATTGAACTTGGCGTATGCGGCCGGATTCTTGTATTCGGTGCCGGAGAACTCGTGTTCCGGAAACCAGAGCTCCTCGGTCGAGTAGTACATGCTGCGCTGGTCGAGGATGCCATCATGGCTGACCAAACACTTGAAGCGATCCGGCCACGCACCCGCGATCCAGTTGATCATGAACCCGCCATAGGATCCTCCCAGCGCGCACATGTGCTCGCCATCGAGCCAGGGATTGGCCTTGAGGGCCGCATCCAACCCAAGCTTCAGATCCTCGAGCGGCTTGCCGCCCCAGTCGCCGCTGATGGAATCAGTGAACGCCTGACCGTAGCCGGTGGAGCCGTGAAAATCGATCATGATCACGCCGTAGCCCGCGCCCGCGAACGCTTCTGCATTCCAGCGCCAGCTCCAGGCATTGCCAAAACTGCCCTGCGGGCCGCCGTGAATCAGGAAAGCCACCGGGTATCTGCGGTCCGCTTTGAAATCGACCGGCTTGACGACATAGCCGAAGACATTCTCGCCGTTCCAGCCGGGAAAACTAAATTGCTGGTATTCGCCGAACTTGCGTTGTTCGAGGACGGCCTGATTCAAGTGCGTCAGCTGCACGGGTTTGCCGCCGTTGAATCCCACCGAGTAAAGATCAGCCGGGTTGGCAAGATTGCTGGCGGTGTAAAACACCTTCGATACGCCCACGCCGAAGCCCTCGACTTCACCCGAGCCGGTGATGGCCGAGGCTCGGCCACTGGCCACATCGACCGCCCACAATGGGCGCTGGCCGAGATGATCGGTGGTGGCAAACAGGGTTTTGCCGTCGCGCGACCAGGCAAAGCTGGCGATGGATCGATCCCAATTCTGTGTTAGGGGGCGCTTGACGCCCGATTCCAGGTTGAGCAGTACCAGGTGAAAGCGATCGGATTCGGAATCTGGTTTGTCGGCCGCCACATACGCCAGCTGTGCGCCGTTCGGGGAGAATGCCGGCTGCGCGTCCGCGGCCTTGTTATCCGCCGTCAAATTGCGGGGCAGGGCGCCGCCGTCGGCAGGAACTTCGTAAATGTCGAAGTTCGTCGACCATGCCTCGCCGGACGCGGCGCGAACCGAGAATGCCACCTGCGTTCCCTCGGGGCTGAAGACATAGTCTTCGCGGCCGCCGAATGGTTTGCCCGGAACATCGCCGATGCCGCCGGTCAAATTCACGGGCGCCCCGCGCGCAACACCGGTGCCGTCCAGCGTCATCGCAAATATCTGCGAGCGCCGGCTATCGCTCCAGGCGTCCCAATGCCTGACAAACAGTTCCTTATAAAGTACACCGGTCGCGGTGCTGTGAGCAGCGGCATCCAGGCGCTGCTTGGTGCAGGCAAGATCCGCGCAGTCCAAAAACACGTCGAGACTGAGCAGTATTCGATCGTCTTTGGGCGAGACGCGGAAGCTGCCGACATCGAGCGGCAGGTTGGTGACTTGTGTGGGGTCGGCGGGCGAAGCGCCGCCTACCGCGGTCCGCCAAACTTGGGAAGAGCCGCCGCGGTTGGAAAGAAAGTAGATAAAGCGCCCATCCATGCTCCACTGCGCTGCGGAGGCGTTGGCGGAGCCGTCGGTGAGGCGCAGCGGCGTCGCGCCGCGTTTGCCGGAGTCGAGCAGCCAGATGCCGGTCCGTCCCTTGTTGGCTTCCATGTCAGTGGAGCGCTGTGTATAGGCAACTCGCTTGCCGTCCGGCGCCACCACGACCTCGGATATACGCTCCATGCGCACCATGTCCTGCACGCTGAAAGGCTGAGACGCTTCCACTGCAGTGCCTGCGGCGCCCGCGGCCGCCGCAAACAGTGAAAACGCCAGGCAGTGGGCAATGCGTACGGCAGGCATATTTTGCTCTTTGATTGAGAAGAATCGCTGATTGTAGCCTCAAGAACCGGGCTTGCGGCTTAGCTCTGCAATGAGCCGACCCGGTCCACATCGGCCAATGCATGGCCCTCTTGCGACGCGGCTTCCTGCCACTCCTGCAAGCTGGGATCCTCGAGCGCAGCTTTCAGGTAAGCGGCGGATGCAGGATGCAAATCGGCGCCGTAGGTCTGAAACCGGAACAAGACCGGCGCGAACATGGCATCGGCGATGCTGAAATCGCCGAATAGCCAGCTGCCGCCTGACCCAAATTGTTGACGGCAGCCGCTCCAAATCTCATCGATGCGCGCGATGTCGGCCTTCAGCGGCAGGGTTATGGCCACGCGGCGCTGTCTGGCGCGAACGTTCATCGGCATTTCATCGCGCAGAGACTGAAAGCCCGAATGCATCTCAGCCGCCACCGACCGCGCCACAGCCCGCGCGTTGCGATTACGGGGCAGCCCGCGTTCGGTGCATTCCGCGCCATATTCGCAGATCGCCAGGGAGTCCCATATCTTGGCGCTGCCGGCGATCAGCATCGGAAGGCGGTGCGACGGCGAAAGCGCCGCAATCTGGGCCTGATAATCGCCGGCATCGAATTGAATCACATGTTCTCGAAAATCGAAGCCCACTTTGCGCAAGAATAGCCACGGACGCAGCGACCAACTGGAGTAGTTCTTGCTGCCGAGTACGAGCAGCGGCGCCGCGCTGTTGGGTTCCCCTGGACTCATCGCGCAATTCTAGCAGGCTAAGGTTTGTCGATGATTACACCCTCGGTATTGAGCTTCGATCTGGACGACACCTTGTGGCCGGTGGGGCCGCTGATGATCGCCGCCGAAAGCGCGATGCTGTCCTGGCTGCGGCAGCGGCACCCGGAAATCATGCGTGTTCACGATGCGGAGACCTTGCGGGCGCTGCGCATGCGCGTGGTCGCGCAATTCCCCGAGCGCAGCCACGATTTCACGTTCCTGCGCCGCCGGGCGCTGGCGCAGCTGTTCACGGAAGCAGGTCATGACGAAGCCCACGCCGATGAGGCGTTTGAAGTGTTCTTCGCGGCGCGCAACCGCGTGCAGTTGTTTGACGATGTGGAAGCCGCGCTGCAACGCCTGCGCTTGCGCTATCGCTTGTTCGCCGTGAGTAATGGCAACGCAGATCTTAAGCGCTGCGGCATCGCGCATTTATTCGAGGGCCATGTCACCGCCATCGCGGCGGGCGCCGCCAAACCCGACGCGCGCATTTTCACGCGGCTGCTCGAAGTGTCCGGCGTCGCCGCCGCGCGAGTGCTGCACATTGGCGATGACCCGCACGCGGATGTGGTCGGCGCGATGCAATCCGGCCTGCAAGCTGCATGGCTCAACCGCGATGCGAAAGAATGGCCGTCACAGTTCGCGCCGCCATCACGCACCATTTCGACGCTCGCAGAAATTCTCTAGCACCAAGCGGATGCACGCGCCGGTTAGCAGCCTACCGCCGCGATTGCTGATTGCGAAAACCCTGAAAATATAGGCATTTTCCGACGCCAGTTCGCGCTTTTTGCATTCACTTAGCTGTAGCTTTGTCGATAGGATGGTGTCAGCTCATAAAGGATGCCAAGCATGCATGCAACGTCTTTAGGGCCTGTGGTTGCGGTGAGTTCGCTACGCGAATTTTTTCGTGACGCATTTCACACTGCGAGCGAACATCAACATCTCGACATCGACGAGCAGGCCGAACAGTACGTCGTCAATCTGCTCACCATGTTCTCAAGGGCGGATGCCTTGTACGAGCGCACGCCCGACGGGCTGCGTATCAGGCCGCTGGCGAGGATGCTGGCGGATGCCCTGGAGGCGCCGAGTGCGAGCGCGCGGCAGCGGGGTCTGCAACGCTTGGGCGATGTGTCCTTGTTCGTTGCCGGGTTTTTTGCACGCAGCTTTGCGCGCAAGCTCATCGACATCGATTATCACATCGCCATGGGCGGCAACGCGTACAGCTCGCTGGCCGACACCCTGCAGCGCTCGTTGTCGGGGCGCTGCGTCGCCGGCGTGTACGCGCAGCTCGCGCGGAAATTTCAGGGTTTGGTCGATGCACTAAACGAAGTGAGCGAGACGTCCTATCGCCACACCGATGCAGACATACTGCGCCTCTACGAAATGTGGATGAAGACCGGCAGCCCGCGTGCGCACGGACTGCTGCGCCAGTTGGGCGTGCAGCCGGTCACGGCGGGCGGTGCGCGCCGCGAGCATTGACGCATGGTGCTGCGCGGTTTGCAGTCGCTTCTCGAGCGTCTGTACGACGTCGAGCTGCAGTACGACGTCTACGATTTTCTGGTCACCGACCGGCGCGCAGTCGCGGGCTGCGGGCAGGACGCGGATCCTGCGACCGAAGAGGAATTGCTGCTTGCCGAGACGCGGGATGCCGGCGGCGCACGCTGTGCGGGCGTGGCGCTGTATCTGGATCCGCAACTTCTGCGCCGCTTGGAGCACTCGGATCCGCATCGCGCATTGACGGAACATAATCTGGCGGACTACTGCACTGCGCTCGAAGGGGTGAGCCATTTCGTGTATTCGGCCTGGCGGCTGGAGCGCGACCTGCCGGTGTCGCTGCTCGAGCTCGAAACCCAGGCGGAGGTCGACAAGTATGCCGTGACGGTATTTTTGTTGGCCCGTCAAACGGGGGCCGTGGTGTACCCGGCGCAAGTGCATGCGCGGCTTTTCGACCGCGTCAGATTTGATGCGCGCCTTGAGCCCGACGAATATGAACGTTATTGGACTGCGCATCGCTGCGCAGCGCGGTATTGCCGGCGCCTGGAACGGCGTTTTGTGAATCGCGGTGTGGCGCGTATTGAGGCGATGGTTCGCGAGTTACGCAGCTTCTATCGATTGAGGCATGCAGCGAAGCTGCGCCACGCGTTGGCGTAGCTTTAGTCCTTGGACTCTTCTTCCTTGTTCTTCTCGGCCTGCTTCTTCAGTTTCAGCCACTCGCCGAGCTTGCGCAGATCGGTCTTTTGCTTCTCAGGCTTTTTGCCCAGCTTGCCGCTGTCGTAGGGGTCATAGCCCTTTTTTGCGCCCAACGGATTGACCCTGACTGCGTTGGGCCGGGTTTCTTCTTCGGCGATGGACAGCGCCGGGTGTTCGAGCTTTTGCAGCCGCTGCGTGCTGACTTCCCGGCCAAATGCGCCGGTGGCGATCTGCCATTCCCAAACCGCGTTGCCGCGCTCGTCAAACTTGACCCGGCCGGTGGTTTTGTCACCGGACTTGCCATCCTTCGAGGACGGTTCTGCCGACCCCTTGGAGCCGGAGTTGTGCGATGGTTTTGGCTTATCAGTACTCACCCTACCTTTTTAGGCATTACACGGGTTAAGTCAAGCCGGAGGCGTTGAAAACCCGCGCAGTGTCACATTTGCAGGTGGTATTGGGCGCGGCAGAGGCCGACAGCGGTTTTGCCGTCATTCCATGCTCCGCTCAAGGTGAAATTGATGGCTTCCCCAAGGGGCAGCCAGTTGAGCTCCAGATCCTCGTCCGCGTCGGGCTTGGGCGGGCCGATCTCAAGATCGCGCGCCAGGTACAGGTGGATCAGTTCGGTAAATATTCCTGGTGCTGGAATGAACAGCCCCATTGAGGTCCAGTGTTTGGCCTGCACTCCGGTTTCCTCGGCCAATTCGCGCCTGGCACAGACCTGCGGGGGCTCTCCGGCATCGAGCTTTCCAGCCGGAATTTCCCACAAGAAGTCCTCGACCCCGTGGCGGTACTGGCGCACCACGCAAACGCGGTCACGATCGTCAACGGCGACGACCGCCGCCGCCCCAGGATGGCGGATCAGGTCGATATCGTACTCGCGGCCGTTCGCATACAGCAGACGTTCGGTGGAGACTTGAACAACGCGGCCGCGATGCTCGAGTCTGGATTCGACGGTTGTGGGTTTCAACATGGATGGACCTTGGCGTTCAGCTTTGCATTCATGAGGATACGCACGAAAGTCTTGGAGTGTGTGATCTGCACCCTCGCGCGGCAGCGGCGCAATGCGCGATGCTTCTATATGTTTGCGTAGTATTGCGCCGCAATCTGGATATACGTACAGTATCATCGCCATGATGAAGCCTAAGACAACTGCGTTCGACTCGCTGAATCCCCAGCAGCGTCGCGCCGCGACTTTCGGCACGCCGGTTCCCGACAAGGGAGTCACCGCGGGGCCCCTGCTCATCCTGGCCGGCGCCGGGACCGGTAAGACCAATACCCTGGCGCATCGAACCGCTCATTTGGTGCTGAACGGCGTGGATCCCTCGCGCATCATGATGCTGACCTTTACGCGCCGCGCCGCTCAGGAAATGATCAAACGGACGCAAGGCATCGTCGCCGAGGTGCTGTCAGATCGCGGCAAAGCGGGCGATCGCAGCGTGATATCGCGATTGCAATGGGCAGGCACATTCCATTCCGTGGGCAACCGCATACTGCGGCTGTACGCCAAACATCTGGGGCTCGACCCCAATTACTCGGTGCTGGATCGCAGCGATGCCGCGGACCTGATGGACGTGGTGCGCCATGAGCTGGGTTTTTCGGGCAAGGAAAAGCGCTTTCCTCGCAAGGACGCCTGCCTCGCCATCTACTCTTACCGCGTCAACACACGGCTGTCTCTGAAACAAACCCTCGAAGAACAATATCCGTGGTGCCGTGAGTGGGAAGCGGACCTCACGCGGTTGTACCGCGAATACGTGGCCCGCAAACAAAAGAATCGCGCACTGGATTTCGATGACCTGCTGCTCTTCTGGCACGTCATGATGCAAACCCCCGCGCTGGCGCAGAGTCTGGCGAAGAACTTCGATCACCTGCTGGTCGACGAGTATCAGGATACCAGCACCCTACAGGGTGAAATCATCCACTCGCTGAAACCCGACGGCCAGGGCGTTACGGTGGTCGGCGATGACGCACAGGCCATCTATTCGTTCCGCGCCGCGGCGGTGGAAAACATATTGGGTTTCGCCGATCGCTACAAGCCCAAGGCCGACATGGTGGTGCTCGCACAGAATTATCGTTCGGCCCAGCCGGTCTTGGATACGGCGAATGCGCTGATGTCCGACGGCCCCCGCCAACATAGAAAAACCCTGCTGGGCACGCGCCAGTCGGGACAGAAGCCCTACTACGTGGCGCTGGATGATGTGCAGGCGCAAGCCGATTACATCACCGGCAAGATTTTACAGACCCGCGAAATCGGCGGTTCGCTTAAACGCCATGCGATCTTGTTCCGCAGCTCGCATCACAGCGACGTGCTGGAAGTCGAGCTCACCAAGAAGAACATTCCGTTCGTCAAATACGGCGGGCTCAAGTTTTTGGAAGCCGCGCATGTCAAGGACATGCTGTCGGTGCTGCGCTGGGCCGACAATCCGCGCAACGCGGTGGCGGGATTTCGCGTGCTGAAGCTGCTTCCCGGTATCGGCCCTGGACAAGCCAAACAGGGTTTGGAACTCCTGGAGGCGCAGGGCTTCGAGGTGAAGAGTTTGGCGGCGTTTGACGCGCCGCAGCCGGTGAAAATGGATTGGAAGAGGTTCTGCGCGCTGCTCGAAAAGCTCGCCGACCCCGCCACCCCCTGGCCCGGCCAGGTTGGCTTGGTCAAGGATTGGTACAAACCCCAGCTGGAAAGAATCTATGATGCTGGCTGGACCCGCATGGGCGACCTCGAGCAACTGGATCAGCTGTCGGTTCAACATGCCACCCGAGAACGATTCCTAACGGAACTCACCCTGGACCCGCCGGCCGCAACCAGCAACCAATCCGGCGGCTCCGCCAAGGACGAGGACTACGTCATCCTGTCGACGATTCACTCGGCCAAGGGCCAAGAGTGGGACATCGTCTATGTATTGAATGTTTCGGACGGTAATTTTCCCTCGGAGTTCGCGACCGGCAATCAGCAGATGATCGAGGAAGAGCGCCGCTTGCTGTACGTCGCCATGACCCGCGCCCGAAATGAATTGCATCTATGCGCGCCGCTCAAATTTGCGGTGACCCAGCAGCCGAAGAACGGCGACGCTCATGTGTACGGCGCTAAGAGCCGCTTCATGACCGACAAGGTAATGGACACATTGGAAAAAATATCCGTCCGCACCACCGTCGGTGTTGAAAACCTAAAGGCCGGCGACACGACGACGGTCGACGTGGTCGCGCAACTCAAGGAAATGTGGTGAGCCGAGTCGACTCGCGCACTGCTCGCGCGAGCCAGTTTACCAGCGGCGTGAACCGCCGCCGCCACCGCCTCCACCACCCCCGCCGCCGCCACCGCCTCCCGGCTTTGATCGCGGTGCCCGTTCTTGGGCCTCGTTGACCCGCAGCGGACGACCGCCCATCTGAAAGCCATTCGTCTCTTGGATTGCGGTTTGTGCTTCGGCAGCCGGCATATCGACGAATGCAAAGCCGCGCGGACGCCCGGTTTCGCGATCGTTGATGAGTTTGACGGATTCGACTTTGCCGTGTCGCTCGAAAAGCCCACGCACTTCTTCTTCTGTCGCTGTGAATGGCAAGTTGCCCACGTAGATCGTCGTCATTCAACTAATCTCACTTCACTTGCGTAGTCGCGGGTAGCCCGTACACCACCCCAGCTGATACGCGGTTTCAACACGCAGACACCGCCGCGCACGTCGCAGCGTCGAGGCCTGTACCTTAGGTCCGTGCGCCGATGATTTCGAAGCTTAAGGCCGCAAAACGCGCCGCGAAAGCTTGGTGAACGAGCCTGATTGGCGATGCTACCCTTTGATAATAATGTTGGCAAACGCCAGATATACCAGGACTAAATGCCCTATTCGACCTCGAGATAGGCGTAGCCATTGAGTTCGTTTTCGTAGAAGCGCTTCACCGCCTGCGCATCCGTCAGCGACATTCGTCCTTCCTGAATCGCCCGTTCACAGTCCCGCGCGATGGCCGGATACAGCTCGTCGGTGTCGTACTCCATGTACTCGAGAACTTTGTTGGCGGTGTCGCCCTTGACGATCTCCTCGATCCACCAGCCGCCGTCCTCCTGCAGCCGAATGTGCACGACGTGGGTATCGCCGAACAGATTGTGCAGATCGCCCAGGGTTTCCTGGTAGGCGCCCACCAGAAAGGCCGCCAGGTAGTAGGGCTCGCCGGGCGTCAGTTCGTGCACTTCCAGGGTGCGCTTCGTGATTCGAGGGTGCACGAAACGATCGATTTTGCCATCCGAGTCGCAGGTGATGTCGGCGAGAACAGCGTTGCGGGTCGGTCGTTCCATGAGCCTTTGAATGGGCATTATGGGGAATACCTGCCCGATGGCCCAGCTGTCCGGCAACGATTGAAACACCGAAAAATTGCAGAAATAAATGTCGCTCAACATGTCTTCGAGATTTTCAAGCTCCTCGGGAACGCGATCCAGTTTGCGGCAATAGTCGCGGATCTTGGCGCAAGTCGCCCAGTAGAGCTTCTCCGCAAGACCGCGGAACTCGAGACTGAGATATCCGAGATTGAACATTTGCAGCGCCTGCTCGCGCGCCTGCAGAGAGTCGTGATAACACTCGACCAACCGGCGCTCGTTAACCGAGCGGTAGCTGTCGAACAAATCAAGCACCGGCTGCGGCAGCTCTTCCGACCCGTGATAGTCCTCGTCGGGGCGGCCCGATACTTTGAACTGGTCCAGCTTGGACGAGCCCAAGGTGTCGAATACCAACAGGCTGTGATGCGCGGCGATCGCGCGGCCCGATTCGCTCACAATCATCGGATGCGGCACGTCACGTGCATCGCATACGCTCTTGATGCGATACACCACGTCGCTGGCATATTCGTTGAGCGTGTAGTTCATCGACGACTCGTAGTTGGTGCCGCTGCCGTCATAGTCGACGCCCAGGCCGCCGCCGATGTCGATGTACTGCAGACCGGCGCCCATGATCTTGAGTTCTGCGTAGACGTGCGCCAGCTCGTTGATGGCATCCTTCACTCGCCGGATGTCCTGCAGCTGGCTGCCCGGATGACAGTGCACCAGCTGCAGGCAGTCGAGCATGTTGCGCTCCTTCAAAAGCGCGTACAGATCGAGAATCTCGCTGATGAACAGGCCGAACTTGGACTTCTCGCCGACTGATTCGCGCCATTTTCCGGCGCCCTCGCTGGCGAGCTTCACGCGCACGCCGATCTTGGGGCGCACGCCGTACTTTTCCGCGTGTTTGAGAATCAGGTGGATTTCTTCGTAGTTCTCGACCACCGGAATGATGTTGCGGCCCAGCTTGGTGGCGATGATGACCGCTTCGATGTAGCTGTCGTCCTTGAAGCCGTTGCACACCACCAGACGATCGGGCGCATTCTCGGTAATCGACATGACCGCGAGCAATTCCGGTTTGGATCCGACCTCGAGGCCGAATCCAAATTCCTTGCCGTAGCGGTAGACCTCTTCCACCACGAGGCGCTGCTGATTGACCTTGATGGGAAACACGGCGGCATAGCGGTTTTTGTAGTCGTTTTCGGCAATCGTGGTGGCGAATGCGTCCGCTAGATGGCGCAGGCGATGCGCCAGAATATCGGAGAAGCGGATGACCACGGGGGTATGCAGATCGCGCGCCTTCAGTCCCTGCACCACGTCGTACAGGTCGATTTCGCGGCCCGGGTCCTGGTTGGGGCGTATGACCACATGGCCTGCGGAGTTGATCGAGAAGTATCCCTTGCCCCAGGCTTCGACCTGGTACAAGTCCAACGACTCGCCGATCTTCCAGGCATGGTTGAGCGGCACCAATTTTGCGGGCGTGTTCAAGGCGCGCACGATAACAAATTGGCGCTGCAAGTAAATGACGTAACGCGCAAATCTCTATCCAGGAAATGCTTGGCTGCTGGAGTCTGTCCAGGGGGCGCCGCCCCTCAGGCGCCGCGGGCGACCGGTCGGCTCGGATCCCGAATCCACTCGCTCCAAGATCCGGCGTACAGTTTGGCGCCACTCAATCCCGCGACTTCCAGGCTGAGTAGATTGTGGCAGGCGGTGACGCCGGACCCGCACATCGCCGTCACCTCGCGCGGTTCCCTGCCGCCAAGACGCTCCTCCCAGCGGCGGCGCAGTTCGGATGCCGGCAGAAACCGGCCTTCGGGCCCGAGATTCAAAGTAAACGGATGATTCACGGCGCCGGCAATGTGACCGGCCACCGCGTCGATCGGTTCGATGTCGCCCGCGAAGCGCTCGGCTGCGCGCGCGTCCACCAACAGCCGCCGCGGGTCGCGTAGCAGCGATGCCACCTCCGCGCCGTCCACCACGGCCGCGGTGTCGACGCGGGGGGAGAAGCGGCTGCCGCTGCGGTTTGTGGCCGCGGTTTCCTCGCCCGCTACCATGTCGCCACCCTGGGCGACCCAGGCCTTCAACCCGCCGTCGAGGACAGCCACGGACTTAAGCCCCACCCAACGCAACATCCACCAAGCCCTGGCGGCAAAGGAACCGTTGCTCTCGTCGTAGGCAACCACCTGGCTGTGGTTGCCTACCCCCAGTTTGTCCAGCGTGGCGGCGAAATCCCTCGCGGTGGGAAGCGGGTGGCGGCCGGATGTTGACCTCACCGGAGCCGACAAGTCGGTGTTCAGATCTGCATACCGCGCTCCGGGTATGTGGCCCCGTAAGTACGCTCGGCGCCCGGCCTCCGGGTTCTGGAGATCAAAGCGGCAGTCGAGCACCGCGAGGCTGGCGTCGCCCAGTAATCCCCGCAGCGTTGCTGCATCGATCAAAGTCTGAAAACTCACGAATTGGAGCTTAGCGCGATGATGAGCGAACTGCATAAATGATGTTGTCAGGTATGCGAAATTCGACGTTCTGGCCAGTTTTATAGCCTCGCTTGAACCTCCCAATCGATTTAGCTTTTGACAAATGTTTCTGGTCTATAAATACCGCGTCAAATCGCTTCATGGCCTCCTAAATAAGCGGGCGCGCGCCTGCAACTATGTTTGGAATTTCTGCAATGAAACTCAACTACAGGCGCTTAATTGGAATAAGCCCTGGCCGACAGGATTTGATCTTAATCGCTTGACGGCTGGAAGCAGCAAGGAGCTTGCCCTCCACAATGGCTCGATCAACGCCGTGTGCGAGCAATACGCTAAGTCCCGCAATCAAAAACATCGCCCCTTACTACGTTGGCGGGGCAGGAGATCCTTGGGCTGGGTGCCATTAAAGGGCCGCGACCTCAAGCGGAAGGGTGACGCCTTCCGATTCGCGGGAAGCACGTTTAGGGTATTTCAATCGCGACCGCTGCCGGACGGTAAAATCAGGGACGGCACTAACTTCTCGTGCGATGCGCGCGGGCGTTGGTACTTAAACATCGTCGTTGAAGTTCCTCAGGCGGAAGCCCGGCCCGAGCGAAGCGGTATTGGCATCGATCTGGGCATTAAGGACTTCGCCACCCTTTCCAACGGCGAAAAGATCGAAAACCCCCGGTACCTGAGTCAATTGGCGGGCAAACTCGCGAGCGCTCAACGCGCCTGCAAAACGTATCAGGCTGCCAAAATCCATGCCCGAATCGCAAATTCGCGCCGCGACTTTCACCATAAACTCTCGACCCGGATAATTCGAGAGTTCGACTACATTGCGGTCGGCAATGTGAGCGCCATCGGACTGGCCAAAACCCGCCTGGCCAAGTCCGTTCTAGACGTAGGCTGGTCTTCCTTCCGAAACATGCTCCGCTACAAAGCGATTGCGCACGGGGCCAGGTATGAGGAGGTGAATGAGTTTCTTTCCACCCGAGTCTGCTCGTCTTGCGGATGCGAGACGGGGCCGAAAGGTCTCGCAGAACTCGGAATAAGAAGTTGGATATGTTCCGAGTGTGGTATTTCCCATGATCGAGATATCAACTCCGCTTTAAATATCCTCTTCCGTTCGGGACATCGAACGCCTGCGGAGGGAATCGCCGTCATATAGGACGGGGAGGATGTCAACCGCTACAATCGCGCTTATGGCAATTAGCTTTTACTGGGGCAGCGGCAGCCCGTTCGCATGGCGCGTCCACTTGGCGCTGGAGCACAAGCGGCTGCAATACGAGTCGCACCTCCTGCACTTCGATAAACAAGAGCATCAGTCGCCGCAGATGCTGAAAATGAATCCGCGCGGCCGCGTTCCGGTATTGAAGGACGGGGACTACGTCGTGTTCGAGTCGGTCGCCATCCTGTACTACCTGGACCTGAAATACCCGCAACCGCCCATTTTTGGCTCCAGTCCCGAGGAGGCCGGCGTCATCATGCGCGTGATTTGCGAGTTTCAGTCATATACTGAACCTCTGGTGCAGAAGATCGTCAGCGCGATTTTTGCCGATGATGTCGCCGCCGATGCCGATGGTCTGACCGATGCCATGCACGTGGTCGGGCGCGAAGCACGCACCATCGAAGGCCGCTTGAGCAAAGAGCAATGGATCGTCGGGGATAAGTACTCCGCCATCGACATGGTGATCTTCCCGTGGCTGCAGCTGCTGCGGCGTGCGTTGGATCGAAGCGCCGCTGCGGAGCTGGGCGCGCGCTTTCTGCCCATGGAGCGCAATTACCCGGCACTGGCGCGCTGGCTGCAACGCATCGAATCACTTCCCGGGTATGAACGCACCTACCCACCTCACTGGCGCGAAACAGGCGCCAACAGTTAGGCTAGGGTTTGGCGCCGCGTCGGAGGCGCGAGGCGGAAGCCGGCGACGTCAGCCAATAATTATTTCAAAGGAACGCATGATGGCAGCAAAAACCAAATGGGCGGAAAAATCATGAGCAAGCACGAAGTGCACGTGAAATTTCCCGGCAAGATCGTCATGGTTGGTTTCGGCAGTATCGGCCAGGGGATCTTGCCGCTGATCTTGCGTCACATCGGCACTTCTTCGGATCGCATCAGCATCGTTACGGCCGAAGACAAAGGCAGTTCGGAAGCCAAGGAATTCGGCGTGAAATTCATCAATTCGGCGCTGACGCGCGCGAACTACCGCCAAATCCTCGGGGGCCTGCTCGATGCGGGCGATTTCTTGCTGAATTTGTCGGTCGACGTGTCGAGCGTCGCGCTCGTTCAGCTGGCGCGCGAACGCGGCGCGCTGTATCTCGACACCTGCATAGAGCCCTGGGCTGGGGGATATACCGACCCTGCGATGCCGGTGGCGGCGCGCAGCAACTACACCATGCGCTTGGAGGCGCTGCGGCTGCGCGGCGATGCCGGCAAGTCGCCCACCGCAGTGCTGACGCATGGCGCGAATCCCGGGCTGGTGTCGCACCTGGTCAAGCAAGCCCTGCTCAATATCGCCAAGGATACCGGCGTGCAAACCGAGATCCCCGCGAAGCGCGCCGGATGGGCCAAGCTCGCGCAGACGCTCGGTATCAAGGTCATGCACGTTGCGGAACGCGACACGCAGGTCGCCAATGTGCCGAAGATGCCCAACGAATTCGTCAATACCTGGTCCGTCGATGGTTTCGTCAGCGAGGGAGCGCAGCCCGCGGAACTCGGCTGGGGCACGCATGAGAAGCATTTTCCGGCGGACGGCGGCCGGCACAAGGACGGATCCTGCTGCGCCATCTATTTGAACCGGCCGGGGGCGAGCACCCGGGTGCGCACCTGGACGCCGCAGGCCGGACATTTCCATGGATTTCTAATCACTCATTCCGAAGCGATATCGCTGGCGGACTACTACACGGTGATGGACGGTGACCGCGTCGCATACCGGCCCACGAGCCATTACGCCTACCACCCCAGCGACAGCGCGGTACTGTCGGTGCACGAATTCGCGGGCCGCAATTGGCATTTGCAGGATCGCAAACGCATCATGATGAGCGAAATCACCCAGGGGATCGATGAGCTCGGCGTGCTGCTCGCCGGGCACGCGAAGAATGCCTACTGGTACGGATCGCAGTTGTCCATCGCCGAGGCGCGCCGGCTCGCGCCATATAACAGCGCCACCAGCTTGCAGGTCACGGCGGCCGCTCTTGCCGGCATGATATGGGCGATGGAGAACCCGCAGCGCGGCATCGTGGAGCCGGACGATATGGATTATCGCCGGCCGCTCGAGATTTGCGGTCCCTACCTCGGGACCGTGGTGGGCAAGTACACGGATTGGACACCCCTGTACCAGCGCAGCGAATTGTTCGCGGAGGACCTGGACACTTCGGATCCCTGGCAGTTCAAGAACATCCGAGTTGTTTGAGGCGGGGCGCTTAGCCCGGGGCAATCCTGGCGTAACTGATGGCGACCACCGTCAGGGTAGCGGCTCCACCCGGCAGATCCACGGTGATTT
Source organism: Steroidobacteraceae bacterium (assembly GCA_035567075.1). GTDB lineage: Bacteria > Pseudomonadota > Gammaproteobacteria > Steroidobacterales > Steroidobacteraceae > Bog-1198. The sequence continues at coordinate 24,310 of DATMRC010000025.1, forward strand.
CATCGTCAAGGTGCTTGCCGAGGAGGCTCCGCCCGAGAGGCGAGTCCATGCTGATGTAGTCCTCGGCCATGTCGAATTCGTCCGGTCCGACAATGCGATACCAGCGCATTTCTCCGCCGGCGCTCTCAAGGTGCACCCAAGCGCCGAAGTACACCCGCTTGAGGTCGCGCCGGCCCAAATCCGCGGCAGGGTCGATGATCGCCATCCCTTCGAGCCGCTTGCGCAAAAAACGCACGCGCCGATCGATCTCATGCAGGCGTTTTTTGCCGTAAGTGTATTCAGCGTTCTCTGATCGATCCCCTTGTGCGGCCGCTTCCGCAACGGCCTGGGTGACGCGCGGGCGCTCTTCGTGCCACAACTGGTTCAGCTCATCCTGCAGCCGCCTCGCCCCTTCCGGGGTGATGTATTTGGAACCGGGCGGCGTGGGGGGGCGGTATCTTGACACGGTGCACAATATTCTAAGAGAGGTTCCAGGACGTGAATTGGTTCTTGGGGCACGCCAACCGACTGAGCGGTTGTTCACAGATTGGAAGGGCGGCGAAACATAAGCTTTGTACCTATGAGCGCTAAATACTACACCCACTTTATCGCGCATTCGGAAGATGCCATCGAGTACAACGAGTATCGCGGCGTCGTCGAATTGCTGGGCCGATCCGGCAGCGTCGAAGGTGACCGCGACATCGCACGCATGCTCGCGCGTAGTTTCGATCTCGACGAGACCGACATTCAAGTTTTGCAATGGCACCAACTGCACTGATTCAAGGCCATTGATGATCCCCTAGCGGGCTTTACTTCCCTTCATTGAAGTCCGCATCTCAGCCCTGAGCTCAACACTCGGGGCTTTTTTTTGCTAGGTGGTAGACTTCGCCTACGGCCCCAACCAAACAGGGGCAGGAGGGGAAGATGGGTAAATTAGCTTTCGCCGTTGCCGTGCTCGGCGTGATGTTGCTCTCGGGTTGCGGCTATAACACCATTCAAACGCAGGACGAGCAGGTCAAGTCCGCCTGGTCGGAAGTGCTCAATCAGTATCAGCGGCGCGCCGATCTCATCCCCAACCTGGTCAACACCGTCAAAGGTTACGCTGCCCAGGAACAGACGGTGTTGTTGGGTGTCACGCAGGCCCGGGCAAAGGTGGGTTCGATACAGATGACGCCGGAGCTGGCCAACGATCCGGCCGCGTTGAAGAAGTTCCAGGATGCCCAGGGTGAACTGTCGGGCGCCTTGTCGCGCCTCCTGGTGGTGACTGAAAACTATCCGCAGTTGAAATCCGATCAAAATTTTCGCGACCTGCAGGCGCAGCTCGAAGGCACGGAAAATCGCATTACGGTGGCGCGCAACCGCTACATCCAGTCGGTGCAGACATACAATTCGTTCATACGATCCTTCCCGGTCAACTTGACGGCGATGATGTTCGGCTACAAAACCAAAGCCAACTTTGCCGTGGAGAACGAGGCGGCGATTTCCAAGCCGCCATCGGTGGATTTCGCGCCTGCACCCGCGCCCGCCGCGCCACCCGCGCACTAAGGGCAGGCTCCTGAACCGTGCGCGCTGCCCGTCTGGCGACAGGCCTGCTCCTGCTGCTCAGCTTCGCAGTTGCCGGCGCGGAAGTCGCCGTGCCGCCGCTCGGCGCACGAGTCACCGATCTTACGGGCACCTTGTCGGGCGGTGCCGTCGCGCGCATTGAAGCCAAGCTTGCGGCTCTGGAGGCGAAGAAAGGCAGTCAAATCGCGGTGCTGATCGTTCCCAGCACGCAGCCGGAGGATATCGAACAGTATGGCATTCGCGTTGCGGATGCATGGAAGCTCGGGCGCAAGAGTGTCGAGGATGGGGTAATACTCATCGTTGCCAAGAATGATCGGCGTATGCGCATTGAAGTGGGGCGTGGCCTGGAAGGCGCGCTGCCGGATGCCATTGCCAGCCGAATCATTGCCGAGACTGTGGCGCCGCACTTCAAAACCGGCGACTTCGACGGCGGTGTGGAAGCCGGGGTCAATCAAATCATCTCCGTGGTCAACGGCGAGCCGCTGCCGCAGCCCGACACGAAATGGGAGCATACCCCCCGCGTCACACATCTCTTGCCCATTCTGCTGATCATCGTTGTCGTTGCAGGAGGTGTGCTGCGTCGCATATTCGGGCGGGTGTTCGGATCGGTGGCTACCGGCGGTCTTGCCGGCCTCATCGCCTGGCTCGTCAGCCATCTGCTGCCCATCGGCGTGGGCGCCGGCGTGGTCGCCTTCCTGTTCGCGATGCTGTCGGGGGGCACGCGCGGCGGGTGGTCGGGCGGCAGCGGTTGGGGTGGGGGATTGGGCGGTGGACTCGGCGGTATGGGCGGCTTTGGCGGCGGAGGCGGCGGCGGCTTTAGCGGCGGCGGCGGCGGATTTGCAGGCGGCGGCGCCTCGGGCAGTTGGTGATGCGGATAGGGAGAATGATCCGGCACATCACGGCGACGCACTGGCGCACCCGGATGCTGTTCCCGAGCGCCGCGCTTGATGCGATACAGCAGGCCATTGCAAGGGTGGAGCAGCTCCACGACGGTGAGCTGCGATTTGCCATTGAAACAGCGTTGACGCCGCTGCACATTTGGCATGAGGTCGCCCCGCACGATCGCGCGCTCGAGGTTTTTGGGCTGCTGCGGGTATGGGATACGGAGGCCAACAACGGCGTATTAATTTATGTGCAACTCGCGGATCGCCACGTTGAAATCGTGGCGGATCGAGGTTTCCGAGGCAAAGTCAGCGACGCCGAGTGGCAGGCGGTGTGCCGGTTGATGGAAGAGCATTTTCGCGCCGGGCGGTTTCAGATCGGTTCGATCGCCGGCGTCGAGGCCATCGGCAACCTGCTGGCGCGCCACTTTCCGGCGCAGCCCAACCCCGCGGCGCATTCCCAAAATCAGTTGCCCGATCGCCCGGCATTGCTGTAGAGAGGGTCGATGTCCATTCAATTCATCGCGCTTGTTCGCAGGACCGTCTGGCTCGCCCTCTGCATCGGTGCCGTTGCCAGCGCCGGGTGCTCGTTGTTTCGCCCCATCCCCAAGGAGGCTCCGCCGGCGGTCAAGGAGCTGCCGCCGCCCAAACCGGAATTACCCAAGCCAACCCAAACGCACTATTTCCAAGTGGATCAGGGTAGCGGGGTCGTCGGCTATGCTCAAAGAACCATCATCGGCAAGGACGATACGCTGCCGGATGTCGCCCGTCGGTTCGATGTGGGCTACGAGGAGATGCTCACCGCCAACCCAGGCGTGGATGCTTGGTTGCCGGGAGCCGGTCGTGAGGTGGTTGTGCCCACCCAATTCGTTTTGCCGGCAGCGCCCCATGAAGGCGTTGTGGTGAACGTGGCCGCCATGCGCATCTTTTACTATCCGCCCCACAAAAAGGGCGAGCCGGAGACCGTGTATACGCATCCACTCGGCATCGGCAAAGTGGGCTGGAAGACTCCGGAAGGCACGACGAAGATCGTGGGCCGCCAGAAGGACCCGATTTGGGTGGTGCCGAAATCAGTTCGCGACGAGCATGCCGAGAATGGCGACAAGCTTCCCGCCCAGGTGCCTCCGGGACCGGACAATCCGCTGGGACAATACGAGTTTCGCTTGGGTTGGCCGAGTTATCTCATTCACGGCACGAACAAGCCTTACGGCGTCGGTATGCGCTCCAGCCACGGTTGCATGCGACTGTATCCGGAGGACATTGCCGTATTTTTCGATCTGATCCCGATCGGCACCAAGGTCACCGTGGTCAATCAGCCGTATCTCTTCGGCTGGCGCGACGGGACGCTGTACTTTCAAGCCTATACCGTCATGGAAGACGATTCGCGAAATTGGTCCAACGACCGCAAGCGGCTGCTGGCCAATTTGCTGAGTCCGAAACTGCGCGCGAAGATTGCCGAACACGATGAGGAGATCGACTGGCAGCGCGTAGGCGAGTTGGCGCATGCGCCGCGCGCCGTGCCGGTGCCGATCACCGGCGGCCACGACGGCATCGATGCCGTCGTTGCGCACTCGTTGCTGGTGCAGAACATACTGCCCGCCGGGTCCAATTGGGACGGACAGTCCGGCCTGCTGGTGGACGAGAAGACATTCAACGAATTGCTGAATGGTCGCGACAAGCCGGCGCCGCTGGTTGCGCCCGCGCCGCAGTCGCAATCGCAGCCGCAGACTCAAGCTGCCGTTCACTAAGCGTGCGAAAATCCATGAAGGGTCGGACCGTTGCGGTTCTCGCGCTGTTGGGTTCCGGCGGCCATTCCTTCGGCGCACAGCACAATGCGGATAACGGACCCATCGATCCTGGATTCGATTATCACTCCTATGCCAATGTCGATCAGTTTCGGGCCACTCACCTGGAACTCGAAATGCGCGTCGATCTCGAGGCCAAGACCATCACCGGCGTCGCCGGATTTGAATTCAAGCGCCTGGATCCGCGCGCCACTCAGCTGGTGCTCGATACCAAGGGGCTGATGATCAACGATGTGCGACAAAAAGCCACCGATGTGCTGGGAGCAACGGCCAAAAACCAAACGATCTGGGTCAGCCGGCCTTTTCACCTCGAGAAACCGGATCGCATTCTCGGCAGCGCACTGGTGATCGAACTGCCGCCGTCGAAGCAGAGCACCGAAGTCATCAGAGTGGATTATGAAACCACCCCGGCTTCCTCGGCGCTGCAATGGCTGACCCCGAAACAGACCGCATGGCACAAGCCGTTCCTGTATACCGAGCCGGGACCCATCGGTGCGCGCACCTGGATTCCTCTGCAGGACACGCCGCAGGTGCGCGTCACGTACAAGGCGCACGTTTATACCGACTCGCACCTGCGGGCGCTGATGAGCGCCGAGAATGATCCCAAGGCGAAGCGCAGCGGTGAGGATTTCTTTGTCATGACGCAGGCCGTCCCCTCCTATCGGATTGCGCTGGCGGTCGGCGATCTGGAATTCAAGGAGACCGGCCCGCGCACCGGTGTGTATGCCGACCGATCCTTGATCAAGCAAGCCGCCAAGGAGTTTGCGGATGCCGAATCGATGATTCAGGCCGGCGAGAAGACTGCCGGGCCGTATCGCTGGAACCGCTTCGACATCCTGGTGATGCCGCCGGGTTTTCCCGTCGGCGGTACCGCGAATCCGCGGCTGGCATTCATCTCGCCCACCGTCATCGCCGGCGACAAGAGCTTGGTTGCGGCGATCGCGCACGAACTTGCGCACTCCTGGTCCGGGAATCTGGTCGGCAACGCCACCTGGCGCGATCTCTGGCTCAACGAAGGCGTTGGCGACTATCTGCAGAGCCGCATCATGTCGGCGTTGTACGGGGAATCACGGTCGTCCATGGAAGCGGCGGTCGGTTTACAATCCTTGCGGGCCGATATGGCAAAACTCAAGTCCGCCGATCAGATGCTGGCGGTCGATCTGCGCGATCGCGATCCCGGAGAAGGGTTCAGCGAGATTCCCTATGAGAAAGGACTTCTGTTCCTGAATTATCTCGACGCCAAATTTGGCCGTGAGCGCTTCGATCAGTTCTTGCGCGGCTACTTCGATCATTTTGCGTTCAAAAGCATTACCACCGAGCAGTTCCTGGCCTACCTGCAGGAAAATCTGCTTGATCGCTACCCCGGGCTGGTCTCGCGGCAACAAGCCAATGCCTGGGTCTTCAGCCCCGGGCTTCCCGCGGAGGCCGTATTGCCCGCGACTTCGATGTTTCAGCCGGTGGAGGAGGCCAGGGCGGCCTGGCTCGCCGGTAACCTGCAACTCAAGAAATTCGGACTCGACTGGGTGGCGCCGCAATGGCTGTACTTTCTCGACGGCATGCCCGCAAGCGTAAGTGCCGCGCAGCTCGCGGATCTGGAGAAGGCGTTCGGCTTCAGCCGCAGTCCGAATGACGAGATCGAGCAAAGCTGGTTCAAGCTGGCGATCGCGCACGACTATCAGCCGAGCTTTGCGCGCTTGGAGGACTATTTGAAGAGCATCGGTCGCCGCAAGCTCGTTGTGCCGCTGTACGAGGCATTGATGCAAACGCCGGCCAGTGCCGAGTTTGCGCGCCGCGTCTTTGCCAAGGCGCGTCCGGGATACCCTCCGCAAACAATCGCGGCCATAGAAACCATCGTCACGCCGCAGAGCGAGGCGAGCGAATGATCAGCGAATGGATGAAAGTGATGCTCGAGGAGATCTCCCGCAAGAGAACCGAGGCGCAGCAAGCTCGCATCGAGGAGCAGCAGCGCATCGAGGAGCAGCGGCGCCGCGATCAGGGCGACTCGGACGGCAATCGAAACTGCGTCGCGCCGCCCGATAACCGGCCGTAAGAATCACGCGCGCGCGCGATGATTCGGTTGTGTTACAGTTCGCGCGCATGCTTGCTTCGATAAAAACCTGGTGACGCCTAGCAGCCTAAGCGTACAGGTCGACGAACAACGCGGCCTTGACCGATCCATCGCGCGTTTCCCCACGGCGCGCACCGCCTTCGTCGGCCGCACGCTGCGCGGACCTGTCAATCGACCGGTTCTCATCAAAAGTTTCTCTGAATTTCAGCACACGTTCGGCGGCCTGTGGCAGCCAAGCCTCCTGGGCTACGCCGTGGAACAATATTTCGACAACGGCGGCTGCGAGGCCCTCATTGTGCGTGTGGTCAATGGCGCGCGCTCGGCGACGCTGACCTTGAGGGCCGGCTCGCAACAACTCAAGCTGCAGGCCGTGCGCCCCGGAACCCGGGAATTCCTCAGAGCCAGCGTCGACTACGACAATATTGCGCCGGAAACCGCATCCCTTTTCAATCTGACCGTGCAGCGGGTTCGCGCCCAGGGGACCGGACAGGTGGAAGACCAGGAGATTTTTCATCGCCTGTCCATATCGCCCGCGGCGGAAAACTATTTGCTCAAGGGTCTGACGCAGTCGGCGCTGATCCGGGTCCTCGGCGAGGTCCCGTCGCTGCGCCCCGATCGAACCTTGGATCCGGCCAGCGGCCTCGCCACCGCTTACGCCGCCTCGAATTCGGACGGCGATGACGGCGCGCCGCTTACCGACTACGACTTGATCGGCTCGCTCACGGATCGCACCGGGCTGTTCTCGCTGTTCCATGCTGAGTATTTCAATTTCCTGTGCATTCCGCCGTTATCACGCGATCGGGACGTCGGCCCCAGCGCCCTGTTGGTGGCGGCCCGCTATTGCAAGGAGCGGCGCGCCCTGTTGATCGTCGACCCGCCCGCGCGATGGCATACCGCCGACGATGCTCTCGCGGGACTGCGCAATTGGAATTTTTCAAACGAAAACGCTGTCATGTATTTTCCGCGCGTGCTCGCCCACGACAAGCTACGAGGTCACTTTGAGTCCTTCGCGCCGTGCGGCGCGGTGGCCGGCATGTTGGCCCGCGGCGATGAGGCCTCTCCGGTCTGGGTTCCGGCGGAACATGAGGAAGCGGTATTGCGCCCGGGATACCGGCCTGCCTGCCTCGTGAGTGCCGATCGCGCCTTGAGGCTCGCGCAGCTTGGGGTCAATACCCTGCAGGCGATCCGTTCGACCACACGAATCGGCGTGCGGGCGCGCACGTTGGCTGCGGGCAGCGCCGCCAACACCGATTGGCAGTACCTGTCGGCGCGCCGCCTGGCTCTGTTCATCTTGAACAGCATCGAACGCGGAACCCGCTGGGTGGCTGAGGCCAAGTCGCCGTCGGAAATCGCCGAAACGGTGGCCTCGCAGGTGCGATTGTTTTTTGAGGGCTTGCATGAAGCCGGAGCGTTCGGGTCACGCCCCATCGAGGACGCCTTTTTCGTCATTTGCGACCGGCGCGTCAATCCTTGGGAGTCGGGCGGCAGCGAGTTCCACATGGTGATCGGATTTGCCGCCAATCGCGACCACGAGTTTCATTGCTTTCGGATCTCGCATTCGGTTTTTGGGGCCAGGGTGCAGCCTGTGAGTCTCAACCGGATGAATTTTTCACAATACAGCCCCGCGGAACTCGAATGGGTCGACGGCATCGTCCGGGGCCTGTCGTAGCGGCGTATCGCGGCGGCCGGCTGTTATCCCGCGGCCAGGGTTGCGGCCAGACGGCGCTGCAGCTCGATGGCCAGTGAATTGCGTTTAACGGCGGCGGTCGTCGAAGGGACCAGGTGCGGTATTGTCGGCAAGTTCTCGAGCGCCGTACGCGCGTAGTCGTAGCCGGCCTGGATTGCCCGGTCGAAGGCCTGCCAATTGAGCAGGTCGATGTTGGTGAGCGGCGGCTTCAGCAGCACATCGGCCAGCTCTCGCTGCGCTCGCTCGCTGGCCGCGCTGTTGACCATGCCGGCGTGCATCAGGATCTGAAAGATGTTGACGCGGCGTTCGCCGAAACTATGATCGGCGCCGACGTCGCTGCCGATCACGAATCCCGGCGCATGGCTCTGCATCATATCGACCGGCAGATTGTTGATGGCGGCGCCATCGACCAATACGCCGGCTTCGTGAAACACCGGCGGCATGACGCCGGGAATGGCCACCGAGGCGCGCAGCGCGTGAGACAGCCGGCCTGAGCGGTGCTCGAGCACGCGGCCGGTGGTGAGATTGGCGCTGATGCAGAAGTACGGCAGGCGCAGATCCTCGATCAGCACGTCGCCGTAGGCTCGTTCCAGCAGCCGCGAAACTTTGCGGCCGCGCGTCAGTGCCACGAACGGAAAGGTATAGTCGTTCACGGGATTCGTGTCGACGAAACTTCTGCGGTAGCGCAGCCGCATTTCCTCATCGCTCCAGCCCATTGCGACGCCGGCCGCGATGATGGCGCCGATACTCACTCCGCCGACGAAGTCCAGCGGTACCCGTGATTCGCGCAGCGCGCGAATGATGCCGAGGTGCGCAAATCCTCGCGCGCCGCCGCCCGACAAGACCAGGCCCACACCGCGGCGAGTCAACAGCCGCGCAACCCTGCCCAAGTCCGCCGGCGTGACAATGTGATGATGCTGGGCGACGGGCACGCTTTTCAGCCAACGGGCAGCAGAATCCGCTTCGAACTGTCCCTGATGCAGCAATGCCAGTTCCACCCTGGCGCCGCGCGCCATCGCCGCTTCGGCAACGCCGCTCGGCCATGGGGTCAAAGGCGCCGCGGCCGGTGCCGCCAATAGAATCACATCGGCCTGGCGGCAGCACTGCCGCGTCCAGCCAGAGGGAATCCAATTCGCCACGTAAACCACATAGTCGTTTGCTTCTTCGATGCGATAGAACCAGTCCGCCGTATGTGTAGTGGCGCGCGCGTCCCAGAGCAGCTCCGTTCGGCCGGCTCTTTGAAGTTCATCCACCAATCGGGTCGCAAGATCGGCCACATCGACTTCGATGCTGCTGGGCACGATGGTGAAAACCCGCGCCCGCTTAGGTTTGTATTCCTGGCGATTGCTATGCCTTAAGCGACGCGCGCACAGCCGTGCCAGCGCCAACGAGAAATGGGTGGATCGGACCGCGATGCGATCCAATTCCGCGTTCGGCACCAGTAACAGCTCGCTGTCGCGCAGTGCAACAACCGTTGCGCTGCGCTGCAGCCCGAGCAACCAGCCGGCTTCGCCCACCAGCTCGCCACGTTCGATCTCCGCGGTCAGTCCTGCCTTTGCCGGCGATTTAACGCCTAGGCGGCCGCTGGCGACCAGATATACTCCGTCGGGATTTGCGCCGGACTCGAACAACAGGCTGCCGGCGGGCAACGAGAAATGCACCGCTGCCGCAGCCAACGATTCCAGTGCGGCGGCATCGACGCCGGCAAGGTCGGCGCACTCGCGCAACCAGTCAATGGCGCTTCGCATTTCGTGTGCGGCGTACGCCTGTTCTTCATCCAATGCCATGCGTCTGTAGCGGCCGCAAAGGTGGGTTTCTTGAGCCGATCGTGCAAAATTGTGGTCTTCTCGCATGGCAAGGAAAGCGGTCCGTGGGGTGCGAAGATCACCGCCATGGCGGCGGTGGTGCAGGAGCTCAAGCTTCGCGCGGAATCGGTGGATTACCGCGGCATCGAGGATCCCCGGGCGCGTGTCCAGAAACTCATCGACTTCGGGCTGCAACTCAACGATCCGATGGTGCTTGTCGGCTCGAGCATGGGCGGCCACGTGTCCGCGGCCGCCGCCGGCCGGGTTGGTGCGCGCGGCCTGTTCCTATTGGCGCCGGCTTTTTACATGCCCGGCTTCGAAGCCCACACACCTCAAGAGGTGGCCGTCCCCACTGCGATCGTGCATGGCTGGCACGACGATGTCGTGCCGGTCGCGAACAGTATCCGCTGGGCGCGCGAGCACCAGTCGGCGCTGCACATACTTAATTCCGGTCATCGCTTGGAAGATCAGATCGAGGCGATCTGTATTTTGTTGCGGGAGTTTTTGCTGGCTTTGTAGCCGAAACCAATCCCGCGCCTATTTGTGGGCGTTGGGATCCGGCGCAGGCTTCACGTCGGGAACCGCTTCCTGATTCGGGCTTTCGGTGGCGAGTTGCGCGATCGCCAATTCGCGCAGGCTTTCGCCGAGCTGCTCGCCGCAGCGCTTGCCCATGGCGTTGAATCCGGCATCCAGCGAGGCGGTGTAAGCGGCAACATAGCGCTTACCGGCGGTGGATTGAAGAAAAGCCAGCAATTGCTTGAGGTCCGCGTCGCTCAGGTCGCGATAGCTATAAGCCATGTAGCGCCGCATCGGTTGGCGCATCGATTGTTCCAGTTCCGCGCGGCTGGCTTCGCCGGATTTGCGGGCGCGTTCCCCGACAGGTCCGGGATCCATTCCGGATCCAATCGCCGCCCCCTGCGCCACCGCCGTACCCATGCTCAAGAAAATCTGCACGTTGGATTCGCTGGAGTGAGTCGCGGTTTCAAGTTTCCAAAACAGCGCATCGCGTTGCGGCGTGGACGGCGCGGTGATCTTTCCGTCCATCACCTTGTTGATTGTATCTTCGTCGAGCGTGGCCAGGGCCACATCAGCCGCCACCATGCGCCGGCCGAGGTCGCTGGCAAGAAACGCCTCGGTTTTCTTCACGGTATCGGCGTCGAGATTGGCAGCCAACGCACGCAGCGCCGCCGGCTCGAAGACATCGATGCGAAAGCCGCGCTTTGCCGCCGCATCCACAGCGGCGAGCTGCGATTCCGAAAGCGCCGAGGAGGTGTTTCCCATGAACAGCTGGCGAATATGCGCCGGCATGGGCAGCAGCGAGGCGCGCACCTGCTCTCGCGTGGCGGCATCGGCATAAAGCTGCGCCGCGGCGTCGATATCCACAGCCTGGATCGCGGCGTGGACGTCCAAGGTGAACAGCAACAGGATTGCCAAGCGAAACATGCGTGTATTGTACACTCAAGCTCCTTCCGGCCCGTAAGACTTAAGGGTGCACATGGGTTACGTTAAACGTATGACAATGACACTCGTGGTTATGTTCATCGCCGGCTGTTCTTCTTCGCAACCACCGGCGCCGCCCGTCAAAACGGTCTACGAGCCTAGACCCCAGCAACTAGATCGCGCTCGCGAGGTGCAGAAGACCATCGACGAAAATGCCGAACAGATGCGCAAAGCCCTCGAGAACCAAGAACGCGGCGATAAACCTTAAAGCACGCACGCGACCATGAATCCCTTTGTCGGCCTGGCCCAGGCGTGGCAATTCGGCGTCCGCAAGGTCTTGAGCCTGTGGGTGCGGATCACCATCAAGCCTGATGACGCGGTCGCCGCAATCGCCGCGCGGCCGAGGCCGGTTTGTTATGTGCTGGAGCGCGAGAGCCGCACGGATTTCGCGGTGCTCAGCAGCGTTTGCGCGCAGCAAAATCTACCGCGCCCCGAAAGGCGGCTGATGATGGGCGAGAAACGCGCCGACAGCGCCTACTTCGAGCTGCAGCGGCGACCGAGTTTGTTCAGGCCGCGCAACGCCGCGCGTGCGCCGCGCTACCTGTCGCGGCTGATCGCAGCCGCCGCAAACCACCCGCAGTTCGACGTGGATCTCGTGCCGGTGGCGATATTTTGGGGCCGCGCGCCGCATAAAGAAGTGAGCTGGTGGCGCTTGTGGTTTGCCGAGGACTGGATTCTGATCGGCCGATTTCGCAAATTCCTGAGCGTTGTGTTCAACGGCCGCAACACACTCGTGTATTTCGGCGAGCCCATTCGCCTGCGCGATGTCATGGAGGACGGCTTGGGCGAGCCGCGCAGCGTGCGGCGCGCGCTGCGATCGCTGCGCACGGTATTTCGCGCGCAGCGTGCGTCGAGCATCGGTCCGGATCTTTCGCACCGCCGCACCATGGTTGTGCAGATTTTGAAGACCCAGGCGGTCCGCCGCGCGGTGCGCGACGAAATGCAGGCGCGCCAACTACTGCGCCGCCCCGCGTTGCTGCTCGCCCGCAAGCACGCGCTGGAGATCGCGGCGAATTACTCCCAGGCCTTCATCACCTTCATGGCCATCATGCTCGGCCGCCTCTGGAATTGGCTGTACGACGGCGTGGAATTGGAGCACATCGAGAATTTGAGCGGCGTCGGCGACGGCGCGGAGATCATCTACGTTCCCTGCCATCGCAGCCACATGGATTATCTGCTGCTGTCGTACATCATCTACCGCAAGGGCTTTGCGGTTCCGCATGTCGCCGCCGGCGCGAATATGAACATGCCACTGATCGGGCGCTTCCTGCGCAAGGGCGGCGCGTTCTTTCTGCGCCGCAGCTTCAAGGGCGATGCGCTGTATCCGGTGGTATTCGCCCAGTACCTGGGATTCATGATGGCCCGCGGCCACCCGCTCGAGTACTTCATCGAAGGCGGACGCAGCCGAACCGGGCGGTTGCTGTCGCCGCGCGCCGGCATGTTGTCGATGACGGTGCGCGCTTACCTGCGCGATCCGAAGCGGCGCGTGGTGTTCATGCCCGTGTATTTCGGCTACGAACGGATCGTTGAGGGCAGGACGTATATCGGCGAACTGTCGGGTCAACCCAAGCAAAAGGAAAGTATTTTTGTCCTGCTCAAGGCATTGATGTCCGTGTTGCGCAGCAAGTTCGGCAAGGTCCACGTGAACATGGGAGAGCCGATTGCGCTCGATGAGGTGCTGCAGAAGCACAATCCAAACTGGCGCAGCGGCCGCTTCGAGGGCGATGATGCACCCGCCGGCTGGATCGCCGAAACCATCGGCGAGCTTGCGCGCAGGATTAATACCGGGATCAACGCCGCCGCCGCCGTGACGCCGGTCAACCTGGTGTCCTTGGCAATCCTGGCGACGCCCCGCCAGGCGCTGCCGGAACTGGAATTGAATAGCCAGCTCGAACTCTACCAGCGCCTGCTGCGCGAGGCGCCATATTCGCGCCTGGTGACGGTGACATCCGAGAGTGGCGAGCAAATGATCCGCTACGCCGTGGCCATGGGCCTGCTGGAGCGTCAACCGCACCCGCTAGGCGACATCATGCGCATGAATGCGGAAAACGCGGTGCTCGCCACGTATTACCGCAATAACATCCTGCATTTGTTCGCGCTGCCGTCGCTGCTGGCGTGCGGCTTCGTGAGCAATGCGCGCATGCGCACCACGGATATCCAACGCTTGGTGTGGAGAGTGTATCCGTACATTTCCGCCGAACTGTTCCTGCGCTGGGATGAAGTGGACGTCAGCACTGAGGTTGATGCCCTGCTCGACACCTTCGTGCGCCTCAATCTGCTGCAGGGCAACGCCGAGCGCAGCGAGTGGCAGCGCCCCGCGCCGACATCGCTGGAGGCGATGCGTCTCTCGGCGCTGGCGCAGGCGACGATTCAAACCATCGAGCGCTACTACCTCGCGATCGCGCTGTTGCTGCAGGCGGGCAGCGGCGCCATCACGCGCGAAGCACTTGAAGAACGCTGCCATCTGATGGCGCAGCGCATGTCGTTGCTCTATGAGCTGAACTCGCCGGAATTCTTCGACAAGAGCCTGTTCCGCAATTTCATCGAGCTGCTGCGGCGGCGCGACGTCATTCAAATGTCGGCGGACGAAAAGCTGTTGTTTGGCGACCCATTGCTGGGCGTCGCGGCCGATGCGCGGCTGGTGCTCTCCGAACAGATCCGGCACAGCATCCTGCAGGTAACCTTGGGGCAATAGAAGCGCGGTTTCCATAGCACCGGCCTAATCCCAGCCCCGGCCGCCACGCCCCTGCTTGGTGCTGCCGCGCCGCTTTTTCGATTCGATGCGCCGTTCCTGCGATCCCTTGGTCGGGCGCGTCTTCTTGCGGATTTTCGGTTCCAGCAGGGCGGATTGAATCAGCGCCGCCAGGCGCAGGCTTGCGGCGCGGCGGTTCTGCTCCTGACTGCGCTCGTTGCGCGCGGTGATGAGAATGGAGCCATCGTCGTTGAGCCGCTGCCCGGCGAGCGCGCGCAGGCGGTTCCTTGCCGCCGCAGGCAAGCTCGTGTTGAGCGGCAAAAGAAACCGCAGCTGCACGGCGCTCGACACCTTGTTGACGTTCTGCCCGCCGGGGCCCGACGCGCGGATGAATTTCCATTCCAATTCATCGTCGGGAATGACGACGTGCGCGGTGATCTCGAGGGCCACGGGGTCGGCTAGGAGTCGGCTTCCGGTGGCGCGTTGCGAACCAGAATCTCGCGCTGCGCCATCGGAATCGTAATCTTGTGTTCCTTGAACAGCCGCCATATGGCGCGATTCACCTCCGAGCGGACATTGTTCACGCCTTCCTGGGGATCGGAAATCCAGAATCGCAGCTCGAGTTCAATGCCGCTGTCGCCGAATTGCATCAAGCGCGCCACCGGCGGCGGCTCCCTCAGAACGCGGGGCTGTCCTTCGCAGGCGGTGAGCAATATCTTGATCGCGAATTCCGGATCGTCGGCATAGCTCACGCGAATCGGCAGCTTGAGGCGGATCTTCGGATCGGTGTAGCTCCAGTTGATCACGGCATTGGAAATCAGCTGCTGATTCGGCACCAGCATTTCTATGCCGTCGCGGTCGCGTATCACCACATAACGCCCGCGCAGCTCCTGCACCCAGCCAAAATTCTCGGTGCTGGTACCCGCCTGGCCGGACAGGCTGATGACGTCGCCAGGTTTTATGGAGCGATCCATCAGCAACACGAAGCCGCTGACGAAGTTTGCAGCGATCGATTGCAAGCCGAATCCCAACCCCAAGCCGATGGCGCCGGTCAGAACCGTCAGCGCGGTCAGGTCGACGCCGGCGGCGTTCAGACCCATGAGAATGCTCAGGCCGATCAAAAACGCGTTGGCGAATTTCGCGATGCCGATGCGCGTCGAGTGTGCGACGTTGGTGAGCCTTTTCACCCGACGTTCGACCCAGCGGCTGATCCAGGCCGCCGCCAACATGAACAGGGTGAGCGTGAACAGCAATTTCAGCACCGACCAGACGGTGATGCGAAGCTTGCCGGCGGTTATCCCGATATCGTCCAAGGCGCTGATGATGGGATCGAGCCAGCCCAGGTACTCGGCGGCGATTGCCAGCCAGATCAGCATTGCCGCGCGCGTTTCCCAGTTCCGGATCCAGGATTTATTGCCCAGACTGGCCGCGAACAGCAGCACCCCGATGCGCACCACGATGTACGCGCCGATCAGACGCGCGGCGGCTGCCAATAAAGTAACGTCGAAGCCGGCCGCCTGCAGCGAGCTGCGGGCCAGTAGTACCAGCGCGAGCGCCATGATGGCCGGCAGCACCGCAACGCTGCCTTGCGCCGCAAAATATTCCCAGGTCAGCGCCATCGGCGGTGCGGATCTGCGCCGCGTGCGCCGGCGCAGCACCAGACTGACCAATCCGCCGAACCCCAAGCACAGCGCCAGCACCCCGACTTCGGCCAGGACGCTGCGCGTCGATAAGATGTCGAAGAACGCCTCGATGCGCAGCCAGATCTCGGTCATGCGTTCAAATCCGGTATGAGCTGGCTCTCGAGCCGCGCTATCTGGTCTTTGAGTAGCAGCTTGCGGCGCTTGAGGCGTTTCATTTGCAGCTCGTCCACTTTGAAATCCATGCTGAGGCGTGAAATGACGTCGTCGAGATCGCGATGCTCGATACGCAGCTGGCGCAGGCGCTCGATGTTCTTGAACAAATCGGTATTGACGTTGCTCTCTTCGTCACTCACGGCGAGCTTTTATGTCCATGGTTATAGGCCGAAGCTGCGCCACACCGGGGTGACGCCCTCCGGTAGCTTAAGGGAGCGGCCCAATGGATTCCACGCATGTGGACGGTGGAAATCCGAGCCCACCGATCCTTTGAAGCCGAAATTCACGGCGAGCGTGGCACAGCTTTCGACATGCTGCGCGCCGTTGCCGCCGCTGACGACCTCCAGGACCGTACCGCCGGCGGCTGCAAAATCGCCGAGCAGGCGCCGGCGCGCTCCCGCGGACAGCGCGTAGCGATGCGGATGGGCGATGGCGGCCACACCGCCCGCGGCGCAAATCCACCCCACCACGGCCTCGATCGCGGGCCATTCGGGCGCGATATGCGCCCGCTTTCCCTTGCCCAGGTATTTGCGAAATGCCGCATCTACGGTATCGACATGGCCGCCGGCCACCAGGGCCTCTGCGAGGTGCGCGCGCGTAGGTATTCCCGGTGCCGCCTGCACCGCGGCGAGCAGTTCATCACCCGGCAGCCTGAGTCGCGAAAGCTGCCCGCACATTTTCCTCATGCGGACCCGGCGCAGCTCCACCTGCGCGCGGAGGCTCCCGGACAGCTGCGGCGAGACGGGATCTATCCACAAGCCGAGCACATGAATGGTCTGTGCGCGCCAGGAGGCCGAAATTTCCACACCGGGCACCAGCTGCAGACCATGCTCGCCCGCCGCGCGCTGCGCCTCCTCGAGACCCCCGATGGTATCGTGATCGGTGAGCGCCAGAACCTCAACGCCGGCGCCCGCCGCGCAGGCGACCAGTTCGGCCGGGCTCAAGGAACCATCGGAGCAGTGCGAATGGGTGTGCAGGTCGATCTTGAGCCCATCGTTCACGATGGGCTGCCCGCAAGTCCCACGGCCTGCAGCTGCTGACCGGCGAGCACAATGAATCCCTGCGCGCGCTCGAACCCGTCGCTGGTGTAGTCGAAGGTGTAGGTGCGTAGCAAGCGGCGCTTACCGCGAGAGTCGCGATCCAGGCGAAATCCTGCAAAGGCCACGGTGCCATCCAGGAATTGCACCACGGCGCGGGAACAGGCGTCCTTGGCGATGCGATTGGCAGCCTCCCGGGCATCCATGGAGATCTGCCAGACCTTGTAGCCAAGCCCCAAGGCGCCTGAAACCAGTACCAGCAAAGCTAAGCCGTCATCCATGGCCCGAAGCTTAACCTGTCGCGCTGCATTGCGTTGCAACGATCCCGCCCTTGGTTTTTGCACTATTGACCCAAAACTGACTGTCATGGAAGCTAGCAGCGAGAATATGACTAATGACTGCCCTGCGACGATGGCTGTCCGCGTCGATCCCAATGAGATGGTGCGCTATGTGCACGATCTCATGACGGTCCCGCGCAGCGGCGCCGCGGATACATCGATTGCCATCGCCCAGCGTCAGTGGGGCGGCGATACGCCCGTGGCGCGCGCGGCGCACCTGCGCTGGAACGCCCTGAATCGCGCCTTTGGCGACGTTCGGGTCAGTCCCTGGACCAGCACCCGACGCCGCGATCAAATTCATGTGCCGGCGGCACTCATTGCCGCAGCCGGCGTGGCCAAGCTCACCATGGCCGAAGATCAGGTGGTATTTGACATCCCGACGTTGCTGGACGCCACCCTGGAATTGTGCGAGGCCGTCGGGCACGGCTAATTTAGGGCAGGGGCGTCGCGCCGCCGGCGCCAGGCAGCACGCTCGGGTGGCTGAATGCCACGAAATCGCCGTTGATCACGCTTTCGCGGCAGTTGTAGCGCAAACGATGTCCATCCATGCGCGTCACATGCCCGCCGGCGGCTTCCAGCACGGCTTGACCGGCCGCCGTGTCCCACTCCGAGGTAGCCCCGAATCGCGGATACAGTTCCGCCTCACCTTGCGCAAGCAAACAGAATTTCAGCGAGCTTCCCATTGGGGTGATCACGTGAGGGCCCAAGCTCTCAAGATAGGCCGCGGTCTCGCCGCTGGCATGCGAACGGCTGCCGACCACGCGCAGCGGGCGCTGCGGCGGAGCGGTGTGAATACGGCGCTGCTCGCCGCCCAGGCCTACGCTGAATGCACCCACTCCGGTTGCGCCCCAGTAGGTCAACCCTAAAGCCGGCGCGGCCACTACGCCGAGCAGCGGCTCGTGCTGCACGACCAAGGCGACGTTGACGGTGAATTCGCCGTTACGCTTGACGAATTCCCGCGTGCCGTCGAGAGGATCGACCACCCACAGTTCGCGCCAGGATTGCCGCTGCGCCCACGGCGCCGTCGCCGATTCTTCGGACAGAATGGGTACGTCCGGCGTGATGCGCTTCAGGCCCTCGATGATGACCCGCTGCGATTCCAGATCAGCCAGCGTCAGCGGCGAGTTGTCGTCTTTGTGCTGCACCGAGAATGCCGCGCCGTACACCTGCATGATCGCCGCGCCCGCGCGCGCGACGATGGGAAGCAACTCTTTGGCCAGGGCGGGAAAATCACGCATCGCGGTATCATACGCAAATGCGAACTTCGCCTGCGATCGATTGGGATGGAGTGGACACCGTCCTGCTCGACATGGACGGAACCTTGCTTGATTTGCGCTTCGACAACTGGTTTTGGTTGACGTTGGTCCCCAGCCGGTATGCGGCCGCACGGAGCTTGAGCGAAGCGCAGGCGCAGCTGCTTCTGCGCCCGAAGTTTCAAAACGTCGCGGGGACCTTGCAGTGGTACTGCGTCGAGTATTGGACGCGGGAGCTGCGCCTGGACATCCCGGCCCTGAAACGCGAAGCGCAGGCGCGCGTCGGCTTTCTGCCGGGGGCGAAGTCCTTCTTGCAGAAACTGCGCCGCAGCGGCCAGCGCGCGGTGCTGGTCACCAATTCGCACCCCAAGACGCTGGCAATCAAGAATGAGCGCGTGGCGTTGATGCAGTATTTTGACGCTTGCTACTCATCGCATGCGTTTGACGCGCCGAAAGAGGATGCGGCGTTCTGGCGCAGGTTGACACGGCACGAGAGCTTCGCGCCGGCGCGGACCTTGTTCGTTGACGACAGCCTCCCGGTGCTGGAGAGCGCCCGCGATTTTGGCATTGCTCAGCTGCGGGCGGTGCGCCGGCCGGACTCCGGTTCGCCGCCGCAAGCCACCGGCAGCTTTGCCGCAATCGACGGAGTCGAGGAGCTGCTTTAAGTTACGAGCTCAAGGCTTACGGGCCCGGCGCGCCGCCGGGAGGAGCGCCGCCGCGGCCACGCCGGCGTCTGCGCCGCGAGGGATCTTTCGGCTGCGCATCCGGCGAACTTGCGGAAGCGCCGGTATTCGAGGGTTGCGCAGCCGGCCGCGCGGGGTGCGATGCGTGTCCCTGGGATGGGCGAGAACTCGGGCCGCGATGCGGTCCCGCCGCTGTACGGCTGGCGCCGCCTGATCGGCCACCGCCGGAACGCCCATGAGCGCCGGGACGGCCCCCGTCGGGACGGCCGCCGCCGCGGGATTGGCCATGGCGCGGCGCGCGCTCGCGCCACTCGGCCGGCGGAGGCGCGGTCACGGCGGCCAGATCCAGGACATCGATGGCGGCGCGCGGAATCTGATGGCCGATGTAGCGCTCGATGTCGGGCAGCGCGACCGCATACTCTTCGCAGCCAAAGCTGATGGCATCACCCGCGGCGCCGGCGCGCGCCGTGCGCCCGATGCGGTGCACGTAATCCTCTGCGTCATTCGGCAGATCGAAATTGAACACGTGGCTCACGTCGGGGATGTGCAGGCCGCGCGATGCCACGTCCGTGGCGATCAATACGGCGATTTCGCCCTCGTGAAAGTCGCGCATCATTTTCAGACGCTTGGTTTGCGGCACATCGCCGGATATCGCTTGCGCCACGAAGCCGTTGGCGGTCAACGTCCGCTCCAACACCTCGGCGATGCGCTTGGTATTCACGAACACCATGGTGCGGCGTGCGTCGATGCGGCGCAGCAGCCCCATCAGCAATGGAATTTTTTCTTCGGTGGATGGGAAGTACAGCACCTGCTTGACCTTGTCGACCGTCATCTTGTCCGGCTCGATGTGGATCAGCTCCGGATTGTTCATGTGCTCGTAAGCGAGTTCCATCACCCGATGCGACAAGGTGGCCGAGAACATCATCGTCAGGCGCAAGGTTGGATGCGGCAGCCGGCGCAGGATGAAGCGGATATCCTTGATAAAGCCCAAATCGAACATGCGATCGGCCTCATCCATGACCGCCACCTGGATATGTCGCAGATCAAATACATGTTGCTTGAAATAATCGATGACGCGGCCGGGCGTGCCGATCAGGACGTCGACGCCTTCTTCGAGGATGCGCCGCTGTTTTTCGTAGTCCACGCCGCCGAACACAATGGCGAACTTCAGGCCGGTGAATTTTCCAATGGCCAGCGCGTCGGAATGAATTTGAACGGCGAGTTCGCGCGTCGGCGCGATGACGATGGCGCGCGGCGCGTTCACCGGGCGGTTGGGCCTGCCCGCGTCGGTCAACAAGCGATTGAACAACGCGATGAGAAAGGCCGCTGTCTTACCGGTGCCGGTCTGCGCCTGGCCCGCCACGTCGCGGCCCGCGAGGGCGACTGGCAAAGTTTGTGCCTGAATCGGCGTGGCTCGGGTAAACCCCTGTTCGGCGATTCCTCGCTTGACGGATTCGGGGATATTCAGGGAATCGAATGTGAGCTGACTGAGATGGGCGTCTGACATTTTCGCTTTGTGAATTGCAGAGACTTGCAAAATGATGAGGACCGGATAACAATATGGCCAACCAGGAGCCGGTCTATCCGCTCCCCAACCGTATCATCGGTACCCTTTTAAGGTAATCAAGACCGCTAAACCCGCTGTATTGTGCCCGAATGGCCGCGCATCGTCACTTCGCGCGATTGGTTCGGCTCTGTTCTCCCACAAATAACCCGCTTTTAATCTTTCAAATGAATCTCCAAAAGGAGCTATATCCGCAGTGAGTAACCCAAGTATCGTTCACACCAGCGACGCGACATTCGACAAGGATGTGCTCAAGTCAGAGAAGCCCGTGCTGTTGGATTTCTGGGCAGAATGGTGCGGTCCCTGCAAGATGATCGCGCCAATCCTCGATGAGATTGCCGATACCTACAAAGACAAGATTCGCATCGCCAAGCTCAACATCGACGAAAATCCCAATACGCCGCCCAAATTCAACATTCGCGGCATCCCAACGCTGATCCTGTTCAAGAACGGCACCGTGGAGGCCCAGAAAGTGGGAGCAGTCACCAAATCACAGCTCGCCGCGTTTCTGGACAGCAACCTGTGAGAGGCTACCTGGGAAATCAATCGCGCGGCGGCCAAGGCGGCGGTCAGCAGGGCGGGCAGGGCGGCGGCCAAGGCGGCGGGCGCTCGAACCGATCCAATCGCGGACCGCGTAACGACAACCGCAACGGCAATACCAACGGCGGCCGGCCGATGCATGAGGACTACGGCGATCTGCCGGAGGGCGGGGATGATTTAGAGATCATTGCGCCGACGGATCTCGCGCGCAGCCGCAGTTCGATGAATTTGACCGAGCTGAAAAAACGCCCGATCAGCGATTTGGTCAAGCTGGCCGAGACCATGGGCCTCGAGAACATGGGGCGCTCGCGCAAGCAGGACATCATTTTCGGCGTGCTCAAGGCGCACGCGCGCAAGGGCGAAGATATTTATGGCGATGGAGTTCTCGAGATTCTGCAGGACGGCTTCGGCTTCTTGCGCTCCTCGGACTCGAGCTATCTGGCGGGCCCGGACGACATTTATGTGTCCCCAAGCCAGATCCGCCGCTTCAATCTGCGTACCGGCGATTCGATTTCCGGATTGATCCGCCCGCCGAAGGACGGCGAACGCTACTTCGCGTTGCTCAAGGTCGGCGAGATCAATTACGACTCTCCGGAGAGTTCGCGCGGCAAGGTGCTGTTCGAGAATCTGACCCCGCTGCATCCCACGGAGCGGCTGAAACTGGAACGCGGCAACGGTTCGACCGAGGACTTGACGGCGCGCGCCATCGATCTTGTCGCCCCGATCGGCAAGGGTCAGCGCGGCTTGATCGTCTCGCCGCCGAAAGCCGGCAAGACCATGCTGCTGCAAAACATTGCTACCGCCATCACAGCCAACCACCCCGAGGTGTACCTCATCGTGCTGCTCATCGACGAGCGGCCCGAAGAGGTGACGGAAATGGCGCGCACGGTGAAGGGCGAAGTCGTTTCCTCGACCTTCGACGAACCTGCCAGCCGCCACGTGCAAGTGGCCGAGATGGTGATCGAAAAAGCCAAGCGCCTGGTCGAACACAAGAAGGACGTGGTCATTCTGCTCGATTCCATCACGCGCCTCGCGCGCGCCTACAACACCGTGGTGCCGAGCTCCGGCAAGGTGCTGACGGGCGGCGTCGATGCGAATGCCCTGCAACGGCCGAAGCGCTTCTTTGGCGCGGCGCGCAATATCGAAGAGGGCGGCAGCCTGACCATTCTCGCCACCGCGTTGGTCGATACCGGTTCGAAGATGGACGACGTCATTTTCGAAGAATTCAAGGGCACCGGCAATTCGGAAATCCATTTGGATCGCCGCATCTCTGAAAAGCGCGTGTTTCCTTCGATCAATATCAACCGTTCGGGCACGCGCAAAGAAGAACTCATCACCGAGCCTTCGGAGCTGTCCAAGATGTGGATCCTGCGCAAGCTCCTGCATCCGATGGACGAACTGGCGGCGATCGAGTTCCTGCTCGACAAGATGAAGGACACCAAGACCAACACGGATTTCTTCGACGCAATGAAGCGCTAGCGGACGGGTAGCGGGGGGCGCTACTTAGGGGTGTGAAATGCATTGGTGGGCGTGGATCATAATCGGCGCCATTCTGCTGGGCTCCGAGTTGGCCTTCGTCGATGCTCAGTTCTATCTGGTGTTCGTCGGCGCCGCGGCGTTCGCGGTCGGACTTGCGCAAGCAGCCGGATTGGGCGCGCCGGTGTGGTTGCAATGGCTGGTATTCGCCGTTCTGGCCGCAACTTCCATGCTGGGATTCAGGCGCCGCATTTACGAGCGCATGCGCCGCACGCTGCCAGCCGTGAAGGCCGGGCCTGCAGGCGAAACCGTGATCCTGCCGCAAGCCCTGTCCCCAGGTGAATCCTGCCGGCTCGAATTTCGCGGCAGTTCCTGGAGCGCAATCAACGGTGGCAAGTCGCCCATCGCCGCCGGTGTACAGGCGCGAATTGCACGCGTCGACGGACTGACCCTCGTGGTGCACGACGAGGCCTAGAATTCGAATCACTTGGGTCCGCAATTCGGGCCTGGGTAAGAACATAGGAGAATCTTTTGGGTATTCCCTTCAGCTACGCATTCATTGTGATTGCGGTGATCGTGGTGATCGTGTTGGCCAAGACCGCGACCGTGGTCCCGCAGCAGAGTGCCTACGTGGTCGAAAACCTCGGCAAGTACAGCCGCACCTTACAGGCGGGTTTTCACATCCTGATCCCATTCGTCGAAAGGGTGGCCTATCGGCACAGCCTCAAGGAAATCGCGATCGACATTGCGGAACAGATCTGCATCACGCGCGATAACGTGCAGGTGGGTGTCGATGCCGTGCTTTATATGCAGGTACTAGATCCGCATCTGGCATCCTACGGCATCACCAATTTCGGCTTCGCCATCTCGCAGCTGGCGCAGACCACATTGCGCAGCGAAATCGGCAAAATCGAACTGGATCGGACCTTCGAGGCACGCGGCCAGATCAACACCAACGTGGTGAGCGAACTGGACAAGGCCTCGGCGCCCTGGGGCGTCAAGGTCTTGCGCTACGAGATCAAGAACATCACGCCGCCGAAGGATGTTTTGTCGGCGATGGAGAAGCAAATGCGCGCCGAGCGCGAGAAGCGCGCCGTTGTGCTGACGTCAGAGGGCGAGCGCGACGCGAAGATCAACGCCGCCGAGGGCGACAAACAGCGGGTGATCAAGCAATCCGAGGCCAATAAACAGCAGCAGATCAACGAGGCAGAAGGCCAGGCGCAGGCGATTCTCGCGGTTGCCACCGCGACGGCCGAGGGCTTGAGGCAGGTGGGCATCGCGTTATCGGATCGCGGCGGCATCGAAGCCATGCAGCTGCGCATCGGCGAGGAGTACGTGAAGCAGTTCGGCAAGCTGGCGCAAGCCGGAACGACTCTGGTGGTGCCGGCAAACCTCAGCGATCTGGCCGCCATTGTGACCATGGCGACCAGCATCGCGCGCAAGCCGCCCGCGGGCGCGCAGCCGCCGCCGCTCGCCAAGAGTTAAGCGCCATAGATGGCTGAGAATCGCGGCGCCCACTCGATTGGGTTTCTTGAATTCGTGCTGCTCGCCGCGGCGACCATGTCGACGCAGGCGTTCGCCATCGATGGCATGCTGCCGGCATTCCCGAACATCGTGCGGGCATTGCATGTCGCCGACCCGAATCACGGCCAATGGATCGTAACGGCGTACATGACCGGTTTAGGGGTGGGTCAGCTGTTTTGGGGCGCGATTTCCGATCGATTCGGCAGGCGGCCGATATTGTTTGGCGGCCTCGCCCTGTATGTGGTCGCGGCGCTGGTCTGCAGTTTCACGGGCAGCTTCACTGCGCTGCTCGCGTGGCGCTTCGTGCATGGTCTCGCCGCGGCCTGCGTCACGGTGACGCGCTCGGTGATTCGCGATCTGTATTCGGGACGGCAAATGGCCCGCGTCATGTCCCTGACCTTCGTGGTGTTCTTGACGATCCCGGTCATTGCGCCGAGCGTGGGACAGCTGATTCTGCTGGTTGCTCCATGGCGTTACATCTTCGTGGTCTTTGCAGCCTTCGCAGCGCTGGTTGCAGTGTGGGGCTTTCTGCGGCTGCCGGAAACGCTGCATCCCGAATATCGTCTCTCGCTGACCCGGATTCATATCGTGGGCGCGGCGCGGCTGGTGCTCGGCAACCGCACCTCGATTTGCTACACGCTGGCCATGATGGTGATGTTCGGAACCATCATGGCCTATGTCGGCATGGTGCAGCAGATCTTCGCCGAGGTATTCCATCGCGCCAGCCTCATGCCCAGCATGTTTGCCCTGTGCGCGGTCTTCATGGGATTGGCGGCGTTCCTGAATTCGCGCATCGTGGAGCGCTTGGGCATGCGCCGCATTTCGCACACCGCGCTGCTGGCATTCATCGCCGTGAGCGGACTGCATGTCATCATCGCGGTGCTCGGCATGGAACAGCTGTGGACCTTCGTGATTCTCCAGGCGGCCTCCATGGCCTGCTTCAGTCTGTCGGTATCCAACTTCGGCGCGATGGCAATGGAGCCGGTGGGATCGGTTGCGGGGATTGCGGCCTCTCTGCAGGGATTCGTGTCCACCTTCAGCGGCGCATTGGTGGGCGCTTTCATCGGCAGGCTGTTCGACGGAACCACCGTGCCGCTGGCGGCGGGCGGGCTGTGCTGCGGATTGGCGAGTCTGCTGTTCGTGCTGCTTGCGGAAAAAGGGCGGCTGTTCCGGGCGCACCATGCCGCCAGTGAGATGGCGGATTTGCGGCACGCGCGTATCGAAGGCGCGGGCTTGGGTTAGGATGCCGGTGGCCATGAGAACGATCTCGGCGAGCCGCTACGTGACCCCTTTGCGCGAGGGCGGATCGTTGCCCGCGATCGTCGAAGCGGAGGATGAGGGGTTGTATGTGCTCAAGTTTCGCGGCGCCGGGCAGGGACCCAAAGCGTTGATCGCGGAATTGGTGGCTGGGGAAATCGGCCGGCTCCTGGGGCTCAATGTGCCGGAGATCGTCCTCATGCAACTGCCTCCGGATCTTGCACGCACTGAACCCGACGCGGAAATTCAAAGCCTGATTCGCGCCAGCGCCGGATTGAATCTTGCGCTGGACTATCTGCCGGGATCGGTCACCTTCGACCCGCTGGTGCATCAGCCTGAACCGCGATTGGCGTCGGCCATCGTGTGGTTCGATGCCCTGGTGTGCAACGTGGATCGGACCGCGCGCAACGTCAACATGCTGATGTGGCATCGGCGCCCATGGCTGATCGACCACGGCGCGGCGCTGTATTTTCAGCACGCCTGGACCAACCGCGATCAGCCTGCGACGAAGCCGTTCCCGTTGATCAAGGATCACGTGCTGTTGAAGTTTGCGAGCATGCTCGAGGAGATCGACGCCGAACTGGCGGCGAGCCTTTCCGCGGACAAGGTCGCCGCAATCATCGATCTGGTCCCGGACTCGTGGCTCGCGGGCGATCCGGGCTTCAACAGCTCGTCCCAACAGCGCCAGGCGTATTTGGATTTCTTCACGCTGCGGCTGCGCTCCTCGAAGCTATTTGTGCAGGAGGCCGTGCATGCGCGATCTTCGCACCTATGACTACGCCGTGGTGCGGGTCGTACCGCGCGTCGAGCGCGGCGAATTCGTCAATGCGGGGATCATTCTTTCCTGCGATGTCGAGCGGATACTCGAGTCGGCGATCGAGCTCGACGAGACCGCGCTGCTGGCGCTCGATTCCCGAGTGGATCTCGAACTGGTGAGAAGTTCGCTGGCCGCGATACCGATGATCTGCGCGGGTGGTGAGGGCGCGGGAGAGATCGGCAAGCTTTCCGCCCGCGAGCGATTTCACTGGCTGGTTGCGCCGAGGAGCACCATCGTGCAAACCTCGCCGGTGCACACGGGCCAGTGCGCCGACCCCGCCGCGGCACTTAAGCATCTGATGCAGACCATGGTGCGGCGCTGACGAGCAGGGAAAACCTAAGGGCCGAAAAGCGTGTTGAGGTCCCTGCCGGAAGCTGCGTCGTTGAACCCGTCGAACTTTCCTTGCTCGATGATGAGCTGGGCCGCCCGCATGAACCCGCCCCAGGCCGCGCGCGCGAGCGCGCCGCCGACGCTGATGCGCCGCACCCCGAGTGCCGCTATTCGAGCCACCGTAAGTTCGGCGTCGAACCCCACCAATAGATTGAGGGGCTTCGGTGCCACCGCGGCGACCGCGGCTGCGATGTGATCCGCCGAGCGAAGCCCCGGCGCATACAGGCAGTCGGCGCCGGCGTTTGCATAGGCTTTGAGCCGCGCAATCGTGAGCTCTATGTCGGGCTGTCCGTGGAGAAAACCCTCAGCTCGACCAACCAGCAGCGTATCGCCGCCGGCCTTGTCGATTGCCTGGCGCGCCGCGCGCAGCCGTTCGACCGCGAGGTCGATGTCATACAAAGGCTTGGATGGATCGCCGCTGGCATCCTCGATCGACAGTCCCGCAACGCCGGTTGCCACCGCCAGCCGCACACTGCCCGCGACCCC
Organism: Steroidobacteraceae bacterium; assembly: GCA_035567075.1. Taxonomy (GTDB): domain Bacteria; phylum Pseudomonadota; class Gammaproteobacteria; order Steroidobacterales; family Steroidobacteraceae; genus Bog-1198. The sequence continues at coordinate 51,511 of DATMRC010000025.1, forward strand.
GGCAGCATCGGGGGCGAAACCGCTTTCGAAGTCGGCATTGATGGGCAAGTCCGTGGCCTCGACCATCTCGGTGAGATGATCCAGCACCCGATCCCGGGACATTCCGCCGTCGCGATGCCCATGCGACCATGCGAATCCGGAGCTGGTGGTGGCCAACGCCTTGAAACCGATACGCTGCAGATAGCGGGCGCTGCCCACATCCCATGGATTCGGAATGACGAAGCAACCGCCCTCGTGCAAACGATGAAATGCACGGCGTTTATCGGCGATGCTGGGGCGAACGTGCGGCATGGAAGGCTCCTGAAGTTGCTGCTGACAATCGACTCACGCGTCAGCAAGTATCGACTCGCGCGCCGTCCAAGACAACCTTAGGCGATATACAAAGCGGCGCGCCGCGTTGTACCTTAAGCCTGCAATCCGCCGCGCGGGGTTGGGCCGCTGACTCGATAACATCCTCAGGAAAATCCATGAAAGAAATCATCCCTGCATGTTTGCTCGCATGCATAAGTACCGCAACGGCCGCGCAGAATATCGAAGGTCTGGTCGGCGGCCAGCTTCCCGAACTCGTCAATACCTACCAGGGCATCCATGCCCATCCGGAATTATCTCACCAGGAAGAACATACCTCGGCGCTGCTGGCGGCCGAATTGCGCAAGGCAGGCTTTAGGGTTACGGAGCGCGTCGGAAAATATCCGGACGGCACACAGGCGTATGGAGTGGTGGCAATACTGCAAAATGGGCGCGGGCCGACGCTGCTGATTCGCACCGACATGGACGCGCTTCCCATCGTGGAGGAGACCGGCGTGTCATATGCCAGTCATCTCAAAGGTAGGAATGCCGCCGGCCAGGAAGTTGGGGTGATGCACGCCTGCGGCCACGACGTGCACGTGACCACAATGATCGGCACGGCGCGTGTGCTGGCGGCGTTGAAATCCAAGTGGCATGGCACGGTGATGCTAATCGGCCAGCCATCTGAGGAAACGATCGACGGGGCCAAGGCGATGCTGGCCGACCATCTATATGAGCGCTTTGGCACTCCAGATCTCGCGATTGCGCTGCACGACACCAACACACGTGCCGCGGGCACAGTGTCGCTCGTCAGCGGCCCGGCGTTGGCGGGATCGACCTCCGTCGACGTGCTGATGCGCGGAATCGGCGGCCACGGCGCGGAGCCGCAGGTCACCAAGGACCCCATTGTCATGGCGGGCGAGTTCATCGTGCAGCTGCAAACCGTGGTCAGCCGTCAGGAAAACCCAAGAGAGCCCTCGGTCGTGACCATCGGCGACATTCACGGCGGCACCAAGCGCAACATCATTCCCTATGAGGTCAAAATGGAAATCACCGCCCGCACGTTCAGTGATAAGTCCCGGCAAATCGTCATCGACGGAATTCGCCGCACCGCCCAGGGCGTGGCGCTGTCAGCGGGTGTTCCCGACAACTTGGCGCCCGTCGTCACCGTGCTGGATGCCGAATCCACACCGGTGATGTACAACGACCTGGCGCTGGCGGCGCGCGTGAAAGGCACCCTGGTCAATACGCTGGGCGCGAGCAATGTTTTCGACGACGGCCCGGCCATGGCGAGCGAGGATTTCGGCGTGTTTGGGCTCGAGGGCCATAAAATTCCGACCGTGATGTTTGGTTTGGGCGCAATGGATCCCACCAAGTTCGCGGCAGCGCAGGCGGCGGGGAAGTCTTTGCCGGGTCCCCACACCAGTTTGTTTCAGCCGAGTCCCGAGCCGACGCTGCGCACCGGGGTGACCGCCATGTCTTCGGTGGCGATCGCGCTGCTGCAGTAGGCTACTTTAGCGCGCGCTCGCGCTCGATGGCGCGATAGCCGATATCGAGGCGGTACTGCACCAGGTTCCAGTGAATCGCATGCACCAGTGCATAGGCCTGCTGTTGCGCCGCGCCGACGCTGTCACCCAGTCCCACCGCGCACAGCACGCGACCGCCTGCGGTGACGATCTGCCCGTCATTCGTGCGGGTGCCGGCGTGGAATATTTTTCCCGGCAGCCCCGCGGCAGCGTCGAGCCCGCTGATCGGATCGCCGGTCCTGAAGGTGTTCGGGTAGCCGCCTGCGGCCATCACCACGCCGAGCGCCGCGCGCGCATCCCATCGGACCTCGTAGCCCGACAAGGTGCCGTCGAGCGCCGCCTCGCACAGGCTGGGAAGGTCGCTTTGCAGCCGCATCAGGATCGGCTGCGCCTCGGGGTCTCCGAACCGGCAATTGAACTCAAGTACATTGGGCGTGCCATCATCGGCAATCATCAATCCGGCGTACAAAAAGCCGGTGTAGGGATTGCCGTCGCGGCGCAAGCCGCTCAAGGTGGGCTCGATCACTTCGCGCATGATGCGCTGATGCAGCTCCGCGCTCACGATGGGCGCCGGCGAATACGCTCCCATGCCGCCGGTATTGGGCCCCAGGTCGCCGTCGTCCCGGCGCTTGTGATCCTGCGAGGTCGCGAGCGCCAGCACTTGGCTGTCGCTCGCCACCACGATGAAGCTGACTTCTTCGCCGGTTAGGAATTCCTCGATCACGATGGTGCGGCCGGCGGTGCCGAAACTGCCGCCGAGCATTGCCGTTGCCGTTGCAATGGCTGACTCATGCGTCTCGCAGATCACCACGCCTTTGCCGGCGGCCAATCCATCCGCCTTCACGACCAGCGGCAAGCGTTGCGCGCGCACATAATCCGCATCGAAATCCGCGGCGGTGAAGGTGGCAAAGCTCGCCGTCGGAATGCGATGGCGCGAGAGGAACTCCTTGGTGAACGCCTTCGATCCTTCCAGGCGCGCCGCCGCGCTCAAGGGTCCGAAACAGCGCCGCGCGGCCGCGGCGAAGCGATCGACGATGCCGGCGACCAGGGGACCTTCGGGCCCCACGATGGTAAGTTCGATATCCTCGCGGATTGCGAACGCGAGCAGCGCGTCGATATCTTCGGCGGCGATGCCGACATTGCTCACTTTGGGTTCGAGTGCGGTGCCCGCGTTGCCGGGCGCGACGTACACATGTTGCACGCGCTGGGACTGCGCGCACTTCCAGGCAAGCGCGTGCTCACGACCGCCGCCGCCGACAATCAGAACTCTCATTCGGACTAGCCGGGAGCCTGTCTGAACATTCCGCGTGAGCCGCGTTGGCTCTGCAAAGCAGCGGATGCTAGGCGCGCGGCGCAGCCCGTAGCGGTGACTACGGGCAAGCCGCGCAACACCGCAGACGCGCTTTGCAGAGCCAACCCTTCGGGACCGGGCGGATTTGGCCTCATTCGTTGTTGTCGCCTCCTCATTGGGTTGAACCCAACAGCGTCGGCTCCGCCTCGACTGAGGCCAAATCCGCCGCGGTCGCGGCCACGTGGAATGTTCAGACAGGCTCCTAGTGTCGGAAATGGCGCATTCCGGTGAAGACCATGGCAATGCCATGTTCGTCGGCTGCGGCGATGACTTCCGCATCGCGGCGCGAGCCGCCCGGCTGGATGATGGATTTGATTCCGAACTCGGCAAGGGCGTCGAGACCGTCGCGAAACGGGAAGAAGGCATCGGAAGCGATGGCCGCGGAATCCAGGCTTAAATTCTCCTGCGCGGCCTTCATGGCGGCGATCTTGCTGCTGATCACACGGCTCATCTGACCGGCGCCTATGCCCAATGTGGCCTTGTCCTTGACCGCGACAATGGCATTCGATTTGACATATTTCGCCACGCGCCAGGCGAAAATCAAGTCGTCGAGTTCGGCCAGCGTCGGCGGTCGTTTCGTGACGGTACGCAATTCCTGCGCCCGCACGGTGCCGGTGTCCCGCGTTTGCACCAGAAGACCGCCGGACACGCTCTTGTATTCGAGTAATTGCGTCATTGGCCGCGAAAGATCGCCTACGATCAGCATTCGAACATTCTCCCTGGTCGAGAGAGTCCTCCGGGCTTCGTCGGTTATGCCCGGCGCCAGAATCACCTCGACGAACTGCCGCTCCACAATGGCGCCCGCCGTCGCAGCGTCGAGTTCCCGGTTGAAGGCGATGATGCCGCCGTATGCCGAGGTCGGGTCGGTGCGATACGCGCGCACATAGGCCTCGCTGATCGAATTGCAGCGTGCGACGCCGCAGGGATTGGCATGCTTGACGATCGCGCACGCCGGGGTGTCGAACTGGCGCACGCACTCCAGGGCCGCGTCGCTGTCGGCGATGTTGTTGAACGACAGCTCTCTTCCCTGGATTTGCCGGGCCTGGGTCACGGAGGCGCCGATGGCGCGCGGGTCGGTGTAGAACGCCGCTTGCTGATGCGGATTTTCTCCGTAGCGCAGGTCCAGATGCTTGCGAAACGACAGATTCAGATCGTCCGAAAAGGTGGGGGCGCCGCCGCCGATGGCACCCGTGAAATAGGCGGAAACCATCGCGTCGTATTGCGCCGTGTGCGCAAAGGCCTTGGCGGCGAGTTTCTGTCGCATCGCGATATTGGTGGCGCCAAGGTTCGCCGCCAATTCATCGAGCAGCGCGCGGTAATCGCCCGGATCGACCACCACGGTCACGAATGCGTGATTCTTCGCCGCAGCGCGCACCATTGCGGGCCCGCCGATATCGATATTCTCGACCGCATCTTCATAGGTACAGTCGGCCCGGCTGACGGTCGCGGCAAACGGATATAGATTGACCGCCAACAAATCAATGGGGTCGATGGCGTGTTGGTGCATCACGGCCTCATCGACGCCGCGCCGGCCCAGCAGACCGCCATGAATCTTCGGATGCAGCGTCTTCACCCGGCCGTCCATGATTTCCGGAAAACCGGTGTGTTCGGCAACCTCCTTGACGGGGATGCCGTGGTTCGTCAGAAGACTTGCGGTGCCACCGGTGGAGAGCAGCTCAATGCCGCGTTCCTTCAATTCGCGTGCCAGCTCGACGATGCCGGTCTTGTCGGAAACGCTGAGCAACGCACGGCGTACGGGCGTGAGCACTGCTACTCGCCGATGCCGAACTCTTTGAGTTTCTTGCGCAATGTGCCGCGGTTGATCCCGAGTATGGTCGCCGCGCGGCTCTGGTTGCCCTGCGCGTGGCCCATCACCGCTTTGAACAGCGGCTCTTCGACCTCGCGCATCACGAGGTCGTACAAACGCGCGGGTTTATGCCCATTGAGCGTTTCGAAGTAGCATTGTAAGGCCTCTTCGGCCTGCGAACGCAACGGCACACCCTTGCCGTTGACCTTCAGATCGCGGCCGTTGAATTGCGGCGCAACCTCTTTGCGTGATCTTGTTTTCTTTTTAGCGACCATGGCCTTAAGTTCAGTCTCCCCGCTAAATTGTCGTTATTGTCCAAATTCGAGCGCCTACGCCGCGCGCTCCATACTCGTATCGTAATGCTGCAGCAGCGTGGACAATTGTTCCTCAGGCGTCTCGATTCGTACGAGACGGTTCCTCAAGTCCTCTTGTCCGGGGTGCTGCCGGAAGTACCAACTCAAGTGTTTACGCGCCACTCGAACACCGGTCTCAGCGCCGTAGAAGGCGTACAGTTCTTCGAGGTGGGCGCGCATAATATCACGGACATTTTCCAGCGCTAGCACCGCGCGATTTTCCCCGGTGGCGAGAAAAAAATTGACTTCGTCAAAAATCCATGGCCGGCCCTGGGCTGCTCTGCCGATCATGATGCCGTCGCATCCGGTTGTATGGAGAATTTGGCGCGCACGCTGCGGCGAGTCGATGTCGCCGTTTGCAAAGACCGGAATCTGCGCTGCGGCCTTGATAGCCGCCACCGTGTCGTGTTCAGCATTACCCTGATACATATCGGTGCGCGTGCGTCCGTGGATCGCGAGCGCCTGAATGCCGCTGTCCTCGGCGATTTTTGCGATGCGCACACCGTTCTTGTGGTGCGGATCCCAGCCGGTGCGCGTTTTTAACGTTACCGGCGCCGCAACCGCCCGCACCACGGCGTGCAGAATACGCGCCACCAGCGGTTCATCCTGAAGCAGGGCGGAACCGGCCAGTCGATTGCACACTTTTTTCGCAGGGCAGCCCATGTTGATATCGATGATTTGCGCGCCGGCATCGACGTTGCGCCGTGCGGCATCGGCCATCATCGACGGATCGAAGCCGGCAATCTGCACCACGCGGGGGCATGGCTCGCCGCTGTGATCCATGCGGCGCCGCGATTTCGGCGTATCCCACAAGCGCACGTCGGCGCTCAACATTTCGGAGGCCGCGAGGCCGGCGCCGAATCGCCGACACAGATTGCGAAAGGGCCGATCGGTCACGCCGGCCATGGGTGCGAGCAGGATGTTGGACGGCAGGGTATAGGGGCCGATTTTGACGCTCATCGCGCAGAGGCCGCCGCCGCATCGTTGGCACACGAAACTTTTCTATCGGCGCCGCGCAGACACACGTCGATTTCGAATCCTTCGGCGCTTTTCCCCGGATCCATGATGTCCATGGTTGCGTCGACCCTTTCGCCGGGGGCCAAAAGACGCGCGATCGGCTTGCCCACGTATTCCGCAGGCTCGAAATCCCGCGTGCCGATACCGCCGCCGAAGCGATTCGCAAGGGTTACCCGCAGCAGCGGGTAGGGTTCGAGCTGCGCCGCGGTATTCAAGATGCTCGCGCGTACCCGCAGGGTTCCTTCGGCTGAGGGATCGCCGGTTACCCCCCACTGCCTGAGTTGATAGGCGGAGAGATTTGCAGGCTGCGAGACCGGCGCGCCCAACCCCGAGTACAACGCTCGCAGCACGCCGCCGAGCGGAGCATGGTCTCCGAGCCACTCGCGGTTTTGGTGAACGAGCTGCCCGGCCAGCAACAGCGCCGCGGCCAGTGCGGCCGACAACCAAGCGACGAACGATCGGCCGCTCGCAGGGGGTTCCAGTAGGAGCAGCGGTGGTTCGCGCGGCTCGAATCCCGACAGCATCTCGCGGCGAACATCGTCGGGAACTTCGAAGCCGCTGGGCGCAGCGGCGCCATTCGCTGCGCGTGAGCGCTCGACGTCCTCCGGATGCACAGGTTCGACGCGCTCGGCGGCGGGCGCTTCGGGCTCGGTCGGCAGCAGCCGCTGCCGCGCCTTGGACTCGACGAATATCCGGTCCAATTCCCCCGGCGGCAGGGTGAATTCCATCGATGTGTCGGCCGAGATCTCCTCGTCGGCATCCGCGGCATCCGCGGCGTCCGCGTCCCCGAGGCCGGACAGTTCGGTGTCGCTCCATTCCAGAATCTGCAGCCGCGCTATTTCGACGCCGGGAGGCGCAAGGTTCTCGGGCTCCTTTGCCGCGGCCCGCGGAACCTGTACCGGCGGGGATTCCAAAATGCTGTCAGCGCGGGATTCCAAATCGATTTCGGTCTCGGTGCTCGCAAAAGCGCTCGGGTCCTCAGCCAGCCGCGCCAATGCATTGAATACTTCGCCGCACTTGCCGCAGCGCACCTGACCACCGGCGGCGCGCAGTACGTCGGCGGACAATTTAAAAACCGTCTCGCATTTTGAACATTGGGTAAACACGGCTACCGGACTCTCCGGGCGTAGATGCAGCACCACTCATCCCTTCCAATGACCTGCACCATATCAAAACCCGTTGCATATGCCGCTTTGACCGCGTGGGCCTGCGCTTTCAACAATCCCGACAGCACGATCCGGCCTCCCGGCTCGCACGCGGCGGTGAGTATCGGCGCCAACTCGATCAGCGGGCCGGCAAGAATGTTGGCGAGCACGCAATAGCAAGGCTCCAGGGCGGCGTCGACGCCCTGCACCGTGATGTTCGCCGCCAGGTCGTTGCCGATCGCGTTCTCGCGAGTCGCCAGCAGCGCCTGTGCGTCGAGATCGACTGCCACCACTCGCGCCGCCCCCAGCTTCAACGCGGCCAGCCCCAAGATGCCGGAACCGCACCCGTAGTCGATCACCGTTCGGCCCGACAAGGGCAGGGAATCCAGAATCTGCAGGCACAGCGCTGTCGTGGGATG
>DATMRC010000026.1:0-66139 GCA_035567075.1 Steroidobacteraceae bacterium
AACTTCGTGGAGCCGGTCAAGGTTCCGGCCGGATCGAAACTGCTGGCCGTCTATACCTACGACAACTCGGTGAGAAACCCGGCCAATCCGGATCACAATCGGGTCGTGCCGTGGGGCGACCAGTCCTTTGACGAGATGCTCTACACGGCATTCCACTTCGAGTGGGTCGGAGAGACCTCGGACAAGATGGACGCCTACAAGGCCTACGATAAGGAGCTGAATGACAATCGCCTGTTCGGCATGCTGGACACGAAAATGAACGGCAAGCTGGATATGTCGGAATTGACCGGCCCGATCGGCAAGGAGTTTGCCGCCAGCTTCGCCAAGATCGATGCCGATCATGACGGCTTCATCGAGCCCAATGAATTGCAGGCGGCTCAGGCCAACATGCAGAAGCGGCGCCAGCAGGCATCGCAGCAGCAGCAAGGGCAAGGCGCCGCAGCGCCGGCTGCTCCGGCTCAAGCGCCGGCGGAGAAGACTGGGGGCGGTCAGTAAAGCCTACATGGCGGTCCGTGTATTCCCTTGAATCATTGAAGGGAGTTGCACGGGCCGCCCTATTCGTTTGCACCGTGTCGGCCACCAGCCTCAGCGGCTCCGAGTTCTCATCTGCCGACGCCTTGAGTCGCGTGGCTGTCGGCGCTCCAGCGCCGCTGTTCAGCGCCAAGGGCGCTGACGGTCAACAGCATCGCTTGAGCGACTACGCCGGCCAGCTGGTGGTGCTCGAGTGGACCAGTCCGGTGTGCCCGTTCACTGCGATGAAATACAAGAGCGGCGCCATGCAGGCATTACAGAAGTACGCCGCCTCGCAACGCGTTGTGTGGCTGTCCATCGATACCGCCGCGCCCGACCGGGCCGGTTACCTGACCGCTGCCGCAGCCCGTGCGCGAATTGCGAAGACTCAAGCGCATGTCTCTGCGTTTCTGTTCGACCCCGATGGGCGCATCGGGCGCAGCTTCGGGGCCAAGACCACGCCCAGTTTTTTCGTCATCGATCGCGACGGCAAGCTCGCCTACGAGGGCGCGATGAATGACGACATCTACGACAATCGCCCCGATGGCGCCGATCACGTCCGCGCCGCGCTCGACGATCTGCTCGCCGGGCGTCCCGTAAAAGTCCCGCAAACCCAGCCGCAAGGCTGCGCGATCGAATACTGAGCAGCGCCGTGATCAGCAAAGGCACTGCAGCAGCGCGCAGAATCGGCACCGCCGCCAAATCCCGTCGCGAACAGCTGCTCGACGAAGCGGCGCGCGAGCTCAATTCCAAAGGCATTTCCATGACGTCCCTGACGGACGTGGCCGACCGGCTGGGTTTCTCGCGCGCCTCGCTGTACTACTATGTCGAGGATCGCGAAGACCTGATGTTTCAGGTGTACCTGCGATCCTCCGAGATCATGGCGCGCCAGCTGGGCGAAGCCGCGCAATTCGGCCGCAGCGCTCTTGAGGTGGTCTCCGATTTCGTCGCCAGGGTTCTGGATCCGGGGGAGCCGGAGCTTGCCGCGCTCAGTGAAATCGGCTTGCTCGATAAGGCTGAACGCGAGACCGTTCTCGGAGTTTATGAGGCCGTCGTGGCGCGCTTGGCCAGCGTACTGGAAATGGGCGCCAGGGCCGGCGACCTGCGGCGTTGCGACTTTCCAATCGTTGCACGCACCATTATCAGCATCATTCATTCCGTGCCCTTGAACTCGGCCTTGGCGACAACGCTGCGCGTGAGCAGACCGCAGATCATCGCCGCTGCGGCCGACATTCTCGCCAACGGCTGGGCGGCCGATCGGCGGCGGGAGGTGAATCCGCCGCCCATTGATTTTTCACCGCTGTTGGGCCACGCCGGCGGCCTGTTCGATCGCGGCGCGCAATTCGAAGCGAAGCGCGAAAAGATACTCGCCACGGCTTCGCAGTTGTTCAATCGCCGCGGCGTCGACACGACCTCACTCGATGACATCGCCGCCGCGGTGGGTGCAACCAAGCGAACCCTGTATCACTACGTCGGCGACAAACAGACCATCCTTTCCGCGTGCTACGCGCGCACCGACAGGATTTTCTGTTTCATTCGCGAGCAGGCGGCAGCCCAGGGAGGCGGCGCTGCCGAAACCCTGATCGCGGTGCTGCGGGCCAATGCCATTTCGCACCAGCGCGATGATATCGAGCCGCTGCGCCCATCCACCGGCTATGACTCGTTGAGCGAGCAGGAGAAAATCCTGGCGACCGAGCGCGGCCGGGAACTGGTGCAGGCCTATCGGGCCCTGTGCCGCGAGGCGCAGGGCGAGAACTCGATGCGCGACATCAACCGCGATTGTCTGCTGCTGCTGCTGCGGGGATCGGGCAACTGGCTTGCCAAGGGACTGGTCAGCGGCGACGATCAGCGCAAGGCGCAAATCGCGGCCGAAATCGCCGACGTGCTGCGGCTCGGCCTCAATACGGTTTGAATTCGCATCATCGGGCAGTGACTAAGCGAATAGTTTTCATTGGTCAACCCGAGGTAGATGCCAAACGGTTCGAGACCAGAGCATTGGCGGACTTTCCACGCCTCGATCTCATTGCCACGAACGACCGGGACCTGGCGCTGCGTCATGCGCACGAGGCCGACGTGCTGATGGGCCATCATTTTCTATTCGACGAAGAGATGCTGCGGCGGGCGACCCGCCTGCGCTGGATTCAGTCCCTCACCGCCGGAACGGACGGCATCCTCAAACTCGCCGCTCTGCGCGCCGAGGTGACCGTCACCTCGACGCGCGGCATGCACGGACCGCAGGTGTCGGAACTCGTGTTCCTGCAAATGCTGTCCTTGCTGCGCGACTTTCCGCGCATGCTGCGCAATCAGTCGGCACAACTATGGGAACGCTGGCCGCAGCCGCTGCTATGGGGCAAGACCATCGTGATCGTAGGCGTTGGCGCGATCGCTGAAGCCCTGGCGCCGCGCTGCAAGGCGTTCGGCATGACTGTTTACGGAATATCCGGCTCGCCGCGCCGGCCGGAAGGCTTTGACGGAGTTTTCGGACGCGATGAAATTCGGCGCGGCGCCGCATTGGCCGATTTTCTGGTACTGATTGTCCCGCACACCCCGCAAACCGAGAAACTGATCGATGCCGCGGTGATCGCCGCGATGAAGCCCAGCGCGTATCTGATCAATGTGGCGCGCGGCGGAGTGCTCGACGAGGACGCGCTGCTCGAGGCGCTGCGCGCCGGGCGCTTGGCGGGCGCGGCGCTCGACGTTTTTCGCGAAGGATCGCTGCCGGCCCATCATCCGCTGTGGCGCGAGAACAGGGTCATCATCACACCGCACATCGGCGGCATGAGCGATATCTATCTCGACCAGGCTTACCCCATCGTTCGCGACAATTTGCGCAAGTTTCTGGCCGGAGAAATTGCGGCGATGAATAATATCGTGCCTCATTGATGGCGGCCGGCGCCTTGAGCTAGACCCAGCCGCCGTCCACGACGTAGTGTTGGCTGGTGCAGGCGCTTGCTTCGTCGGAGCTTAAAAATACGATGAATTTAGCGACCTCCGCGGGCTCCAGCTTGCGCTTCAGGCATTGCCGCGCCATGATTTCCGCTGCGCCCTCCGGCGTCACCCATCGGTCGAGCTGCCGCCGCGTCATGATCCAGCCGGGGGCCACCGCATTGACCCGGATGCCGAACTGGCCGTAATCGCGCGCCAGCGAGCGCGTCAGTCCCAGGACCGCGGATTTCGCCGCCGAATAGCCGGCCATGCCGCCCTGACCCACCATCCAGGTGATCGAACCCAGGTTGACGATGACGCCCTTCCCCGCGGCCTTCATCTCGGGCAGCACCGCCTGCGCGCAGAAAAATTGATGCTTGAGATTGACGGCGAGCCGGCTGTCCCACATCTGTTCGGTAACCGTTTCGGTCACATGCCGCTCGTCATTGGCCGCGTTGTTGATCAGAATTTCAATCGGCCCGAGCTGCCGCTTGATGCGCGCAATGCCGGCCTGCACGGCGCCGACATCGGTCAGATCAAGGTACTCGAAGAAAACGCGCGCGCCTCCGGCCGTCAACTCCTGCAGCAATGCGCGCGAGGGTTCGACTGCGACGTCGATGAAGGCGACTCGCGCTTGCTGGAGCGCGAACTGGCGCACGATGGCTTCGCCTATCCCTGAGCCGCCGCCGGTTACCAGGACCACCTTATCCTTGAGATCCGAATACATCGCGCTCATGACACGCCTGTGGAATGGCCGACACCCGCGCGCGCCGGAGCTACGTTCAGCGTCACCTGCGGCAGTCCCGGAACTGCGGCGCGAAAGCCAAACAGATCCCCTGCCAGGGGCTGCGCCTCGCGTTCCGCAGACGAAAGACCTTCCCATGCGGTGGTCACGTACGCCGTGCAATGATCTTGGCCGCCGAAGGCAATTTTTGTCACCCTCGCGCACGGCAGTTGCACGCTAAGGAGCAGTTCGCCGCGCGGCGAGTATCGGCGCACCGCCCACCCATCCCACAGCGCCACCCACACGCAGCCATCGGCATCCACCGTGGTGCCATCCGGATAACCCGCAGCTGTCTCGATTTCAACGAACACTCGTTTGTTCGACAACGCGCCGTCCGCTGCACAATCGAAGGCATGGACGAGGCGGCGGGTTGAGTCGGTGTGATAGAACGTGGCGGCATCGGGGCTGAATGCGGGCCCGTTGGTTACGATGTATCCGCTGTCGAGCTGCATGATTCGGCCATCGCGGTGCAGCCGATACAAGGCGCCGGAAGGTTCGGTCATGGCATCGTGCATGGATCCGAACCACAAATCGCCGCAGGGGCCCACGCAAGCATCGTTCAACCGGTTCTCCTTGAGATGCGGCTCCGGAGCGGCGACATGCGTGAAACTGCCGTTGTCTGGATCGAAGCGGTGCAGCCCGCTCTTCAGTCCCGCCATGTAGCCGCCGTCGTGCGTCGGAACGATGAACGAGATCTTCTCGGGCGCGGTCCAAACGCGATGCTCGGCGCGGTCCGGCTGGTAGCGATGCAGCCGGCGGCCCGCGACATCCACAAACCAGAGCGCGCGATCGCGCGCCAACCATACCGGTCCTTCTCCGAGCGCCGCGCCGATCGCCATGACCGGGTGGGCTTGAGTCACTGCCGCGGGCATCGTACCGTCCTGGGCATCGTCATGGCCAGGTACGTGGTCATGATGAAATGTACGCAGTCTTGGTTTGGGTATAGAAATCGATCGCGGCGAATCCCTGTTCCCGCGGACCGTAGCTCGACTTGCGCGATCCCCCGAATGGCACGTGATAGTCGACCCCGGCGGTGGGCAGATTGACCATGACCATGCCTGCGCGCACCGAACGCTCAAAGTGTCTGGCGTATTTCAACGAAGCCGTCATGATGCCGGCCGATAATCCGAACTCGCCGCCATTGGCAACCTCGAGCGCTTCATCGTAGTTCTTCACACGCACAACGCTTGCCACCGGGCCAAAAATCTCCTCGCAGTTCACGCGCATGCTCGGCGCGGTATCGGCGATCACGGCTGGGCTCACGTACCAGCCGGGTTTTTCGAGCGTCAGACGCTCGCCGCCGGTGACGATTCGCCCGCCCTCGCGTTTGGCGATTTCAATGTAGGAAAGCGTCGTCTGCAGCTGCCCACTGCTTACCTGTGGCCCCATCCGCGTTGCTGGATCCAGCGCATCGCCGACCTTGAGCGCCGCGGCCCTTGCCGCCAGGGCAGCGACGAAACGGTCGTGAATGGCGTCGGTGACGATGAGCCGGCTGGACGCGGTACAGCGCTGTCCCGAGGCGAAAAAGGCGCCATCCAGCGCGCACTGCACCGCGCGTTCTAGATCCGCGTCGTCAAGGATCACCAGCGGATTCTTGCCGCCCATCTCCAGCTGCACGCGCGCCTGTCTCGCCATTGCAGCGGCGCCCACCTTCGCGCCGGTTGCCTGGGAACCCGTGAACGAAATGCCGTCGATGCCGGGATGAGCAACGATGGCATTCCCGACCCCGCCGGGGCCGAGGACCAGATTGAATACGCCGGCGGGCATTCCCGCCTCGAGGATGATTTCCGCGAGCGCTGCGGCCGTTGCGGGTGTCGGGCTGGCCGGTTTCATCACCACGGTGTTGCCGAATGCCAGCGCCGGCGCCGATTTCCACGCCGGAATCGCTATCGGGAAATTCCACGGCGTGATCAGGCCAAAAACGCCCACCGGCTCGCGCGACGTTCTGACATCAACACCCGCGCGCGTCGAGCTCAAGTTTTGGCCGTGGCGGCGCAGTGCTTCGCCCGCGAAGTATTTGTAGATGCGCCCCGCCCGTGCCACTTCACCGATGCCTTCCGGGAGGGTCTTTCCCTCTTCCCGGGACAGCAGCCTTCCCAGCTCCTCGCGGCGTTTCAAGATGACGTCGCCGATCTTGTCGAGAAGGTCCGACCTGACCTCGGGTGAGGCTTCAGACCATGACGGGAACGCGCGGCGCGCGGCATCGACCGCTGCGGCAACCTCGGGCGCGCCGCCGTCGGGATAGGTTGCGACGATATCGCGCGTATCCGACGGATTTTCGCTTTCCCGGGTCGGCGCTCCCGGCACCCGCTCGCCATTGATGAAATGCGTTAACGACGGAATCATCGGTGGCGCTCAAACTATTTTTGCAGCACGTACTCGCCGGGCGCATCGCCGATCGGCGGGTAGCCGGCCGCTGCCGATCCGAGCGACGGCGGATCCACCAGGGATTGCGTCGAATGGGCTGCCAGCCAATGCTGCCAGGTCGGCCACCAGGAACCGGATTGAGCGTGGGTGCCCTCAAGCCACGCTTCCGGCGTGAGCGTCTCAGCGGCGTTCAGCCAGGTGCGAACGCGGTGGCGCCGCCGCGGGTGCTTGGGACCGCTGACGATGCCGGCATTGTGGCCACCGGAGGTGAGCAGAAATGTGTAGTCATTGGAGCGCGTCAACCCGCGCGCTTTGTAGACCGACTTCCACGGCGCGACATGATCGGTTTCAGTCCCGACCACGAACATCGGCAGCTTGATTGCGGCTAGATCGACGGTTCGGCCGTCGGCCTGAAATTCGCCGCGCGCCAGCGCATTGTTGAGATAGAGCCCGCGCAGGTATTCGCTGTGCATACGGCACGGCATGCGCGTGCCGTCCGCATTCCAGGCCATCAGGTCGTTCGGAGATTCGCGTTTGCCGCGAACATAGGTGTTGACGGCCGGCGTCCACAGCAGATCCCGCGAGCGCAGCAGCGCAAACGCCGCGCCCATTTGTTCGCTCTTGAGAACGCCGGTGCGGTCCATGACCGCCTCGAGCATGTCGATCTGACTCGGGCTGATGAACACCGAGAGTTCGCCGGGCTCGCTGAAATCCTGCTGTGCCGCCATCAGCGTCACACTGGCGAGCCGCTGATCGCCGGCGGCAGCGAGCACCGCGGCGCCGATCGACAACAACGTGCCGCCGATGCAGTAGCCCACCGAATGAATCTTTCGACCCGGCACGATGCTTGACACGGCCTCGACGGCGTCCTTGATGCCAAGCTTGAGGTAATCGTCCATGCCGAAGCCGCGGTCGCTGGCATTCGGATTTTTCCACGAGACAATGAACACCGTGTGGCCCTGCGCAACCAGGTAGCGCACCATGGAATTTTGCGCCGACAGATCAAGAATATAGTACTTCATGATCCAGGCCGGAACGATCAATATTGGCTCCGCGAACACCTTGTCGGTTGCCGGCGCATACTGAATGAGTTCAACCAGATCATTGCGCATCACCACCTTGCCGGGTGTCGCGGCAACGTCGCGACCGATGACGAACTCGCCGGTTCCGGTCGGTGCCTTCTCGCCAACCGCTCGTTCAATGTCTTCGAGCCAGTGGCTGAAACCGCGCACCAGATTCTGGCCGGATTCCGCGCGGGTGGCTTCGAGCAGCTCCGGATTGGTGACAAGGTAGTTGGCCGGAGAAAAGACTTCGAGCGCGTTATTGGCGACAAACTTCAAGGTGCGTTCGTTCTCCGAGGTGACGCCCGACACGCCGGACCAGGCTTTGCTCCACCAGTCGGCGTAGTTGCGATAGCCGTGCGCGTACACGTTGAACGGCCATTGCGCCCAGGCGTCGCCTGCATAGCGCGCATCGCCTTCGGACGGCGGCAGCGGCTGGCCGGAAGCCGCCTTCATCGCAAAATTCATGTTGTCGGCCGTCCTGGCCCACGCATCCTGCAGGATCTGCAGCTGCTTGGGCGGTTGTTTGGCAATATTTAAGTACCAGTCCCACCAAGCGTTCACGTAGACATCGGGAGCGAGGCCGCCCGACACGGTCGCCAGCTGCGCGCGCATCATGCGCGCCCAACCTTCCGCATCCACGGGGGCCGCAGCAGGGTTGGAATCGGTATTTTTCGCGTTACTTGAGTCGGCGGTACTTGAGTTCGCCGTATTGGAGTTCTTGGTGTTGACCACTGTGATTACTGTCCAGCCCATGCGTTGATTGACGACAGAATACAACTAAACAAGCAGGAGGAGGCACCATCGCCTCCTCCTCTTGAGTCAAGTCATCGCTTTCACCGCCGTTGCGCGGTGTTACTCGAATTAGGCCGCCTTTTTGGCAGTCTCTACAACCTTTGCGGTGGCTTCCTTGGTCATGTCCGCGGCCTTGCTGGCAGCTTCCTTGACCACTTGGGTGAAGCTCGACTGGGCCTCGGTGGCCAAAGTGACGAACTCTTGCGCGCGAACTCGCAGCTTCTCGCCGAGGGCCGTGGCAAGTTCGACCTGCTTGGTCATGAGTTCAGCGGGGGTCTTCACGGCGGTCGCCGCAGTGGCGTGGGCAATGCTCCACTCCATATAGTCGCCGGCAACGGCGTACTGATAACGGCCCAAACGCTCGATGGCCTTGACGCCTTCTTGCTGGGCTTTGAGCACAGGCGCGAACGCGTTGCGATAGGACTCGAAAATGCTGGTGGGATCAAAAGGGGAGTTGTTCATGGTCGTTCCTTGTCTTGGGGGATTGATGCTACTGGCGTCAGTATAGTCCATTTTGTATGCAACGCAAGAAGAATCTACTCAAACCGACCGCGCTCTCTTACATTGTCGTATATTATTGTTTATAAATGATTATTTTTCTAATTATTACAATTGTAAAATAATATATGCAGGAAAAAAGTGCACTGCAAGAGTAATTGGGGAGGATGGCGACGGGCCGCCCGTCCGGGCGCATAATCAAGGCTCTCGGCCTACACGGGGGCTGTATGACTTCGATTCCGAGCTGCATTCTGGCTCTCGAGTCCTTTATCGAGCGCAACGGCGCACGTGTGCTGCGCGCGGAATTACCCCCCTGCGTCCATGGCCGGATTTGCCGCGATCTCATCACGCTGCGCGCTGACTTGAGCCCCGAACAGCAACTGCTCACGCTGGTGCACGAATTGGCCCATTGGCTGGCGCATCGGGGCGCTCATCGCGCCATGGACTGCACGCTGTTTGAGTACGAGGCCGAAGCGGTCGAGGTAGTGGTCATGGCGCGTCTCGGGCTGCCGCACTCGCGCTACGACTGCGGGGCGCCCCGCCACCACCCGCCTACGGATAATCTGCTGGCAGCGTCGGTAGCGCGCGTGGTATCAGCGGCCGCGCGCATCTGCGGCGCCTTGGGGCTGCAAGCGCAAATGCCGGGCTCAGAAGCGCAGACCGCCGTCGACCTCGATACAGCGGCCGGTGAAGAAATCGTTTTCGAATATGAACAGTACGGCATGGGCGATTTCTTCGGGTTGCCCGAGGCGCTTTAGCGGCACCGGCGCGGTGAGTTTCTCCAGCACTTCCGGACGCATCGAGGCGAGGATCTCGGTGTGCGTGAAGCCCGGTGCGATGGAGCCGACTCGAATGCCGTAGCGCGCGAGCTCCTTGGCCCACACCACGCCTAAGGACTCGACCCCGGCCTTGGCAGCGCTGTAGTTGCTCTGGCCGGCATTGCCGACTCGGGAAATGCTGGAAATATTGACGATCACGCCGCCGTTGCCGAAGCCAATCATCTGCGCCGCCGCCTCGCGCGCGCACAGGAATACACCGCTTAAATTCACGCCAATTACCGAGTTCCACTGATCCATCGACATGCGCCCGACAACGGCGCCGTCCTTCACTTTGACGAGCAAGCCGTCGCGCACGATACCGGCATTATTCACCAGCCCGTCCAAGCGCCCGAAGTCCGACGCGACCTGCGCCATGGCGGCGCTGACTTCGCCTTCATCGGCCACATTCACGCGGTAGCTGCGCGCCTGCACCGACTTGGCCGCGCATTGCGAAGCGGTGGCTTCAAGATCGGATTCATTCAGGTCGAAAAGCGCCAGGTCAGCGCCTTGAGCGGCGAGCTGCAACGAGATCGCACGACCGATGCCGCGGCCTGCGCCGGTCACCACCACAGTTTTGTTATGAACGTCCATAAGCCATTACTCGCCTTTCTTGCTGTCATCTTTGGGTTGGGCACCGGTATCGGAGCCGGGTTTGGGCGCGTTCGCGTCGCTTCCGGTGAACGCGGCGCGAGCAGCGGATTGCATCTTTTCCCACATCTGAAGATTGGTGCGGGCAAGATCGGTCAATGGTGCGAATGGCGTCTGCAGTGCCTTGAGCATCTCCGATTGCATTGCCTCCTGCTGCCGCAGCATGGTTGTAAATGCCTGCTCGAGGTAGCCGCTGAGCAATGCTTGCGCCGGGCGGCCATAGAAGCGGATGATCATTTCGAGTAGTTCTGGGCCCAGTACCGGCGAGCCGAACTGTTCCTGCTCGGCGATGATCTGCAAAAGCACCGAGCGCGTCAGATCTTCGCCGGACTTATCATCGACCACCTTGATTTTCTCGCCAGAGACGATCAATTGCCGCAGATCTTCCAGAGTCACGTGGCGGCTGGCGCCCGTGTCATAGAGGCGCCGATTGGCATATTTGCGTATGAGGCGTTCTTGCTGCATGGTCTAATCTAAAAAATCCGCACGCATCCTAAGCGAACCTTTCGCATTGCACAACTTCTGTTACAACGAGCTTTAAATCGTGGAACCATCTAATCGCGTGAATGCTATAAAAACAATGTTTTACGTCACACTTGGCATGTTTTCGAGCGCCGTCCACGTTCAGACTTTCCCCTATTGCATTGCGTACAGAGTGTCCTCCGATGCAACCTGATCCGTGGGCGCAGTGGCTGGCATTCAGCGCGCGATTCACACCGGGCGCATCCCCTTCCGGCACCGCGCAGAATGCATCCTCCTTTGCCCCCTTTGCCGACCTCAGCGAACACTTCAACGCCGCTGCACGCGCCTATTTTGACGGCGCGGCCAATGCGCCGGCACCCGCGGCAGCCGCGGCCGCGCAAAGTTTCGGCGATTCGTTGCGCGAATTATTCTCCGACATCCAATTGCCGTGGAATCTGAGTGCCGGCACCGGCGGCGCGCCGCCCATGTTCGCACCGAACTCCCCCGCGCTCGGCGCCAGCCGCGAATCCCAGCTTCGTGCGCAGCGCATGGCGGAAGCGTGGCGGCGCATCGAAGAAGCTCAGCGCCGGCTGCAGCGCTTCGGCGCCGATGCGGTGCGCGAGGCCGCCGCAACTTTCGGAGCCGGGCTCGCCGCCGCGCCGCCGCAGGCGCCCAGTGCCGAAGCGCTGCACAAACTCTACGGAACGTGGATCGACTGTGCGGAGGACGCCTATGCCCGCGCCGCACATGGCGAGCCTTTCTGCAACGCGCTCGCCGACTATGTGAATGCGAGCAGTGAATGGCGAAAAGAGCTGCAGGCCGGCATCGAACATTCGGCTAAGCTCCTCGACCTGCCGACGCGCAGCGAGATCAACACGCTGACGCAGCGCCTGATGGCCGTGGAACATGAACTGCGCGCCCTGCGCGAGCAGAGCCGGCCCGAGGCAGCCGCCACGCCGCAACGCGCGCCGCAACGCGCGCCGCAGCGCGTGCCGCGCAAGAAGGCAAAACCATGACGAACAACTCCTTCAGCGCGCTCGCTGCGCTTGCCGCCGCCACTCCCGGCGCCGCAGGCTGCTCGGAGCGAGAAATGGTGCGGCAATCGGGAAAGGTGAAACTCTATCGTTACCGACCCATCGCGCGGCCCTCGGTGAGCACACCGCTGCTGATCGTGTACGCACTGGTGAACCGGCCGTACATGATGGATTTGCAGGAAGACCGTTCCTTGATTCGCGGTCTCTTGAATGAAGGCCTGGATGTCTATCTCATCGACTGGGGATACCCGGACGGCGCCGATCGCTTCACCACGCTCGCCGACTACCTCGATGATCATCTGGCGGGATGCGTGGCACATATCCTGGAGGCGCAACATCTGGATGCGCTGAACATGCTCGGGGTGTGCCAGGGCGGCGTATTGAGTCTGTGCTTCTCTGCGCTGCAGCCACAGCGCATAAAAAATCTCATCACCATGGTCACGCCGGTCGACTTCCATTCGCCGGCGGACCTGCTGTCGAAATGGGCCCGAAGGATCGATATTGCCGCCTGGGTGGGTGATGGCAATGTGTCGGGAGATGTGCTCAACCAACTGTTTTTATCGTTGATGCCGTTTCGGCTGACGCAGCAGAAGTACGTCGATCTGCTGGCGGCTAATCCCGATCGCGCGGGCGCCGAGAATTTCATGCGCGTTGAACAATGGATATTCGACAGTCCCGACCAGGCCGGCGCGGCGTTCCGCGAATTCGTGATCTGGTTTTATCAGGAGAACCGCCTCGCGCAAAACCGGCTGGAAATCTCGGGACGCAAGGTGGATCTGCGCACTCTGCGCGTGCCGGTACTGAACCTCATCGGCAAGCGCGATCACCTGGTGCCGCCCGCCGCATCCCTGGCGCTCAAGGGCCTGGTGGGCAGCCGTGATTACACGGCACTCGAGTTTGATCTGGGCCACATCGGTATGTACATCAGCGCGCGGGCGCAGCACGAGGTGCCCGCCTCGATCGCCAAGTGGCTGGCCGCGCGTTGATCAGCCGCGCTGATACTGCGTGACAAAATCCACGACCAGCCGGCTGGCGGCGGGACCTGCGGCGTCGTTGAACTCCAGACGATCGTCGCCGCCGCTCCACGCATGCGCAAGTCCGGTGATCAAAATCTTGCGCAGTTCGATCCGTCCCTGTCGAGAGTAGTCCTGCTGCCGGTAGCTGCGGCCCGCATCGATGCAAAGCTCCTCGGACAAGAGCAGGGCGCCGCCGGCCGGGTCGATGAATTCCGCCCGAAATTTCAGCTCGTCGATGATTTGCTGCGCATTCGCCGGACTGACCGTCGTGTCTTGGTCACCGTGAATCACGAGCGTCGGCACCGTCACCGCGGGCTCGGTCTCGCGCATCAGCCGGCGCGCCGCTTCGATGGTCGCGGCCGTGGCGCCGGATCGCATCGCGGCGAGCGCCTGCAGCGGCGAATGCGCTGCGCCGAACATCAGGCCGGAATGCGTGGCGCAGGCGGCGAATAGACGGCTGTGGCGCACGGCCAGGACATTGGCCATTGCGCCGCCGGCCGACATCCCTGCCAGATAGACGCGGCGCCGGTCGATCGGGCGGCGCTCGCTGACCTGGGCAATCAGGCGGGCGATCAGGGCGGCCTCCCCGGCGCCTGCCAATGAAGCCGCTTCGAACCAATTCCAGCAGCGCAGATGATTCGAATCCTGACCCTGCTGCGGATACAGCACGGCGAAGCGGCATTCTTCGGCGAGCGCATTCATGCGCGTGCCCTCGGCAAATGTCAGCGAGTCCTGATTGCAGCCGTGCAGCATGACGATCAGCGGCAAGCTGTCGCGCGCCGAGGAGCCGCTGGGCAGATACAGCCGGTAGTCGAGCTCGCGGCGCCGATTTTGTTCAGTTGCGCTGCGCGCGCTCGAATCCTTGAAGGTTGCCTCGAGAAATCGGCTGCGGCCCCGTGGCGAAGGCCGCGCCCGTGCGCCCAGGCCCACTGCTCTTCTCAACCATTGGCGCAGCATACGCATTCTCCGCAAGAAACCCGTGGAAAATCCGCGGCTGTTTCCAACGGATACTGGCTGTACGATACCGTACCGAATTGCGATGCGGAATCAGCATAGGATAAACGCCTGAAAATGGTGGACAATGTCCAGCGCGCCGCAATGGCCAGGAATGCGCGATCAACCCATAGCAGGAGTAAGGACCATGGGAATTCGGGAAGATTATCAGTCCTTGATGGAAAAGCAGTTGAATGAATGGAAGGCGCAGACCGAGGCCTTCAAGGCCGGTGCCGAAAAGGTCGAGGCCAACGCCAAACTTCAATATGAGAAAATGCTCGAAACGCTGCGCGCCAGTCAGACGCAGGCGTGGGAGAACTTCAGCAAGCTGAAGGGCGCCAACGAGACCACGTGGGCGGAATTCAAAGCCCACATGGACAAAGCCGGAGCAGAGGTCAGGGCCGCCATCGAAGGCTTGACGACGAACTTCAAACACTAGGCCAAGCCAAAGAGGTTGCTATGAACGACGTGGTCATCACGGCGGCACTGCGCAGCGCGGTGGGTAAATTCAACGGTTCCATCGCCAAGGTTGCGGCCGCGGACCTGGGCGCGCAAATCATCAAGGCCCTTCTCGAGCGCTCCGGCGTGAAGGCCAGCCAGATCTCCGAAGTGATCATGGGACAGGCGCTGCTCGCGGGGGTCGGCCAGAATCCGGCGCGGCAGGCGCTGATCCGCGCAGGAATTCCGGACATGGTGCCGGCGATGACAGTCGGCAAGGTCTGCGGCAGCGGCCTGAAGGCCACGCATCTCGCCGCTCAGGCCATCAAGTGCGGCGATGCGGACATCGTCATTGCCGGCGGCCAGGAGAACATGAGCGCTTCGCCGCATGTCCTTCCAGGGTCGCGCGACGGATTTCGCATGGGCGATGCCAAGCTCGTCGACAGCATGATCATCGATGGCCTGTGGGACGCCTACAACAACTATCACATGGGAACCACGGCTGAGAACGTTGCGAAGAAATACGATATTTCCCGCCGTGAGCAGGATGAATTCGCGGCAGCCTCGCAGCAGAAGGCGGAGGCCGCGCAGAAGGCCGGGCGTTTCAAGGCCGAGATTGCGCCGATCGAGATCGTAACGCGCAAAGGCACCACGGCATTCGATACGGATGAATACATCCGCGCCGGCACCACGGTCGAAGCGCTGAGCGCGCTTAAGCCCGCGTTTGCCAAGGATGGCACGGTGACCGCGGGCAACGCCTCGGGCATCAACGACGGCGCCGCGGCCGTGATCATGATGTCGGCCCGCAAGGCGGAGGAACTGCGCTTGAAGCCCATGGCTTATGTTCGCGCCTACTCATCCGCGGGAGTGGACCCGAAAATCATGGGGATGGGCCCGGTGCCGGCCAGCCAGTTGTGTCTTTCGAAAGCGGGCTGGACGCATCAGCAGCTCGATCTGATGGAAATCAACGAGGCATTTGCCGCCCAGGCGATCGGCGTCAATCGCCAAATGGGCTGGGACACCTCGAAGATCAACGTCAATGGCGGCGCCATCGCCATCGGTCATCCGATTGGCGCCTCGGGTTGCCGCATCCTCGTCACTCTTTTGCACGAGATGATTCGTCGCGACGCCAAGAAAGGCCTCGCCAGCCTGTGCATCGGCGGCGGCATGGGCGTGGCGATGGCAATCGAACGCTAGGTTCAACTCATTTAACGCAACATCAACAACTTAAAGTCGTGAGCAATTTATGGAACTGAAAAAAAGAGTCGCATTGGTCACCGGCGGCATGGGGGGCTTGGGCGAAGCCATCTGCATCAAGTTGGCTAAGCTCGGCAATACCGTCGCCACCACCTACTCGCCGAGTAATCCCAAGGCCACGGATTGGCTCAAGTCAATGAACCAGCAGGGTTATCATTTTCACGCGTACGCCTGCGATGTCAGCGACTGGGAATCCTGTCAGGCCTGCATCCGCAAGGTGGCGGAAGAGCTTGGCCCGGTGGATGTGCTGGTGAACAACGCCGGCATCACGCGCGACATGACCTTCAAGAAGATGGACAAGATCAACTGGGATTCGGTGATGCATACGAATCTCGACTCCTGCTTCAACATGACCAAGCAGGTGTGCGACGGCATGTTGGAGCGCGGCTGGGGCCGGGTCATCAACATCTCCTCGGTCAACGGCCAGAAAGGCGCGTTCGGGCAGACCAATTATTCCGCGGCCAAGGCCGGCATGCACGGCTTCACCAAGGCGCTCGCTCTCGAAGTCGCACGCAAGGGCGTCACCGTCAACACCATCTCCCCCGGCTACATCGGCACCAGCATGGTGATGGCGATCCCGAAGGAGGTACTGGACTCCAAAATCATTCCGCAGATACCCATGGGGCGGCTCGGCAAGCCGGAAGAAGTGGCCGGGCTGGTGGCCTACCTGTCGAGTGACGAGGCGGCCTTCCTGACCGGCGCCAATATTGCGATCAACGGCGGTCAGCACATGCAGTAGCGGCGCCGCCCGGCGCAGTTGACCGACGCCGCTCGCGCGCTTCAAGCCGCTTGATTGCGCCCGGCTTTCTTGGCGAGCTGCAGCTGCTGCTGCGCCTTCTGCATCAGGCTCGAAGGGCTGTCCGCGGCTCCCGGTACCATCGCACCAACGCCGATGCTGATGCTGATGTAGCGCAATACCGCCGAGCGGGGATGATGAATGCGAAGCTCACGCACTCTTTCGGCCATGAGGTGTCCGACACTCAAAGCCTGTTCATAGCTCAGTCCCGGCGCGAATGCTATGAGGCTGCCGCCGTCGATGCGCGCGGTGACATCGCTCGAACGGCGCAGGCACCCTGAAACCACATGCGCCACGCGCCGAATGGTCGAATCGCCGGCGGCGCGTCCGAATGTGGTGTTGTAAAGATCGAGTGCGTCGATGTCGACTGCAAAGACGGCAATACTGCGCTGCTCGCGATGCGCCACCGCCCAGTCGCGTTTCAATAATTCCTCGAGATAGGACAAGGTGTAAAGCCCGGTCAGGCGATCGTCGCGCACCGCGTGGGTGGTCGGCTGGTGAGCCCCGCTCAGGGAGTCTCTCGCCACCTTGGGATCGATCCGCAACCGCTCGCCGGCGTCGCGGTGATGCCCGGCGAAATGCGTGATGCGGCCTGCGGCGTCGCGCACCGGCACCACCACCATTTCATTCCAGAACAGGGAGCCGTCCTTGCGGTAATTGCGCAGCAGCACGCGGCAGCTGTCGCCGCGGCTCAATGCCTCGCGGAGCCGATGCCGGCCGTCCTGGTCGCGATCATGGGCCTGCAACAGGCGCAGATTACGGCCGACGAGTTCTGCGGCCGAATAGCCGGTCAGCGCCTCGAAGGCGGAGTTAACATAAACAACCGGTTGCTCCGGATTCTGCGCGTCGATGAGCGCAACCCCTTCCGGCGAGGTCTCGACCAAGCGGCGGTACATTCCCTCGTCACACCCCGTCATGACCCTCCTCCGTCAGCACCAAGGGGGGTGCCGCCGAAAGATCTGCGATGTTTGCTACCGTCTGCTGCCACTGGCGATCCGAATTCAGATTCGTAGGGGGCTCTCCCCGAGCCCGCATGCGGACCATCCGTGCCTGGGAAGCTGGCGTACCCGCCTCCGGCCCGAAATGTTCCAGGACGGACTGTACCGCTTGTCTATCGTTACAAATGGGCAGGACGTCGCAACCTGCCGCAAATGCGTGCTTGGCGCGCTCAATGACTCCCCCAAAAGCGGCGGCGCCGGCCATCGACAGGTCGTCCGCGAACACGCAACCGTGGAAACCCAGCTCGCGGCGCAGCACTCCCGTGATCCAGCGCTGCGACAGGCTGGCGGGCAATGCATCGACGGCCGGAAACACCACGTGGGCCCCCATCACCGCGGCAAGATTGTTGTCGATGAGGGGTCGATAGGGCCGGATATCGGGCTCCAAATCTGCGTATTTGCGCCGGTCCACCGGCAAGGCGACATGCGAATCGGCGATCACGGCGCCGTGCCCGGGAAAGTGCTTGGCCACCGCCGCCATGCCCGCCTCCCGCATGCCCGCCATGTAGGCTATACCTAAGGCCGCGACCACGTCCGGGTCCTTGTGGAAGGCTCGATCGCCAATGATCTCGCTGACCCCGTAATCGAGATCGACACAGGGCGCAAAGCTGAAATCCACGCCCACCGCGCGCAGCTCGCCGGCCATCAACCAGCCAACCGATTGAGCGAGATTGAGTGCCTCGCGCCGATCCTGATCGTAGCGCCTGCCGAGGAGTCGCGCCGGGGGCAGGCGGGTGAATCCCTCGCGAAAGCGCTGCACCCGCCCGCCCTCATGATCCACGGCGATCAATAGCTGCGGACTGCGCTGGGCGCGGATCGCGGCGGTCAGGGCCGTTAACTGCGCGATGTCACGGTAATTGCGGGTGAACAGGATGACGCTGCCGACCAGCGGATGCGACAGCACCTTGATGTCCTCGGACGTCAACTCGGTGCCGGCAATATCGATCATGAGCGGACCCAAGCTCATGCAGCGGCCTCGAATACCGCGATAGATTCGACGTGCGTGGTATGCGGGAACATGTCCATCACCCCTGCATCGGTCAGCCGGTACCCAAGTGTTTGGACCAGGATACCGGCATCGCGCGCCAAACTCCCCGGATGACAGGAAATATACACGACCCGCCGCGGGCGCCATCCCGCCATCGCTGCAAGCAGTTCCGCAGCACCCGCGCGCGGCGGATCCAGCAGCACGAGATCATAGCGCGCGCCCGCCCATGCGCCGAAATTTTTGGGCTCGAATAAATTCTCGACCGCGAATTCCACATTGCCGATCCCGTTGCGCAGGGCGTTGGCGCGCGCTTTGGACACCAGGCCGGAGTCGCCCTCCACGCCCAGCACCTGCGCGGCGCGGCGCGCCAGCGGCAAGGTAAAATTACCCAGACCACAGAAGAGATCAAGAACCCGGTCCGCGGGCTTTACCTCGAGCAACTTGAGCGCGGCATCCACCATCGACACATTGACGTCGCGATTGATTTGCAGAAAATCGACCGGTCCGAATTCGATGACGATGTTTCCGCCGTCGATCTTATAATTGAGCGGCGCATAGTCGGCGCGCAACGGCCGCACCGTATCCAGCCCGCCGGTCTGCAGAAAAATCTGCACGCCGCGCGGCGCGCCGAAGTCCGCCAGTTTTTGCAGATCCTGCTCGCCCGGCGGCTCCAGCACCCGAAACACGAGCGCTGAAGCCGCGTCGCCCGCCGCCAGCTCCACCTGCGGAATTTTGTCGCGAATCGCCAGGGTCTCAACCAGCGCGGCCAGATCCTGCGGCAGGGAATTCAAGGGTTCCACCAGGATCTCGCAGCGGCGCAGGTCGGCAATATAGGGTTTGGCGCGTTCGCGAAAGCCCGCAAGCACCCGGCCTTTCTTGTGTACGTACTTGACCCCGAGACGCGCCCTGCGCCGGTATGCCCATTCTGGCCCGCGCAGCGGCGCCAGCGTCCGCTCCGGCCGCACGTTGCCAATGCGCTCAAGATTCTCCAGCAATTCGCGCTGTTTCGCGCTCACCTGCGCCGCGGCCGAGAGATGCTGCAGGGAACAGCCGCCGCAAACCCCAAAGTGCAAGCAGCGCGGCACCGCGCGATCGGGCGACGCGCTCAGCACGTCGACCAGGACCGCTTCGTCCATTTGCCGGCGCCGTTTGATCACCCGCAGCCGCACGCGCTCCTTGGGCAGCGCGCCCTCGACGAATACCGCCTTGCCGTCGATGCGCGCGACGCCGCGGCCATCATGGGAAAGATCCACGATGTCGGCCTCCTGCACCTCGCTTAAGGTCACCCCTCGGGCCACGCTGCGGCGAATTCCTTGAAATGCGCCAGCGAGGAATCCGCCAGGAGTTTGCGGACCCGCCCGATCTCGTGGGCGTGTTCGCTCTTGCTCAAATGTCCGCGCAGCAGTTCGAACCGCAAAAATATCAGGTAGGTGTTCAGCACATCGGTCTCGCAATATTCGCGGATGCGGCCGAGTCCGCCATGCAGGTAGGCGTCCCACACATCGGCGCCGTGCATTCCCATCTTTCCGGGGAAGCCGAGCAGCGAGGCGATGTCCTGCAAACTCGCGCGTCCGCGCCCTTGGAAACCGGACAAAATATCCATCAGATCCATGTGCCGCCAGTGAAATCGGCTCAAGTAGTTGCTGTATCTGAAGCTGTGGTCGGAGTCGCCGAGTTCCCAGTAACGCGCCGCCGTCACGCTGTGCAGCAGGCTGCGATAGTGCAGCACCGGCAGATCGAATCCCGCGCCGTTCCAGGAAACGAGGTCGGGCGTGAATTTGTCCAGCCCGTCGAAGAAGCGCTCGATCAGATCCTTCTCCGAGGATTTCTCGTCCCCCAGGCTCCACACCCGCAACGAATCTTTCGCGCGCATCACCACCGATATCGCAACGACGCGATGCTGCTCATGCGACAGGAATTCGCTGCCTGACTCCTCGCGGCGCTTGGTGAACATGATCTGCGCCACGTGCTCGTCGGACAGGTCACGCAGATCATAAAGGCGCCTGCCAAGATCGGTATCGGGCACGGTTTCGATGTCGAACACCAAGGTGTTCATGCAGAAACGCGCCGCATCAGAATCGCGACCGCCACCACCAGTCCCGCTTCATCGGTCAAGGTCACGTGGCCTTCGCCGATGCCCAAGCCATCGCGCACCTTGGCGCCGCGCTGCGAATAGATGACTTCGGGTTTGCCCCAGGAGTTCTGCACGATCCCGACGTCGCGAATCCAAACACCATGCGAAAAGCCGGTGCCCATGCCCTTGACGATGGCCTCCTTGGCCGCGAACCGCATGGCGAGAAATCGCACCGGGCGCGCGGTACGCTCGAGCTGCGCCCGTTCCTCCGGCAGCAACAAGTGCCTTACGAAGCGCTCGCCATGTTTCTGGTAAACACGTTCGACGCGCTCGACCTTGAGGACATCGATGCCGATGCCGAAAATCATGGGCTCAGCAAGGCGTTGCTCGGGCGTGGCGCATCAGCTCTTTCATGTCGCGCACCGCCTTGGCCAGTCCATCGACGACGGAGCGCGCGATGATCGAATGGCCGATGTTCAGTTCGATGATTTCCGCGATTGCCGCGATCGGCTCAACATTGTGGTAGTTGAGGCCATGACCGGCATTCACGGTCAAGCCCAGCGAGGCCGCCGCCTTCGCCGCGCTGCGCAGCCGTTCGAATTCGCGCGCACGGGCCGCCCCGGTGGCCTCGGCATAGGCGCCGGTATGCAGCTCGATCACCGGCGCACCGGCGCGGCGAGCCGCCTCGATTTGCGCCGGATCCGGATCGATGAACAACGACACGCGGATTCCTGAGGCGCAGAGAGCCGTCACGGCCTCGGCCGTGCGCGCGCCCAGCCGCGCCACGTCGAGTCCACCCTCGGTCGTGACCTCGGCCCGGGACTCCGGCACCAGGCAGCAATCCTGCGGTCCGACCTTCAGGGCGATTCCGACCATCTCCTCGGTCACCGCCATCTCCAGGTTCATGCGGGTCTGCAGAGCGCCGCGCATCGCGAATACGTCCCGATCCTGGATGTGCCGGCGGTCCTCGCGCAGGTGCAGGGTAATGCTGTCGGCGCCGGCCTCCTCTGCGAGCAGCGCGGCATACAGGGGATCGGGATACCGGGCGCGTCGCGCCTGGCGCAGCGTCGCCACGTGATCGATGTTCACGCCCAGCGCGATGCCGCCGGGCAGCTTGGGTTCGCTCACGGGCGCTCCAGCGGCGCAGGCTCGCGGCGTCGCAATGCCAGCATGACTTCACGGGACTTCAAGGAGCGGCCGTCGAGGCAGGCATCGATGGCGGCGCGCAACACCCGCTTCGCATCGCGCAGCGAGCGAGCACCGCCGAAGCTCTCCGTCTGCAGGTCGGCGAGCGACTGGCCGTAAACCGCGCCCGGTGCTTCAGCCACGCAGGGTCGAGGTCCGCTTTCCGAGGCATACCGATAGTATCGATCGGGCTCCACCGGCATTCCGTCCTCCGTGCGCCGCAATTCCAAGCCATAGCCCAAATCGTTCAACAGTCTTTTTTCGAAGCGCCGCAGGGTGGGTTCCTCGACCTCCCCACCGCACAGGGCTTGCATGCACGAGGCATACGAGAAAAATATCTCCGGATGCGGATCACGCCGTTCGGTCAACTTCAGCAGCAATTCGTTCAAATAAAACCCGCTCATGAGCCGGGCGGGCGCAAGTTTGGTCGTCACACCATCGATTTCCGCGGAAACAAGCTGGCACGCCTCCGATTTACCCGACCATGAAACCAGCAAGCGCTGAAACGGCCGCAGCACGCCTTTGAGCGCGGATTTCGGACCGTTGGCGCCGCGCGCGAACAGGGTGAGGCGCCCATGCTCGCTGGTGAACACTTCGACGATGCGGCTGGTGTCCCGATAGGCATATTGGTGCAATACGTAGGCCGGTGCCAGCCATACCCGACGCGTGCTTGCGCACCGCGTGATCTTCACAATGTGTCGTACCCAAATTGGCGCAATGCCATTTCGCTGTCAGCCCAGTTTTCCTTGACCTTGACCCAAAGCTCCAGATGCACCGACCGCTGCCACAGATCATTGAGTTCAATGCGCGCGAGCCGCCCGATTTCCTTCAAGCGCTCGCCGCCCTGACCGATCACGATGGCCTTCTGCCCCGCGCGTTCAACCCAGATGACCGCGTTGATCATGATCCGATTGTTTTCATCCGCGAAGCGCTCGATTTGCACGTTGATACCGTACGGCAATTCTTCACGCAGCTTCAATGTCAGCTTTTCACGCACGATCTCGGCCGCGTGAAACGGCTCGTCCCGATCGGTAACCACGTCCATGCCAAACAGCGGCGGCGAAACGGGCAGCCGCGCGCCGATCAGATCAACCAAGCGCTCAAGATTATCAGCCTGCAGCGCCGAAATTGGAATGATTCCCGATGCCGGAACGCGCTCGGCCACTTCCTCGAGAAACGGCAGCAATTGCTCTTTGGGGAAAACGCGATCCACCTTGTTCACCACCACGAACAAAGGCTGCTTCAGGCCCCGCACCCGCTCCCAAACCCACATATCCTCGTCCGTGAATCGCATCGCCTCGATCACGAACAGCACCACGTCGGCGTCCTGGGAGGAGGAAATGGCCACGCGATTCATGTACTGATTCATGACGCGCCGCGTCGATTCATGCAGTCCGGGCGTATCGACCAGCACCAATTGCGCTTCCGGCCGGTTGACCAGTCCCAGAATCCGGTGACGGGTGGTCTGCGGTTTGGCCGTGACGATGGTCACCTTACGGCCCACCAGCGCATTCACCAGAGTGGACTTGCCGACATTGGGCCGCCCGACGATGGCAACGTGACCGGCGCGAAAATTCGACTCGTTCATAGGGATTTGCGCAGTTCTGCAGGCAGCAGATCCAGCACCTTGGCGGCAGCCAATTGCTCGGCGCGACGCCTGCTGGCGCCCTCGCCCACCGCGGCGGTGCCCAGCACGGGGACTTCACAGTTGACGGTGAATGACTGCGCGTGCGGATCGCCCTTGACCGCGGTCAAGGTGTATACCGGCAATGCCAGGCCGCTGGCCTGCAGCACTTCCTGCAAGCGCGTCTTGGGGTCCTTGAGCGCGTCGGCGCCCGGCAATTCCGACATTCTCGGCGCCATGATGCGCTCGACCGCCGCGGCGGCGGCATCAAAGCCGGAATCCAGAAATATCGCGCCCAGCAATGCTTCCAGCGCGTCCGCCAGTATCGATCCCCTGCGAAACCCGCCCGACTTCAACTCGCCCGCGCCCAGACGTAGGTGCTCTCCCAAGCCGAGGTCACCTGCGATCTGCGCCAGGGCTTCGCCGCTGACCAGCTTCGCCCGCAAACGTGACAGTGCGCCCTCGTCCGCCTGCGGGTGGGCATCAAAGAGCATGCGCGCCACACTGCAATTGAGGATCGAATCGCCCAGGAATTCCAGCCGCTCATTGTGCACGGCGCCGGCACTGCGATGCGTGAGTGCGGCGTCACACAGCCCCTGCGTCCTGAACACGTAGCCGAACGTGCGTTCGACCCAGGCGGAAAGTTCGTCCGTCTTGAGCAGTGGAATCACTGCACCTTCACTGTCTTGTCGAAGTGCACTGTCAACGAGACGTTGGCTATGTAGGGGACCACGTCGTCGTACACAACATGCATCTGCACGCCGGTGTCGTCCTTGGTGATCTCGATGTCTTTTTCGTTAACTGTGGTCGGGTCATCAATTTGCCAGTGCCGACTGATGATATTCCTCATGGCGTTTATATCGGGGTTGTCGTTCTTGGTCTCGCTGGCCGTCGCCTCCAGGATACGGGCGACTTTCATGTAGTTTAGGTACACAGGAATCAGCCGGATACCGGCATAGACGACCACGCCGACCAGGGCAAGGATGCAGAGCAATCCTAAGAATGTCATGCCTTGCTGATGCTGTCGCATAAAAGCCTCCCTTTGGGACCCCTATTCAATCGCATTCCCGATCCTTCTCCAGAGAGGTCCGTCACGAGTATCAAGATTAAGCCAAATTCGCACCGCTTTACCGACTAGATTCCTCTCCGGAACGAACCCCGGGGCGTCCGGTTCATTCAGCCACCGGCTATCCTTGCTGTTGTTGCGGTTGTCGCCCATGAAGAAATAGTGCCCCGGCGGCACCACCCACTCGCCGGCTCTGACGCTGCCGTTGGCGAACATGAGGCGATGCCGCTTGGCGTCAAGTTGTTCGAAGGCCGTGGGAACGCCGGCGTAGTTCCAGAGATCCTGTTTCGGACCCGTATAGGTCGGCCCGCCCTCCTGGGGCATCAGCTTGTCATTGACGTACAGCAGGTTGTTCTCATCGACCCGAATTCGGTCTCCCGGCAGCCCCACCAGGCGCTTGATGTAATTGATCTTCGGATTCGGCGGCAGCCGGAACACGATCACATCGCCGCGCTTGGGGGTGCCGGTCGCGAACACCAGCGTATTGACGACCGGCAGGCGCAGTCCGTAGGAATACTTGCTCACGAATATAAAATCGCCGTCGAACAGGGTCGGCATCATGGAATCGGAAGGGATGCGGAACGGCTCAAAAAGAAAGGAACGGATGACCAGCACCAGGATGATGACCGGGAAGAACGACCGGGCATACTCGACGGCGACGGGCTCGCGTACGCGCTCAGGCTGAGTGCCCACCGCCGCGGCTGCCGCTCGACGCCGGCCCACGAAGAAAGCCTGATCCAGCGCCCATATGACCCCGGACACGGCACCGACCACCACCAGCATGAGACTGAAATCAACCGCCTCGTAGCGAAACAGCCGCCATAGCATCGCCAACGACAGCCCCACCAGGGCATAGCCGGCCAATTTGGGCAGCAGCGGTTCATCGGCGCTGGTTGCGCCCGGATCGCGATGCGGCCGCAAGAACCATCCGTCGATCAAGATCACCAGCACACAGGCGATGCCCGCGAACAAAAGGCCTACAAAAAGACGATCGCCATCATTCACGAAATACCCCCAAATAGTTCAAGGTTGCGGCCACCGCTTCAGTTGGCCTTCTTGCCGACCTGCAATACCGCGAGAAACGCCTCCTGCGGGATTTCAACCTGGCCGACCTGCTTCATACGCTTCTTGCCGGCCTTTTGCTTCTCGAGGAGTTTGCGTTTGCGCGTGATGTCGCCTCCGTAGCACTTGGCGAGCACGTTCTTGCGCATCGCCTTGACGCTGGCGCGCGCGATGATATGGCTGCCGATCGCCGCCTGAACCGCAATGTCGAACATTTGGCGCGGTATCAGCTCCTGCATCTTATCGACCAGTTCCCGGCCGCGGTTGTAGGCATTATCGCGATGCACGATGAGGGACAGCGCGTCCACCGGATCGCCGTTGATCAGCACATCGAGTTTGACGAGCGGCGCGGCCTGGAAATGGCTGAATTCGTAATCGAAGGAGGCGTAGCCGC
Organism: Steroidobacteraceae bacterium; assembly: GCA_035567075.1. GTDB lineage: Bacteria > Pseudomonadota > Gammaproteobacteria > Steroidobacterales > Steroidobacteraceae > Bog-1198. Next base: position 25,794 of record DATMRC010000026.1, read on the forward strand.
GGCTCGAAGATTTCAGCCGGTCGAAGAAGTCGAGCACGATTTCGGCGAGCGGCAATTCGTATTGCAGCGAGACCTGGCTGCCGAGGAACAGCATTTTTTTCTGCATGCCGCGTTTTTCACTGCACAACGCCAGCACCGCTCCCACATGGTCCGGCGGCACCAGGATATTGGCGATGATGATGGGTTCGCGGAGCTCCGACACCCGATCCTGCGGCGGCAATTTTGAAGGATTGTCCACCTCGATCACCGACCCATCGGTGAGCAATACCTGGTAGATGACGGTCGGCGCGCTGGTGATCAAATTCAGGCCGTATTCGCGCTCCAAACGCTCCTGCACGATGTCCATATGCAGCAGCCCCAGGAAACCGCAGCGAAAACCAAACCCCAGGGCGGTGGACACTTCCGGCTCGTAATGCAGCGCCGAATCATTGAGTTTCAGCTTCTTGAGGGCCTCGCGGAATTGTTCGTAGTCGTCGGAGCTCACTGGAAAGAGGCCGGCGAAAACCCGCGGCTGCACCTGTTTGAAACCCGCGAGCGGCTCCTTGGCCGGATTGCCTTCCAGCGTGATGGTGTCGCCCACCGGAGCCCCATCGATCTCTTTGATTCCGGCAATGACAAAACCAACCTCGCCGGTTTCCAGCGACTCGCGCGTCACCGGTTTGGGCGAGAAGCGGCCGAGTTTGTCGATGTTGTGACTGCGGCCCGTCGACATCACCCGGATCTTCTCGCCGGTGCGCAGGGCGCCGTTCATGACCCGCACCAGCGAAACCACACCCACGTAGTTGTCGAACCACGAATCGATGATCAATGCCTGCAGCGGACCCAAGGGATCGCCTTTGGGCGCCGGAATGCGCTTGACCAATTGCTCGAGCAATTCGGGAACGCCCTGTCCGGTTTTGGCGCTGACCAGCGCCGCATCGTCGGCCGGAATGCCGATGATTTCCTCGATTTCATGGATGACCTTCGCGGGATCGGCCGACGGCAAATCGATCTTGTTGATGACCGGCAGCACCTCCAGGCCCTGCTCCAGCGCGGTGTAGCAGTTGGCGACGCTCTGCGCCTCGACGCCCTGGGCGGCATCCACCACCAGCAGGGCTCCCTCGCAGGCCGCAAGTGATCGCGACACTTCGTAGGAGAAATCCACATGCCCGGGCGTGTCGATGAAATTCAACTGGTATAGCTCGCCGCTCGCCGATGTAAACCCCAGCGTGACGCTCTGCGCTTTGATGGTGATGCCGCGCTCGCGCTCCAGATCCATGGAGTCGAGAACCTGAGCCTGCATCTCCCGCGCGTCGAGACCACCGCATAGCTGGATGAACCGATCGGCCAAAGTCGATTTGCCGTGGTCAACATGAGCAATGATGGAAAAATTGCGGATATTCTTCATCTACGCCTGGGAGCCCTAGGATTGGCTCCTAGTTGGGCAAACCGACGATTATACCGGTCGGCGGCGATGTGCGAGGGCCTTATGCAATTCTTCGGGGTCCAGGCGGCCATGACAGACCAATTCGCCGTCGAGCAGTAGAACCGGAATCTTGTGGCCGTAGCGCGCTTTGGTGGCGTGATCGTTATCGACATCGATCACGTCGACTCCGACTGCCGCCGCTTCCGGCACCGCCGCGAGCTCGCTCAGCATCTCCTCACAGAGGCCGCAGCCGGGGCGTGAATACAGCAGAAAACGGCGCAACGCCACGGGGCTAGAGTCAGTGGCGGGGAAGCTCGCCGCCGCTGGATATTCTTACCCGCTGGGCGATGAATTCCACGGTGGCAGCGGGCACCTCGCCCACGGCGGTGACCTGGTGACCTTGCACCACCGTCGAGAATGCGTAACCCGATCCGACGCGGGACAGGCCGAGCATGGGCGGCTCGGCCGGCGTCGGATCCGGCGTTGTGATCGACCCTGCCTCTGCCTGCCGTGGCGCCTCGACGAACACCGATACCGTGGCCAGTCCGTCCGAATAAACCAAGTGACTCGCCGGCACCGACGCGCCACCCAGGGTCTGCGCGCCCGACACGGTCAGGCGAAATCCCGGCGGCAGCTCGCTGGCGCGATACGCCGATAGTGCCGGAGAAGCTGCCTCTTGATGCGCGCCTTGGCGTACCCAGCGCATTCCCTCGGTTCGCACCGAGGGCTTAAGGTCGCTGTCCGGAATGTTTTCCGGCATCTCGAGGCGCGCAAAGAATATCTGCTCGATCACCCGGCCCTGCGAGTCGCACAATTGCGTCTTCAGCGGCATGGCGGTCTTCTCATCGAGCCACAGGCGGTATCCGAACCTGAACTGATCTATCGGGGTAACCGCAATGGCCCGCGCCGGACGGCCGAGGATTCGGGTCGTCGGCTTCGCCTCGATGTGATAGAAATCATTCACCGACGCGCCGAACTTGGGCAACGAGCCCAGGAACGGCCCGCGGTCCTGGCGCGGCTCGACCAACACCATATGTTGATCCGGCATGTAGCAGGTCAACTCATCGTTGTTGCGCACGAATTCGCGGCCCGAGCCATCCAGCGACTGCAGCCGCTCGCTGACCCGGCCCCCGCGCACCCGGTGAACGATGCGCATGGTTTCCACCCGGCCCTCGCTCAGATGAAAAAAAGTACCGTCGTAGTTGCGCGTGGCCAGCGCCTGGTTCATTTTTTCGAGCCACTCGCGCGGATCATCGGCGCCTTGGGCGTACACCGGCAGCGCTGCCAATAGCGCGCCCGCAATGGCACAGGGAACCAGCCAGCTGCCGCGATTACCCGGCAATTCCTTCATGGAGCAACGCGCGCATCTGGGATTCGCGGCTGCGCGGCGGCGGGCACCGGCTCCTCATCATCTATGAGCAGGTCCGCCAACACCCCCCGCTGGCCCAACCCGGAGGAGTACTTGCTGTGCGCGAATATATAATTGGTCAAGCGGGCCCGCACCAGGTGCACCGGTGAATCCGACGACGCAGGCACGGTATAGGAAAGCGCCTCGCGTCCGGCGGCGGGCGCGACCGCATTTTGCGCGGCCAGATTCGGTGCGGCGCGGGTTGCCGCGGCATTTGGAGTTGCCGCGGTCGTCAGCGCGACGACATTCTGCGCCGTGATCCGGCCAGCCCCCGGCCCGCTGGGGGTGATCGCCCGTTGTTGCAGAGCCACGATGGCCACGGTCGCGACGCCGGCGGCAATACCAACTCCGGCCAGGGGACGCCACCAATGGCTCGCGCGCATTTCCTTGGCCTGGACGGCGACCTGCACCGGTTCGCCGTCGATGGCAAGATTCACCCCCGCGGCAAAGCCCTTGGTCACCCGGTCGGAACCGGCGCCGCGCAGCGCCTCACCGATCAATGAGTACCGGCCAAAGCTTTCGCGCAGCTCGCCGTCGCGGGTCAGGCGCTTGAGCAGCAGTTCGGTTTCCGAGTCGGGCAGTTCGCCGTCGAGAAATGCCGAGATTTGTTCACGAATTTGTTCGCTCATGTGTCCTCGGGCCGGCCAAGGCCGCCATCAAAAATGGGTCGAAGCTTTTTGTCAATCGCCTCGCGCGCCCGGAATATTCGCGAGCGCACCGTTCCTACCGGACAGTCCATCGTCTGCGCTATATCTTCGTAACTCAATCCTTCCAACTCGCGTAGCACGATCGCGGTTCGCAAATCCTCGGGCAGATTCTCGATCGCACGGTTCACGGTGTCGCGGATCTCGTCGGTAAGCAGCAAGCCTTCCGGGGTTTCCGACTCCGAAAGCCGGGCATGCAATTCGTATTGTTCGGGGTCTTGCAGATCCAGATCGTAATCCATTGGCCGGCGCTTTGTCGCGACCAGGGCGTTTTTTGCCGTGTTGATCGCGATCCGGTAAAGCCAGGTGTAAAACGCGCTATCGCCCCGAAACGAGTGCAGCGCACGGTACGCCTTGACGAAGGCCTCCTGTGCGATGTCTTCTGCTTCGGTTGCATCGTGCACGTAACGCATGATCAGCTTCAGCACCTTGTGCTGGTACCGCAGGACCAATAAATCGAACGCCGCGCGCTCGCCGCGCTGGACTCTTTGCACCAGTTTCAGGTCACTCTCTTCGACGCTCATGGGTGAACCCGAACCGGCGAGCTCACGAGCCAGCCTGCCGCGATAGACCTACAAGCCGCGGAAAAGTTCGACAATTTCCGCGGCCGGACAATTAAACGTGAATTTGCGCACACGCTTAAGATTCTAACAGCGGTATCGCGCCCTATTGGCTGCCGGCTGCCGGGCCGGCGGTAATTCGTTCGATCAAGGCCGCCAGTTCGTCCGGGGGCTGAACCTGTCCCAGGCAATAGGCGTATATCACCGTATCCTGGGTCTCCAGCAGGCGCCGGAACGCTTCCTGTTCACTCGTCGAGGCGCTCGGAAAGCGCTCCTCGACGTAGCGCTCAAGCAGAATATCGAGCTCCTGCATGCCGCGCCGGCAGCGCCAGCGCAATTTTCCCAGTTCCGCCAGCATGCCGACGCCCCCGATCACTGCCGGCGATGGGCCATCATTTGCTTGATCTCGGCGATCGCCTTGGCCGGATTCAGATCCTTGGGGCAAGCCTCGGTGCAGTTCATGATGGTATGGCAGCGGTACAGCCGGAACGGGTCCTCGAGGTTGTCGAGGCGCTCGCCCGCCGCCTCATCGCGGCTGTCGACAATCCAGCGGTAAGCCGCCAGTAGCGCCGCCGGCCCGAGGTACCGCTCGCTGTTCCACCAATAGCTGGGGCAGCTCGTGGAGCAGCACGCGCACAGAATGCACGCCGACGGTCGATCCACCTTTTCCTGGTCCTCCTTGGATTGCAGGCGCTCGCGGTCCGGCGGTGCCGGCGTAGCCGTCTGCAGCCAGGGTTTGATGGAGGCGTACTGGGCGTAGAAGTTGGTAAGATCCGGCACCAAATCCTTGACGACGGGCAGGTGCGGCAGCGGATAGATCTTGATGTCGTGCTTGACGTCGGCGCAGGCGCTGATGCAAGCCAGGCCGTTCTTCCCGTCGATGTTCATGGCGCACGAGCCGCAGATCCCTTCGCGGCAGGAACGGCGGAAGCTCAAGGTGGTATCGATCTCATTCTTGATCTTGATCAGCGCATCCAGAACCATGGGGCCGCAGCTGTCCATGTCGACTTCGTAGCTATCCAGCCGCGGGTTTTCGGCGCTGTCCGGATCGAAGCGGTAGATCTTGAAGACGCGGATATTCTTTGCACCCGCCGGCGCTTTGTAGACCCGCCCGTGCTTGCCTACCTTGGAATCGCGCGGAAGAAATAGTTCAGCCATCAAACTGCCTCAATAAGTCCGCGCTTTCGGCGGAATCGATTCGACCTCGTCGGTCAGAGTGTTCAAATGCACGGGCCGGTAATCGAAGCGCGTGGCGCCCTTGGGGTCGACCCAACACAGCGTGTGCTTCAACCAGTGTTGGTCGTCGCGACTGGGAAAATCCTCGCGTGCCTGCGCGCCGCGGCTTTCAGTGCGATTTTCCGCCGAATGCAGGGTGGCCACCGCCTGAACCAGCAAATTATCCAGTTCCAAGGTCTCGATGAGATCGGTGTTCCAAATCAGCGAGCGATCGCTGACCTGCACGTCGGCGAATGAGTCAAACACCTGCGCCAGTTTGCGCTTGCCGTCGTTCAAGCTCTCACCGGTGCGAAAAACGGTGGCATCGCTTTGCATGACGCGCTGCATCTCGAGGCGGATATCGGCGGTACGCCGCGAACCCTTGGCATGGCGCAGCTTATCCAGACGCTCCACCGCAGCGGCGCCGGCATCCGCTTTCAGCGCGCGGTGCGGCGTGCCGGCTTTGAGGACCCGGGCGCAGTGCTGGGCCGCTTCGCGTCCGAAGACCACGAGATCAAGCAGCGAGTTCGACCCTAAACGGTTCGCGCCATGCACCGACACGCACGCCGCTTCGCCGACCGCCATGAGCCCCGGCACCAGCGACTCCCCGGCCGCGGTCCGCGTGACCGCTTCGCCGTGCACATTGCAGGGAATGCCGCCCATGTTGTAGTGAACCGTGGGCAGCACCGGAATCGGCTCCTTGGTGATGTCAACTCCTGCGAAGATCCGGGCGGTTTCCGCAATGCCGGGCAGCCGCTCCTTGATCACCGCCGGCCCCAAGTGTTCCAGATGCAGATCGATGTGATCCTTGAGCTTGCCGACGCCGCGGCCCTCGCGTATTTCGATGGTCATCGAGCGGCTGACGACGTCGCGCGACGCCAGATCCTTGGCGTTCGGCGCATAGCGCTCCATGAATCGCTCGCCGGTGGAATTCGTCAGGTACCCGCCCTCGCCGCGCGAGCCTTCAGTGATGAGACAGCCGGCGCCGTATATGCCGGTCGGATGAAATTGAACGAACTCCATGTCCTGCAGCGGCAGGCCGGCGCGCAGCGCCATCCCGCCGCCATCCCCGGTGCAGGTGTGCGCGGAGGTGCAGGTGAACCATGCGCGGCCGTAGCCGCCGGTGGCCATGATCACCTGGTGCGCGCGAAAGCGGTGCAACGAGCCGTCGGACATGTCCAACGCCACCACCCCGCGGCATTCGCCATTTTCCATGATCAAATCGAGCGCGAAGTACTCGATGAAGAAGTTCGCTTCGTGCTTCAAGGACTGCTGATACAGGGTGTGCAGCATGGCATGGCCGGTGCGGTCCGCCGCGGCGCAGGTTCGCTGCGCGATTCCCTTGCCGTAGTGGGTGGTCATTCCGCCGAATGGGCGCTGATAAATGCGCCCATCCTCGGTGCGCGAGAACGGCACGCCATAGTGTTCGAGTTCGATGACCGCGGCCGGCGCCTCCTTGCACATGAACTCGATGGCGTCCTGGTCGCCGAGCCAATCCGATCCCTTGACCGTGTCGTACATGTGCCAACGCCAATCGTCGGCGCCCATGTTGCCGAGCGCCGCCGAGATGCCGCCCTGCGCCGCCACGGTGTGACTGCGCGTCGGAAACACCTTGGTCAGGCAGGCCGTCGAGAGACCGGCCTCGGCCAAACCAAAGGTGGCGCGGAGTCCCGCGCCGCCGGCGCCGACCACGATTACATCGTAGGTGTGATCTATGAATTTGTAGTCGCTCATGAATTCGAGAATCCGAAGACGACGCGCAATATCGCGAATATGCCCGCACCCCCGCAAAGCACGTAGAGGAAGCGCAGCACCAGCAGCGTGAGCACCTTCATGCCGGCCCCGGTCACGTAGTCCTCGACGATCACGATCGTTCCCAGGTAAGAGTGATAGGCGAGCACGGCAACCAGCAATACCGCCAAAAAGCCGCTGATCGGAACCGACAGCCAGGTGCGCACCGTGTCGTAGTCAAGAGCCGGAAGCGTCAACAGCGAAAATACAAACCACAAGGTCAGCGGAATGAGCGCCACGGCACTCACCCGCTGCGCCCACCAGTGCGCGGTGCCGTCCTTGGCCGACCCCAGTCCCAGCACCCTGCCCAGAGGACTTCGCAGACTCATGTCAGGTGACGCCAAAACCAGGCCCAGAAGCTTAACGTCAATAGCAACGAGCCCAGGACCGCAATCCACCCGCTCGCATGCCGTTGGGTTCGCTCGAAGCCGCGGCCCGCGTCCCAGAACAAATGCCGCACGCCGTTCAGCAAGTGAAACATGAAGGCGAATGTCCAGCCGATGAGGATCAGCAATCCCGGAGGGCTTGCTAACAAAGCAGCCGCCGCGGCGTAGCTTTGCGGTCCCCCGGCCAGGGACACGAGCCAATAGCTCAAGGCAATCAGGCCGAGCGCCAGCGCTGCACCGGTGATTCGATGCAAGATCGACAGGGTGTTGCCGATCTGCCAGCGATAGATCAAGAAAGGTGACATCGGCCGGCCGCGAGCAGGCATCAAGATTCCTCGGGATGAGAGTTGCTGCGCATCGCGGCTAAAAATCGATGCAGCGCCCGCGCAGTTCCCAATCGCCAAAGCGGGTCGGCTCCGGGCCGTCCCGTCCGCCAATCTCGCGCGGCGCAGTAGGCGACGCAGGCGCAGTATGCGACGCAGGCGCAGTAGGCGGCGCTTCGGGAACCGGCACGCCCTCGGTGGTCGGCGCCTGGGGGTTGCCAGGGATCTTGTCGTCGCAGGTCGGATTCACAGATGAAAGTTTGCCAGAAAATGGGGGCACATAACCACGCCGCCAGCCTCTTTAGGGGAAAACAGCCAAGCGCCTGGGGTTGACATCATGGCCGCCGCACCCATCTCATAGACAATGGCTACCGTTGCAGTAGAGGGATCTGTGCATCTTGCGCATTTGGGAATCTTGAGATTCACGGGGCCGGATGCCTTGAGTTTCCTGCAGGGTCAGGTATCCAGCGATACAAGGCGACTGGCCGACAATGTTTCCTTGTTGAGCTCGTATTCAAGTCCTCAAGGCCGCGTGCTGGCGCTCATATATCTGTTGCCTCATTTGAGCGGCATCGCCGCGATCCTGCCGCGCGAAATTCTGCAGCCGACGCTGGAGCGCATGCGCAAGTTCGTGCTGCGTGCAAAGGTGAAGATCGAAGATGCCGGCGACTCGCTTCAAATCGCCGGCGTACACGGCGAGCAAGCCCTTCGCTCCCTGGGGCTGCCTGTCCCTGAGAGTCCGAACGGATACGTGGAACACCACGGCATCGGCGTTGCCCGGGTCCATCATGATGCGAACCGATTCTGGGTCATCGGCGCGGCTGCGAAACTGGCCGGCGCCGGGGCCGCTGCCGCGGGCAGCAGCGATGCGTGGCGGCTCGCGGACATTCGCGCCGGCCTGCCGCAGGTGTATGCCGCCACCAGCGAAGCTTTCGTCGCGCAGATGCTGAATCTCGATCTATTGGACGGTATCAGCTTTACCAAGGGCTGCTACACCGGCCAGGAAATCATCGCGCGCACCCAGCACCTGGGCAGGATCAAACGCCGGCTGTTCCGGCTGCTGCTGCCCGCGGGGATCTACACGGTGGGTCAAGCATTGTGCTTGTCCGACGGCCGGCAGGGACGGTTGACCGACGTGATTGACAGCGGCGGAGGCGTCGAGGCCCTGGCGGTGTTGCCCATCGATTCCGCCGGCAACGACCCGGCAGCGGGAGCGCCGCTGGCGGCGACCGAGTTGCCGTTGCCGTACTCGCTGTCGCCGCCCGGCTAGCTAATTTCTCGGCGGGGTTATTGGCCGCTCTCCCAGTCAGCATGCGCTCTCAGTGCTGCTTCTGGCAGTTCGTCGTTGTACAGTCGCCTCGCGACCGCAAGTCGTCGCTCGCGTCGGGACAGGGTTCCGGGCAAAGATGACTCAATGATCTTGCGCGCGGTGTCGAACATGTCCGAAGCAATTTGCATGCGTTCATCAGCCGACATCTGCGCATGCCGCTCGCTCACAAGAGCTGAGAATTTCGCCAACGTATCGCTCATGCCAAGACTTGCTCCAGGGCCGCGGCCACGCCCAGCGATGGTGCCCAATGCCTAAGATACGCCTGATCCAGGGACGCATGAACCAGCGACTTGATATCGCGAAGCTGCATTTCCGAGTGCGTTTCCGCCGCCCACGCGAGCTTCGATAGGATCAAATCTTCGCGGCTCACGATATAGGTCTCCACGCCGCTGAAGCTGACGGCGCGTCGGCGCAAAAACTCCACCTCGCGATACTCAGTGCTTTTGCGCACGATGAAATCGACTTTGATACCGGTTTGCAAATGCATCAGATTGAACATCCGCTCAGCTGCAACGGCCTCGCGTGCATCGTCAGGGTCGAGATAGAAATCCGCGTGGAATGCGATGGCGAAACGCTCAACATCATTTTCCCGTAAGTCGACCACGATGTCCAAATCGCGGGTCATACGCGGGGTGGCGTAATAGGCAAGGGCAAAGGAACCGGTCAGCATGAATTGAAATCGACCTGCGCTTAGCCGCTCGCTGACCACCTTGAGGACATCGAGTTCGGTGAGCATTTAGGCCGCTCCAGGCGCTGTTCAAAACTCGGGCCGCATATGCGGGAACAGCAGCACGTCGCGGATCGAAGGCGAATTCGTGTACAGCATCACCAATCGATCGACGCCCAATCCCAATCCCGCGGCCGGCGGCATACCGTACTCCAGCGCCCGAATGTAGTCCGCATCGTAGTACATCGCTTCCTCGTCGCCGGCGTCTTTGCGTGTCACCTGGTCCTTGAAGCGCTGTGCTTGATCTTCCGGGTCGTTCAGCTCCGAGAATCCGTTGGCCAACTCGCGGCCGCCGACGAAGAATTCCCAGCGATCGGTGATGAAAGGATCCTGATCATTGCGCCGCGACAGCGGCGAGACTTCCGCGGGATAGGCGTACGCGAAGGTGGGCTGAATGAGCGTGTGTTCACCGGTTCGTTCGAATATTTCGATCTGAAGTTTTCCCGGGCCGTCGCTGTCCTTGTAGGGAATCTTCATCTGATCGCAAACCCGCCGCAGATACGGCGCATCGCGCAGCGACATCGGATCGAGGTCGGGGTTGTTCGCCAGAATGATGTCTTCAATGCTCATGCGCGCGAAGCTCTTTGACAGATCAAACTCGGTGCCCTGATAAATGAGCTTGCGCGATCCGAGCAGGGTATCGGCGAGACTCTGGAACAAGGTTTCGATCAACTCCATCAGGTCGGTGTAATCGGCATACGCCTGGTACAACTCGAGCATGGTGAACTCGGGATTGTGCTGCGTCGACACGCCTTCATTGCGGAAATTCCGGTTGATCTCGTAGACCCGCTCGAAACCGCCCACGGTAAGCCGCTTCAAATAGAGCTCGGGAGCGATGCGCAGATACATCCCTACATCGAGAGCATTGTGGTGCGTCTTGAAGGGCCGGGCCGCGGCGCCGCCCGGAATGGGATGCAGCATCGGCGTCTCCACCTCGAGAAAGCCGCGCGAGTCGAGGAAGGCGCGCAAGTAGCGCACGATCGCCGAACGCGTCTCGAACACGCGCCGGCTTTCCTCGTTCATGATCAGATCGACATAGCGGCGCCGGTAACGTGTCTCGGTATCGGTAATGCCGTGCCATTTGTCCGGCAGCGGACGCAGCGACTTGGTAAGAAGCACGGCGCGATCCGCTCTTACCGTCAATTCGCCGGTCTTGGTCAAGAACAGGATGCCTTCGACGCCGATCACGTCGCCGACGTCCCAAGTCTTGAAGTCCTCGTAGGTTTCGTGCAGCGTGTCGCGCTCCAGACGCACCTGAATTCCGCCGCTGCCATCTTCGATCTTTGCGAAACTACCCTTGCCCATGACATTCTTGCGGCGCAGGCGGCCGGCGACACTCACCCGGACCGCCTCGGCTGCAAGCGCCTCAGGTGATTTGCTGCCGTACGCCTGCGCCAGGTCCGCTGCCCGCGCATTGCGCCGAAAGCCGTTGGGAAACGCATTGCCGCTTTCCCGGAGTTTCGCGAGCTTGGCGCGGCGCTCCGCGATCAAGTGATTTTCGTCTGGTTCGCTCATCGTCTTAAAGACCCTGCTTCAGGCTGGCCTGCATGAATTGATCGAGCGCCCCGTCGAGCACGGCGGTGGTGTTGCCGACCTCGACGCCGGTGCGCAAATCCTTGATGCGCGACTGATCGAGGACGTAGCTGCGAATCTGATTGCCCCAGCTCACATCCGACTTGGAGTCCTCGAGCACTTTGGCCGCGGCATTGCGCTTGTTGAATTCAAGTTCGTAAAGCTTGGCCTTCAACTGCTTCATCGCCGTCGAGCGGTTCTTGTGCTGGCTGCGTTCGCCCTGGCAGGCCACCACGATGCCGCTCGGAATATGCGTGATGCGCACCGCGGACTCGGTCTTGTTCACATGTTGACCGCCGGCGCCGCTCGAGCGGTAGACATCGGTGCGCAGGTCCGCCGGGTTGATCTCGATATCGATGTCATCGTCCACTTCCGGAGAGACGAACACCGAGGCAAACGAGGTATGCCGGCGATTGCCGGAATCGAAGGGGGACTTACGCACCAGGCGATGCACGCCTGTTTCGGTGCGCAGCCATCCATACGCATAATCGCCGGTCATTTCGACGGTCGCCCCCTTGATCCCCGCCACCTCGCCGTCGCTTTGATCGATGATTTCGGTCTTGATGCCATGCCCGTCCGCCCACTTCAGATACATGCGCAACAGCATCGCCGCCCAGTCCTGAGCCTCGGTGCCGCCGGCGCCCGCTTGAATGTCGAGAAACGCATTGTGCGAGTCCATCTTGCCGGGAAACATGCGCTGGAATTCGAGCCGCTCAACTTCGGTGGCCAGTTTTTTTACATCGGCCTCGATGTGCTCCGCGGCCTTGGCGTCCGATTCCGCAGCGGCCAGCTCCAGCAATTCCGCCGCGTCGTTCAAGCCGCTTTTCAGATGATTGAGGCTGCCGACCACCTGCTCGAGTTTCGCGCGCTCCCTGCCCAGTTCCTGAGCGCGATCAGGCTTATCCCAGATTCCCGGCTGCTCGAGTTCGCGCGTTACTTCTTGAAGCCGTTCATGCTTGTTGTCGTAATCAAAGATACCTCCTCAAGGAATCGGCGCGTTCCTCGAGATCTTTGATGAAGCGTTTGAGTTGATTGATCTCCATTGCGGCGAATCCTAGCACATCAGAGACCAACGCTTAGGCGCACATGCTGGCAATTCAATTGCACCCGCTCGCTGCCGCGATACTCGTTGATCTCGAGACGATAGGCGAGCTCTACCTTGGCGCCGCGAGGCAGCGGCGCGCCGGCCTCGTGCGCGGCGCCGGCGTACCCGAATGCGATTGCCTCGATCGCAGCCAAGCCGCTGCCGGGCAGCTCAAGATTCATCTTCATGTGTTTGCCGCCGACGATTTTTGCATCGACGATCGAAAACTCGCCGTCGAATACCGGCTCGGGAAAACCCTGACCCCAGGGGCCGGCGGCGCGCAGCGCGCGCGCCGTATCGAGGCACAGTTCCTCCGCCGTCAACGCGCCGTCCGAGTAGATAACCCCCGTCAACGCATCAAGGTCGGCGCGGGCGGCGATTTCGTTGGCGAAAGCGCTGCGAAACGCCCCCAGGTTTCCTTCGCTTAAGGTCAGGCCGGCCGCCATGGCGTGGCCGCCGAATTTGTCGATGAGATCGGGATGCCGGGCCGCGATGCTGTCGAGGGCATCGCGGATATTCACGCCCGCCACCGAGCGCGCCGAACCGCGCAGCGAGCCATCCTCGGCGCGCGCGAAGGCAATCACCGGGCGGTGCAGCCGCTCCTTGATTCTGCCGGCGACCAGACCCACCACGCCCTGATGCCAGCTTTCATCAAAAAGGCAGAGTCCGAGCGCTTCGACTCCCGCATCGCCCTGCACCGCCACCGCGGCCAGTTCAATGGCGCCCAGCTGCATGCGATTCTCGATTTCGCGCCGCTCCTCGTTGAGTTTCGCGAGCAGTTGCGCGAGGCGCTGCGCTTCGCCGGGATCGTCGGCCAACAGGCAGGAAATGCCGACGCTCATGTCGGTGAGCCGCCCGGCCGCATTGAGCCGCGGCGCCACCGCGAATCCCAGGTCGGCGGCGGTGATATCCGCAATGCGGCGGCCGGCCGACTCGAGCAGCGCGCGAATACCGGCGACGCACCGGCCCGCGCGGATACGCCTGATTCCTTGCGACACCAGTACGCGATTGTTGCGATCCAGGGACACCACATCGGCGACGGTCCCGAGAGCCACCAAATCAAGCAGCTCCGCAACCTTGAACTCCGGGGCGATGGCCTTGGCAAGCGCCGCAGCAACGTAGAACGCGACGCCGACACCGGCCAGCGCCGGGCTTGGGAATCGGCTGCCGGTGAGATTCGGATTCACGATGGCCGCAGCGCGCGGCAGCTCGGCTCCCGGCAGGTGATGATCCGTCACCAGCACCGGTATCCCCTGCGCTCGTGCCGCCTCCACCCCCGCCACACTGGATACGCCATTGTCGACCGTGACGATCAGCGACGGGCTGCGGGTGATCGCCAGCGCCACGATTTCCGGCGTCAAGCCGTAGCCGTAGTGAAAGCGATTGGGTACGAGGAAATCGACATGCGCAAATTGCATGGCGCGCAGCGCCCTGACTATCAAGGCCGTACTGGTGGCGCCGTCGGCATCGAAATCGCCGATCACCAGCACCCGGCCCGAGCGATGCGCGGCGAGCAGTTCGATCGCCGCAGCGACGCCATCCAGCGACCCGACCGGCAGCAGCCGATCGAGCGATAAGTCCAAGTCCGACTCGCTTTGTATGCCGCGCGCCGCGTAAACACGGCGCAGCACGGGGTGTAAATGTGCTGCAAAGTCCTGCGGCCAGCTTCCTGCCCGGCGGCGAATCTCCATGGCACTCATGCGAACCACTCCCACCAGGGCTTGCGGCGCCGCCAGAACCTTGAGGCGGCGCGGGCGGTCACGCTGAAGCATCGCGCCCCCGCGGAGAGATCGAGCCGCGATAAGGCACCTTCGCGCAATTGCGCGACGGCGGGCGTGAGCCATCGCGACTCCGCATCCTGCCACGCATCGCTGCCGGGCACATCCGGCATGACGATGACTCCGCCGCCCGGCGGGTGGGCGGCGAAGGCGTTGAAGAACACATCGACGCCCCTGCAAAAGCCCTGGATCTTCGGCAGCGACTCAAGACCCACGCCGCCGCCCCACAGCCACAGGCCGGTGATAGCTGGCAATCCCCGCGCCGCGCGCGCGCCATTCACGGCATGTTCGAACAGCCACATTTCAATCTCGCTCATCAGTTGCTTGAGCACCGGTGCGTCGCCGCCGGCCGGCAGATATTCTCCGATATGCCGGTCAACCACATCCGCGGGGTCGCATGTCGTCACTTGAAGGGCCCGATCAAAAATGCAGTATAGATTGGCGGACCTGCCCGCCATCAAGCGCGTGCCCGAATTGCCCCATACGCGATTGAAATCCAGCGCCAGCGCCTCGGCTTCGAGAGGTCCAAGCGCCAGCATGCCCTCCGGCGCCAGGCGCACATTGTTCATCTCCGCGAGGTAGTGCACCGGCGTGGCCATGCAAACCCAGGACGCATTCATCGCGCCGTAGTCGGCGTACAGCGCGGCAGCGGCCACCGCCGGGATGCTTGAAGCAGGCGGCGCGATGAGGCGAAAGGCATCGGCGCGCCAATCGCCCACGGGTGCGAAGCTTGCGGCGCGCGCCAGCAGCTGCTCCAGCAGCAAGGAGCGCTGCGGATGCTCCGGGATGCGCGCGCTAAAGCGAAAATATTGGTCTGGCACAAACGCTCCCGCGCTGTTTTGGGTATCTTAAGCGCATGCGATTCAGCCAGGACTCATCTTCAGGCACCAACGTCATTCGCGCCTACCGGGGCGGTGAACTGCAAGTCAATGAAAATCGGTATCGGGGCGCACTTATCTTGAGCGCCACGACGCTGCTGGCGGAGCCGGACATTCAAGACCTCGCCGGACTCATCGAAGTCGATGCGTCGCGCATCCTGGCGCTGGAGCCCGAAATCGTGCTGCTGGGGACCGGCGCGCGCCAGACTTTTCCCGCTGCCTCCTTCGGCGCCCAATTCTTGCGCGCCGGCATTGGCTTCGAAGTCATGGACACCGGGGCGGCCTGCCGCACATTCAATGTGCTGGTCGGCGAGCAACGGCGCGTGGTGGCGCTGCTGCTGGCGTGAGCGAAGGTTAAAAAAATAGCAGGGCGCAGGAATTACACAATCAACGGATTATCGAGATTTATTCTACTTATTATTGATCTTATTGTTTTTTCTGTTCCAATTTGTGTAAGCCTGACGCCCCGCAATGGACTATCCCGAGGGGCCACAGTTAAACATACGTTTAGTACCGGTCGCAAGATGCAGACAATGCAGATGATTAAATGCAAAAATGTTTACTATTAATAAGTTACGCGTGTAAATAAGAAATCACTTTAGTTCAGGAAGCACCGTCTTAGGATCAATCGGCTTGCCGTTTCTGCGAATCTCGAAATACAGCACCGGTTTTTGAGGCGCGCCTTCTCCCATGTGTGCGATCAACTGTCCTGCCGATACTTCCTCGCCATCTCTCACCAGCGAATCTCGATTGTGCGCGTAGGCGGAAAGCAGATTCTCCGAGTGTTTGATGATGATCAAATTTCCATAGCTGCGAAGTCCGCTGCCGGAGTAAACCACTCGACCGGCGCAGGCCGCGTGAATCTCCTGACCCACCTGTCCCGACAGAAGAATGCCGCCGCCGGGCACCGGGATGGGCGGCGACGGATGCGCGGTGGGCCACAGCCACTTCTGCGGGAGTGAGCTGCCCGCGCCGCCCGCTCGCAAGCTTTGGCTGCTCGTTGCCGGCGGCGGGGAGCGTCCTACGTTAAGCTCATGTGCGCCGCTCGGCGCTTGCGGTGCCGGCGCCGGCGCCGCGGCGCCGCTGAGTACCAAGTTCTGACCGACGGCGATTCGAAATTCGGGGCCGATGTTGTTCCAGCGCGCCACGTCGTGATAGTCGAGATCGAAGCGCCAGGCGATGCTGTACAGCGTGTCGTGAGGTTGCACCACGTAGATGTTTTGATTTTCGCGAACGGTCTCGCATGCACCGAGCAGCAGGCAGCTTAAGGTCAGTGCACAACTCAACCGCAGCAAGCGCAACTTAAGGCTGCAATCCCGAAACCAAGGGTACGAAACTCACCGCGCACAAGGATTGGCGGTCAACCCGGTTCTCGCCCTTGGTATAAAGAATGAGTTCCTGCCGCCCGTCGGGTCCCACGGGCGCTATCAGCCGCCCGCCCACTCTTAGCTGCTCGAACAGGGCCGGCGGCACGGCTTGCGGCGCCGCCGTCAACAGTATTCCATCAAACGGCGCGCGCGCCGGCCAACCCACGCTGCCATCGTCATGACGAAAGTGGACATTGCGAATTCGCAGTTCACGCAAAGTGCGCCGCGCTCTGCCGAGGAGACTCGCGATGCGCTCAATGGTGTAGAGCTCCTTGATCAGCGGCGACAGCACCGCGGATTGATAGCCGCAGCCGGTCCCGATCTCCAACACCTTGTGTACATCTCCGGCTGCCAGCAGCGCCTCGGTCATGCGTGCGACCACGTAGGGTTGCGAGATGGTCTGACCGAAACCGATGGGCAGCGCGGTGTCCTCATAGGCGCGGCTGGCCAGGGCCTCGTCCATGAACAGATGCCGCGGCACATTGCGGATGCGATCAAGAATTCGCAAATCGGCGATCCCCTGTTCCTGCAGCCGCTGCACCAGCCGCTCGCGGGTGCGCGCCGACGTCATGCCGATGCCGCTGAGGCGTGGGCCTTCCATGAAGCTAGTCAAGATCGAGCCACCGCTTGAGGTCCGAGAGCGCCGCATGGCGGGTCAAATCGATTTGCAGCGGAGTGATGGATGCAAAGCCCTCGGCAACGGCGTGAAAGTCCGTGCCGGGCCCCGCATCCTGTCCTGCGCCGGCGTTTCCCACCCAGTATACGTCGCGGCCGCGAGGATCCTGCACCCTGACGATGGGCTTGGCGCGATGCCGGTTTCCCAGTCTTGTGACCTTGATGCCGCGCAATTGCCCGTCCGGCAAATCCGGCACATTGACATTGAGGATTACCGGTCCCTCCTCCGGACCATGCAGAGGATCTTGCGCCATGCGCCGCACCAGCTGCGCCGCGAGATCCGCGGCGAGGTCAAAATTGCGCGGGCTGTCCGGCGTCAGGCACAGCGATACGGCGATGGCCGGCAATCCCAGAAAGCGGCCTTCGACGGCGGCGGCGACCGTACCGGAGTACAGCGTGTCGTCGCCGAGATTGGCGCCGTCGTTCACGCCCGACACCACGATGTCGTGCTCGAACTCGAACAATCCCGAAATTGCCAGATGCACGCAATCCGTCGGCGTGCCGTTGACGTAGTAGGCATCCGTGTCATACCGCGTGGCGCGCACCGGAACGTCCAGAGTCAGGGAATTGCTTGCGCCGCTGCGGTTGCGGTCGGGAGCCACCACGGTGACGGCCCCCAAGGGCCGCATTGCCCGCCCGAGTGCCGCCAAGCCCTCGGCCCGGTAGCCGTCGTCATTGGAAAGAAGGATCTTCAACTGATTCACAGCCTGCGCCGCGCTGGCGGGTGTCGCCGTGCGGACTATACTGTAACGCTGGATACCCGGATAGCCGACGCAAACTTCACCATGGGCAAAAAAAACATTCCCGGCCTCGGCGCCGAACATAATGCGGCAGCCGAGACCAGCGAATTTCGCGCGGCGGTTCGCGACGTCAAGCCGTTGGCCCAGGCGCCGCTTGCCGGTATCGCAAAACCGAGATCCCATGCGCGTCGCCGCAGACCGGCACGGAGCGACGCGGAAAATCTCGACGAACTGATGCCTTTGATCGCCACACCGGACGCCGCAGCTTCGACGCCGCAATTCGCCGCCGGCGGGGCGGCGCTGTCTTTTCAACGCGCCGGCTTGCGCCCGCAGGTGATGCGCCGGTTGCGGCGCGGGCTGTACCCTGCCGAGGACGAACTGGATTTGCATGGCTTGAATCAAACAGCGGCGCGCGATTCTATGGCCGATTTCATCGCGCGCAGCCGCGACTCCGGACGCCGCTGCGTGCGCATCATCCACGGCAAAGGCTATCGATCAGGTGCGCGCGGGCCGGTGCTCAAAATCGCGGTCGACCTCTGGCTGCGCCGGCACATGGATGTGATGGCGTTCACGTCCGCGCGTGCGATCGACGGCGGCACCGGCGCAGTCTACGTCCTGCTTCGCGGCTGACGCGCTTCAGCGCGACAGCAGCACCGAGGCCAGCGCCGCCAGGCCTTCCTTGCGCCCGATGAATCCCAACCGCTCGGTGGTGGTGGCTTTGATGTTGATGAGCCGCGCCGGCACCTGCAGGTCGGCGGCGAGATTTGCCGACATCGCGCCGCGATGCGCGGCAATGCGCGGCGCTTCGGCAAGCACGGTCACGTCCGCGTTGACGAGATGCAGCCCTGCGGCACGCATACGCTCCGCGACCACGCGCAGAAACACGCGGCTGTCGGCGCCCCGGTAGCGGGGATCGCTGTCTGGAAAATGCTGGCCGATATCGCCGTCGCCCATTGCTCCGAGCAATGCATCGCACAGCGCGTGAATCACGACGTCGCCGTCCGAATGGGCAATCACCCCGAATGGATGCGCGATGCGCACGCCGCCGAGGATCACGTGGTCGCCCGCGCCGAACGCGTGTACGTCCATGCCTTGTCCGACACGCATCTGCCCGCTCTCCGCCAATTGCAAAATTTCCGCGGCCATGCCTAAGTCCTCGACGCGCGTCACCTTGATGTTGAAGGGCGAGCCGCGCACCAGCATCGGCCGCAATCCCGCCCGCTCGAGCGCCTGCGCCTCATCGGTCACTTGGGTCCCGGCGCGGGCCGCGTCCTTAAGCGCCTGGCGCAGCTGCGCAAAGCCGAACACCTGCGGCGTCAACGCCCGCCACAGCCCCGTGCGATCCACGGTTTCCACCCCTGCCTGCCCCCGCTCACGTTTGACGGTATCAACAATGGGCGCCGCCAGCACCGCCCCAGCCGCTGCGGCTCCCAGGTTGCCGGGCGCACCATCCAGTGCAGAGATCAGCTTGGTAAGATCCTCGCCGCTCAAGCAGGGCCGCGCGGCATCATGCACCAGAATCCAATCCTCGGCATGCGCCTGCGGCAGCAGATAATCGAGGCCGTTCATCACCGAATCCTGACGCTGGGCGCCGCCAATCGTGCTCAGCAACTTCGGCGAATTCAGTTTGGCGCGAATCCCTGGCCAGTGCGCATCATTGGCCGCCAGCACCACCACGATGGCGTGCACGCGCGGCTCCGCCAGCAGCGCGCGCAGCGACCATTCCAGTACGCTACGACCGAGGAGCGGAGTGTATTGCTTGGGCAGGCCGTGAGTTGCCGATGCGAAGCGCTCGCCGCGGCCCGCGGCCGGAACTATCGCCCAGACTCGGCGCTCCGCGGGCGCGCTCATTCCGCGCGAGCGGAAACCGTACGAGCGACCCCAGCGCGGGCGGCAACAGCGCGAGCGGGTGCAGCCGGAGCCGGAGTGCTGGGTGCCACGACCTGATAAAAAGTCTCGCTGGCGCCAACCATGCCCAATTCGCTGCGTGCTCGTTCTTCGAGCGCGGTGACACCACCCTTCAGATTGTTGACTTCGGCGGCCAACTGCCGATTGCGTTCACTCTGTTCGCGGTTGGCCGCTTGCTGCGCATCGACCGAGACCTGCAGGCGCGCCACCTCGCGAAACCCTCGGTCCGAAATCCATAGGCGGTACTGCAGCAAGACCAGTGCTGCACACAAAATGGCGGCGAAAATCCTCATGGGGACAGGAGCTTAGCACGAACTCTTAAGAGATTGGTACCGACAATGCGCTCCTGCCTGGGTACCTGGCCTTGTCCTTCAGTTCGCCCTCGATCCGCAGCAGCTGGTTGTACTTGGCCATTCGATCCGAGCGCGACATCGAGCCGGTTTTGATCTGCGTCGCACTGGTCGCCGCCGCGATGTCGGCGATCGTTGCATCCTCGGTCTCTCCGGAACGATGCGAGATGACCGCGGCATACCTGGCCGCGGCTGCCATGTCGATTGCCGCCAGGGTTTCGCTCAGCGTACCGATCTGATTGGGTTTGACGAGGATGGCATTGGCGATTTTCCTGGCGATGCCCTCGGCGAAGATCTTGGTGTTGGTCACGAAAATATCGTCGCCCACGAGCTGAACCTTTTTCCCCAGCTTGGCGGTAAGAATCGCCCAGCCGTCCCAGTCGCCTTCGCTCATGCCGTCCTCGATCGACACGATGGGGTATTTCGCAACCAATCCCGCAAGATAGTCGGCAAACTCCGAGGAATTGAATTTGCGGCCTTCGGACAACAGTGTGTACATCCCATCCTTGAAGAATTCGGTGCTGGCGGCGTCCAGTCCCAGATAAATATCCTTGCCGGCCCGGTAACCGGCCTTGTCGATGGCCTCCAATATCGTGGTGATGGCCGCCTCGTTGGAGGGCAGATCGGGCGCGAAGCCCCCCTCATCGCCGACCGCGGTATTCAAACCCTTGCCATGCAGCACCTTCTTCAACGTGTGAAACACTTCGGCGCCGTAGCGCAGCGCCTCCGACAACGACGGCGCCCCCAGGGGCAGAATCATGAACTCCTGGATGTCGACGCTGTTGTCGGCATGCGCCCCACCGTTGATGATGTTCATCATCGGCACCGGCAGCGTCACCTCGCGGTTGCCGGCCAAATACCGGTACAGGGGTAATCCGCGGTCGCGAGCGGCGGCGTGAGCTGCCGCCAGGGAAACCGCCAGAATCGCATTGGCGCCCAACTTCGATTTGGCATCGGTGCCGTCCAAGCGGATCATCCTGGCATCGAGGCCGGATTGATCCTGTGCGTCGGCGCCGGTAACGGACTCGCGAATCGGTCCATTGACGGCGCCCACCGCCTTGAGCACGCCCTTGCCGCCGAAGCGCTGCATATCGCCATCGCGCAATTCAACGGCCTCGCGCGAACCGGTCGATGCGCCGGACGGAACCGCGGCCCGGCCCATGACGCCGGACTCCAGCACCACGTCCGCTTCCACCGTCGGGTTGCCGCGTGAATCGATGATTTGGCGGCCGCGAACGTCGACGATCCGGCTCATAGCAATGATTCCTCGAAGGGCTGTTTCTTCACCGCAATGTCTAATTCCTTGAGCGTGCCCAGGAGCGATTTCATGCGATCCAACGGCCAGGCGTTCGGGCCGTCCGACAGGGCCTTGGCCGGATCCGGATGCGTCTCCATGAAAATTCCGGCCACTCCGGCCGCCACCGCGGCGCGCGCCAGCACCGGAACGAACTCGCGCTGCCCGCCGGAGGAGTCGCCCTTGCCGCCGGGCAGCTGCACCGAGTGCGTGGCGTCGAACACCACCGGACAGCCGGTGGCGCGCATCACCGCCAGCGAGCGCATGTCCGAGACCAGATTGTTGTAGCCGAAGGAAAAGCCCCGCTCGCAGACCATGATCTGCGCGTTGCCGGTGGAGCGTGCCTTGTCGACGACGTTCTGCATTTCCCACGGCGACAGGAACTGGCCCTTCTTGATGTTCACGGGTTTGCCCAGGGAGCTGACCGCAACGATGAAGTTGGTCTGGCGGCAGAGAAAGGCCGGCGTCTGCAAAACATCGACCACTGCCGCCACTTCGCCGAGCGGGGTATCTTCGTGCACATCGGTGAGAACCGGCACGCCTATCTGTTCGCGCACCTGCTCGAGGGCCTTAAGACCCGAGGCCAATCCCGGCCCTCTGAAGCTTGCGCGCGACGATCGATTGGCCTTGTCGAACGAGGCCTTGAAGATGAACGGGATCTTGAGCGCCGCGGTCATTTCCTTCAGGCGCCCCGCCACATCGACCACCAAGCTCGCGCTTTCGATGACGCAGGGGCCGGCAATCAAAAAGAACGGACGGTCCTGCCCGACCTCAAAGGAGGCCAATTTCATGGGCACGGCCCGCTCATGCGGAAACTCCCGCCTTCACGCCGTTGCGCGGCCGGGCTGCAGCGCGGCGCGATACTCGCGCGCGGCGCGCACGAAGCCGGCGAACAGCGGATGCCCATCGCGGGGTGTCGAGGTGAACTCCGGATGGAACTGGCTGGCGACAAACCACGGATGCGAGCGCAGCTCGATGAACTCCACCAATCCATCGGCGGAAAAACCCGAGAAGGTGAAGCCGGCCGCGGTCAGCTCGTCCAGATAGTGATTGTTGAATTCATAGCGGTGGCGGTGACGCTCGAAAATCGACTCTCTGCCGTATATCGCGCGCGCCAAAGAACCCGGGATCAATTTCGCCTCCTGAGCCCCGAGGCGCATGCTGCCGCCGAGATCCGATTTCTCGTCGCGCACCTGCTGGCCGCGCTCCAGATCCTGCCATTCGGTGATCAAGGCGATCACCGGATGATTCGTGGCGCGATCGAACTCGGTACTGTTGGCGCCCTTGAGAGCCAGCACGTTGCGCGCAAATTCCACGATGGCGAGCTGCATACCGAGACAGATGCCGAGATAGGGAATGGCATTTTCCCGTGCGAAGCGAATCGCCTGAATTTTTCCTTCGATGCCGCGGTCGCCGAATCCGCCCGGCACCAGTATGGCGTCCATTTTTTGCAGCGCCGATGGGCCGGTGCGCTCGATATCCTGCGATTCGAAATAATGAATGTTGACCCGGGTGCGGGTCTTGATGCCACCATGCATCAGCGCCTCGTTCAGGGAAATATACGAGTCGCGAATCTGCACGTACTTGCCGACCATGCCGATATCCACCACCGCTTCCGGATTCTGCTTGGCGGCGACCACCGCGCGCCACTCGGAGAGATCGGTGGGCGGCGCGTCCAGGCGCAGCTTGTCGATGACGATGTCGTCCAGATCCTGCTCGTGCAGCAGCATCGGAATCTTGTAGATATCGTCGGAATCCACCGCGGAGATCACGGCGCGTTCCTCGACGTTCGTGAACAGCGCGATCTTGCGGCGCTGTTCATCGGGAAGCGACTGCAGGCAGCGGCACAGCAGGATGTCCGGCTGAATGCCGATGCCGCGCAGTTCCTTCACCGAATGCTGGGTGGGCTTGGTCTTGATCTCGCCCGAACCGCCCACGATGGGCACCAGCGTCAAATGCATGTACAGCACATGATTGCGCCCGAGTTCCACGCCCATCTGTCGAATCGCCTCGAGAAACGGCAGCGACTCGATGTCGCCGACCGTGCCGCCGATTTCCACCATGCAGACATCGGAATCGCCGGCGCCCAGGCGGATGCGGTGCTTGATTTCATCGGTGATATGCGGAATCACCTGCACGGTGGCGCCCAGATAGTCGCCGCGCCGCTCCTTGGCGATGACGCGCTCGTAGATCCTGCCGGTGGTGAAATTGCTGTTGCGGCCCGTGGTGGTGCGCACGAAGCGCTCGTAATGGCCGAGATCCAGGTCGGTCTCCGTGCCGTCCGCGGTGACGAATACTTCGCCGTGCTGAAAGGGGCTCATGGTGCCCGGATCCACGTTGATGTAGGGATCCAGCTTCACCATGCTGATTTTCAGGCCGCGAGCCTCCAGGATGGCGCCAAGGGACGCCGAGGCAATGCCTTTACCCAGCGATGAAACGACGCCGCCGGTGACGAAAACAAATCTGGTCATGTAGGCACCGCCGATTAAACGTTTGTGCGCCAACTCAAGCGCAATCAAACGAAGCCAATGGGAACAATGGGAATTCGACGGGAGTTCAGAATACCAGAACGCGGGCACCCCGACAAATCAATTACACGATGACAGGCGCGTCGCGCCATTCCACAGCAAGTCCCGGCGAGCCCGCGGCGGCGCTGCAGTGCGCGTCCTCCCACAAATCCGCGACGGCGATCAGTGCATCGCCGGCAAATATCAGCGGCAGCGCATCGCGCATCCACGGCAGCACGCCCCGCGATTGGCAGAGGTGCTGGACGCTCTGTGTGCGGGCGGTGGGCTTCGGTTTCAGTGTTTCACCGCCGTTGCGCCGGCGCACGATCAGGCTTTCAGGCAAGCGCTCGGCCGCGATGCCGCCGGTTTGCGGAACCCACGTGAGGCTGCCCAACTCAGGTCCCAGATCGAGCCGCGAGCCTGCGCCAACCGCCCAGTGCCGGGGCGCTTCCAGGCGCGGTGGAGCGGCGGCGGTGAGGAACAATCGATGCCGATAACGGCGCAATGCGCTGCTGCCCCACACGACGGCCGGCAGCTGATCGGCTTCGGCTTCAAGCACCTGGCGCAGTGCCTCGCTCAAGCGGGCCGCCGACGGCGCGTCCACCTCCGCTTCGCACAGCCAGAAGCGCACGGCGTTCAAGCGTTGCAAGGGCGGCAGCGCCCGCAATCCCGGCACCAGCAGCGCCTCGCCGTCACGCAGGCTTGATAAATTGGCGGCGGCCGCAGCGTCGAGCAGTACTTGCGCCTCCGCCATGTGCCGGGCGGTGCGCGACAACGCAAGCCCCGCCCCGGGCCAGCGCTCAACGAGCATGGGCCAGATCTGCCCGCGCAGGAAGCTGCGATCGAAACGCAAATCCTGGTTCATGGGGTCGGGCGATTTCAGTCCCGCCAGGTGCGCGCCGAAGCGGAGCAGTTCGCTTTGCGGCACGTCGAGCAGCGGGCGTACGTGCCATCCCAATCCCAGGATGCGGCAGATCGGCATGGCCGATAGCCCCTTGACGCCGGCGCCGCGCAAGGCCTGCAGCAACAAGGTCTCCGCCTGATCCTCGCGATGATGCGCGGTGAGCAGACACTCCCGGGGTGCAAGCGCGGTTGCCAGAGCCTGATAGCGCGCATCGCGTGCCGCCGCCTCGAGGGAGGTGCCGGCCGGCGCGTCAACGCTGATGGAAATGATCGTCAGCGGCACGCTCAAGCGATCGCACAGCGCTGCGCAAGATGCACGAAATTCCGCCGCAGCGGCCTGCAATCCGTGGTCGATGTGCACCGCGCGCACCGGCAGACCGCGGAAATTCGCGCCGAGAGCGGCCGCCGCGCCGAGCAGCGCTGCGGAATCCGCGCCGCCGCTCAACGCCACCACCAACCCGCGGGCTTGCTGCGGAACGTGGGCGTCGAGGACCGCGTGCAGGGATGCCGCGGAAAAAACCATCGTTACGCGTCGTGATAGGCGCCGAAGCCGCGCAGGCGGGCCTGACGCGCATCGAGCAGCTGCGTCACCGGCTGATTGCGCAGCTCGGTCAGATTTTTGATCATGCTCTGCTTGAGGGTTTCGGCCATCGCCTGCGGGTCGCGATGCGCGCCGCCGTGCGGCTCCTTCAGCACTTCATCGACCAGCCCGAGCTTGGCAAGCCGCTCCGCGGTGCCGCCCATGGCATCGGCTGCGACCTCCTTCTTGTCGGTGCTCTTCCACAGAATGGAGGCGCAGCTCTCCGGCGAAATCACCGAGTACACGCTGAATTGCAGCATGATCAGCCGGTCGCAGACGCCGATCGCCAGCGCTCCGCCCGACCCGCCCTCGCCGATGACCACGCTCAACACCGGCGCAGCCAGATGCGACATCTCGAACAAGTTGCGCGCGATGGCTTCGCTTTGGCCGCGCTCTTCCGAGCCGATCCCGGGATAGGCGCCCGGCGTGTCGATCAGGGTGATCACCGGAATACGGAAGCGCTCGGCCATGCGCATCAAGCGCAGCGCCTTGCGATAGCCCTCGGGTTTCGGCATGCCGTAATTGCGGCGCACCCGCTCCTTGGTGTCGCGGCCCTTTTGATGCCCGATCAGCATCACCGGCGTGCCTTCAAGCCGTGCCAGCCCGCCGACGATCGCCAGGTCGTCGCTGTACATGCGATCGCCGTGCAGTTCCTGCCAGTCGCTGAAAATCATCGCCACATAGTCCAGCGTATACGGACGCTGCGGATGGCGCGCCAATTGCGTGATTTGCCACGGCGTAAGATTGGCAAAAATGCTGGTGGTGAGCGCCCGGCTCTTGGTCTGCAAGCGCTTGATCTCTTCCGAGATGTTGACGCTCGAATCGGAGCCGATGAATTTCAGCTCCTCGATCTTCGCCTCAAGCTCTGCGATCGGTTGTTCGAATTCCAGAAAATTCATCGCCATGAACTGGTTTCCTCGCCACGCACATCGTTTCGCGGACCATACACCAAATACCATCCCTCCCGCCCCACTAACTCGGTCAATTTGTCGAGCAGGGCCCGCGAGGCATGCACCGACCACGCGTCCGAGAGATTAACCTTTCCGCAGTAATCATCGCGGTTTACCGCCACGCTAACGCCGCAGGGCCCGCGCAGGTAGGGTTTCAGCAATTGTTCGAGGCGGTTCATGCCGTGCGGCCCGTCGAATTCCGCGGGCCACTTAAGCCAGAGCCGCCGCGCATAGCGCTCGCGCGCCCGGTCGATATCCATGAGCGATTTTGCCTGCAGGCGCCATGCTTCGATGAAATCATCGAAGCGCAGCGTACCATCGACGATCAATATCGCGTCCTTGGCGATGATGTCGCGGTGTTGCTGGAAAACTTCCTCGTACAGGCCGACCTCCAGGCGAGCGGTGCGGTCGTCCAGAATCAAAGTGACCCGGTTGGGGCGTCTGCGGATTTCCAGTACCAGGCCGGCGACCGTGGTGGCCTTGCCGGCCAGCCAAGCCCGCGCGCCCTCGGCGGCGGCGGCCGGCTTGGGGCCGCCCACATCAGCGAGGCGGGCGCTTACCAAGAATTTCAAATCCGGTTCGTAGGGAGTGATCGGGTGCCCGCTCAAGAACAGCCCCAGAGTCTCGCGCTCTCCGGCCAGACGCTGCGCATCGGACCACTCGGTCAGCACGGTATTCTCGGCCGCGCTCAAGCCGAACAAGTCCACCTGCCCGACGCTCAAGGCGCGCGAATTCTGTTCGCCAAGATGCATCGCCCGATCAAGCTCCGCTGCAAGGCTCGCGCGATTGATCCCGATCTTGTCCAGGCTCCCGGAACGGATCAGCGCTTCGAATACGCGCCGGTTCACGCGCTGCAAATCGATGCGCCGGCAAAGATCCGGCAGGCTCTTGAATGCCCCTCCCCGTTCACGCTCCTCGATGATGGCTTCGACGGCGGAGGCACCCACGCCCTTGATGGCGCCCATCCCGTAGCGGATGCAGCGCGCACCGGCGACGCGAAACGCATACACCGACTCGTTGACATCGGGCGGCAGCACGGTGAGTTCCATCGCCGAGCATTCATCGATCAAGGTGACCACCTTGTCGGTGCGATCCATGTCGGAGGACAGCACCGCCGCCATGAACGCCGCCGGATAGTGCGCCTTGAGCCATGCCGTTTGATACGACAGCAGCGCATAGGCCGCCGAATGCGATTTGTTGAAACCGTAGCCCGCGAACTTCTCCATCAGATCGAAGATATGCGTGGCTTGGGCTTCGCGAACGCCGCGGGCGACCGCGCCGCTGACGAACACCGAACGCTGCTTCGCCATCTCCTCGGGCTTCTTCTTGCCCATCGCGCGGCGCAGGAGATCCGCGCCGCCCAGGGTGTAGCCGGCCAGTATCTGCGCGATCTGCATCACCTGTTCCTGATACAGAATCACGCCGTAGGTGGCCTCGAGAACACTCTTCAAATCGGGGTGCAGGTAGTCGATGGTGGCGCCGCTGGTGTCGTGCTTGCGCGCGATGAAATCCTCCACCATGCCCGATTGCAGCGGCCCGGGGCGGAACAGCGCCACCAGCGCCACGATGTCGCCGAATCGGTCGGGCTGCAGCCGCCGGATCAAATCCTTCATGCCGCGCGATTCGAGCTGGAATACCGCCGTGGTTCGCGTGCTCTTGAGCAAGGCATAGGTCGGCGCGTCATCCATCGGCAGCGCGTTCATGATCAGCACCGGCTCGCCCGCGGCCGCGCGCTGCGTGTTGATGTCGCGCACCACCCAATCGATGATGGTGAGCGTGCGCAGTCCGAGAAAATCGAATTTGACCAGGCCTGCCGCCTCGACATCGTCCTTGTCGAATTGCGTCACCGGCGTGCTGCTGCCCTCTTCGCAGTACAGCGGCGTGAAGTCGGTGAGAACCGACGGCGCAATGACCACACCGCTGGCATTGGTGCCGGCATTGCGCGCCAGACCCTCGAGAACACGCGCCAGATCGATGAGATCGCGAATCTCGGCTTCAGCCTGGTACAGGCGCTTGAGCTCTTCCTCCTGCTCCAGGGCCCTGTCCAGCGTCATGCCGATTTCCATCGGAATCAGCTTCGCGATCTTGTCGACAAATCCGTACGGGTGTCCGAGCACCCGGCCCACGTCGCGCACCACCGCCTTGGCGGCCAGCGTGCCGTAGGTGATGATTTGCGAAACCCGGTCGCGGCCATATTTGTTGGCGACGTACTCGATGACCCGGTCGCGTCCCTCCATGCAAAAATCCACGTCGAAATCCGGCATCGACACGCGTTCGGGATTCAAGAAGCGTTCGAACAGAAGATCATGCTCGATGGGATCCAAATCCGTGATGCCAAGCACATAGGCCACCAATGATCCCGCTCCGGATCCGCGCCCCGGACCCACCGGCACGCCGTGCTCGCGCGCCCAACGAATGAAATCGGCCACGATCAAGAAATAGCCGGCGAATCCCATGCTGCAGATGACGCCAAGTTCGAGATCCAGCCGGGCCTCGTAAGCGGCGGCGGGCGCGGCGGCAACCGCGCGATTCTTGCCTAAGCGCGCGCGCAGGCCGTCCCGCGAGGATTCGCGCAGAAACTCCTCGGTGCTGCGGCCCGCGGGCACGGGGTAGGCGGGCAGAATCGAGGCGCCCAGTCGGATTTCCAAGGAGCAGCGCTTCGCAACCTCGAGCGTATTGACCAGCAGTTCCGGAGCGTCGCTGAACAGCTCGAGCATTTCCGCCGGAGTTTTCAGATACTGCTCTTCGGAGTAGCGCCGCCGCCGGCTCGCGTCCGTCAGCAGCATGCCGTCATGAATGCACACGCGCGCCTCATGCGCCTCGAATTCGCTGCGTGCCAGGAATCGAACGTCGTTGGTTGCGACCGCCGCCACGCCGCGCGAGCGCGCGAGCTCCATGACGCCATCCGAGATGATCTCCTCGCCCGCCCGGCCGGTGCGCTGCACCTCGAGATAAAATCGATCGCCGCACAGCGCCTGCCAGCGCTGCAGATTGCGCTCCGCTTCATCGTCCCGTCCGCGTGCAATGGCCTGGCCGATATCGCCTTCGCTGCCGCCCGACAAAACGATCAATCCCTGCAGCGTTTCAAAGCTGATCCAGCCGCGATCCAGCATCGGCACTCCGCGCTGCTGGCCTTCAAGATAGGAACGCGTTACCAGCTGCGTGAGATTGCGGTAGCCAGTGAGATTCTGGCAAAGAAACACCACGCGCGATGGTGCGGCGTGCTCGCCCGGCTCCCGGACCCAGGCATCGACGCCGATCAAGGGCTTGACCCCCGCAACTTGCGCTTCCTTGTAGAACTTCACCATGGCAAACAAATTGCTTTGATCGGTCAAGGCCACAGCGGGCATGCCCGCCGCGGCGACGGCCGCCATCAATTCCGGCACGCGCACGATGCCGTCGAGCAGCGAGTACTCGGTGTGCACCCGCAAATGGACAAATGCCGTCACGGCTTAGGCGCGCACGGCCAGGCGCACCGGCTCGAAGGAGAGTCGATGCAAGGGACAGGGGCCATGCAGGACGAGCCGCCGCTGGTGATCGGGCGTCGCATAGCCTTTGTTAGTTGCGAAGGAGTATTCAGGATAAATTGTATCCATATGATTCATATAACTATCTCTAGCTGTCTTAGCCAGAATGGAGGCGGCGCTGATGGCAGGCTCGGTGACATCGCCATCGATGATGGCACGCGCCGTCAAGCGCTTGCCCAATCCGTTGACATTGGGCAGCCGGTTGCCGTCGATGAGCAGGTGATCCGGCATCAAGGTCATCGCCAGCAGCGCGCGGCGCATGGCAAGAAAGGTCGCCTGCAGGATATTCAACGCGTCAATTTCCGCGTGGTCCGCCCAGCCGATGCCAAAACACAGGGCATCGCGCCGGATGATGAGGCTCAAGCGGCTGCGCTCTTCGGGCGTCAGCGCCTTGGAATCCGCAACACCCTCGATGGGCCTTCGCGCACGCAAGATGACCGCGGCAGCCACCACCGGCCCGGCCAGAGGGCCGCGTCCCGCCTCATCGATGCCGGCAACCCGCCGCATTTATGCAGGCTCCTTAAGGACTTGGCGGGTATTCACAAGGTTGATGATCGCCTGCGCGGCGCGCGCACCGGCGCCGAGGCGCAGCTCGGCGTGAATGCGCGAGAACTCCCGCTCCAAGGCGCTGCGCCGCTCAGTATCGTCTAGCCACATCAAGAGCTCTGCTCCGATCGACGCCGGGACAATCTGGTCCTGAAAATACTCGCCGACGACGCGACGATCTGCAAGTAGATTTGGTTGCGCAAAAAACTTGGCTTTGACCAGATTCAGCCGCGTCAGCACCTGCGCGGTCAGCTTTCCCAGCCGGTAGACGACCACCATGGGGCGCTTGCAAAGAGCGGCCTCCAGGCTCGCGGTGCCCGAGGCCACCAGCACCACATCCGCTGCGATCAGCGCGGTGGTTGCCTGACCATCGATCAGCCGCACGTTCAGCCCGGGCGCATCCCGCGCGAGCACCTGTGAAAAGATCTTGCGCGTCGCGGCGCTCGCCATCGGCGCGACGAATTTGAGTTCAGGCCGCCGCGCGGCCAGCCAGGTGGCTATGCGTGCGTAGTCCGGCGCCAGGCGCGCCACCTCGCCTCGCCGGCTGCCCGGCAGCAGCGCAACCACGCTCGACTTCGCATCCAGGCCCAAAGCAAGTCTCGCCGCTCCGCGGTCCACCGTGTCGGGAATGGCATCCGCGAGCGGGTGGCCGACAAATTCGGCGGCTATGCCGTGCTCATCGTAAAAGCGCTTCTCGAACGGCAGCAGGCACAGCACCAGATCCACCGCCCGTCGCATGCTGCGCGCGCGTCCCTGCCGCCATGCCCACACCTGCGGGCTGACGTACTGCACCGTGGGAATTCCGGCGGCGTGCAAGCTGCGCGCCAATCTCAAGTTCGTGTCCGGCGCGTCGATGCCGACGAACACATCCGGCCGCGCCGTCAAAAACATGCGCCGGATGCGCGCCAGCAGCTTGAGCAGGCGCGGCAGATCGCGCAGCACCTCGAACAGTCCCATCACCGCCAGCGATTCCGCCGGCTCCCAGCTCTCGCATCCCGCCGCCTGCATTTTTGGCCCGGCCACCCCGTAAAATTGCGTGCCTGGAGCAATTTTGTTCATCGCCTTGATGAGATCGGCACCCAGGGTATCGCCCGACGCTTCCCCCGCCACCAGACCCACGCGCAGAGGGGCCGACCTTCGGCTAGCTGCGCCCGTCATTACCGTACGATGCTGCGTTCGCTGCGCTTGATGAATTCGACGAACGGCCGGATCTCCGCCTGGGTCAGGGCGGCCTTCTCGAGCTCCTCCAGGGCTGCCTTGAGCTTCAGTCCCGAGCGATACAACAGCCGGTAGGCGCGGCGTATGTTCAGGATCTGCGCGGGTGTGAAGCCGCGACGCTGCAAGCCGATCGAGTTGACGCTGTGCGGCACGGCCGGCCGGCCCACTGCCATGACATAGGGTGGAACATCACGGGTCACGGCGGCATTGTGCGCGATGAAGCAGTACGCACCCACCTTGGTGTACTGATGCACCGCCGACAATCCACCCATGGTCACCCAATCGCCGACTTCGACATGGCCGCCCAGGGTGGCGCAGTTTGCCATCACGATCTGATCGCCCAGCTGGCAATCATGCGCGACATGCGAATACGCCATCAGCAGATTGTCGTTGCCGATGCTTGTTACGCCCTTGTCGTGGGTGGTGCCGCGATTCACGGTAACCGATTCGCGAAATACATTGCGATCGCCGATTTGCAGAAGCGTCGGTTCGCCGTTGTACTTCTTGTCCTGCGGCGCATCGCCCAGGGAAGCGAATTGGTAGATCTTGTTGTGCGTGCCGATGCGCGTCGGACCGTTGATCACGGCGTGCGGTCCGATCCAGGTGCCCGCGCCGATGATCACGTCCGCACCGATCACGGTAAACGGCCCGATGACCACGTCCGCCGCGATTTGCGCTTGCGGCGATATCACCGCCCGCGGATCGATCATCCGGCATCTCCGTTCGGCACGGATCCCTTGGCCTCGGGCGCCACCATCATTTCAGCCGATGCCACTTCCTTGCCATCGACCTCCGCCACGCCGTGAAATTTCCAAATGCCCTTGAACGCGCGTTTCAACGTTACTTTCAGGATCACCTGGTCGCCCGGTTCGACGGGTTTGCGAAACCGCGCGTTGTCGATCGCCACGAAATAGAAGCGCGTGTTCTCGTTGGGGATGACCTTGGCCGTCTTGAATGCGAGGATGCCGGAGGCCTGGGCCAAGGCCTCGATGATGAGCACGCCGGGCATCACCGGCCGGTGCGGAAAATGTCCCTGAAAAAACGGCTCGTTGAAAGTCACGTTCTTGAGCGCGATAACGTGCTTCCCAGCCACGCATTCGAGCACCCGATCCACCAGCAGGAAGGGGTAGCGATGCGGCAATTGCCGCATGATCGCCTCGATATCCAAACTCCCGGATTCCGTCATCATCGCTCCTGTGTGTCCAGCCGCCGAAAATGCGCGACCAAGCGCCGCCACTTTCGGGTTTCCACGGCCGGCATGCCGCTCGAGTAGCTGCCGGGTTGCTTGATCGAGGCACTGACCAAGGTGCACCCGGTCACGACCACGTCATCCGCAATCGTCAAATGCCCGGCAAAACCGACATCACCGCCGATCATGCAGCGCTTTCCTATCACCGTGCTGCCCGAGATCCCGGTGCACGCTGCAATGGCCGTGTGCGCGCCGATGGTCACGTTGTGGCCTACCTGGATCTGATTGTCCAATTTGACCCCGTTCTCGACAACGGTATCATCAATGGCGCCCCGATCGATGGTGGTGTTGGCGCCGATCTCCACGTCATCACCGATCAGCACGCTGCCCACCTGCGGCACCTTCACCCAAGTCCCCGCATCCGGCGCGAAGCCGAAGCCGTCGGCGCCGATCACGGCGCCCGCGTGCAGAGTGCAGCGCTTTCCCAAGGTCACACCGGCATACAGGCTGACCCGCGACAGCAGCTTGGTGTCGGCACCGACGCGCGCGCCTCGCTGCACGATGCATCCCGGTCCGACCAATACCCGCTCGCCGATCTCGGCATCGTCTTCGATCACGGCCAGCGGTCCAACGCTGGCCGAGGCCGCCACGCGTGCACCGCTTGCCACCACTGCCGATGCGTGGATGCCGGCCGGCGACTGCATTTCCGGGTGCAACAGACTCGCAATGCGGGCATAGGCGAGGTACGGGTTGGGGTCGATCAGCGCGGCAACCGGGCAGTGTGCTTCATCCGCAGGGGCGATGAGCACGGCGGTGGCGCGAGTGGACTCCAGCTGTCTGCGGTAGCGTGAATTTGCCAGGAAACTCAACGCACCGGCATGCGCCCGCGATAGCGACGCCACCGAACGGATCGTGAGTCCGGGCTCGCCGCGCAGCTTGAGCCCGAAGCGCACCGCCAGTTCCCCTAGACTGAATTCTCCCTGCACCTGCGCACTCCTTAAGTGCGTTAGGTTGTCTAGCGCACGCTGCTTATTTTGAGCCCGGGGGCTTGGCCGGCGCGGCGCCCGGTTTCGCCGATGATGCCGGCAAGGTGGCCGGCCTGGTCTTCAGAATGTCCAAGATCTGCGCCGTGATGTCCAGCGACGGCTTTGTGTAGAGGCTCTCGACCAGCACCAAATCATAACCCTGGGCGCTCGAGTAGGTTTGAACTTCTTGCACCAGGTAGCGCTGCACCTTGCCGATCTCCTCGTTCTTCCGGGTCGACAGGTCATCCTGGAATTCGCCGCCCTTGCGCGAAAACTCGCGCTGCTCGTCGCGCAACACCTTCTCGGCCT
This sequence comes from Steroidobacteraceae bacterium, assembly GCA_035567075.1. Lineage (GTDB taxonomy): Bacteria > Pseudomonadota > Gammaproteobacteria > Steroidobacterales > Steroidobacteraceae > Bog-1198. The sequence goes on from DATMRC010000026.1 coordinate 60,043, forward strand.
TGATGCGGTCGGCCTCCGCCATGACCGCGGCTTCCTTCTCCAGCTTTTCCTGGCGGGACTTCAGATCGTTCTGCATGGTCACCAGCTCGCGCTGCCGGGGTCCAAACTCGTTCTGCAGGGCTTGCATCGCGCTCTTGACCTGCGGTGCTTCCTCCATCAGCTTCTGAAAATTGACCACGCCGATTTTCATTTCGGCACTTGCCGGGACAGCCGCCAAGAGTCCGCACAGGCTCAACGCAGCCAGCGGAATAAAGCGAAGATTAGTCGACATGTTGATCTTAAGCCCTCAAATTTAGGTCAAAACGCTTGACCGATGGAAAATTGGAAACGCTCCGTTTGATCGCCGAACACGGTCGTGCTGCCCGGCACCGCATTCAGAGGAATCCCGTATGAGAAACGGAACAGGCCCAAGGGTGCAAGCCACTGCACTGCGACGCCGGTTGATCTTTTCAGATTAGCATAACCGAAGTGATAGGTGACGGGCGTTATGTCATCGGGGCCGAGAAATTGGACCTTGTTGCCGGTCTGAAACACGTTGCCGATGTCGTAGAACCAGCTGATGCGCGCCGCGTTCTGCCACTTGTCGGGGACCGGGAAAATCAGCTCATAGCGGTTGACCACGCGGAAGTTTCCGCCATAGGGGTTGCCGACCCCGATGTTGTCCTTCGGTCCCAAGCGGCTCTCCCGAAAGCCCCTGACGCTGTCCGGACCGCCAGCGAAGTAGTTGAGGTACGGCGGCAAGGAGGTGGTGTTGCCCAGCGCGGAGGCATAGTCCACCTGCGCCTGCGCCGTGAAAATAAACTTCTTCCATAGCGGAACGTACTTGATGAAGTCGAAGTTCGTCTGGTAGTAGCGAACATCGCTCAAGGGCAGCGCATAGCGCGCCGACAGCGTGACCTTCATGCCGCGGTCGGGGAACAGTGCGCGATTGCGGCCCTCGTACGACCAGCCGCCGGTGAGTTCGTAGGTGTAGAAATCGGTGCCAAACACGGTGTAGGGATTGTCCAAAGAATTGACCACCCCGTCGCCGTTGGTGTCGACCAGATCGCTCTGGAAGGTATTGCCGTTGTTTTTGACCCAGTAGACCGACTGCGCCGCGCTGTACCCCTCGGACACAACCAGCGAGTTCTTGTTCACCGAGGTGCCGATGGCAAGGTACTGATACTCGGAGATGGGATAAGCCCATTGCACCGCAGCGGTCTCCTGCTTGGTCGAAAATGCCGAGGAAGCCGCCACGAATTGCGTGATGTCCCGATAAGTGAAGGAGACCGTGCGCGACACCCCGTCAATCGTGGTGTAGGGGTTGGTCTCGGCAAACGTATAGGTCTTGCTGTAGCGGCCGGCGTTGATTTCCAGTGCGATTCGATCCCCGGTGCCCATGAAGTTGCTGTGCACGAAATTGCCATTCAAGCTGAACTTCTGGGATTCCGAGTAGGCGATGCCGCCGCCGAATTGCCCCGGTAGACCTTCCTTGATCTTGAAATCCACATCCACCAGGTCGGCGCTGCCCGGCACCGGCTTGTTTTCGAATTCCACCTTCTCGATGTACGGCAGCCGCTGCAGGCGTTCCTTGGAGCGTTCGACCGCCGAATTCGACAGCCAACCGCCTTCCAGCTGGCGCATTTCGCGGCGCAGAGTCTCGTCGTTGATGGCCGTGGTTTCGTTGAAATTGATGTGGCGGACGTAGACGCGATTACCAGGCTCGATGAAAAAAGTGATCGACACGGTTTTCTTGTCGTTATCCGCGGTGGGAACCGGGTCAATCTTGGCGAACGCATAGCCGTCGGCGCCCAGCCTGTAACTCATCAATTGCTGGCTGCTGGTGACCTGTTTGCGCGAATAGGTATCGCCCGGTTTGAACAGCAGCAGCCTGCGCAGATCCGACTCCGGCACCACCATGGTGCCCGCCAGCTTGATCTCCGAGACCTTGAATACCGCACCCTCGTTGATGTTGATGGTGATGTACATGTCGTCTTTTTCCGGCGCAATCGCGACCTGCGTCGACTCGATCTGAAAATTGGCGTAGCCGCGATCCATGTAGTACGAGCGCAATTTTTCCAGGTCGCCGGTCAATGACTCGCGCGAATAGCGATCATCCTGTTTGTACCAGGACAGCCAGTTCGGGGTATGCAGTTCGAAACTGGCGAAGATGTCTTTTTCCTTGAATTTTGTGTCGCCGACCAGGTTGATCATCTCGATCTTGGCGCGCTTGCCTTCCTTGATGTCGACGGTCACGTCGACCTTGTTGCCGGGCAGATCGGTGACCTTGGTGTCGACGCGCACGGCATACTTGCCGCGGCTGAAGTATTGATCGGTGAGATATTGCTTGACCTCATCGAGCACCGAGCGGTCGAAGATCTTGCCGGTCGCGAGACCGACGTTGCGCAGGCTCTTCTGCAAATCCTCGGTCTTGATGTCCTTGTTGCCCTTGATATCGAACTTGGCGATGGAAGGACGCTCCACCACCACCACCAGCAGCACATTGCCGTCGCGGCGCAATTCCACATCGCGGAAGAATCCGGTGGCGTACAGGGCGCGCATCGCCTCGCCGATGCGCTGGCCATCGAGCTTGTCGCCGATATTCACCGGCAGGTAATTGAATACCGTGCCCTCGGAAATTCGCTGCAGCCCTTCGATGCGGATGTCGCCGACCGTGAACGAGGTGTCAGGCGCTTGAGCTTGTACGGTCGTATACACTGATTGGCAGGCAAACACCGCCAACAGCGTTACGCAAAATTCAAGCCGCACGCGGCAGGGACCGTGTGCAATTTCGGTGGGCGACGCGAGCTCCACGCTGCGCGTGCGGCTGGAATTTGGGTTTGATCATGATATCCCGTTAGTTCAAATGTCTTGATATATCGTTATAGAAAGCCAGACTCATCAATACCACCAGCAGCGCGATGCCGACCTGCTGCCCGAAGAGCTGCGCACGCTCGGATATCGGGCTGCCTTTGACGGCTTCCACCGCTTGATAAACTATCTGTCCGCCGTCCAGCAGCGGCACCGGCATCAAATTCAGCACGCCCAGGCTGACGCTGATGATCGCCAGGAACGCCATGTACGCGGTGAGCCCGAGATAGGCGCTGATGCCGGCGAATTCGGCGATGCTGACCACCCCGCTGATGTTCTTCGGTGACACCTGGCCGGTGAGCATGCGCTACAGCATCTGCACGGTGAGCGCGGACATCTCCCAGGTCTTCGCCACTCCGATCCCCAGCGCATCGATCGGACCCGCGCGATGCGTCTGCAGAAGGCCCGGCGGCCAGACCTGCGGACCCTCGTCGAGGGAAATACCCAGCCGGCCGATCACTCGTCCCTGCTCAATCACCCGCGGCACCGTCGCCACGATAGGCAAGCGCTCGCTGCCGCGCTGCACGTCGAGTGTAACGACGCGTCCCGGCGCGCCGCTCACCAGGGCGACGAACTCGCGGCTGTTGGCGACGTGCCGACCGTCCACGGCCAGCAGACGATCGCCGGCACGCAATCCGGCACGCCCGCCGGCGCTGTCCGCGGGCGCTGCATGCACCAAGGTGTCGGCATTCCAGGTGGCAAGATCAAAGCCCAAGCCGGGCAATAGTCTGCCGGGCTCGGTCAAGGCGCGCCTATCCTCCGTGACCCGCACCGTCAGCGACTGCACGGCGCCGTTGCGGCGCACTCGCAGCGGAATCACGCCTTCATCGGTGAATTGCCGCAGCAGCGCGATCTGCAGTTCTTCCGTGTCCGCGACCCTGCGATCTCCGACCTGGGTGACCTCATCGCCGGCTTTAAGACCGGCGAGCGCCGCGGGACTGCCTTCGCGCACCAGGCCCACCACCGGCCTGACCACGTCGGTTCCCGCCATTGCCAGGATGGCGTACAGGAGCGCCGCGAACAAAAGATTCATGGCAGGGCCCGCCAATAGCACGGCGATCCTGAGCACGATGGGCCGGCGCGTGAAGGAACGCGGCAGTTCCGCGGCTGCCACATCGCCTTCGCGCTCATCGAGCAACTTCACGTAGCCGCCCAGGGGAATGGCGGACAGGCAATATTCGGTGCGGTCGGGATCCTTGCCGATCCTCGTGAACAGCGGCTTGCCGAAACCGATGCTGAAGCGCAGCACCTTGAAGCCGAGTTTCTTGGCGACCCAGTAGTGTCCGAATTCATGAACCGCGACCAAGATGCTGATCGCAACCAGGAAGGCGGCGAGTATCACCAAAATCTTCATGCGAAGGCTCCTACACTGGGCTCGATCAGGGAAACCGCAAGGCGTCGCGCCGCGGCATCGGCGTCCAAAACATCGCCCAGAGCCTTGACGGGAGACGAGTCAAGACGCTGCAGCACCTTGTCAATGACCGTTGAAATCCCTACAAAGTTCAAGCGCCGATCAAGAAACGCCTGTACGGCAACCTCATTGGCGGCGTTCAGCACTGTTGGGGCGGTTCCGCCGGCGCGCGCCGCGGCTCTGGCCAGGCCAAGACTGGGGAATCGGACGTGGTCCGGCGGCTCAAACTCCAGCCGCCCGATCGCCACCAGATCCAAGGATGGTACACCGGAGGCAATCCTCTCCGGCCACGCCAGCGCCTGGGCAATCGGCGTGCGCATGTCGGGAGCGCCGAGCTGCGCCAGCACCGAGCCGTCCGCGTATTCAACCAACGAGTGCACCACGCTTTGCGGGTGCACCACGACGTCCACTTGCGATTCCGTCATGCCGAACAGCAGCGTCGCCTCGATGACCTCGAGGCCCTTGTTCATCAGCGTCGCCGAGTCAACCGAAATCTTGCGGCCCATTTTCCACTTCGGATGCGCACAGGCTTCATTGGGCGTGACGTGCGCCAGCTTGGCCGCCTCGGTGGTGCGAAACGGTCCGCCGGAAGCGGTCAGGATGAGGCGGGTGACGCCCCGCTTCTCCTCGCCCGGAAGGTAGCCCCCTGGCATGCATTGAAAAATGGCATTGTGTTCACTGTCGATGGGAATGAGTTGCGCACCCGCGCGACGCACCTCGTCCATCAGCAGCCGGCCGGTCATGACCAGCGCTTCCTTGTTGGCGAGCAGCACGCGCTTGCCGGCGCGCACGCCCGCCAGTGTGGGTTTAAGACCGGCGGCGCCGACGATTGCCGCCATCACCACCGCGACATTGCCGCCGCTGACGGCGTCGGCCAGCGCCTGCTCGCCGCTTTCGACGACCGTGGCCGAGCCGCAATCGCGCAGCGCGGCGCGGGCCTGCGCAGCGGCATTCTCGTCGACCAGCACCACGGTATCCGGGCGAAATGCCTTGGCCTGCTCGACAATGGTTTGCCAGCTGTTGAAGGCGCCCAGCACCGCCACCTTGAAAAGATCAGGGTGCAGCGCGATGACGGCGAGCGTGCTGCGGCCGATGCTGCCCGTCGATCCCAAGATTGCGATGCCGCGCGGCGAACTCATCGGATCACACCGGAGCTGAATAAACCCAGAGCATACAGAGGCGCGGCCGCGGTCACACTGTCGATGCGATCCAGCAGCCCGCCGTGGCCCGGCAGCAGCGCGCCGCTATCCTTGAGTGCCGCTGCGCGCTTGAACATGCTTTCGGTCAGATCGCCGATGACGGAAAAAACGCCGACCGCGCAGCCGAATGCCACCACTGTGAGCGGAGGCAGGCCAAAATACGCGGCGCCGGCCCAGGCGACCAGCGCCACCATCAAGAGACCGCCCATGGCACCCTCCCACGTCTTGCCCGGACTCACGCGCGGCGCCAATTTTCGCCGGCCCAAGCTGCGTCCCGCAAAGTACGCACCCACATCGGCGGCGATCACCAGCAACACCAGCCAGAGCACCATCTGCGGACCGCCCGCGAACCCTTGGGCTGCGACCTGCAGCCTCGCGAGGGCAATGAATGCCGGCACCAATACCGGCAGCCCGCAGGCGAGCGCCAGCGTCGGATGATGTCGGGGAGGCCCCCAGGACAGCCACAGCAGGGCGATCGCCCACCAGGCGCACGCGGCGCTCAGCAGCAGCATCAAGTGCTTAGGATACGCCGTCCACCGCCAGGCGAGGACCAGCAGTACTGCGACGCCGGCCGCGTAAGCGGTACGGGCCCCTCTCCCGCGCAGCGCGCCGAAGCCGGCCCACTCCCAGGCACCGA
>DATMRC010000027.1:0-2346 GCA_035567075.1 Steroidobacteraceae bacterium
AGGCGCTCTGGATGATCTCGCCGAGATGGCTGGAACAGGGCGGCGGCAGTTCCGTGCCGCCCGTGCAATGCGGGATTCGGAAGTTTTGCAGTATGAGCTTGGTTGTGCTCAGGCCAACTTTCGGGCAGCCCGATCATATCTTGAGATCCAGGCAGCCAGACATTGGAGCCACGCGTGTGCCCGCACTCTGAGGGACGAGGCCCTCATGACGGAAGGTACTCAGGCTGCCGTATGGATCACCAATGCATGCCTGCGCGTCGCCGAGATGTGCTTCGCGCTCGGCGGCGGCTCGGCCGTTTATGAGGATTCGAAGCTGCAACGGCGGCTCCGCGATCTCCATGTCGCCGCCCAGCACGCCTTCGTGCAGCAGCGCCAGTACATCGACGCGGGAAGGCTGTTTATATCGATGACTTCCGACGGCTGACGCCCTTGTACCAGACCCGCCAGCTCGCAGATGGCAGAGGCGTACATCTGGCGGTGGACAGGGATCGACGGCCGGATGCTGGCGCAAACCTTGGGTTGCGTGCGTCAATTCGGGGTCGTCGCCAGCCTCGGTCAGCCTGCTGGTCGCATCCTCCTGCTAGGGTGGAAGTCGGCCAGCGAACATTGCGTCATCAGTAGCCGCGCCATCAACGGGGTTACGGCCTGCCGGGAGGTCTTTGCGGCCGCCGACAAAAAATAGTCGACCCATATGAGCGACGTCAGGAGGAAAAATGGTTTGGCATAAGACGATCGGCAACGGCCCGACTAAGGTCATCGTCATTCACGGCTGGTTCTGGGATCATCGGGTGTTTACGCCGATCTTCGACTGCCTCGACACCGCCAGCCACACCTACGCTTTCGTCGATATCCGCGGATACGGCAACTCCCGTAACGTTTCCGGAGAATACACCATCGGCGAAGTGGCGGCGGACGCGATCGCGCTCGCCGACCAGCTCGGATGGCGCGAATTTCATGTCGTCGGCCATTCCATGGGAGGCAAGGCCGCGCAGAAGGTGGCGATGGATGCCGGCTCACGTGTCAAGTCGGTGGTGGCGGTCACCCCGGTGCCGGCTTCTGCTCTGCCATTCGATGATGGTGTATTCGGATTCTTTGCAGCGGCCTGCGAACAGGACGAGACGGCATTGGCGCTAATGGGCGATTCCCTCGGCAACCGCGTCTCCAAGACATGGCTGGAATTGATGCTGCGCCGGGCGCGCGAAACCGCAAATCCGGCGGCGTTCAAGAGCTATATGCGCTCTTTCATTAAGGACGATTTTGCGGCCGATGCGGCTAAGGTCAAGGCGCCCATGCTCGTGCTGTATGGTGAATTTGACAATGGCGTCAGCGAGGGTCTGGTGCGGAGCGTCTATCCTGCGCTCTACCCGCACGCGGAAATCGAGCAAATCGAAAATTCCGCGCATTACCCGATGCAGGAGACGCCGGTCCATTTTGCGACCCGGCTGGAGAGCTTTATTTCCAAATCGGCTTGAAGGCGCGGACCAGCCGGCTCGCTCTCTACGCCTCCAAGAGATCCGGGAAAGGCACAATGGTTGATTTGATCGTGCGCATCGCCATCGCATCTGCGACCGCGGTGCGGACGCCCGTCTTGTCGAAGGGATAAAGCGTCTGCATCTCAAACCAGGGATACTTGTTCCTGGCATGGTGGAGCATTTGCACGCCGAGCGCGAGGTCGTTTTCCGTGAACGCCCAGGACTTCTCAAGAAGTCTGGCCATGATGCTCGGCGTCAGCCGTCCAACGCTCAATAAGGAAATTACAAGCCTTGCCAAGCTGGGCGCCATCTCGTTGCATTATGTTACGTTGAGATCGGCGAGATGCGGCTACTGATCGGCGGCGGCAATCCGCTATAGGTGGGTCGCAAAGATTGTAACACCTGTGTGTACCGAAAACCTTATCTGAGTTGATGCCGTAATGGAATCGCCTAAGCTGGCCGAATGATCGGGCTACTCTGTTTCGTTCTGGCCGTCCTGGCCCCGCCATTCAAGTCGAAGGTGCGGCTTGAAGCTGAGAACGCGGTGCTTCGACATCAGTTGAATGTCGTGAGGCGTAGGCGGCCTGGTCGCGTCCGGCTTACGAACCATGATCGCTGGTTCTTTATCCAGCTTTATCGCTGGTTTCCATCAATCCTGCAGGTTCTCACAATCGTCCGGCCCGAGACGCTCGTGCGGTGGCACAGGGCCGGCTTTCTTAGCTACTGGCGTTGGAAGTCGCGCCCCCAGGGAGGGCGACCGCAGATCGACACGGAGCTGCGGGTATTGATCCAGCGGATGAGCGTCGAAAATCCACTTTGGGGCGCGCCGCGCCTTCACGGCGAACTGCTCAAGCTCGGGTCTGAAGTCGCGCAG
>DATMRC010000028.1:0-91035 GCA_035567075.1 Steroidobacteraceae bacterium
CGATCGCTTCAAGATCTCCTCGGCAAGAGCACTTGAACCGACGTCAATCGCCGGCGATGGTCAATTCCTGCAGCAGGATCGACCCCACCCGCGTGCCGCCGCGAATATCAATGTCATCGCCCACGGCCGCCACCCCGGCGAACATCGCGCGCAGATTGCCGGCGATCGTGATCTCGGCCACCGGGAATTGAATGGCACCGCCTTCGACCCAGAAGCCGGCGGCGCCGCGCGAATAGTCGCCGGTCACGATATTGACTCCCTGGCCCATGAGTTCGGTCAGCAGCAGACCGGTGCCGAGGCGTTGCAACATCGCCTCGAGACCCCCGGCCTGCGTCGGCGCGACAATGAGATTATGGGCGCCGCCGGCATTGCCGGTGCTTTGCAAGCCGAGTTTGCGCGCCGAGTAGCTGGAAAGAATGTAGCCCGTGAGCACGCCGTCGGCCACCAGCTCGCGATCGCGGGTTGCAACCCCTTCGTCGTCGAACGGCGCGCTGCCCATGGCCTTGGGAATGTGCGGCCGCTCGGAAATGCAGAACCCCGCCGGAAACACCTGCTGACCTGCTGAATTGAGCAGAAACGAGGCTTGGCGGTATTGGCTGCTGCCGCGGATCGCGGCGACAAAATGGCCGATGAGACCGCGCGCCAGTTCCGGCGCGAACAGCACCGGCGCGCGGCGCGTGCTGATCTTGCGCGGTCCAAGCCGCGCTATGGTGCGGCGCGCGCTTTCGCGGCCGACGGCCTCGGAATCCTGCAGCTCGTGCCAATCGCGTGAACTGGTGTACCAATAATCGCGCTGCATATCCTCGCCGGTTCCGGCGAGGACCACGCAGCTGACGGTGTGGGAGGTGGTGGGATAGCCGCCGATGAAGCCATGGGTGTTGCCATACACGTGCAGCCCCTGATGAGTGCCCACCGAGGCGCCCTCGGAGTTGTTGATGCGCGCGTCGAATGCCAGTGCCGCGGCCTCGCAGGATTTGGCAATCTCGATGGCACGGTCCGCGGTGACGTTCCATGGATGGGAGAGATCCAGGCTCTGCGGCGCGCGCGCCATCAAGGCGGCATCGGCAAGGCCCGCGCTCGCATCTTCCGCCGTGAATCGGGCGATGCTGCATGCCTTGGCAACCGTGGCGCTGACCGCATCCAGCGAGAAATCCGCGGTGCTGGCCGAACCCTTGCGTTGGCCGAAATACACGGTGATACCCATGCTGCGGTCCCTTTGGTGCTCCAGGGTCTCCACTTCGCCGAGTCGCACGCCGACCGAAAGACCAGTATCCTGGCTGACCGCGGCTTCGGCCTGCGAGGCGCCTCGGGCGCGGGCTTCTTCCAGAGCCCGTTCGATGATGGACTGAAGATCAGCTTGGGCAAGGCGTACGGGGGCATTTGTCACGGCCATCGACATCTCCGACGAACAGCTACGAGGAATCCGAGGGGTGATTCTACCGGCCCGAGTGATAGCATGGGGAATATGACGCGCGAGAATGAAGCCGGTGAAACCGGTGAAACCGAGGAGCAGCGGTTGAGCAAAAGCGCCCGCAAGCGCGAGGCGGCTTCCTTGCAGGAACTGGGCGTAAAACTGTCCGCCCTGCCCGATCAGGAGATCAAGGCGCTGGATTTGCCGGACAATCTGTTTGTCGCGCTGCGCGACCTGCGCCGGCTGCCCTCCCATGGCGCGCAGATCCGGCAACGGCAGTATATCGGCAAGTTGATGCGCAACATCGATCCGGAGCCGGTGCTTGCCAAGCTGGCGGAGCGCAAACAGCGCCATGACCTCGAAATTCGGCAGTTTCAAGAGATCGAGCGTTGGCGCGACCGGCTGTTGTCGGAGCCCAAGGCGGCCCTTGAGGAGTTGCTGAAGGAGTATCCGAACGCCGACCGCGCGGTGTTGGCAAAACTGCTCGAAAAGGCCGAGAAAGAGCGCGTGGAACAGCGCTCCCCGGTTGGAGCACGGGAGCTTTTCGCGTTTCTGCGCCAGTTGCTCGCATAGATTGGTAAACTTGGCGCGATGAAAGCCTTGGTCGGAGTCATTATGGGGTCGTCTTCCGACTGGAAAACGATGCAGGCTGCCGCCGATACCCTGACCTCCCTGGGTATAGCGCACGAAGTGCGCGTGGTCTCGGCGCATCGAACACCGGACCTGCTATTCGAATACGCGGCTTCGGCACGCGCGCGGGGCCTCAAGGTCATCATCGCGGGCGCGGGTGGCGCGGCGCATTTGCCGGGCATGACCGCGGCGAAGACCTCGCTTCCAGTGCTCGGCGTTCCGATCCCATCCCTGGTGTTGAACGGCATCGATTCCTTGTTATCGATCGCGCAAATGCCCAGCGGCGTGCCCGTCGCCACATTCGCCATCGGCGACGCCGGCGCGAAGAATGCGGCATTGTTCGCCGCCTCGATTCTCGCCAACGATCACCCCGACATTCTCGCGGCCCTGGACGCATTTCGCGCCACGCAGACCGCGGCGGTGCTCGCCAAGCCGGATCCTCGCGCCTCTTGAAGTCGTTGCGCGTTGGCATCGTGGGTGCCGGTCAATTGGGGCGCATGCTCGCGCTGTCCGGGTATCCCCTGGGCGTGCAATGCCTGTTTCTCGATCGCAGCGCCGACGCGCCGGGCGCCCAGGTTGCGCCCATCCTGGTCGGCGATCTTACCGACCCCAAGCGGCTCGAGGAATTGGCGGCGCGCAGCGATGTCGTGACCTTCGACTGGGAAAACATTCCCGGCAGCGCGCTCAAGCCTCTGGAGAGGATGACCCGGGTCCGGCCGCCACGAGCAGCGCTCGAAGCATCGCAGGATCGCGTGGCCGAGAAGGCCCTGTTTTCGAAGCTCAAAATTCCTGTGGCGGCGCACGCTGCGATCGACGGCAAGGAGCAGCTGATCAAGGCAGCCCAAAGAATCGGGCTTCCCGGTGTGCTGAAGACCCGGCGTTTGGGCTACGACGGCAAGGGGCAATATGTACTGCACGACGCGGCGCACATCGATGCCGCGTGGGCGGCGATTGGGGGAACGGGCCTGATATACGAAAAGTTTCAGGCGTTCTCGCGCGAGGTCTCCATCGTTGGCGCGCGCTCGGCCGCCGGGCGGACGGTATTCTATCCACTGTCCGCCAACACCCATGAAGGCGGCATTTTGCGCTATGGAATTGCGCCACTGACGAATGGCAAGCTCGAGCGTTCGGCGAGGAAATATCTTGAACGGGTCATGAAGGCCCTCGACTATGTCGGCGTCCTCGCCATTGAATTCTTCGTGGTGAAAGGACGGTTGATCGCCAATGAAATGGCGCCTCGAGTTCACAACTCGGGACATTGGAGCATCGAAGGCTGCGTCACCAGCCAGTTCGAAAACCATCTTCGCGCCATCTGCGACATGCCGCTCGGCAGCACGCGCGCGCTTGGCCACACGGCGATGATCAATTTTCTCGGCAAAATGCCCGATCGGAGCCAACTGCTCGCGATCGACGGGCTGGCGTTTCATGACTATGGCAAACAGCCCCGTCCAGGACGCAAGTTGGGCCATTGCACCATCCTCAGGAAGCACGCCAAGGACCGGGATGAGGCCCTTGCGGCAGCCCTGAACTTGATCGAGTGGACTTAAGGGCCGTCATTTCGCCCTTTGATGGCAATCCCTTAAACTGCTTCGCGATGTACCTAGAACTCTTCAAACTCCACGAGTTGCCGTTCCGCGTGAGCCCGGACCCGCAGTTCCTGTACTTGAGCAAACAGCATGCGCGCGCCAAGGCGTACATGGAGTCGACGATCTGGTTTACCGACGGTTTTGTGGTGATCACCGGTGAAATCGGCGCCGGCAAGACCACCCTCATCGAAACCTTCCTTCGCGAACTGCAATCCGATGTGGTGATCGCGCAGATCAACCAAACCCAGCTGTCGCCGACGGCATTTCTGCAAACCGTACTCGTGCAGTTCGGGTTCTCGCCCTTCGAGATGAAGAAGCCGGAAGTGCTGTCAACGCTCAACCAATTCCTGGTGGAGCAGCATGTCAACGGCCGACGGGTGCTGCTGATAATCGACGAAGCGCAAAATTTGAGCCTGCGCGTGCTCGAGGAAGTGCGCCTGCTGTCCGGGGTGGAGACCACCAAGGAGAAGGTGCTGCGCATCATTCTGGTCGGCCAGCCCGAATTGAACGACAAACTCAACTCGCCGGAACTGCACTCGCTCACGCAACGCGTGCGCCTGAGATTTCATCTCACCGCGCTCACCAAGGCCGAGACCAGCGCGTACATCGATCATCGCCTGGAAGTGGCCGGATCCCAGGGGCGGCGCATATTTGCCGAAGACACCTACGCCACGATTTACAGGTACACCGGCGGCGTACCGCGCCTGATCAACACCCTGTGCGACACCTGTCTCATGGCCGCATTCGGGCAGGACAAGGATGTGGTGACGGCAGCGGAGCTCGATGCCGCGATCCGCGAACTGCAGTGGGTGGAATTTGGCTCCGGCACCAACCGCCTGCGAATTGCCAACATGGAGCACATTCCAGCACCCAGCGGCGAGTCCAGCCAAACGGTCGGTCGCATTCTCCTGGCGACCGAGGGCAGGACCGTGGGCGAGCGCGAATTAAAGCCGGGCCGTCTCGTGATCGGCCGCACTCCCGACAATGACCTGCAGATCGACAGCAAATTCATCAGCCGGCATCACTGCCACATTGTCACGCAGGCGGATTCCTGCTTGATCGAAGATCTCAACAGCACCAATGGCATATACGTGCAGTCCAAACGCGTGCGCCGCTATAACTTGAATGACGGCGACGTCGTGCAAATCGGCCAGCACGAGATCATGTACATCGATGAACGCGCACCAAGGGTGAGAAATTCGCTGGAAACCTCGGCGGGCGAATTAACGGAAAGTCCGAAGACCGCTTAACCGTTGAGATTGGAAGGCAGGTCGATCGTCTCGCCGTTATATTCACGGCTCAACGCGCGGTAATCCTTGCGCCGCAAGAACAAGGTCGCGGCGGCGGTGAGGCAAATGCAGCCGATCAGGAACGCGGCCTTGCCGGCAAATCCCGGCGGATTGATGTAAAAGAGAAATATGGCCAATGCGCCGATCACCACGTAAATCAGCGGCAGGCTTTCATAGACCGGTCGGGCCAAGCGCATGAGTTCCCCTCAGGCGCTATTTTAGGCCCGTTGCCGCGCTGGTATCCGTAAATTTAACTTAAAATGCCAGAAATCGCGGCCGGCCTTTCGGTGGGGCTCTGCTCGCTCACCCTTCGGACTAGTCCTTGCCGACCAACAACTCCGCAAGCCGCGACAGCCAGGAAGTGCGCCAGCCTTCGACGTGCAGCTGATCGCTCTTCGGCTTGGAAGCGCGCTTTGCTTCGGACAAGAGATCCTTCGGCAGGTTGATCTGAAACGTGCCGGTCATTGTGTTGTCAGCCATGGAAACTCCGTCAGGTGTAAGTGGTGAGCAGCCTACCGAGTCCGTCGCCTGGGCGAATGCGACCTGGTGCACGCTACGATCGTCTCACCGAACTCACCCGATCGCACATGTCGCCAGGAAGTGACGCAATCACCGAAAACCCGCTTATGACAGAGTATTTATTACAAACAGTTGCTTGGGTTTCCATCTGCCCCACGATGAGGCGCGGGCAAGACGACCGGCCTGTCGTCCCGCCCGCGCGCGGCTCGAGTCCTGCGATCCCCTTCGAAGTCCCGGGGTCTCCTCCATGGAAGTCCGCAGCATCATTCTTCCATGCAGGCAGCTTGCGCAGAACCGGCATTTGCAGCCGAATCGTCGAGAATAGGCGGGGCTAGCCCGTGCCGCCCACGGTCAGTGCATCGATGCGTAATGTGGGTTGACCGACACCGACCGGAACCGATTGGCCTTCCTTGCCGCAAGTGCCCACGCCGCTGTCCAGCTTGAGATCATTACCCACCATGCTGACGCGCGTGAGCACATCCGGCCCATTGCCGATCAGGGTGGCGCCCTTCACGGGCGCGCCAATTTTTCCGTTCTCGATCAAATAGGCTTCGCTCGCCGAAAACACGAACTTGCCGGAAGTAATGTCGACCTGGCCGCCGCCGAAATTGACGGCATACAAGCCCTTTTCCACCGAAGCGATGATTTCCTGCGGAGCGCGCGAACCCGCACGCATGTAGGTATTGGTCATGCGCGGCAGCGTCATGTGCGCGAAGGACTCGCGCCGGCCGTTGCCGGTGGGGGCCATGCCCATCAGTTTGGCGTTCATCTTGTCCTGGATGTAGCCGCGCAACACGCCGTTCTCGATCAGCGTGGTGCACTGGGTCGGCGTGCCCTCATCATCGATGTTCAAGGACCCACGCCGGCGATTCAGCGTGCCGTCATCGACCACCGTGATCTCCTCAGTCCCGACCTTCTGCCCGATGCGGTTGGAAAACGCGGAGGTGCCCTTGCGATTGAAATCGCCCTCCAAGCCATGACCAATGGCCTCGTGCAGCAGGATGCCCGGCCAGCCCGGACCTAAGACCACGGTCATCGAACCGGCCGGCGCGGCCACCGCCTCGAGATTGACCAGCGCCTGCCGTACGGCCTCGCGCCCATGTGCGAATGGTGCGTCGCCGTGCAGTAATTCATCAAGACCGAAGCGGCCGCCGCCGCCGCTGTAGCCCTGTTCGCGGCGGCCGTTCTGCTCGACGATCACCGACACGTTCATGCGCACCAACGGCCGCACATCCGCGGCGATCGTGCCGTCGCTCGATGCGATCAGCACGATCTCATGCACGGCCGCCAATGAAGCCATCACTTGCTTGACCCGTGGGTCGATGCGGCGGGTATCGGCATCGATACGCATCAGCCACGCCACCTTGTCCTCGTCGTTGATCGCATCCAAGGGATCAACCGGCAGATACAGCCGGTGGGTGAGAGGCCGCCGCCAGGCTTTCACCGCATTCTTGCCGCCGCTTCGGGCGATCGCCCGAGCCGCGTCGGAAGCCTCGATGAGCGCCGGCAACAACACCTCGTCGGTGTACGCAAAGCCGGTCTTCTCGCCGCTGATCGCGCGCACGCCGACCCCCTGTTCGATGCTGTGCGAACCTTCCTTGACGATGCCGTCTTCAAGCGACCAGGATTCCTCCCGCGACAGCTGAAAATACAAATCGGCATATTCGACGCCGCGGCTCATGATGGTGTCGAGCACCTGGCTCAGGTGCCTCTCATCGAGGCCCGAGGGCGCCAGAATCATTTTCTCGGCGACCTCGAAGGTGGGCGGGACCAATTCGGCGCTGCGCGCGTTCATGCCAGAACCGTGGCGGTGTTCGCCGAGCGCACCGCAGCCGCTTTGGGCAGGCCCAGCTGACGGTTATCGAGCGCCGGGAAGCGGCGGCGCGATTCGGCTTGGGCTTTAAGATCGATGTCGGCCGCAATCACTCCGGTGCCTTTGGGCAAACGACACAATACCTGGCCCCAATAATCGACGATCAGCGAATCGCCGTAGGTCTCGCGAGCGTTGCTGTGCAGGCCAAATTGCGCCGGCGCAACCACATAGCAAAGATTTTCGATGGCTCGCGCCCGCAGCAGCGTCTCCCAGTGCGCCTGTCCGGTCGGCACGGTGAAGGCGGCCGGCATCGCCAGCCACTCGGCGCCCCGCGTCACCAACTCGCGGTACAGCTCCGGAAATCGCATGTCGTAACAAACCGAGAGCCCGAGCCTCCCCACCGGCGTGTCCGCAACCACCACTTCGCGGCCCGGAACGACGTGGCTCGATTCCCAATACTGTTCGTTGCGGCCGGGAATGGTGACGTCGAACAGGTGCATTTTATCGTAGCGCGCAACCCGCCTGCCGTCCGCATCGATCAGCAGCGAAGCATTGGCGACACGTTTCGGTGAATCGCCCTTGATGTTGATGCTGCCGCCCAGGATCCACATCTTAAGTTTGCGGGCCGTGTTGCTCAAAAACGCCTGCACCACTCCCTCGCCATCGGTCTCGGCCACCTGCACCTTGTCCGAGTCCTTGAGGCCAAGGAAGGAGAAATTCTCCGGCAGGCAGGCAATGTCAGCCCCAAGATCCTTGGCTTGGCGCAGGAACTCGCCCGCCACGGCCAGGTTCTCCGCGACGAGATGGCTCGACGTCATTTGAATAGCGGCTATTTTGCCCATTATTTCGGTGCCTCCGCGGCTGCTGCGGCAGCGTCTGCGCTCTTGATACGTTCGACCGTCGGATTATCCCAACTGCCGGTAATGCGATAATACCCTCGTGTCAGCCCTTTCAGCGGCTGTTTGAACACCTGCGTGAACAGCAGCACCGCGGCACCCACCACCGGGCCGCCCACCAGGGCGCTGGCGACCGGGATCGAGAGGGAGTTTCCCACATTGCCGGTTACCACTGCAGTTTGGTCGTAATCCTTGTTTTTCAAGCCTACCCGGCCGATAAGGCCGATTTCCCCGGCCGGGCCTTTCAGCAGCACGTTTTCCGTATAGGCATTGCCATCGCGCAAATCGAAGTCGCCGCGAATGGTATCGAAGGCCAGGCCCTTGTCGGTAAGGTCGCTGAAATCGAGCGCCAGTCGTCGCGGCAGCGCGGCAATGCTTGCCAGGCCGAGCACCCGGCCGGCGCCGGGTTTGAGTCCGGTGACTTGACCCTTGTCCAGCGACAACTGCACGCGCCCGGCCACTTTGGCCAGCACCTCGGTGGTCGGGGCTCCGGGCCAATTGAGATCGAAGTCGAGCTTTCCGGTCTTGGCCTGAATGACCTCGGCATAGCCCATGTCCTTCATGGTGCTCTCCACATCGCTGCTGGTGAGCGTTCCCTGGATGCGGCTGGTGCCCTCGTCCTTGCCGCGCCACTCGCCATGCGCGCCGACATTCATGTTCGGACTCACTACTGTCAGCTGTTTGAGAGCAATGCCGTCGTCCAATTTCGTCAGGGTCGCCGTCACATCGCCGAACCGGCGTTCGCCCCAGATGAATTCGGTCGCGTGGAATTTCATCGCGGGTACGCTGCGCGGATCGGCCAGACCGTTCGCCACGGGCGCCGCCGCTGCGTCGCCCGCCGGGCCCGCAGCGTCCGTCGGCGCGTTGTCCGCCACATCGAAGCGCAAACGATCGAATTGCAGATTCCACGGGTCAGTGGAATCCGGGGCACTTGGGATGGTGATGGTGCCGATGACATTGGGACCGCCGACGCTGATGCGCCAGCTGCCCTCGGTCACCGCAAGATTCAACGACACATCGCGGAACGAGAGGCCCAGATAGTCCAGTTCGGACACATCCAGTCTGGCGGTGCGCATGTAATAAGACAGGGGTTTGGCGTTCTTATCGGGCGTGCTTAAGCTAAGCCAGCCCGCGAGATCCAGGCGCTCAACGACGCCGCCGACGTTGAATATTTGCGCATCCGCGGCGGTGGATTCTCCGGTTCCAAACGTCATCGAGGCATGCGCGAGCCGCACGCCTTCGGGATCGGACTCGAGAGCGTAGGTACTGCTCACCAGCGTTCCCAGCGAAACAGCCCCTTTCGGGCCGCCGACGGCTGGCCACTGGATCTCGAACCACGAGGGCAGCGGAGTATTCGCCGCCTTGTACAGCGGGGCCGGCAGCCTCATCTCGAACCCCACCAGGGTGCTGCTGATGCGTAAGCTGCGCTCGCGAGTGGGCTCGGGTACGATTTTGAGGACGGCGCGCCAATCCGTTTGACCGCTGATCGACACCCCCTTTGGAATCGACAGGGCCGTGCGCACCGCTTCCGCGCTGGCCGTGCCGCGGAAGTCGAGCTGCGTGCGGGTCACCGGCCGGTTGCGCGCCGACCGCGCCTGCATTTGAAAGGCACCGCCCAACACCTGACCGTGTACGTCGGCGCGGGCCACGTGCCCGTTGTCGATATCGAAATCGCCCGTCACTTCCGTGGCCTTGGTGGTCCAGCCGGTCCGGGTCACCGTGGCGCCGTCGAGCCGCCCATGAACCAACACCTGCCGGCGCTCGAAGTCGGCGAGCGGCAAGAATAGATCCAGCGTGAGCTGCAGCGGCCCCGCGGCTTCGGCGTCCGAGAAAGCATGCTCCGCGATCTCGTCGAGGGGAGTGGCGCGGAGGTATGCCAGCGCGCCGGCCGCGTCGCCGCGTGCGGCGGCGTGGATTTTCAATTCGCCGTTGCTGAAGTCGGGGAAATGCGCGTCACCGGATTCCAGGATCGCACTGCCGGCGCGGCCGCCCGACATGCGCGCGCTCATTCCTTCATTGCGAAATTCGGCCGTGATGTTGAGATTCTCCGCCGGCGGCCAGCCTTCCGAGTAATCCAGCGTCAGGCCGTCGATAGCGCAGCGCGCGAGAAACAGGCCGCTGCCGTCGCGAAACGGAAAATTGCGCACCGGCCCCTTGAACAGAAAGGTGGCCTGCGGCATCCGGCCGGCGACCAGGGCGCGATTCAGCCACTCGAGCGCCGATGGCGCGATCTGTCCCCGCGGCAGATAATTGCGCGCACTGGCCACATTGCCGTTCTGTATTCTGCCCACCAGCGTCAGCAGCGGGGAAGTACCGTCGGCGGGTTGCTGCCAGGACAGTTGCCCGTGGATGTCGCCATCGCGGGTTTTCACCTCCCAGACCGGCGTCGCCACCAGCAATTCCTCGGTCGTGCGCTTCCAATATATGGTGGCCTTCAATACCTCGAGCTCCACGGGCTGCGGAAACTGCGTTGGCCAATGGAAGACCGCCGTGCTCGTTTCAATGTATACATGGCCGCCGCTCTCGGTGCCGGCGATCGAACCGGTAAGACCGCGAAGTCCCGGCGCGCCCTCCGCCGGCGCAAATCCCGCGCGCTGAAATTTCGCCTGCACCTGCAACTGCCAGGGGTCGGCGAGCGTATTGCGCGCCAATGCGAACACCGTATCGGTCCACTCGCCCGTCAGTGCCAGCTCGCGCAGACGCTTGCGGACGTCTTTTTGCGGCAGGAATCCGGTGAGCGGCAGCAATGTCTCAACGCGAAGATAGGTGGCCCGAGCCTTGAGCTCCAACAAGCCGGCATCGCTGCCGCGCCAACTGACGTCGAACGCGGACTCCGGATCGCTCCGTGCAACGCGCACGTGCTTGCCGCTCAAGGTCCAGCGATCGTCGGAGTGAACCAGGGATAATGCGCCGCTCATTTGATCGAACTTTGCGACCGGGCCATCGGGCAGTTGCGTGGCAACGCCGGTGGCGGTGAAATCAAGGTCCGCGCGCGTCAGCGTCCTTGCCGCGCCGCTTGCGGTGATGATGAAAGCGCCCACTCCCGCGTCCAGGTTGCCGAGATATTCGGGCAGCAACCGGCTCCACCCCGGGAACGAGATATCCTGGGCGCTGGCCCGCGAATTCCAGGAGAGCGTCTGCCAGTCGCCGCGCCCGTGCGCACTGCCCCTGAAGTTCGCCGTTCCGCCAAGCGCCGGCGGCAGGCGCGCGTCGACGCTGAGCGCGAGGTCTTGAGTCTCGCGCTCCAGGTTCAATTCGACGTCCGGCAAAATCAGCTTTGGCAGTGCGGCGTTCCAGTTTTGCAGAGTCAGCACCGCGCGGTGGATCACCAGCTTGCCGGCAGGCAGGTCATTCAGCTGCAGCGCCTGGGAGGAGTTGTCGCCCCCCAATTCAATTTCCCCCGCCACGGCAAACCGCGACGGTCCGAGGCGCTCGATGACGATGTCGGGTGCGTCGATCTCGATACGTCCCGCCAGCAACTTGCCGCTGCGGAGCAGCTGCCAGATGTCGGCCGCGATTCGACCTCCGGCGGCCCGTGCCAGCACGCGCTGATCGTCCTTCGAACGCAATTCCGGATGATCGAAATAAAGCTCCGGTCCGTACCAGCGAAATGCCGGCGAGACGTGCGCGAAGCCGATGTGATAACCGGTTTGCGCATGAACCCATTCCTTGATCTCAGCCTGGTATTGCGGCGCGCGATCGAGCGCGAGCTTCACCCCGAGCATTGCCAGAAGCACTAAAACGACGAATCCCGCCAGGCAGTACAGCAGGATTTTTCCTATCTTGGCGGCGCTCATTTACATCAGGACTACGTCGTATTGGTCGACGGTGTACAAGGTCTCCGTCTGCAGCCGTATCGGCTTGCCGGTGACCAGCTCCAGCTCGCCCAACGCGGAAGACTCTTCGTCGAGAAGCCTCTCGATGACGTCCTGATGCGCCAACACCATCAACTGTTGGCACTCGAATTGGCGCGCTTGCCGAACAATCTCACGAAACACCTCGTAACACACCGTTTCCGCCGTTTTGACAAATCCCCGCCCTTCGCAGGTGGGACAAGATTGGCACAAGAGATGTTCCAGGCTTTCGCGCGTTCTCTTGCGGGTCATTTCAACCAATCCCAACGGCGACACCGACGAGATGTTGGTCTTGACGTGATCGTCGCCGAGGGATTTTTCAAGGGCTTGGATGACCTGGCGGCGATGCTCTGATTCCTCCATGTCGATGAAATCAATGATGATGATACCGCCCAGATTGCGCAGGCGCAGTTGCCTCGCGATGGTCACGGCCGCCTCGAGATTGGTGCGGAATATGGTTTCCTCGAGATTGCGATGGCCCACGAAGGCACCCGTATTGACGTCGATGGTGGTCATCGCCTCGGTTTGATCGATGATCAAATGGCCCCCGGATTTCAATGAAACCTTGCGCTCCAGGGCTTTTTGGATTTCCTCCTCGACATGGTGCAACTCGAACAACGGCCGCGGCTCGCCGTACAAATCGATTCGCGGCAGCGCACCCGGCATGAACGTGGCGGCGAATTCCTGCATCTCCCGATGCGCGCTGGCCTGATCGATCAACACTTTGTCGACATCGGGCCGCAACAAATCCCGCAGCACACGAAGATGCAGCGGCAGGTCGGCGTGCACCAGGTTGCCCGGCTGCGTACGCAGGCCCTTCTCGCGCACGAACTCCCACAACTTGCGCAGGTACATCATGTCGGCACGCAAAGCTTCGGGCGTGCAATCCTCGGCGGCGGTGCGCACGATGAATCCCGCGCTCTCCTGCGCGTCGACGCCGGCGTACACCGCGGCACGCAGCCGCTCGCGCTCGGACTCGTCCTCGATGCGCGCCGACACGCCGACCCCACGGCCTTTCGGCATATACACGAGATATCGGGACGGCAGGGTGATGTAGGTGGTAAGCCGGGCGCCCTTGGTTCCCAATGGATCCTTCACCACCTGCACCAGGATCTCATTGCCTTCGGCGAGCAGCGAGCGAATGTTCTCGGTGTGCGGCGGCTCTATGCCGGTATCTGCGTGGCGCGGATCGAATATGTCGGAGGCATGCAGGAAAGCCGTGCGCTCCATGCCGATGTCGATGAACGCCGCCTGCATGCCCGGCAACACCCGCGAAACCCGGCCCTTGTAAATGTTGCTGATCAGGCCACGGCGGCTGCTGCGTTCCAGGAACACTTCCTGCAGCACGCCGCTTTCGACTACCGCGGCGCGCGCTTCATGCGTGCTTGCGTTGATCAGAATTTCAGTGCTCATGGTTTATGCGCGCGACGTTTGCCCGGGTCCATCGGCTGATCGAAGCAACTCCGCGGTTTCGAACAACGGCAATCCCATGACACCGGAGTAGCTGCCGCGCAGCTCCGAGATGAAAGTGGCGGCGCGGCCCTGTATGGCGTAGGCACCCGCTTTATCCTGCGGTTCGCCGGTCTCCCAGTATGCGCCGGCCTCGGCGGCATCTATCGACCGAAAGGTAACCACGCTGCGGCTGACCATGGTGTTAAGCCCGGTGCCGACGCGCAATGCAACCGCGGTGAATACCTCGTGGCTGCGACCGGATAATCTCCGCAACATGCTCATCGCGTCGTCCCGGTCGCGGGGCTTCCCCAGGATGCTGCCGTCGAGAACCACCGCGGTGTCCGCAGCCAGTACCGGGGCGTCGGCAGGCGCGCGGCTGCGTTGCCATCCCGCGTTGGCCTTGGCCGCGGCGAGGCGCGTAACGTAGTCCAAAGGCGCCTCGTCCTTGAGTGCCGTCTCATCCACCGCGGCTTCGATGACGCGGAACGCGACGCCGATTTGCTGCAGCAATTCGCGTCGCCGTGGCGAGCCGGAGGCGAGGTAGACGAACTTTGAATTCATGGCCCTCAGGATACCGAAGGGCGAGTTTTCCTGCTGAATGCTCACGCGCGGTGATAGGGGTGGCCGGCGAGCAAACTCATGGCCCGATAAATCTGTTCTGCAACCACCACTCTCGCCAGCGCATGCGGCAGCGTCAACGGCGACAGCGACCAGCTTTGATCCGCCCGCGTCTGGCATGGCACCGCAAGTCCGTCCGGGCCGCCGATCAGCAACGCCAGGGGCCGCCCTTCCTGCAGGCGCTGCTTAAGCCACAGGCTCAGCTGTTCGGTACTCATCGAGGTACCCGCAACCTCGAGCGCGACGACATAATCATCCTTGCCGATGGCGGCGAGCATGTTCACGCCTTCGCGCTGCACCGCGCGCTCCGGACTCTCGCCGGCCCGGCGCGTGGCCACGGAAATCTCGTGAAGTTCCAATACCAGAGGCGTGCGCAAGCGCCTCTGATAATCGGCGAATCCGGCATTGACCCAGTCGGGCAGGCGGGTACCGGCGGCGATCAACCGGCATTTCATGCTGGGCTCAGGCCCGCGCGGCGGCGGCCCGCTTGGCAGTACCGGTGTCCCATAGTTTCTCGAGTCCGTAGAACTCGCGGACGCGCGGCAGCATGACGTGCACGATCACCTCGCTCAAATCGATGAGCACCCAATCGCCATCCTGCTGCCCCTCGACGCCGAGCGGCCGGTATCCCGCCTCTTTGACCTTCTCAACCACGCGCTGCGCCACCGAGCGCACGTGCCGGTCGGAGGTACCGCTCGCGATCACCATGAAATCCGCGATATCCGTGAGGCCGCGGACATCCAAAATTCTGACCTCCAAGGCCTTCATGTCCGCCAGGGCGCCGGCAATCACGGTCTTGAGGGATGGGATCGCACTGCTGAGTTTGCCCCGCAGTACCTGCTTGCCGTTGCGCTTGGGCCTGAGAGCGGCGGCCGTTTTTTGGGCGGCTGATGTCTTGCGGTTCGGGATCTTTCGTTTTACTGGCACTAAGTGGTCCGTTGTTTGGAATAACAATTCGTGTCCAGGATGAGTTTACGCACTGAATCCGGCATGAGGAAGCGCGGATCGCGGCCCATGCCGATCAACTGCCTGACCTCGGTGGAGGAAATTTCCAGTTGGGTCACGGCGTGGATATAAATGCAGCCGGCACGCTGTTCATGCAAATCACCGATACGTCCCGTACCCCGATCCACCAAGAGCTCGCCCAGCGGCCCCATGCCGGGCGCACGCCAACCCGGCCGATGCGCCACCACGAGATGCGCCAGCTGCAGCAGGTCCTGCCACTGGTGCCACTTCGGCAAGCTCAAGAATGCATCCATGCCGACGATGAGGCAGAGGCTGCGGTCCGGATACTCGTGGCGCAATTCCGCCAGGGTTTCGACCGAATAGGAGGGACCCTCCTTGCGCACCTCGCGATCGTCGACCACGAATCCCGGCTGCCCTGCGCAGGCCAGCTGCACCATTTGCAGGCGCAGCTGCGGGTCGGCAAACGGCCGGTCGCGGTGCGGAGGATTGCCGGCGGGCAGAAAGCGTATCTCCTTCAAGCGCAGCGCCTGCTGCAACTCGAACGCGGTGCGCAGGTGCGCGTAGTGAATCGGGTCGAAGGTACCGCCAAAAATGCCCATCGGGTTCATTGGGTTACCCTGCCTGAATCCGGGGTCGCTTGCAAAGCGCCGGCCATCGCACCGGTCAAGCCGGTGATGGCGTCCCATGCATCGCCTGCCGACAATCCCTTGATGACCCTGTCAGCCAAGCCGGCCTGCAGCAGCAGTTTTGACAGAGGCATCTTTTGCAGCCTCGACAGCGCGCGCGGCGACGGAGCGGCCGCGAGATTCCAGCCGCTGCCGCGATGAGAGGAGTGCAGCCGGTCGCGCTCGAACGCCTGCCACAGCCCGCGCAATTCGCGCAGCAGCGCCCACAGGATCAGCGTGGGTTCCACGCCCTCGCTCTTGAGACCCAGCAACACATGAAAGGCGCGCGCGGCGTCGCCCGCGGCGGCGGCTTGCGCGAGCTGGAACACATCGTAGCGTGCGCTGTCGCCGACGATGCGCAGCACCAAGTCGGCGCTGATCGTGCCGCCATCGGCCAGCAGGCTCAATTTCTCGAGCTCTTGCTTCGCGGCCAGAAGATTCCCCTCGACCCGGCCGGCGATCAATTGCGCGGCTTCGGGGTCCAGATTCACCTGCAGGATTTTCGCCCGCGCACGCAGCCATGCGGGCAGCGCCTTGGCGTCCACGGGCCACACCGGCACCCATACACCTTGCTTCTCGACGGCGCGCACCCAGGGCGCATCGCTGGCCTTCTTGTCGAGCTTGCCGGTGACCACGAGGCAGATCACATCCGGCGGCGGATCGGAGACGAGCTCGGTCAACTGCGCTGCGCCCTTGTCGGGTTTGCCGTTCGGCATGCGCAATTCAAACAGACGCCGCTCGGCGAACAGCGACAGGGCGCGGCTGGCGTGGTACAGCTCATCCCAACTGAAACCGCGGTCGATGAAAAACACGCGGCGATCCGCGTATCCGGCCGCGCGCGCCGCGGCGCGAATCGCGTCCCCGGCTTCGCCGACCAGCAGCGGTTCGTCGCCCGAGACGAGGTAGCTGGCCGCCAACCCCCGCGTCAACGCGGCCGGCAATTGTTCGGCGCTCAAGCGCAATCAAATGCTCGCGAGCGCGGCCACATACTCGCGCTGCATGCGGGAAACCAGCGCCTCGACCGTCTCGATCTCATGAATGCCGCTGACGCTCTGACCGGCGCTCCAGATGTCGCGCCATGCTTTGGCCGCCGTGTTGCCGCCGGTGCCGAAATTCATTTTGGATTTGTCGGCTTCGGGAAGCTGGTCGGGATCCAGGCCCGCGCGCGCGATGCTGCCGCGTAAATAGTTGCCATTGACCCCGCTGAACAGCGAGGTGTAAACGATATCCTCCGCAGCGCTGTCGATGAGCATCTGCTTGTACTCGGGAGATGCATTGCCCTCCTCCGTGGCTATGAAGCGCGTACCCAGGTAGGCGAGATCCGCGCCCAAGGCGCGCGCTGCCAGCACATCCGCGCCGGTGCTCATGGCGCCGGACAAAATGATGGTGCCGGCATACACCTCGCGAATCTGCTTAACCAGGGCAAATGGGCTCAGCATACCGGCGTGGCCGCCGGCGCCCGCGCACACCGCGATGATGCCGTCGACGCCTTGCGCCGCCGCCTTCTCGGCATGGCGCAGATTGATCACATCATGGAACACCACGCCGCCGTAGCCATGCACGGCCGCAACCACCTCCGCCGGCGGCCGCAGACTGGTGATGATGATGGGAACCTTGTGTTTGACGCACAGTGCAACATCCTCCTCCAGACGATTGTTGCTGCTGTGCACGATCTGATTCACCGCATACGGCGCCACCTGCGCCTGCGGATTCGCGCGCTGATGAACCTTAAGTTCCTCGGTAATCTCCGCCAGCCAATCGTTCAGCTGCGAGGCCGGCCGCGCATTCAGCGCCGGGAACGCGCCGACGATGCCGGCTTTGCATTGGGCCAGCACCAGCCGCGGGGTCGACACGATGAACTGCGGCGCGCCGATGACGGGTAGTCGCAGGCGACCGCGTAAAATCTCGGGGATGGGCATCTAGGGGACTCGGCAACTTAAGGTTACGACGCAACTTCTGGCATTATGGCGGTCGCGATGCAATTTGACACCCTCATCTTCGAGACTCGCGAGCGCATTGCGCACGTCACGCTCAACCGGCCGGACCGATTGAATGCGCTGAGCGATCCCATGGTCGAGGATTTGCGCCGGGCCGCGCTCGCCATCGAGTCCAATCCGGATATTCGCGCGGTCTTGCTGAGCGGCGCCGGCCGCGCTTTTTGCGCCGGCGCGGATCTCTCGGGCGATAACACTCTGGATGATTCTGCAGAGCGCCCGAGCACCGGCGAACGCATTCGCGCATCGATGCAGAAACATTTCAATCCCATGATCGACGCCTGGTATCACTTGCGCGTGCCGGTGGTGGTCGCCGTCAATGGCGTCGCGGCGGGCGCCGGCGTGAGTCTGGCACTCCAGGGAGACATCGTGTTGGCGGCTAAATCCGCCAAATTCATTGAGCTCTTCGCACCCAAGCTCGGTCTCATGCCGGATCTCGGCAGCACCTACTATCTGCCGCGATTGGTCGGAACCGCGCGCGCCAAGGGCTTGACCCTGCTGGGCGACGCCTTGTCGGCCGCGGAGGCGGCCGAGTGGGGTCTCATCTGGGCCTGTGTCGAGGACGCCGATTTGCAAGAGCGCGCGCAGTCCATCGCGCAGCGCCTCGCCTGCGGCCCCACCCAGGCCTATCAACGCATCAAAACCGTGTTCAACGTCGAACCGCCCAACACGCTGGCGGAACAATTGGCGCTCGAAGCGGAGCATCAGGCCGCACTCGGCGATACCCGGGATTTCGCGGAAGGTGTGGCTGCGTTTCGCAGCAAACGCGCGCCGAATTTCAGCGGCGGGTAGCGGCGGCAGGAGTTTCGATCTCGCGACGGCCGATGTTGGCGACCGGTACTTTGACCTCGGCGGAAGCGGAATGCGGCGCCTCGGTTTGCGCCGTACCGCAATTATCGCAGCCGCCGCACGCCCCGGCCGCACCGGGCACAGGCCGCGATGCCGCCGAGAGTCTCCGCGCAACTCCCTTGAGTCCGATGAACGCCGGCGCTCGCGCCATCAGGCGGCTCAACGCCGCCAGCAAACGATTCCTCAGTGGTCTAGGACCCAGCGATGACACGGCATAACCCACACTGACCAGCAGCGCCAGGCCCACCAGAAAATTATCGAGAACCGTGCTCATGCAAAGTCCGTCAGCTCGTCAGCGCCGTCGCAATGCGGAAGGTGATCCAAGATCCCAAGTAGGCCAACGCGAACAAATAGCCCGCCATGATGATCGGGTAGCGCCAGGAATTGGTTTCGCGCCTGACGGTGGCAAGCGTGGACAGGCATTGCGGAGCGAAGACATACCACGCCAGCAGCGACAGGGCCGTGGGCAGACTCCATGACTGCGTGATCAACGGGGTCAGTGCTTGGCTCATGTTATCGGCCGTGGCGGACAGCGCATACACCGTGCCCAACGCGCCGACGGCAACTTCCCGCGCCGCAAGTCCCGGCACCAATGCAATGGATATCTGCCAGTTGAATCCGATGGGCTTGAACAGCACGGCGAGCCATGCGCCCAGGTGCCCGGCGATGCTGTATTGAATGGCCGGCCCGGCGGCGCCCGGCGGCGGCGCGGGAAATGAACTCAACGCCCACAGAATGACCATCAACGAAAGGATGATCGTGCCGACGCGCGTCATGAATATTTCAATTCGCTGCCACAGGCCAATACTTAAGTTTCGCAGGTTCGGCCAGTGATATCCGGGCAGTTCGAGCATCAGGGCCTGAAAATGCGTGGCTTTGCCGGTGCGCTTCAGCACAAATGCCACCGCCATCGCGCTGGCAACGCCGGCCACATACAGGGCGAATAACACGACGCCCTGCATTTCCAGGCCGCCCCATACGGTGCGCGGTGGAATGAAGGCGCCGATGATCAGGGCGTACACCGGCAGCCGGGCAGAACAGGTCATCAGCGGCGCAATCATGATCGTCGCCAGGCGGTCGCGCGGGTTCTGGATGGTGCGCGTCGCCATGATCCCGGGGATTGCGCAGGCGAAGCTCGACAACAGCGGAATGAAGGCGCGGCCCGACAGGCCGACGCTGCCCATCACACGGTCGAGCAAAAACGCGGCGCGCGGCAGGTATCCGGAGTCCTCGAGTATCAAGATGAAGAAGAACAGGATGATGATTTGCGGCAGAAACACGAGAACGCTGCCGGCGCCGGCCAATATGCCGTTGATCAACAAATCCCTGAGCAGGCTTGCGGGCAGCACCCCGCCCAACCAGGCGCCGACGGCGGCGACGCCGGTTTTGATCGCATCCATGGGCACCTGCGCCCACGCAAACACCGCTTGAAATACCAGGAACAAAATCACCGCGAGTATCACGGGCCCCAGCAGCGGATGCAGCACCACTGCATCGACCCGATCGCTCAAGGTCACGCCCTCGAGGGCGTCGCCGCCGACCAATCCTAAGATCCTGCGCACCTCAGCCTGATCATGCTCGATATCGGCGGCGCTCAACGGCAGCCACGCGGCGGCATTGTTTCCGCGCACCGCACCGACAGTGGAATTCAGTACGTTGATCAACGATCTGACGCCGTCGGTCTTGACGCCGACGGTTTCCACCACCGGCACGCCCAATTCGGAACCTAAGCGATTGGCATCGATCACGATGCCTTTGCGGCGCGCGATATCGCTCATGTTGAGCGCCACCACCATGGGCACCCCCAGGCGTTTCAGGCTCAAGACCAATCGCAGGTTCTGGCGCAGATTGGTGGCGTCGGTCACGCAGACGACGTAATCCGGCTTAGGTTCGCCCGCCCGCTTTCCCAGCAGTACGTCGGCGGTGACCTGTTCGTCGGGAGTCAGGGGATCGAGGCTGTATGCACCGGGAAGGTCCAGGATGCGAATTCGCAGCCCTGACGGGGTGGACAGCGATCCCTCCTTGCGTTCAACGGTCACGCCCGCGTAATTGGCGACTTTCTGGCGGCTGCCAGTGAGCATATTGAAAAGGGCTGTTTTGCCGCAGTTGGGATTACCAACCAGGGCGATCAGGGGAATCGGAGCGCTGACCGCGGCATCCATGGAATCAGGGGAGCTGCGGCTGCTCCGGACACACGCGGATACAGGCGGCCTCAAAAAGACGCAGCGCGAATGTGGCGGTGCCAATGCGTACCGCAATCGGCGCACGCGATAACAGGCCCCGCGCCACGATACGCACGGCCTCGCCGGGTAGAAACCCCAATTCCGCCAAGCGCCGGCCCAATTCGGCGGGCGCCCGGGAATCCACGGCCGACACCGAAACCACGCGCGCCGAGGCCCCGGGCGCCAGCTCCAAAAGCGGGATATCGGCGTCTATCGCAGATGCAGCAAGGACGGGACCATGGTTCAACATGAACGCAATTCTATATGAGAATCGTTCCCATTACTATTACCGGGTCACAATTCCGGCTGTGGGACCCCGGGGACTGCGAGAGATCCTAAAGCGGCGGGCAGTTCCTGATAGTCTTAATGCTCCCTTTGGATTCGGAGGCGTATGAAATGCCTACGCTTTTTGAGAAAATAATCGCCGGCGACCTGCCCGCGACAGTGCTCTACCGCGATCCGCGAGTGATTGCCTTTTTGGACATCCGACCGGCTGCCCCGGTGCATATACTGATCGTACCTAACAAGCCGATTCCCACCGCAAATGATATTGCCGACGAGGATGAATCGCTGATTGGCCACATGTTCATCGTTGCGCGCGATCTCGCGCGCCAGCAAGGCATTGCCGATAGTGGCTATCGCTTGATCATCAATTGCAATGCGCATGGCGGCCAGGAGGTGTATCACTTGCACGTGCATCTTCTGGGCGGGCGACCCCTTGGGCCGATGGTGGCGCGAGCCTGACGAGAAAATAAAGAGGATAGGAAATGAAGAAGAAAAAGGCCGTGCAGGTCAAATCACGCGCCGCACCGCGGCGCCGGCCCGCGAAGCCGGTAGGTTACGCCGCAAAATCCGCGACGCGAACGGTCAAGGCTCGCGAGAGCGTGCGCCCCGCGGCGCGCAGTGCTCCGCGCCGCGAACTGTATCCCGCGCTCGAACCGTACCGGCACGGCCATCTGCGGGTTTCGGATGTCCACGAGATTTATTACGAGGAAAGCGGCAACCCCGCCGGCAAGCCCGCGGTGTTCCTGCACGGCGGCCCGGGCGCGGGCTCCGACAAGCGCGCGCGGCAGTTCTTTGATCCGCGGCACTACCGCATCGTGGTGTTCGATCAGCGCGGCTGCGGGCGCAGCCGGCCAAGCGCGAGTTTGGTGGAGAACACGACCTGGCACCTGGTCGCCGACATCGAGCGTTTGCGCAAACATCTCGGCATCGAACGCTGGTTGGTATTCGGCGGATCGTGGGGCAGCACGCTGGCGCTGGCATACGCGGAGGCCAATCCTGATCGGGTCAGCGAAATCGTGCTGCGCGGGATATTCCTGCTGCGCTATGCGGAAATACGCTGGTTTTATCAGCATGGCGCGTCGGAAATATTTCCGGATTCCTGGGAGGCCTATCGCGACGCAATTCCGCCCGACGAGCGCGACGATTTTCTGAGCGCCTACTACAAGCGCCTGACCGGCTCCGATCAGCGCGCCGCGTTGGCGGCGGCGCGGGCTTGGTCGATGTGGGAGGCTTCGGTCAGCTTCTTGCTGAGCAATGTCGAGAACATCAGGAAATGGGGCGAGGATCAGTTTGCGCTGGCGGTGGCGCGCATCGAGTGCCATTACTTCGTGAATCGCGGCTTCCTGCGCAGCGAGAGCCAATTGATCGACGATGTGCCGCGCATCCGGCATATTCCCGCGACCATCGTTCAAGGCCGCTACGACATCGTCTGCCCCGCAACCAGCGCCTGGGATTTGCACCGTGCCTGGCCGGAAGCGGACCTGCGCATCGTTGCCGACGCCGGACATTCGGCATTCGAGCCCGGCAATACTCACGAGCTCGTGCTTGCGACCGATCGATACCGTAGCCGCTGAGCCGCGCAGGATCCGGACGCGATATTCGGTTTCGGCGGTACTGCTGGCGGCCGTGCTGGTCCTGCCGCTTGCCGCGCACGCCGCCGGCAGCAAACTGCTGCGTTTCCCGAGTGTGTGGCATGAAAGGATCGTATTCAGCTACGCGGGCGATTTGTGGACGGTGGGCACGGAGGGCGGCACGGCCGTGCGGCTCACCGCCGGCCCCGGCCTGAAACTGTTCGGCAAATTCTCTCCCGACGGACAGCAGATCGCATTCACCGCGCAATACGGCGGAGACGAACAGGTTTACGTGATGCCCGCGGGCGGCGGCGCGCCAAAGCAATTGACCTTTTATCCGGCGCCGGGGCCCCTGGCCGAGCGCTGGGGATACGACAATCAGGTCTTTGGTTGGACGCCGGACGGCGCTGGCGTGCTGTTCAGGTCGGCCCGCGACGGCTACATCCTGACGGACTCGAAGCTGTACACGGTTCCGGTGACGGGCGGAGCCGCAATGCCGCTGCCCATGCCCGCATCCGGCGCCGGCTGCTTTTCGCCGGACGGCAAAAAAATCGTCTACTCGCCGCTGTGGCGCGATTTTCGCAGTGAAAAACGCTACCAGGGCGGTTGGGCCAACGATCTGTACATATTCGACTTGACGAATCCGTCGCTCGAACAGATCACCAACGATCCGCGTACCGACCGCGACCCGATGTGGATGGGCGATGCCATCTACTTCAATTCGGATCGCAGCGGAACGTTCAATCTGTACCGGTACGAGATCGCGACCAAGCAAACCCGGCAACTCACCCACTACAAGGATTGGGATGTGCGCTGGCCCAGCGCGGATGCGCAGGGCCAGATCGTCTACGAATCGGCCGGGGAACTGCATATCTACGATACGCGCAGCAACCAGGATCGCGCGCTCTCGATTCTGGTGCCTGCCGACATCACGACCACGCGGCCGCATCCCGTCAACGCCGCGGATTTCATCGAAGGCTCGGCCTTGAGTCCGGGCGGCGAGCGCGTGGCGATCGTGGCTCGCGGCGATCTCTTCAGCGTCCCGATCGAACACGGCGTGACGCGAAATCTGACGCAGTCGTCGAATTCGCACGATCGCGAAGCCGCCTGGTCGAGCGACGGCAAACAACTGGCCTATGTATCGGACCGCAGCGGCGAAGAGGAGATTTACGTGCAGGCCCAGGACGGCAACAGCCCGGCCGTCGCCGCGACGCTGGGTTCGATGGCGCGTTATTACGCCCCTGTCTGGTCGGGCGACGACCAGCGCATTGCATTTGCCGACAATCGAAATCGCATCAATGTCGTGGAGCTGGCACGCAAGAAGCGCACCCTGATCGCGGAGGATCCGAGCAACATCGCACTCGACTATCGTTGGTCGCCGGATGGCCAATTCCTGGCATACACCTTGAACGATGCCAACAACTTCTCCAGCGTTTTCGTCTGGTCGGTCGCTGACGGGACCTCGCACCGCGTCACGCCGCAATCGTTCAACTCGCAATCGCCGGCATGGTCGCCAAACGGCGAGTTGCTGTACTTCCTGAGCAACCGCGAGTATCAGCCCATCGTCAGCACCATTGAGTTCGATTTCGCCACCGATCGGCAGACCGGAATCTTCGCGCTGGCGTTGCGCAAGGACGTCAAGAATCCGTTTGGGATTCGGGATGATGAGCCCGGCGATGAGAAAAATGCCGCTGCCGAAAAGGACCAGGACAAGCCGGCGGAAAAAGCCAAAACCAAGGTCAAAGTCACGGTAAAAATCGATTTCGCCGGGATCGAGCAACGCGCGATCCGCGTGCCCGTGGAAGCCGACAACCTGAGCGGATTGCTGGCGGGCGATGAGGAGCTGCTGTACCTGCGCAGCGGTCCGGCTTACTACGGACGCGAGCCCGCCGTGAAACCCACCGTGATGGCCTACTCGATCAAGGATCGCGAGGCCAAGGCGGTCGCCGAGGATGTGACCGAGTGGTCGGCTACCGCAAACGGCAAGCACGTGCTCGCGCGCATGTCATCCAAGGAAGTCAAGTACTTCGCGGTGGGCAAGTCCGATGATGCCAAGGTGGTTTCATTGGCGGGCCTATTGACCACGCGCATTCCCGCCGATGAGTGGCGCCAGATTTTCGCCGAGGTGTGGCGCCGCTACCGGGATTACTTCTACGTCGACAACATGCACGGCTTCGACTGGAATGAATTGCGCAGGAAATACCAACCGCTGCTCGCCTACGTCGGCCATCGCGCCGATCTCAACTACGTGATCGGGGAGATGATCGCCGAGCTGACCGTGCAGCATGCCTATATCGAGGGCGGCGATTTCGGACTGCCGCAGCGGCCTTTCGTGGCTTTACCGGGTGCGCGGTTTGAACTGGATGCAAAGTCCGGCCGCTATCGAATTGCCCGGATATTCGCCGGCGAGAACGAGGAGGAGCACTACCGCTCGCCGCTCACCGAGGTGGGCGTCGATGCGCATGTGGGCGACTACGTGCTGTCCATCAATGGGCGCGAACTCAAGGCCGGCACCGATCCTTACGAATTGCTGCAGGCGCCGGCGGATCAGCCGGTGGAGTGGCGTGTGGCGGCGGACGCCGCGGGCAAAGCGGCGCGCACCATCCGCTACCGGCCGCTGCGCAGCGAAACCGCACTGCTGTATCTCTCCTGGGTCGCGGCGAATCGGGCGCGCGTCGATCGCATGAGCCAGGGGCGCTTGGGATACATTCACATACCCGACATGGGCGAGGCGGGCATCCGAGAATTCATCAAGTGGTGGTATCCGCAGGTCCGCAAGGAAGGCCTGGTGGTCGACGTGCGCGACAACGGCGGCGGCAACATCTCGCAAATGCTGATCGAAAGGCTGGCCGGAGCCCTGCGCGAAACCCGGTTTGCGCGCAATCATGAGGCCCCCGGCACCTACCCCAGCGTCGTACAGCCCGGACCCAAAGTGGCATTGATCAACGAGGACACCGCCTCGGACGGCGACATTTTCTCCTACGAATTCAGGCAGTGGAAAATCGGACCGTTGATCGGCAAGCGCACCTGGGGCGGCGTGGTCGGCATCACGGACCACGGACCCCTGCTCGACGGCGGCAAGGTATTTGTGCCAGAGTTCGGTACCGCGGATGAGAACGGCAACTGGATCATCGAGGGTCACGGTGTGGATCCCGACATCGTGGTCGAACAAAATCCGCTGGCGGTTTTGCAGGGCCAGGATCCTCAATTGGAGCGCGGAGTTTTGGAATTGATGAAACTTCTAGCCGCGACACCCGGCGGCCTGCCGCGGCGGCCGGCGGCGCCGGTCAAATCCGGGGCACCCTAGGTGTCGGAGCTCGCGCACATAGGATTGGCGCGCGCCGGCGATGCGCGCGAAATCGCCGAGATGTCGCGGGATCTCATCGAGCATGGTCTGACCTGGTCGTGGACACCGGCGCGGGTACAGCACTTCATCTCCGGCGCCGAGTCCTCGGTGGTGGTGGCGCGACGCGAACAGCGCATTGCCGCATTTGCAATCATGCATTTCGGCGACGACGTGGCGCACCTGAATCTGCTCGCCGTGGCGCCGGAACACCGGCGCCAGGGCCTCGGGCGGCGCCTCATGCAATGGCTGACCACGACCGCCATCGAAGCCGGGGTGTTTCGCGTCAATCTCGAATTGCGCACTCACAACGAGGCGGCGCGAGTCTTTTACGAAAGATTGGGCTTCGCCGAGCTGGGCATCATCCAGGGCTACTATCAGGGCCGCGAAGCCGCGCTGCGCATGTCGCGGCGCCTGGCAAAGATCTGAAACCTGGCTTAGTTTAAAGCGTGCCGAACCGGCCGCGCCCTGCGCCGGCCGCCGCCTGCGACTCGGGTCGCCGGGTTGCGACCTTGGCCTCGCCGATGGGGAATACCACGGTTACGCGGCAGCCCCGGCCCGGGCCGGTGTCAACGCTCATCTCGCCGGCGGCTTCGCGCACCCGATCCGCGACGCTCCACAGGCCGAAACCATGCGCGCGCGGTTCGAAGAGGCTGAGCTGCCACTCGAAGCCGACGCCCTGATCCTCCACCATCACGCGCAATTCCTTGGGTGTGTGCGTCACCGTAACCTTTGCCGATTTCACGCCGGAGTGCTTGACGACATTGCGCAGCAGTTCTCTGATGACTTTGAACACCAGCACCCGTAGATCGAGATCGATCGCCGCATCATCGGCCGGCACGGACAACTCCACCTGAAAATTGTCGCGGCTGCGCATGTAGACCATGAGCCATTTGAGCGCAGGCTCCAATCCGAGTTCGTACAGTCCGGGCGGACTCAAGTCGGCTATCACCCGCTGCGCGATCGACTGCACCTCGCGTACGGTATGCGTGGCTTCGCCGAGCAACAGCCGAACCTCGGGCGTCGA
This sequence comes from Steroidobacteraceae bacterium, assembly GCA_035567075.1. GTDB lineage: Bacteria > Pseudomonadota > Gammaproteobacteria > Steroidobacterales > Steroidobacteraceae > Bog-1198. The sequence goes on from DATMRC010000028.1 coordinate 26,991, forward strand.
GCGCGACGCCACCGCATCGAGGGTCATCGCCAGTCCCACCAGCTGCTGGCCGATGCCATCGTGCAGGTCGACGGCGGTTGCGCGTCGGGCGCGCTCTTCCGCGCCGACCAGTTCGCGCGCGTATTGGCGCAATCGATCCTGCTGCTGGCGCAGACGGTCATTGAGTTCAACGAGTTCCGTGACGTCTCTTGCCACACCCCAGACACGCACCAACTTGCCGGCCACGATGACGCCGCGAAATCCCGTGATGTAGGAGATCTGTCGGGAACCGGAGGAGACGCTGAATTGCAGGCCGTCCATCGAGTAGCCGCGATGCGACGCCGCGCCCAGATGCTCGATGAAGGTCGCGGACCATGGCACGTCGGCGCGCCACTGGCGCGCATCCCCTTCCGGCAGGCCGAGCTGGCGATTCAAACGCAGATAGCTCAGGTTGCTTTCCGCGACGAACGCCTGCGCTTTTAGCCAGGCGATTTGATCGGCCACGGGAAGATCCGGATCCATCGGCTCGGTCAATTCGATGCGCCACACGGCCTCGGAACTCTGTTCGATGAAGTGGCGATAGCGTTCCTCGCTGGTGCGCAGTTGCGAGAACGCATTGCGCATCTCGAGCAGCACGACAGAGAGCATGAAATTGATCACGACGATGGCCGCGATGTTCAGCTGCGCCGCGCCGACCCGTGCAAAAGCGCTGGGGTCGCCGGCGAAAGGCCCCAGGTTGCGGCTGGCATAATATGAAGCCAATAACGCCACCGCGGCAGCAAGCAATGTCGACCAGCGCGGCGGAAACCTGAAGGCCGCAACCACGATCAGAGCCAATATCGAGAACGGCATGTCGAGGATGGTTGTGATGCGGCTGGGCGGCGCTGAAAACACCCAGACCGTCATGGCGAGCAATGCACCGCCCACCAGTATGACTTCAACCACTGGCGCCGGTGGCGCCGAAAGCTCGCGCGCGCGAAAACGGATGATCCAGCCCATCAATACCGGCGCGATGCACAGGGAACCCAGCCAATTCCCCGCCCACCATAACTGCCATTCACGGAGATAATGGGCGCCTCCCAAGGTATGGGTCGAGGCAAAGGCGCCCAGGACCGCGCTTGCCGCGGCGCCGATGGCCACCGCCGCAATGAACCTCAGCACAATGCGTATCCCGGGAGTTACCGGTCCGGGCATGAGCCGCGACGCAACAAACGCACCGACCATACCGTCGATGGAATTGGCCAGCGCAAACGGCGCATATTCCATGATGGTGAACTTATCGGAATGCACCGCGCTCACCGTCAACTCGACGATCACCTGGCTCGCCACAATCCAGATCCAAAGACGCCGCGGCGAACGCCAGAGCACCATGAACAACAAGCCCGCGGCGGGCCAAACGATGGTCAGATTTTCGGTTTTCTCGCGCAGACTCAAGCCCATCAGCACGAGCAGCAAATAGAGCAACACGAGGGCAGCCAACAAGCCGGCGCGCTGCGCGACTCCTAGATCCTTGAACTCGTGTTGAACCCCGAATCTTCGGTGTTCATCAGGCGCGGCCGTCATAGCGTTTGAGACCTCCCTGCTCGCAGACGATTGTGCGCCTGTTTCGTGCCGTTGCCTACGCTACCTAAGGCGGCTATGGACGGCGTAAGATCTGCGGGCCCGCCGCGGCGACATTCGCTGTTCCGGTCAACGCCAACGTGACGCGCAGTTCGTTGCGCATGATCTCGATCGCCTTGCGGACGCCCGCCTCCCCCGCGGCCGCCAGCGCAAACAGAAACGACTTTCCGATCAGCGCGCCGCGTGCGCCCAGCGCCAGCGCCTTGGCGATGTCCTGCCCTGAACGGATGCCGCCGTCGAACAGCACCTCGCAGCGGCCGCCGACGGCGTCCACGATCTCCTGCAACACCGAGATCGTCGAGGGCGCGCCGTCCAACTGGCGGCCGCCGTGATTGGAGACGACGATTGCGTCCGCGCCCGCGGCCACTCCCAAGCGCGCGTCCTCGGCATCGAGCACGCCTTTGAGGATCAGTTTTCCCGGCCAGCGGCTGCGTACCCAATCGACATCGCGCCAGTTGGCCGATGCATCGAATTGCGTGGCGGTCCATTCGGCCAGGGTGCGAATGCCGCTGGTGCCGCCGATGCGTCCAACCAGATTGCCGAAAGTGCGCCGCTTGCCGAACAGCACCCGCAGCGCCCAGCTGGGCCGCAGCGCCACATCGATGGAGTTTCGCAGCGTCAGGCGCGGCGGTATGGTCAGCCCGTTGCGCGGATCTCTGCGCCGCTCGCCGATCACCTGCAGGTCGAGCGTCAACATCAGGGCCGAGCATTGCGCGGCCGCCGCCCGGTCGATGAGCTCCTGATTGAAGCCGCGGTCCTTCATGAGGTATTGCTGGAACCAGAACGGCTGCTGGGTCGCCGCCCTCACATCTTCGATCGAGCAAATCGACATGGTGCTGAGACAAAAAGGTATACCGCATGCAAGCGCCGCGCTGGCGCCGAGAATTTCCCCATCGGCGTGGAACAAACCCGCCAGTCCCGTCGGGCCAATGGCCAGCGGCATGGACGCCGCGCAACCCACAAAACTTGTGGCCAGCGAAATGTTCGACACGTCGACCATGACCCGTTGCCGAAAGCTCATGGCGTCGAGATCTGCGCTGTTGCGGCGCATGGTCCGCTCCTCATAGGCACCGCCGTCGGCATAGTCGAAGATGGCGCGTGGAATACGGCGTTTCGCGAGCTGGCGGAGATCTTCGACGCTCAGGATCATGAGGATGCCATTCGCGGCCTGTGAAGTGCACACGATACTATATCGGCTGGGAAAAACCCGTCGCCTTAGGTTCAATATTCGCTAAGCTTTCGGTTCCGTACAGGAGACTTGAATTGCCAGCCAATCAAATATTCGACGGCGATGATTGCACGCGTAGCGGCCGCTTCTGCTGCACGGTCGCGCTCGCCCTGATCATGAGTCCGACCGCGAGTTGGCCCGCGGCCGCGTCCAATGGCGCGGGCAATGTGGATGCCGCTCGACTGCAGGCTGCGGACTTGGAACCGCAGAACTGGTTTACCGGCGGCCGCGACCAGGACGGCACCTACTTTTCGCCATTGGCAAAGATCGACGCCAGCAATGTCGGGCAGCTGGGTTTTGCCTGGAGCTACGATCTCGGCGATCCGATGCGCGGCCAGGAAGCGACGCCGATCGTGATCGATGGAGTCATGTACACATCGGGAACCTGGGGCTACGTGTACGCAGTCGACGCCGCGAGCGGCAAGGAGATCTGGCGCTATGACCCCAAGGCCGATTATTTCATGGGCAGGAATCCCTGCTGCGACCTGGTCAACCGCGGCGTCGCCGTCTGGAAGGGCCGGGTTTACGTTGCCTCCGTCGATGGCCGGCTGCATGCGCTCAGCGCAGCGACCGGCGTGAAACTTTGGGAAGCCGACACCATCATCGATCGCAAGCTGCCCTACTCCAGCACCGGCGCGCCGCAGATCGCGGGCGGCGTCGTGGTTATCGGCAACAGCGGCGCCGATATGGGACATGGCGCCGTGCGCGGTTACGTATCGGCGTACGACCTGGAAAACGGCGCGCTCAAATGGCGCTTCTTCACGGTTCCACCCGCGGCCGGTCAACCCTACGAAAATCCGGAACTGGCCGCGGCGGACAAGACCTGGGATCCGCACCGCAAACCGGAGTTCAAGGGCGGCGCGACGGTATGGGATGGATTCGCCTACGATGCGAAGTTGAACCTGGTGTACTTCGGCACGGCGAATGCCGCTCCCTATGATCTCAGGCAGCTGGGCAGCGAAAAACTCGACAGCCTCTACGCCACTTGCATCATTGCCATCGATGCCAGCACCGGTCGCATGGCGTGGTACTACCAGGAGACGCCGCACGACAGCTGGGACTACGATGCGGTACAGAAGTTGATCCTGGCCGACATCATGATCGACGGCGCGCCGCGCCCGGTCATCATGCAAGCCTCGAAGAACGCCTTCTTCTATGTGTTGGACCGCAAATCCGGAAAGCTGCTGTCAGCCCGGAATTTTTCCTATCTTAACTGGGCCACTCATGTGGACATGAAAACCGGACGGCCGGTGATCACCCAAGCCGCCGAATGGCACGACACGGCGAAGCTCATCTATCCCTCCTGGTTCGGCGCGCACACCTGGAATCCCATGTCGTACAGCGCACAGACGCGCCTGGTCTACATTCCGGTCATCGACGTGCCGACCATCTGGGTCGACCTGCTGCACAACGGCAGCAAGATAAAATATATCGAAGGATTTTTTACGGCCCAAGGCATCATCCCCGACGAGACGTTTGATGCGAGTGATGCGAAGCGGCTGTTCGGCCCGGTGCCGGGTCCGGATGCGATCAAGGCCATGCGTCATGTCAAACCGGTGCGCGAACTGATCCGCGCCTGGGATCCCGTCGCGCAGAAGGCTGTGTGGGAGCACGAGACCTCGACGGGGATCCGCGGCTACGACGGCGGTGTGATGTCGAGCGGCGGGAACCTGGTGTTTCAAGGCCGCGGCAGCGGCGAACTCTGGGTTTACGCGGCCGATAGCGGCAAGGTATTGAAAGTCATCAAAACGGGCAGTCACATCATGGCGGCGCCGATGACCTACGCGATCAACGGCGAGCAGTATGTCGCGGTCCAGGCCGGCTACGGCGGCAGTTCGATCACGGTGGGGCCCATCCCGCCCAGCAGCGCCGCGCTCAAGTACCGGAACACCAACCGCATCATTGCCTTCAAATTGGGCGGCGGCGCGGTTCCAATGCCGCCGCCGCGCGAGGAACCGCCGCTGCTCGCGCCCCCGAAGCAAACCGCCACCCAGGCGCAGATCGACGCCGGAGAGATCAAGTTCATCGAGCAATGCAGCCGCTGTCACCAGCTGGGCCCGAGCAGTACCCCGGACTTGCGCAGGCTCAATGATGGCTTGCACGTTGCGTTCAAGGACATCGTGATGAAGGGGTTGCTGGCGCCGGCGGGGATGGAACGCTTCAGTGACCTGCTGAGCGACAAGGATGCCGACGAGGTCCACGCGTACTTGATCGAACAGAGCTGGATTGCTTATCGGCAGCAGCAGAGCGCGGCTGCGCATCAGTAAGGTGATCCGGCTCGCAACACCCGCCGATGTCAGGGGCATCGCCCCGCTGGTTGCGCGCTACTGGGAATTCGAAGGAATCGCGGGCTTCCAATTGCCGCGCATCGAAGCGCTGCTGGATGAGCTGCTGGCGACTCCCGATCGCGGCGCCATCTGGGTGGCCGAGACCGCCGCGGGGCTGTCCGGATACTTGCTGGCGGTATTCATGTTCAGCCTGGAGCATGGCGGACTGATGGCCGAGATCGACGAGCTATTCGTGCTGCCGGAGATGCGCTCGGCGAGAGCTGGCGCGCTGCTGCTCGCGGCCGCGGAGCGCGACATGGCGGCGCGTGGATTGCGCCGCTTGCAGCTGCAGCTCGGAATCGAAAACCACCGCGGCCGCACATTCTATTCAAGGCACGGCTTCCTGGCGCGCTGCGGCTACGAATTGCTCGATAAGTCCCTGTAGAACACCTATAGTTTGCGGCAACACGTGTGCGGAGGGGGAATTCGATGCTGCTGCAGCCTGGGCTCATGATGGATCGGCCATTGCTGATTTCCGCGATCATCGAGCATGCCGAAGCGCAGCACGGCGCAACCGAGATCGTTTCGCGCGACACGCATGGAGGAGTGTTTCGCTATAGCTTCGCCGATTGCGCCGCGCGGGCCAGGAAGCTCGCCAACGCCCTCGCCGACATGGGATTGCCGGACGGTTGCGCGGTGGGAACCCTGGCTTGGAACAATCATCGCCACGTCGAGATCTACTACGGAGTGTCGGGCAGCGGCAGAATCATCCACACCTGCAATCCACGCCTGCACCCGGATCAGCTGGCTTACATCGTCAATCACGCCGAAGACCGCGTGCTTTTTTTTGACGCGACCTTTGCCGCGCTGGTCGCCGGGCTGGCCGAGAGATGCCCGAACGTCGGCGCGTGGATCTGCATGGCCGATGATGAGCACATGCCGGCTCTCGAGGGCGTCAGCAACGTTTTTTGTTATGACGACTTGATCGCTGCGCAGAGTGCGGAGTACTCATGGCCGCAGTTCGATGAACATGCAGCAGCCGCCCTGTGCTACACCTCCGGCACGACCGGGAACCCCAAGGGCGCACTGTATTCGCATCGCTCGATCGTATTGAACGCCATGACGATTTGCATGCCCGGGGTGCTGGGTATTTCTCCCCGCGACGCCGTGCTGCCGGTCGTGCCCATGTTCCACATCAATGGCTGGTGCATACCCTACGGAAGCCTGATCGCCGGCGCCAAGCTCGTGCTGCCCGGACCGCGCCTGGACGGCGCGGCTCTTTACGAGCTGATGGAATCCGAACGCGTGACCATGAGCGCGGGCGTGCCCACGGTTTGGCTGCAGCTGCTGCAATACGCCGAGCAGCACGAGCTGAGTTTTTCAAGCCTGCAGCGCGTCGTATCCGGCGGCTCGGCGGTGCCGAGCGCTCTGATTGCGAAATTTGACGAGCGCTTCGGCGTCGAATTAAGGCAGGGTTGGGGAATGACCGAAACGGTCGCCGCCGCCACCATGGGGTGTCTCAATTGCGAACAGTTGCAGTGGCCGGCGGCGGGGCGGCATGCGGCCGTCGCGAGAGGCGGCAAATCGCTGTTCGGCATCGAGATCAAGATCGTGAATGCGGACGGCGAGACCCTGCCGCGTGATGGAAAATCGCAGGGCGAGCTGTTGGTCCGCGGGCAGTGGGTCGTGAACGGCTATTATAAAAGCGACATTTCGCCGCTCGTGGACGGCTGGTTTCCGACCGGCGACATCGCAACCATCGACTCAAGCGGCTTGATGCAGATCCGCGACCGCGTCAAGGATCTCATCAAGACCGGCGGCGAATGGATCAGTTCGATCGACCTGGAAAACACCGCGATCGCGCATCCGGCGGTGGCGGCGGCGGCTGTCATCGGCGTGAAGCATCCGAAGTGGCAGGAGCGCCCCCTGCTTTTCGTGGTGCGCAAGCCGGGACACGATCTTCAGGCGGACGACATCCTCGCATTTCTCGCCGAGCGCCTCGCCCGCTGGTGGGTGCCGGACGAAGTCATTTTCCTCGAGTCGCTGCCGCTGGGCGGCACCGGCAAGGTGCAGAAGGCGGCCCTCAGGGAAAAGTACGGTAATGTCTTCGATTAACAGGACCTGGATACCATGAAACTCGTCTATTTTGCCGTCGTCGTGACCCTGCTGTTGTCGCCCGCCGCAAGGATGCGGGCCGCCGATGATCCGCCAGCCAAATCCGTGACTGAGGCCGTCAAGCATGACGCCAAGGTCGTCGCCGACGCCACCAAGGACGGCGCGCAACATGTGGCTGCGGCGGCCAAACACGTCGCGCATGAAGTGGCTGCCGCCAGCAAGGAAGGCGCTCACGAGGTCGCGGCAACCGCAAAGCGCGGCGCCGAGAAAGTAAAAACCGCGGTGCACGGCGACCAGGCCGCAAAACCGGCGCCAAAACCCGATGCGGCGCCGTCCTCGGCACCGCCGTCGCATTAGCTGATCACGCCATCGCGTACAAATACTCGACGAACGAAGCGACCGCCCCGTCCAATCCCTGGACTTTCGGATTGGTCGATTCAATCAAGTAGTATTCGTCGGGAGCGTGCGCGCCGGTGCCGTGGCCCAGTCCGAAGTGCCCCGCCGGCAGGCTCAAGGGCGGGTCGGTGAACACGTATCCGGGCCATGATCCCGCGGAGCGCGGCCATAGCTGCGGCTCGACCCCGAGTTTTCGATAGGTCGCGAGCTGCGTTTGAATCAGCTTGCTGTCCTTGTCGGTCGTGTTCGGGTTGTAGCCGCCGCTCATGTTCACTTCGATGTCGGCGAAGCCATGCTTTGCCAGATGTGCTTTCAGCTTGGCGAGCGTGTCCGCGGCCGTCATGTCCGGTACCAGCCGCATGTCGATTTTTGCCACCGCCTTGTGCGGCAGCACCGTCTTGCCGCCCGGGCCGGTGTATCCCGCCACCAGTCCCTCAATATTGATGGTCGGCTTCGACTCCAGCAGGATCAGGGAATCCACCCAGTTCTTATCATGCACCCAGTGCTGCACGCCGAGCTGCTGCTTGATGGTGGTTTCCGAAGTCTTCGCGGCGTGTTCGCGGATCAGCTGCACCTGCCAATCAGCCAGCGGTTTCGCCTTGTCGAAGAATCCTTCCACCGCCGGTGTGTGGCCGTCTTTTTCCACCAGCGTATTCAATGCCTGCACCAGGTGCCAGGTCGGAGAGTCGACCTGCGCCTCGAGGCTCGAATGCACATCCTTCGCCGGTCCGCGGCCCCACTTCTCGCCGCTTGAAATCAACTCCAGCTCCACCACGCCCTTGGCGCCCAGGGACACCTCGACGCCGCCATCGCGATCCTGAGCGGCTTCCGGCATGAATACGCCGACGCATTTCTTCAGCTCCGCCATGACCTCGGGATTCTGGATCACTTCCTGAAAATGCGGAGAGGCGATCTCTTCCTCACCTTCGCACACCAACACGATATTCACCGGCAATTTCTTGCCCGCCGCCTTGAAGGCCATCAATGCGCTCAGCAGGGAATTCTGCGGGCCCTTTTGATTCACCGCGCCGCGCCCCATGCACACGGTTCCCAAACCCGGCTTCTGTACCAGGCGCGCCTCGAGCGGCGGCGAACTCCACTCCTCGGGCACGAATTGCTTCACGTCGTACATGAAGTACAGCGCCATCGTGGTGCTTGCGCCCGAATCCAGCTTGCCGAACACGCCTGACTTGCCCGATGTCGGTATCAGTTTCACGCCGCTGAAGCCGGCATCCTGCGCCAGCTTCGCCATGTACTCGGGTCCTTGCGGGAAGTTTCTGTTCTCCGCAGCGATCGACGGCAGCGCGATCCAGTCCTGGAGGCGCTTGATGTTGGCCGCGTGCATCTGCGGAATTTGCGCCAGCACCGCGGCTTTGTCCGCGTCCTTCGCCGGCGCGGCAAACACCGCGGCGGGGACCGCCGCAAGCGCCACGCCGGAAACTGCGCCCTGCACGAAACTACGCCGGTTCAATTCTGGATATTTTTCTTGCGCCATTCGCCTCTCCATTCAATTGGCCTTAAGGTTGGTCCGAGAAGGATACTACTTGGCGGCCATCGCCTGCAGATGTGTCCGGTAGTAGGCACCGCGGGACGCATAGTTTTCCGCCACCTTGATGAGATTCTCGCGTTCCGCGGCGCTCAGTTCCCGCACCACCTTGGCGGGCACGCCGATGATGAGGCTGCCGTCGGCAAATACCTTGCGCTCCGTGATCACCGCGCCGGCGCCGACCAGGCAGCATTTGCCGATCACCGCACCGTTGAGAACCACCGACTGTATGCCGATCAGCGCGCCGTCGCCGACGGTACAGCCGTGCAGCATGGCCTGATGCCCGATGGACACCTGCGTACCGACCGACAGCGGAAATCCCGGATCGGTGTGCAGCACCGCGCCGTCTTGAACGTTGCTGCCGGCGCCTATGCTGATGGTGTCGTTGTCGCCCCGCAAGGTCGCGCCAAACCAGACACTGGAATTCTCCGCGAGAACCACCCGCCCGAGAACCACGGCATTCGGCGCGATATAACAAGTCGCGGCCACGCTCGGTGAGACATCCCCAAGTCGATAGACAGCCATGCGTACATCATCCCGCCGCGGCCATGCGCTATGCAACACCCGGAAGCGTGGCTGCTATCATCGTGCTCATCTATGAACGAACACGCGCCGGCGGAATCGCCGTTGTCATATCTTGCGAGCCTGCTGCGCCTGTGGACATTGAGAAGGGTGGCGTCGCTGCCTTCCGGCCGGGCAGCCCCGATCGTCGCCGGCTGCGGCGTTCTGTGGCTGTTGCTGTGGCTTGCCATCGATTGGTGGGACGCACAACCCGCGCCGCAGTTTCTCGTTGACGGCGCACCATTGCTCGCCTGGTATGTGCTGGCGGTGTTGGGATTGGCGGCGCTGCTGCGCTGGCGCTCGAAGCCGACGCCGCCATATGGCGCGGTGCTCGCGCTCGCAACCGGCCTGGTGCCGGTGCCCATGCTGCTCGCCACCATCGCCGCGGACTATTTGAATTCAACCTGGCTCCTGGGTTTGAACATCGTCGCGGCCGTCTACTCGCTGCTGTATCTCGCGCGCGGCTTGCGTGCCTTCACGGGCCAATCGCAGCGCCTGGCCGCGGTTGCCGGTGTCGTCTGCGTCGCGGCATTCATGTGGCTCAGCGACGCGCTCGATGTCGTTCCCGATGTGTGGGCGCCGCGCGAAGCGCAGGCTGCAGCGAGCGATGAGGGTCTCCCCCACGCGGAGAGCCTGTTGTTCGATCAGGCAGCCCGAATTGATCGGGCACTGGAGGCCATCGGCCGCGATGAATCCGCCGCACCCAAGGCTTTTTTTCTCGGCTTTGCCGGCGTCGGCGAGCAGAGCGTGTTCGCCGAGGAAATCGGCTTGGCATCGCGGGTGCTCGCACGGCGCTACCGGATTGACGGCCGCAGGCTGCTGCTCGTCAATGATCAGCGCGACCTGGACGGCGCGCCGCTGGCCAGCGTATCGAATTTAAGGTACGCGCTTCGCGGGCTGGCCGCGCGCATGAATATCGACCGCGACGTGCTGTTTTTGTCGATCTCCTCGCATGGTGCAGCCGAACCGGCCATCGCCGTTTCAAACTCGCGGCTGCCGCTCGATGAATTGACCGACGAGGAGCTTGCCGGGGCCCTGGCCGAGTCGGGAATCAAGTGGCGGGTGATCATCATCTCGGCTTGCTACGCCGGCGCGTTCATCGATTCGTTGAAGAATCCGCAAACCGTCGTGATCGCGGCGGCGGCGGCCGATCGCACCTCTTTTGGCTGTTCGAACGACCGTGATTTGACTTACTTCGGCGAGGCATTTTACCGGGATGCGCTTCCCGGCAGCCACAGCCTGCGGACCGCGTTCGACGCGGCCCGCGCGGCCATCGCTGCGCGCGAGCGCAGCGAACACGTCGATGCGTCGCTGCCCCAGGCGTACTTTGGCGCCGAATTGGAAGCAAAACTCGCATCGATGAGCCCCCAGCCCTGATATTCTATCTGCATGAATGAATTGACCCACCGTACCATCGAAGCCAACGGCATACGCATCCACATCGCCGAGCAAGGCAGCGGGCCGATGGTGCTCCTGTGCCATGGATTTCCGGAGTCTTGGTATTCATGGCGTCATCAATTGCAGGCGCTGGCGCTCGCCGGTTTTCACGCCGTGGCGCCCGACATGCGCGGCTACGGCGATACCGGGCGCCCCGCCGAAATCGAGCGCTATACGCTGCTGCACCTGGTCGGCGACATGGTGGGAGTGCTCGACGCCTTGGGCGAGAAGACCGCCGTAATTGCGGGCCACGACTGGGGCGCACCGGTTGCATGGCATGCCGCATTGCTGCGGCCGGATCGTTTTCGAGCGGTCATCGGCCTCAGCGTTCCGTATCGGCCGCGCGGCAGCATCGCGCCGACCACGGTGATGCCGCAGACCGACGAGGCGAGCTTCTATCAGCTGTATTTTCAGACCCCCGGAGTGGCCGAAAAGGAACTCGAGACCGATGTGCGCGTGTCGGTGCGCAAGATATTGTTCTCCGGGTCGGGCGATGTGCCGCGGCGCAACCCTCCCGGCGCTGCCGCCGCGGGCCCCGTGGGAATGGTCCCGCGCAGCGGCGGTTTTCTCACCCGCATGCCGAATCCGGAATCGCTGCCCGCGTGGCTCGCCGAATCGGACATCGACACCTACGTTCAGCAATTCCAGCGCTCCGGATTTCGCGGCGGCCTCAATTGGTACCGCAACATCGATCGGAATTGGGAATTGATGGCAGCCTACAGCGGCGCTTCCGTGAACGTGCCGGCGCTCTATATGGCGGGCGATCTCGATCTCGTCGTGGCATTCCCGCGCATGAAAGAGGTCATCGCGGATCTGCCGCGCTACATACCGCAGCTCAAGGACACCATCATGCTGCCGGGGTGCGGCCACTGGACGCAGCAAGAGCGGCCGAATGAAGTCAACAAGGCGATGATCGATTTCCTGCGGGCGCTGTAGGCAACGAGTGAACCAGCCCAACCTGCCCGATCAGCCGCCACCCGTGAATCAGCTCAGCCGCTCGCTGCAGGGGCGGCATCTAACGATGATTTCCATCGGCGGCATCATCGGCGCGGGCCTGTTCGTCGGCAGCAGCACCGCCATCATTGCCGCCGGACCCGCCGTCTTCATCAGCTATGCGATAACCGGCCTGCTGATTTTGCTGGTGATGCGCATGTTGGGAGAAATGGCCACGGCGCTGCCCGAGGTACGCTCGTTCACGGAGTTCGCGCGCGCCGGTTTGGGCGACGGCGCCGGCTTTGTGGTTGGCTGGCTGTATTGGTACTTCTGGGTGCTGGTGGTGCCGGTGGAAGCCATCGCCGGCGCAAAGATTCTGCAGACCTGGATTCCGCTATCGCCGCTGCAGATCGGCCTTGGTTTGATGACCATCATGACTGCCGTCAATCTCATGTCGGCGCGCTCCTATGCCGAGTTCGAATTCTGGTTTGCCTCGATCAAGGTGGCAGCCATACTGGTATTCGTCGCGATTGCGGCCTCCTATGCATTCGGCTGGACCGCGCCGCACGGCGCGACTTTCGGCAATCTCGTGGCTCACGACGGCTTCGCGCCGCGCAGCTGGATCGCGGTGCTGGCGGCCGTGCCGACGGTGTACTTCGCGATGACGGGTGCCGAGATCACGACCATTGCGGCGGCGGAATCGGCGCAGCCGGGCCGTGCGGTCGCCAGAATGACCAGCACCGTGATCTGGCGGATTCTGATTTTCTACGTGGTCTCGGTGTTTTTGATCGTGTCGGTGGTTCCGTGGAACACGGTGCGCTCCGGAGAGTCGCCATTCACGCTGGCTCTGAACACCATGCATGTGAAGTGGGCTGGAACCATCATGAGTGCGATCATTCTCACCGCGGTGCTGTCCTGCTTGAATTCGGCGTTCTACGTAAGCTCCCGCGTGCTGTTCATTCTCGCCGCCCGCGGCGATGCGCCCCAGTCCCTGATCAAGTTGAATGCGCGGCGCGTGCCGGTGGTATCGGTGTTGATCGGAGCGGTGGCGGGATTCCTCGGGATCATTGCCGCCACCGAGGCGCCGCAGGCGGTTTTCGATTTTCTGGTCAGCTCATCCGGCGCGCTCAGCGTGTTCATCTACATGAGCATTGCCGTCGCGCAGATCGCATTGCGCCGGCGCCGCGAACGCAACGGCGAGGCCAACCCGGCCATCGTCATGTGGTTGTTCCCTTTCTTGAGCTACGCGGCAATTGCGGGCATGGCTGCGGTGCTCATCGCCATGGCGTTCACGCCCGGGCAGCAGCGGGATTTCAATTTCAGCTGCATCACCTTGGCCGTGGCGGTGACGGCGTGTCTGATCGTGCGGCGCCTGCGCCAGCCGCGGGCCGCGCCGGCGCGCGTCGTCTAACCCGCCCCCGCGGGCGGACTCGCCTGCCCGGGTGCGGCCGGCGCAATACTTCGCTCCTGTCAAGCGAAAAAAATTTAACCGTTGGAGATAAAGTGTACGTTTCTCATCACGGCCGAATTTGGCAGGATGGATCGAAGGTTTAGGAGAATCTCGCGCCGGCAAACCAGCCAACTCCCCCGCTGGTGCGAATCCTTCGCGGCGTGGGCCTTAAGGGCCCCCGCCGTTTTTCATTTCCGGCCCAATCCTTCGATCAAATCGCAAGCCCGGGTAACGGCGTGGTCTGCGTCGATACGCGATGCATAGTCCCTGCGGCGCTCCGCCGCCGTGCCATCCGCCAGAATCGCGCGAATCATTCGCGCCACCCGCGGCGCGCGATAGCGGGTCTGCGGCACACTGCCTCCCAATCCCATTTGTTCAACGCGCCAGCCGCTGTCGAACTGATCGTAGCCGTTCGGCACGACGAGGTGCGCAATGCCGGCCTTGATTCCCTGCGCCAATGTGCCGATGCCGCCGTGATACACCAGCAACGTGGCCCGCGGCAGTACCTGGCTGAAAGGCAGATAGCCGAAAACACCGATTCCCGGCGGAAGGTTGGCGGGAATTTGCTCCGGATAGTTGGTCACCAGCATGGCGCGCAGCCCAAGTTGTTGCGCGGCTTCGATCGACTCGCGAAAGAAACGATGCATCGTCGCCCCTGCCGATCCGGGCGTGAAGATTATGGGTGCCGCGCCCGCGCTCAAGAAGGCTTCGGCCTCCTGCAGCGGCGCCGGCTCCAAGGCCTTGTCCCACAATGGAAATCCCACGGCATGGGTATTTGCCGGCCAATCGGGCTGAACGGCGGCGAACCATTCGGGGAAAAACGCGATGACCAGTTGCGGCGAATGCATCCAGCGATGCATCACGCGGCCCACGGGCGCAAGCCCCAACCTCGCACGAAATTCATTCAGCGGGCGCTTCATGAAGCGATCAATGACCAGCCAATCCACCAGGCGAAAAAGACCGTGCTTGAACCACTGAGGGTGCGATGCCGATAGCCTGATGTTGCCAAACATGCCCTGGTCGGCAAAGGAACGAATGACGGTGGGCTGCAGATGTATCGAGGCGCTTGGAATGCCGAGCTTCTCCTGCGCCAGGCGGGCGCCGAACGCCCCGGTCGAAAATGCCACGACGGTATCCGCATCGGCGTGCTTCTCGATCACGCGGTAAATGATCTCGATGGCCGGTATGAACACCTGCGCAAGCACTTCAAAGCCCTTGCGCAGATGCCAGAGGTCGGGATGCGCGATCACCGCGCGCACCTGCTCCAGGGTTCCCACCGGCAGATATCTCAAGCCTTGCGCTTCGATCAGCGGTTGAAATAGCGGCGTGGTGATGATCGTCGCCCGATGACCGCGGGCCTCGAGCGCCGCGCCGAGCGCGATGAAGGGGTGCACATCGCCGGCACTGCCCAGGGTCGGCAGCAATACATTCATCGTTCGAACTTCGTCGACAGAATGATCGATGAGGTGGTGCGTTCCACACCGTCGAGCGCGCCGATACGATCGATGACCTGGTCCATCTCGGAAACCGATGCGGTCGCGGCCACCGCAATCAAGTCCACATCGCCGCTCACCGAGTGCAGGACCCGCACCTGGGCGATCGCGCGCAGCGCCGCGCTGACCGCTCGCGCCTCTTTCGGACCCACTTTGATCATCACGTGCGCGCGCACGGCGGAAAGGCCGTGCTCCGACCCTAAGCGAACGCCGAACCCCACAATGATCCCCTCCCTGTGAAGCCTTTCGATCCGGCTTTGCACGCTGGTGCGCGAGCGACCGACCAGTCGTGCGAGCTGCGCGGTCGAGGCACGGCCGTCTTCGCGCAGCGCCAGCAGTAACTTCTCATCGATGGCATCCATGGCAATTCGCCGTGTGTGACCTGCGTAATAACGTAAATATACCTTAAAAACGTCTAAATCGACCCTACCTTTTGCAGTGCCGGCGGACAACAATGCGGGTCCCTTGGAGGCGGCATGAAAAACATCGTTCTGGTCGGTGCGGGCAAAATCGGCTCAATGATTGCGGAACTGCTGGGTAGTTCGGGCGATTTCTCGGTTACCGTGGTCGACCGTTCGCAATCGCAATTGGATCGGCTTGAAACCTCGGCGGCCGTCGGCAAAATCGCCGCCGACATCGCGCAGGGCGACACCTTGCGCAAACTGCTGGCCGGCAAGTTCGCCGTGCTGTCGGCGGCGCCGTATCACGCGACGCGGCTGATCGCCGAGGCCGCCAAGGCAGCCGGCGCCCACTACCTGGATCTGACCGAGGACGTGGCGAGCACCCGCGTGGTGAAACAGCTCGCTGCCGGCGCCCGTACGGCGTTCATACCGCAATGCGGACTGGCGCCTGGGTTCATCACCATCGTCGCCAGCGACATCTGCAGCCGCTTCGACAAGCTGAACGACGTGCGCATGCGGGTCGGCGCGTTGCCGAAGTTTCCCTCCAACGCCCTCAACTACAATTTGACCTGGAGCACCGACGGCGTCATCAACGAGTACTGCGAACCCTGTGAAGCCATCGTCAACGGCCAGCTGCGCGAGACGCAGCCGCTGGAGGAATTGGAGGAGTTCTCGCTCGACGGGATTTTATACGAGGCGTTCAACACCTCGGGCGGCCTTGGCACGCTGTGCGAAACCCTGGCCGGCAAGGTGCGCAATCTCAACTACCGCACCATCCGCTACCCCGGCCATGCAGCCATCATGAAGGCGCTGTTGAATGATCTGCGCTTGCGCGACCGGCGCGAGCTGCTCAAGGACATTCTCGAGAATGCGGTGCCCATCACCCTGCAGGACGTCGTGATCGTTTTCGTCACCGTGAGCGGCATCAAGGATGGGCAGCTGATGCAGGAGACCTACGCCAACAAGATCTATGCGGCGCCGCTCGGTGGCCGGGTGCGCAGCGCCATTCAGATCACCACTGCCGGCGGAATCTGCGCCGTCCTCGACATGCTCAAGGACGGCGAACTGCCCCAGGCCGGTCTCATTCGCCAGGAGCAGATCGGGCTGTCGGCCTTCCTCGCCAACCGCTTCGGCCGCTGCTACGCAACGGCGACGCCGGCGATCCCGGAATTCAAGCTGGCGAATTCCTGACGAATGCGGCGATGTCGGCAAGCGTGGGCGACCAGCCGCGCGCCAGTCTCGCAAGCGCGGCCACGGTGCCGGCGTGCGCGCGCTTCGGGTAGAGCTTCAGGGTCACGGACGCGCCGCAGGCGCTCAAGGCCGCCGCGAAATTCCTCGAGTTCTTGGGCCGCACAGTTACATCGTCCAGGCCGTGCACCAACAGCATCGGGGGCACGCCGGCGCGCACGAAATTGATGGGCTGCGATTGCGCATAGTTTTGGGGCGGCCCAAACATGTCCTGCACGTCTGCCTCGAGCAATGGCAGAAAATCGTAGGCGCCCGACAGGCCGATCACTCCGGCGATATGCGGCGGCGGTCCGGCGGCGGCAAAATAGCGCGCGTCGAGGGTGAGCAGCGCCGCCATGTGGGCGCCCGCGGAATGTCCCATCAGGAACATGAGCCGCTGATCGCCGCCAAAGTCCGCGGCGTGCGCCGCCGACCAAAGCGCCGCCTGCGCTGCGTCGTCCATGAACCCGGGCATTTTGACCTGTGGATAGTGCCGGTAATTCGGCAACACCGCGACGCAACCCAGCCCCGCGAGGGCTGCGCCGACAAAGCGATAATCCGCCTTGTCGCCGAATTTCCAGCGCCCGCCATGCCAGAAGACGACCACGGGACGCGGCGCCGCCGTACTGCCGCGCGGTACATACACGTCCATGCGATGCTGCGGATCGGGGCCGTATGCGATATCCGGGTGGCGCCGGAACGCGCCGAACAAGGCCGGCCCATTGACCGCCAGGAACCCGAGCCGGTCGCCAATCGATTCTAAAGCCGCGGCCAGTCGCGCAAGCGCGGCCGGGCGCGCCTGCTGCTGATCATCGGCAGGCATAGGTGGGACGGCATTCTGCATCGAGAACGCCGTGGCGGATCAACCAATCGCAGGAGTCCTTGGCATCCTCGTCGAACCAGCGTGCCGCGCTGCCGAGGCGGAACGTGTAGCCCCATTCGTCCATGTCGCGGCACATGCGCGCCGAGCCGACATTCTGCAGGGCTTGCGCCAATATGATCTGCAGATAACAAACCGCGCTCTCTTCCGCGTCGTCGCCGCCGGCATCGGTATCCAATCCGGCGCGGCGTTCCGGCGTCATGCAGATGAAATGCGCGCCTTCATGCAGCACCGAATGCACAGGCGTATCGAGGCGGGCGAAAATCTCGCAACCGATCAAGCCGGCCTCGCGCTCGCCCCAGTAAGAACCGGGGATGACTTCGTCGGGCGCCACCAGGTGCAGCGCCAGACCGTAGCGATCCAGGAGAACTTGCAGGGACAGGCGATCAATGGCGTTGAGCAGAAGCACAGCGGGAGGGCGCCGGTCTACTTCAAACTCGTCAGCCTGTGCATCGCGATGGACACCAGATCGCGCGCCATTTGCTGGCGCAGGATATCCGCCTCGTGTTCCTTCGCCAGCTGCAGGTTGACGTTGTAGCTGAAGTCTTTCGACAGGCTGACGGTTTGCGGCGCCAGCAGCTGCTTGTCGGGGCCCTGGACGGCGAACGTGATGGTGTAGGTGACTTCATATTCGGTGGGAATATTGGTTGCCGACACCGCCAGCGTCACCTGCTGGAACGCGTCCTTGGTGACGTCAATTGTCGCGCTTGCACCCTCGGGGCTCGCCTGCAGCGCGGCGCCCGAACTCTTGAGGCGATGCTCGAACTCTCTCGAGAAATCTGTGTAGGGGTCCTTGAGCGAGAGATACGGGTGCGACATCACCGCCGGCAGCCGGTCGCTGCCGGCGAAGCGAAAGCCGCAGGCGCAAAGCGCCAGCATGGCGCCAATCGCGAACCAGACCCGGATGGTGGGCACGACGATTACACCACGATGTTCACGAGCTTACCCGGCACGATGATCACCTTGCGCACCGCGGCCGTGCCGATGAATTTCCTGGCGTTTGGATCGGCGAGCGCGGCTGCGCGCACCGCGTCCTGATCGGCATCGGCGGGAAGCGATATGCGCCCGCGCAACTTGCCGTTCACCTGCACGACGATGTTGACCGTGGAGGATTGCAGGGCCTGCGCGTCGACCGCCAGCCACGGCTCGTCAATGAGTGCGCCCTCGTGTCCCAGGGCCCGCCACAGCGCGTGAGTGACATGCGGGATGATGGGCCCCAATCCCAGCACCGCGATTTCGAGGCCTTCGTGCACAACGCTGCGGTCCTGCGGCGAGTGCAGCTCGAATTTGGCGATTGCGTTCAAGAGCTCCATGACCGCTGCGATCGCCGTGTTGATGGTGCGGCGGCGGCCGATGTCGTCGGTGACTTTCGCCAGGGTCTGATGGCTCTGGCGCCGCAGAGCGCGCTGCGCCTCGTTCAAGTCTGACTTGTCGAGCACCGGCGGCGCGCCCTGCGACACATGGTCATGCACCGCCTTCCACAGACGCTTGATGAAGCGATAGGCTCCGTGCACGCCCTCGTCGGACCACTCCAACGTCTGTTCCGGCGGCGCGGCGAACATCATGAACAGCCGTGCGGTATCCGCGCCGAATTCCTCGACCAGGATCTCCGGGTCGACGCCATTGTTTTTTGACTTGGACATGGTGACGACGCCGCCGAATTCGACTTCCTTGCCGTCGGCGCGCAGCACCGCAACGCGGCGCTCGGTACCCGGCTCGGCCGTGACGGTCACGTCCGCCGGATTGAAATACTCCACGCGCCCGGCGGCGGGCTTGCGGAAGTAGACTTCGTTCAGCACCATGCCCTGGGTGAACAGGTTTGCGAACGGCTCCTTGAACGCCACCGCGCCCAGTTGCTTCATGAAGCGCGTCCAAAACCGCGAGTACAGCAGGTGCAGAATCGCATGCTCGATGCCGCCGATGTATTGATCGACGGGCAGCCAGTACTGCACCCGATGGTCCAGGATGGCGTGATCATTATCCGCGCAGGCGAAGCGCAGGAAATACCACGAGGAATCCACGAAGGTGTCCATGGTGTCGGTCTCGCGCCGGCCCTCGCCGCCGCACTTCGGACACTTGACCTTCAGGAAGGCCTCGTCCTTCAGCAGCGGATTGCCGCTGCCGTCCGGTACCAGATCGACGGGTAGAACCACGGGCAAGTGCTCATCCGGCACCGGCACCGCGCCGCAGCTCTTGCAATGAATGATGGGAATCGGACAGCCCCAGTATCGCTGCCGCGAAATCCCCCAGTCGCGCAGGCGCCAGGTTGTTTGCTTCTCGCCGAAGCCAAGGGCGCTCAAATCCGACGCCACGGCATCGACCGCCGCCTGGAAGTTCAAGCCGTCGTACACGCCGGAATTCACGCAACGCCCATGCTCGGCGTACCAGGGCTGCCATGCATCCAGGGAATATTTGCGGCCCTCAACGTCGATGACCGGCCTGATCGGCAGATGATATTTCTTGGCGAATTCGAAATCCCGCTCATCGTGCGCGGGCACGCCCATGACCGCGCCGTCGCCATAGCTCAACAGCACGTAGTTGCCGACCCATAGCGGCACGGGTTCGCCGCTGATGGGGTGGCGCACGTAGGATCCCGTCGCCATCCCCTTTTTCTCCTGGGTGGCGATTTCCGCTTCGACCGCGGGGCCGCGCCTGCACTCCTCGATGAATGCCGCCAGTTTGGCGTTGCCGCGTGCCGCGTGCATAGCGAGCGGATGTTCGGCGGCCACTGCGCAGAATGTCACGCCCATGATGGTATCGGCGCGCGTGGTGAAAGCATGCAGCACGCCGCCTTCGCCGATCTCGTGCGGGAATCCGAGGCGCACTCCTTCGCTCCTGCCGATCCAGTTGGCCTGCATGGCGCGCACCCGCTCCGGCCAACCCTGCATGCTCTTCAATGCGTCGAGCAGATCCTCGGCGTAGTCCGTGATCTTCAGATAGTACATCGGGATTTCGCGCTTCTCGATGATCGCTCCGGTGCGCCAGCCGCGGCCATCGATGACCTGCTCATTGGCGAGCACCGTCTTATCGACCGGATCCCAGTTGACCACCCCGGTTTTCTGATAGGCAACGCCCTTTTCCAGCATGCGCAGGAACAACCATTGGGTCCAGCGGTAGTAGTCCGGGCGGCAGGTGGTCAGCTCCCGGCTCCAATCCAATGCAATCCCCAGGGATTTGAACTGCATTTTCATGTACGCGATGTTGTCGAAGGTCCATTTCGCCGGCGGCACGCGGTTCGCGATCGCGGCGTTTTCCGCAGGCAGTCCGAAGGCATCCCATCCCATCGGCTGCAGCACGTTGCGCCCGTTCATGCGCATGAAGCGCGTCAGCACATCGCCGATGGTGTAGTTGCGCACATGCCCCATATGCAAGCGGCCGCTTGGATAGGGAAACATGCACAGGCAATAATACTTCTGCCGGGTGTCATCTTCCTTGGCCTCGAAGCTGCGCTGCTGGTCCCAATAATGCTGTGCCTCCGCCTCGACGGCGGCAGGATCGTATCTTTCTTGCATGGTTGGGCCCCAGAATACCCGAGATGCCGGACGGCCGCGAACTGCCAACACCCAAGGGACTGAATGCGTAACCTCAATTTTTACAGCGCTTTGGCCTTGTGCACCTTGAGCGGGTGCCTGTGGTTTGTGGCCGTCACTCCGTTTGATTTTTCCTTCCTGGCGTGGATCGCCGCGGTCCCCATGCTCATGGCCGTGGATGGAACCTCAAGCTTCAGGCGCGCGCTGTTTCTCGGCTGGTGGGCGGGGTTCGTGGAAACGGCGGGCGGCTTTTACTGGCTGATCGACACCCTGGGCCGATTCGCCGATTTCCCCTGGGCCGGAGGGGCCGCGGTGCTGTTGGTGTTCTGCGCGGCCCGCGCCCTCATTTTTTTGCTGTTCACGGCGGCCGTGTGCGCCGTGCGCAAGCGAGCCCAAGTCCCCATGACGCTGCTCGCGCCCATCGTCATGGTGAGCGCGGAACTCCTCGTGCCGCAATTGTTCCCCTGCGGGCAATGGATCAGCCAGGCGTGGAACCCCCGGGTCATCCAGATCAGCGAATTGACCGGACCGCTTGGCGTCACCGCCTTGCTGATGCTGGTCAATGGGGCGATTTACGATTTGCTCGTCGATGCCCGCGCCGCGCGCTATCCCGCCATCGCGGCGGCGCTGCTGCTCGGCGCGGCGCTCGTCTTCGGCGCCGTGCGCATGCACCAAGTGGACGACATGCTGGCGCGCGCGCCGCGCCTGAAGGTCGGATTGGTTCAGCCGAATGTTGGATACAGCAACACCGGTGAAGTCTCGCGCGAGGAAATATTGCGCCAATTGACGGTGCTGCAGGAGCAGTCGCATCGCTTGCAACAGTCCGGCGCGGAACTCTTGGTGTGGAGCGAGGGCAGCTATCCCATGACCCTGCCGCGGGATTTCAGCGCCGACTTTCCGAACGATTCCGCGGCGATGATACGCCGCGGCTTCAGCGCGCCCACCCTCATCGGCGCCGACATGTACGACGAGGCGCACGACCAGGCCTTCAACTCGGCCATCCTCATGGGAATGGACGGACGGGCGGCGGGCCGCTACGACAAGGTGCGGCTGCTGGCTTTCGGCGAGTACATCCCCGGCCTCGACCTGTTTCCGTGGCTGCGCAAATTCATACCGGCCGGCCTGGGCCGATTTGCGGCAGGTTCAGGTCCCCGGGTGATCTCCATGCAGGACCTAAGCGGCCGGATCTGGCGCCTCGGTCCGCTGATTTGCTACGAAGACATACTGCAGGGCTACGTGCGCGAGGTGGGGAAACTGCATCCGGATCTCTTGGTGAATCTGACCATCGACTCCTGGTATGGCGCCCGCACCGAGCCCTGGGAACACCTGGCGCTGTCGGTGTTCGCCAGCGTCGAGCTGCGCGTCAGCCTGGTGCGCGCGGTGAATTCCGGGGTCTCGGCTCTCGTCGACCCCAACGGCCGCGTTCTTGACAAGACCTATGCCAACGATCCCTACCGCCAGCCGCGATCGGCGGATGGCCTGCTGGTCAGCGCGCCCGGGGTGTCGGGAGGACACACCGTATTCGTGGCCGTGGGAAATCTGTTCGCCTACCTGTGCATGGCGGCGACGCTGCTCGCCCTTCTGTACGCGCTGCGCCCTCGATTACGCCGTGACGTTGATCTTGGAGCCGATCGCTAGCTGCGCAGCCTGAGCCGATTGGGCTGGGTGTGCCGCGTTGGTGACCTGCGCGGCCTGCGCGGTTTGCGCGGGTCGCGCGCCGAGCACCTGCGCCAGCGAGTCAAAAAGGTTGCTGAAGAGGTTCTGCGTGCTGCCGGCGGCTTGACCCGGGGCGCTGCTGGAATCGGTGGCGGAATCCAATTGCAGGCCCTTTTTGTGGCCGTGGCCGTGCGGGTGGATGTTTACGCTGGACAGCGCGCTGGTTGCCGAAGATGCAATTGCGAGTGGGGACATGGAATTCTGCTCCTGGTTTAAAACACGTCTGAACGGCAACAAATTGCCGCGTACTGTCGCCGGCGGCGTCGCCTTGCCGCTACCTGCCTCTTTAGGGCCCTGTCTGAGCCATCGCCATAGACAAAGCAGGTTTTGTGCCAAGACTGCGAAAGCCGCATTCTCGTGTAGGCGAGCGGCGCAACATCGTATGAGAAAGCAGGCACTTAGCGTACGCATCGGCGTCTGCCAGAATTTCGGCATGAAGGAGCTCCAGGTCGGCGAGCACGACATGCTCGCGTTTTTGAAGCCCGACACCATGTGGGGTGCACTGGCCTACCTGGTCCTGTTCATAATCGCCGCGCTGTTCTTGTCACGGGGCCTGCGTGCCGCAGTTCATGCCTCGATGATGCGCAAAGGAAATATCGACCGAACCGCGATCAGCTTCCTGCAACAATTGGGATCAGCGCTGATCTGGGTCGTCATGCTCATCTTGTACGCACATCTCATCCCGGTGCTGCGCTCCATGGGCACCGCACTGCTGGCGGGTGCGAGCGTGGCATCGGTCGTCTTGGGTCTTGCGGCACAATCCACGTTGGGAAATTTGATCGCGGGCGTAGCGATCACGCTGTACCGGCCATTCCGTCTCGGAGACACGCTGCAGGTCACCGCGCCCACCGGCACGGATGTCGGTGTCGTCGAACTGATTTCCCTCGGATACACGACATTGCGGGCGCCGGCCGGTCATCTGATCGTGCTGCCGAATGCGATAGCGGCCAGCCAGGTGACCATCAATCTGAGTACGACGTTTGCACCGTGGCCGTTCAACGTCACGATTCGCCTGAGCCGGGACGCCGACACCGAGACAGCCCGAAAGCTCGCGCTCAATGTTGCAGCCGGGACTGCCGGTGACAAGGCCGTGGTCGGCTGCTTTCTCACCAAGGTCGATGCGGCCGCGATGACGCTGGAACTGCGCCTCCAGGCACCCGACGCCGCAGGCCGCGACCATCTACGATCGAAATTGCTGTCGGCGCTATCACAACGATTTTCGCAGGAAAAAATCGGCTCGAGCGGCGGCGACCTGCCGGCTTTCTCCTAGTCAGAACGGCAGCGGCCGGATATCGGGATCGACCCAGTTCCTCCGCGCTGCGGTGGAGAACAAGCGAGCGCGCGACCAGTAAGCCAGCGGCCAATCAGGATCGCCCAAAGCGGACGCCATCAGCGCATTGCAGGCATGGAACAGGCCTATATCCCCATTGCGCATCAGGAAATCCCGAGCCGCGCGAATCGAAGCCTGCGTGATGGTTTCATGATAGCCCGCGGTGTCGGAATTCACCGTGCCGGTAGCCTCGTTGTAGCGGCGGATGAACCGCGGCAAATCGCGCGCCGCATCCAGGTCCTTGCGGCAGGTGAGCAGCCAGAGGGTGGCTGCGAAGTGGGCGCCATGTGTCCACGCGGCCACAGGCCACGTAAGATCGAGGAAGCCGCGGCCGATGGCCTCGATTTCGTCGTCCGAAGCGAATGGTTTGAAGGATCGCACACGATAAATGTTGCATGCCGCATCGCGCTTGTCACTTGCGCATGAGGCGGTTTAGGCTTGGTCGCCGCAAGGACAGGGGGAAACCAGAATGATCAAAATATTCGTGGCTTGCACGGCTCTCGCGATCTTGACGGTAGGATCTGCGCAGGCTCGTCCGTTCACGGCCAAGGATCTGGCACTCCTGGATCGAGTCTCAGATCCCCGCGTCTCGCCCGACGGTCGTTTCGTCGCGTACAACCTCCGCTCCACCGATTGGGATGGCAACCGAGGTTTCAATGCGCTTTGGGTGATCGACCGGGTTGCCGCGAACTCACCACCGCGTCTCGTCAGAGACCAGGAAAGATCTTCCACGGCGCCGCGCTGGTCAGCCGACGGTAGATGGCTCTACTTCCTCTCTTCGCGCTCCGGTTCTGTCCAGGTTTGGCGCGCTCCCGCCGGTGGCGGGACCGCCGCGCAGGTAACGAAATTGCCGCTCGACGTGGATATTTATCGCCTCAGCCCGGACGGCCGGGCATTGGTGTTGGCAATCAACGCGCACCCGGAGTGCGACACACTGGCCTGCAGCAAAGGCAAAGACGATGCAATCGCAAAACAGAAAACCACCGGCACCGTGTACGACAGCGCTACGCCGCGATTTTGGGACAGCTACCTCGACGGCCGCTATGTCGGTCTGTTTGCGGTCCTCTTAGGCGGCGACGCGCAGCCGATCGATGCGGTCGCGCTGACCCGAAACTATCAGGCCGACATCGTGGCAAGGCCCGATGGCGATGACTCTTCATTCGTGATCACGGCAGGCGGTGTGGTTATATTTTCCGCCCGGCCCTCCGGATCGGCTCAAGGACTCGGGGACCCAAGCAGCCTCTATTCGGTTCCGCTCGACGGCAGTAAGCCGCCTCAAAGGCTGGACCCGGCGGCGACCACGTCGGACGGCTCGCCGGCCGTTTCGCCGGACGGATCGCGGCTGGCGTACCTCGCTCGAAAGCCTCCGGCCTTCACCGCGCCTCGCGCGCAAATCATTATTCGCGAGTTGCAAACCGGCGCAACTCGCGCGCTCGCACAGGGCTTCGATCGTTCTCCCGATTCGATCAGATGGTCGATTGATTCAAAAACCCTGTATGCGCTCGCCGAGGACACGGGTCAGGGGCGCATTTACGCCATCAGCGTAGCGACCGGCGCCGCCAAACCGCTCACGGCAAATGGCCACGTCGGCAGCATTGACCTGGCCAACGGCGTGATCGTCTACAGTCGCGACGCACTCGATTCGCCGGCCCAGGTCTACGAACTCAACTCAGCCGGCTCGCCGCGGCCCCTCACTCATGTGGGCGAGGAAGCGCTGGCGCAAACGCCTTTGTCGAGCTTCGAAGCTTTCAGCTTCCCAGGGTGGAATGACGAAGCAGTGCACGGGATTGTGGTCAAACCCACTGACTACCGGCCCGGCCAGAAATATCCGGTCGCATTCCTCATTCACGGTGGTCCGCACGGAACGTTCGGCAACGCGTGGAGCTACCGCTGGAACCCGCAGGTTTGGTCCGGCATGGGCTACGCCGTCGTGATGGTCGATTTTCACGGATCGAGCGGCTACGGCGAAACCTTCGCGAAGTCCATCATCGGCCACTGGGGCGACCGGCCGCTGACGGATCTGCAGAAGGGATGGGCGTACGCACTGTCGCGCTACGACTTCTTGAACGCCGATCGAGCCTGTGCGCTGGGAGGATCCTACGGCGGATATATGATTGCTTGGATCGCCGGGAATTGGGCCAAGCCGTGGAAATGTTTGGTGGATCATGACGGCGTGTTCGACAACCGGCTGATGTCCTACTCCAGCGACATTCCCGGATTCTCACAAGCGCAGAATGAAGCCTGGACGTGGGAGAACCCGGAGGCCGCCGAGCGTTTCAATCCCATCGATCATGTTGCCGACTGGAGCGTACCCCTACTGGTGGTGCACGGCGGCCGCGACGATCGCGTGCCGCTGGATCAAGGGATGGGTGCCTACGGTGCGGCTCAGCTGCGCCACATTCCCAGTCAGTTGCTCTACTATCCCGACGAAAATCACTGGGTGCTCAAGCCGCAGAATTCCGTTCAGTGGTATGCGACGGTCGAGGCGTGGATGAAGCGTTGGCTGAGCAGCTGATCACGTGCCGCGGCGGCGGCGCCAGACCGCCACCGCCAGCAGCGCGCCGGCGCTTAAGGTCACGGGATAGTTGCCGAACCGGGCATACGGAGTGAGTCCGGCCAGCGGCTGCACATCGGCATGCAGCACGGCCTGCTGAAACTGCGGCAAGCGCGCCAGGATTTCTCCGTGCGGACCAATGGCCGCGGTGATGCCGTCGTTCGCCGCGCGCACCAGGTAACGCCCGGTTTCGAGCGCGCGCATGCGGGCGATCTCAAGATGCTGATGCGGCGCCGTTGAATCGCCGTACCAGGCGTTGTTGGTGACGTTGATCAGCAGCGTCGCATCATTCAGCACGCGCAGCTGCTCGCTGCCGAAGGCGTCCTCGAAGCAGATGGTGAGGCCGAGCTGCTGCCCTGCCGCGCGCAGCACGGGCTGCCGCGGCGCGCCGGGCGTGAAATCCTGGTTGGGCAGACTCATCAGCCGCATCCAGGAACGGATGACCGCGGGCACCGGGAAGTATTCGCCGAACGGCACCAGGTGCCTTTTGTAATACCAGCCGCCGCCCGAATCGCTCAAGACCAGTATGCCGTTGTGGAACTGTTCGGTTCGAGGGCTGAAATCCACGAGCCCAATGGCAAATTCTGCGTCGTGGGCACGGCCCTGTGCGCCAAGCTGCTGCAAATAGTCCTGAAGCATCGGGGCCACCACGGGTATCGCGGTCTCCGGCCAGATGATCAGTCGCGCTCCCCAGGCCTGGTTCGTCAATTGTAGATAGCGCTGCTTGGTGAGCTCGCGATTCTTTACCTGCCACTTCTCGTCCTGCGATACGGCGCCCTGCACCGCGGCGACCGCGACGCGGGGCCCGACCGGATGTGTCCAGTCGTGGCTGCGAATCAGCGCCGGCACGAGAAATAATGTCAGGGCGAGACCCAGGGCCGGATAGCGCCGCGCCAATGGCAACCCTGGCGTCAACATTACGTTGATCGACACCGCGATCGCGGCTGCCGCCCACGCCACGCCGTAGACGCCAAGCATCGGCGCCCAGCCTGCGAGAGGCGAATCGATCAGTGCGTAACCCAGCGACAACCATGGAAATCCGCTCAACAACCACCCGCGCAGCCATTCGAGCAGCACCCACAGCGCCGGCAACACCAGCCAATCCCGCGTCGCACCTGCGTTGAGCCAGAATCGATTTGCCAGCCAGCACAATGCCGCCGAGTAGCATGCCATGAGTGCAATCAGCGCGGTTTGCAGCACCAGGGTCAGCCAGACCGGCACCAGGCCGAATACATGCAGGCAGATGTACAGCCAGTAAGTGCCGAAACCGAAGAGGCCGGCGCCGAACGCGGCGCCCGTTTGGCAAGCGCGCCGCGGCGGCACTGCACGGATCAGGGCAAACAAGCCCGCCGGCGCCAGCAGGGCAATGGGCCACCACCCGAATGGTGCAAATGCGAGGTTGAGTGCCGCGCCGACGGCGAAACCTGCCGCCAGCCGGCCGCGTAAACCGAGACTCAAGAAGCCGGCTCGTCGGCGGCAGGCGGCTCGATATCGGTGGGGGGGATCACACGCAGCAAATCGATGCGGCGCCGATCGGCGCGCAGCACGCGAAATTCGAGCTTTCCGATTTTGATGGTTTCGCCGCGACGCGGCAGCCGGCCGAACTTCTGCATCAGCAGGCCGCCGATCGTGTCGTATTCCTCGTCGGAGAACGATGTCGAAAAATAGCGATTGAACTCGGAGATCGGCGTGAGCGCGCGCACGGTGAATTCGCGCGGGCGCTCCTTGCGGATGGACTGATCATCCTCGACATCGTGCTCATCGTCGATCTCGCCGACGATTTGCTCGATGACATCCTCGATGGTCACCAAACCGCACACGCCGCCGTACTCGTCGACCACCATCGCAATGTGATTGTGGCTGCGGCGAAACTCCTTGAGCAGCACATTGAGGCGTTTGCTTTCGGGAACGAACACCACCGGGCGCATGTATTCACGGATCTCGAATTCCTCATCGACTGCAGCCTGCAAGCGCAGCAGGTCCTTTGCCAACAATATGCCGAGAATTTGATCGCGGTCCTCGCCGATCACCGGGAAACGCGAATGCCCCGATTCAACCACCAACTTGACCAGATCGTCGGGCGACTCATCGCGTTCGACGAACACCATCTGCGAGCGCGGCACCATGATGTCGCGGACCTGCATGTCGGCAACCGCGAGCACCCCTTCGAGCATCACCAGCGCATCGCTGTCGAACAATCCGCGCTCGCTCGCTTCGCGCAGATGCTCGACGAGTTCCGCAAGATCCCGCGGTTCGCCCGACATCGACTGGGTAATGCGCTTTAACCAGCGGCCGGTGGTGCCGCCAAGAGGCTGTTCGGACATGGGGGCAGAGCATACCGGATCAGAGATATGGGTCTGAAATCCCAAGCCGATCAAGGATTTGAATCTCCCGGGACGCCATTTTCCTGGCTTCCGCCCTGTGCACATGATCGAAACCGAGCAGGTGCAGCACTCCATGGATGGTCATATGCGCCCAATGCGCCTCGAGAGTCTTGTTTTGGGCGCGGGCCTCGCGCGCGACGACCGGCGCGCAAATCACCAGTTCGCCGAGAAAAAACCGGCCGTCGGGAGCGCCGCCGGCGCCGGTAAACGACAGCACATTGGTGGGCTGATCCAAAGACCGATAACGCGCATTCAAGCTGCTGCTGCGCCTGGTACCGACGATGCGGATGGACAGAACCCAGCGCCTGCGCAGCGGCGACAGCGCCGCCGTGGCCCAGCGCCTCAGCAACTCCCGGCGAGGGGCCCAGGGTCGTCGCGACGAATAGCCCACATCGAGTTCAAGCCCGCTCAATTTGCGGCGCCGTCGTCCGGAGCGCTCTTTTCATAGGCCTGGACGATTCTTTGCACCAAAGGATGGCGCACCACATCGCGCGAGGTGAACATGGTGAAGGCGATCCCGCGAACGCCGCGCAGAATGTTGATCACGGTGCGCAAACCGGACGGCTTCGAATTCGGCAGATCCACCTGCGTGATGTCGCCGGTAACGACGGCCTTGGAGCCGAATCCGATGCGGGTCAGGAACATCTTCATCTGCTCATTGGTCGTGTTTTGCGCCTCGTCCAGGATGACGAACGAATCATTCAGCGACCGGCCGCGCATGAAGGCCAGCGGCGCGACTTCGATCACGTTGCGTTCGATCAGCTTTGCGACCCGTTCAAAACCCAGCATTTCATAGAGCGCGTCGTACATCGGGCGCAGGTAGGGATCGACTTTTTGCGACAGGTCGCCGGGAAGAAAACCCAGCCGCTCGCCCGCCTCGACCGCGGGCCGCACCAGCACGATGCGCCGCACCTTTTCTGATTGCAGCGCCTCGACCGCGCAGCCGACCGCGAGATAGGTTTTGCCCGTGCCCGCCGGACCGATCCCGAAGGTGAGATCGTGACTGCGTATATTGCCCAGGTATTCGGTCTGATTGGTGCCGCGGGCGCGCACCGCCCCGCGCGCGGTGCGCACTTTCAATTCTTCCGAGTCCGACGTGGAGTCCTTGTCGCTGCCGTCCATATCCAGCGCCTGCAAGGCAATGTGCACGCGCTCCGAGTCCACCGGCTCGCGCTGCGCGCGCGCATACAGGTCTTGCAGCACCGACTCGGCGCGATTGATCGCCTCGGTCATGCCGACCAGCTGAAACCGGTTGCCGCGCCGTCTCACCTCGACGCTCAGGCGCGCCTCGATCAGCCGCAGATGTTCATCAAGGGGGCCGCAAAGCTCCACCAATCGGACATTGTCCGCCGGCGCGAGAAGGATTTCGCGGGAGGATGGATCCGAACTCACGGCGGCCCGTCGGCTGCAAGGCGTCCGCGCAGCGAATTCGGCATTGCCTCGGTGATGATCACATCCGCGAAATTGTTGAGCAGGGACTTGGGATCATCGGGCGGAGCGTCGAAATTCACCCAGCGATTATTGTCGGTGCGGCCGGCGAGCTGCGACGGATTGCGCTTGGCCGGACGTTCGACCAGCACACGCTGCCGGCTGCCGACCATGCGCTGCGAAATCGCCCGCGCCTGACCGTTCAAGCGCTGCTGCAGCAGTTCGAGGCGGCGCTGCTTGACCTCGTGCGGCACTTCATCGGGCAATGCTGCGGCCGGGGTGCCGGGCCGGCGGCTGTAGATGAAGCTGAACGACTGATCGAAGCCGACATCGGCGATCAGATTCATGGTTGCCATGAAATCCTCGTCGGACTCGCCGGGGAAGCCGACGATCAGGTCGGTTGAAATGCAGATGTCGGGGCGCACGGCGCGCAGCTTGCGCAGCTTTTGCTTGTATTCGAGCACCGTATGCCCGCGCTTCATGGCCGCCAGTATACGGTCGGAACCGCTCTGTACCGGCAGATGCAGGAAATTGTTGAGCTGCGGAACGTTGGCGTACGCCTCGATCAGGCTGTCGTTGAAATCCAGCGGATGCGAGGTGGTGAAGCGAATCCGCTCCACGCCGTCAATGCCGGCGATGAAATGAATCAGCGTGGACAAATCCGCCAGCGTGCCGTCCGCCATCGCCCCGGCATAGGCGTTCACATTCTGGCCCAGCAGCGTGATCTCGCGCACCCCCTGGCCGGCCAACCGCCCGGCCTCGGCGAGCACTTGCTCGAAGGGGCGGCTGATTTCTTCGCCGCGAGTGTAGGGCACCACGCAGAACGTGCAGTACTTGCTGCAGCCTTCCATGATGGAGACAAAGGCGGTGGCTGCCGTGGTGCGCGCTGCCGGCAGCCGGTCGAATTTTTCGTTTTCCGGAAAACTGATGTCGATTTGCGGCCGCCCGGCCTGCTTCAGCTCCTTGATCATCGCCGGCAGGCGATGCAGGGTTTGCGGGCCAAATACCAGATCGACGAACGGCGCCCGCGCGGTGATGCCCTCGCCCTCCTGGCTTGCCACGCAGCCGCCAACACCGATGACCACGTGCGGGCGCTCCAGTTTCAACAGCCGCCATTCCCCGAGCAGCGAGAACACCTTTTCCTGAGCCTTTTCCCGCACCGAGCAGGTATTGACCAGCAGCACGTCCGCTTCGGCGGGATTGTCGGTGCGCTGCATGCCCTCCTCGGCTTCGAGCACATCCCGCATCTTGCCGGAGTCGTACTCGTTCATCTGGCAGCCGAAGGTTTTTATGTATAAAAGTCCGGGCATTCCGCGTGGGCTCTCGGTGAAAAGGCCGCTAAGATACTAGGAACCATGGCAATACGCGAAGTTCTCAAAATGGGCGATCCGCGGCTGCTCGCGGTATCGGAGCCGGTTGTTGAATTCGGCACGCCCGAACTTAGGCAGCTGCTCGCCGATATGCAGGATACGATGCGCCATCTGAGTGGCGCAGGGCTCGCTGCGCCG
Organism: Steroidobacteraceae bacterium; assembly: GCA_035567075.1. Taxonomy (GTDB): domain Bacteria; phylum Pseudomonadota; class Gammaproteobacteria; order Steroidobacterales; family Steroidobacteraceae; genus Bog-1198. The sequence continues at coordinate 58,974 of DATMRC010000028.1, forward strand.
CAAATCGGCATCGGCCTGCGCGTCGTGATTTTCGGATTCGAGGACAACCCCCGCTACCCGGACGCGGACTCCGTGCCCTTCACCGTGCTCATCAACCCGGTGCTCACCCCGCTGAGCCACGATGAGGTCGAGGGCTGGGAGGGATGCCTCTCGGTTCCCGGCATGCGCGGTCTGGTACCGCGGTATCGCGAATTGCGCTACACGGGGTTTGACGCCGCCGGGCAGCCCCTGGACCGCACGGTGCAGGACTTTCACGCCCGCGTGGTACAGCACGAAGTCGACCATCTCGACGGCATCTTGTATCCGCGGCGCATTCGCGACCTGACCCAGTTCGGTTTCAATGAAGCGCTGTTTCCCGGCGAGCATTTGGTCGACGAGTAGCGGGCACGCGATCACCACATCGAGAGATCACGCCGCATCGAAAATGATCACGCCGCGTCCTTGCTTGCCGGCATTGAGATCGGCAAAAGCGCGCGGCGCTTCGTCGATGCTGTACCTGCGCGTGATCAATTCATCGAGCTTCAGGCGCCCGCTGCGGTACAAGCCGATCAGCCGCGGGAAGTCCAACTGCGGCCGCGCCCCGCCATAAAAGCTGCCGGTCAGGGTCTTCTCGGTCATCGCGACCTGCTGGGAATTGAGCGAGATCTGATCCTTGGGTCCCGCAATGCCGACGATCACCGCAGTGCCGCCGCGCCGCAATACCCCCCAGGCCAATTCGGAAATCTTTCCCATGCCCACGCAGTCGAAGGCGTAGTCCGCGCCGCCGCCGGTGAGCTTGAACAAGTCCTTGCCGGCGCTGTCCTTGCCGCTGATGTTGAAGCCATGAGTAGCGCCGAATTTCTTGGCCAGCTCGAGCTTCTCATCGCTGGTATCGACCGCGACTATCACTCCCGCTCCGGCGATGGCGCAGCCTTGAATCGCATTCAAACCCACGCCGCCGCAGCCGAAAATAACCGCAATCGAACCCGCCTCGACCTTGGCGGTGTTGAACGCCGCGCCCACGCCGGTCATGACTCCGCAGCTGATCAGCGCGGCGCGATCCAGCGGCATCTGCTGGTCGATTTTCACCACGTTGCCCATGTGCACGGTCGCGAGCTCTGCCATCACGCCGCAGCCGGAGAACACATTGAGGTCGCGACCGCTGGAATCGCGGGTGCGCACGCTGCCGTCGGGCAGCGTGGCCCCGGATTTCAAGGATTGCACGCAGAGCTGCGGCCGCCCGGTCTGGCAATAGTGGCAATGTCCGCACATGCTCACGAATGAGCTGATGACATGATCACCGACGGCAAAATTATCGACGCCGTCGCCGATGGCGATGATGACTCCGGCGCCTTCGTGACCCAGCACCAGCGGCAGCGGCATTTGCAGCGTGCCGTTGGTGGCCGAGAGATCGCTGTGACAAACCCCGCAGGCGGCCAGGCGGACGGTGACCTCGCCATGGCGCGGCGCCGCCACTTCGATAGTCTCCACCACCACGGGTTTGTTAAGTTCGCGTGCTATTACTGCTTTAGCCAATTGAGCCATTGAGTGTTCCTTGAAATATTCGATCAGCGTGTGAGGGCGGCGTAGCGCTGCAGGTGAACATCGCTGTCGCCGAACATCAATTCCGCTGCGGTCAGCCTCTTGAACCAATGGCTGACGGCGAGTTCGTCCGTCATGCCCATGCCGCCGTGCAATTGCACCGCCTGCTGTCCCACGAAGCGGGATGCCTGGCCGATCACCGCCTTGGCGGCCGACAGCGCGCGGCGCCGCTCGGTGACATTCTCGTCGGTGCAGCGCAGCGCGGCCAGATAACTCATGGATCGCGCCTGCTCCAGGTGTATCAGCATATCAGCGATGCGATGCTGTAAGGCTTGGAATCGCCCGATCGGTACGCCGAACTGTTGACGGTTCTGCACGTAGGTGACGGTGGCATCAATGAGCGCCTGCATCACGCCCACCGCTTCGGCGCACAACGCTGCCAGCCCGATGTCCAGCGCCGCTTCGATCACCGCCAATGCCGTGCCTTCCGCGCTTAAGCGGCCGGCCGCCGGCACTTCGACGCCTTTCAAGTACACATCGGCCGCGCGCTGACCATCGATGGTGGCGTAGGCGTCCAAAGTCAGCCCCGGCGCGCTCCCAGGCACCCGAAACAGCGTGACGCCGCGCGCGTCGCCGGCCTCCCCCGCGGTGCGGGCCGAAATCAGCAGGGTGTCGGCGGCCGCAGCGTGCATGACCACGGCCTTGTGGCCGTCGAGACGATAGCCCGATTGGGATCGCTCGGCCCGCGTGGTCACCCATTGGGTCTCGAAGCGCGACTCGCGCTCGAAATGGCCGAGCACCGTGATCGCCTGACCGCCGGCCATACGCGTCAAGAGTTCCGCAGCGTTTGGGTCATCCGAATAGGCGCGCAGTGCCGCGGTCGCGATCACCGCGCTGCTCAGGAATGGCTCCAGTAGCAAGCTTCGGCCGCAGGGGCCCATCATGGCAAGCGTCTCCAGCGGCCCGAACCCCAGGCCGCCCTGCGCCGCGGGGACGTTGAGCGCCAGTACGCCGAGCTCCGCCAGTCCCGCCCAGGCAGCCTGGTCCCAGCCGGCCTGCGAGGCGTTGATGGCGCGGAATTTGTCGAAGCTGTACTGCTCGGCGAGGTAGCGATCGACGCTGTCGCGCAGCTGCTGCTGCTCCTCGCTGAATTCGAAGTTCATGGGGCGTCCGGTTGAGTTAGAGACCAACTATCATCTTGGAAATGATGTTTTTCTGAATTTCGTTGGTGCCGCCAAAAATCGACAGCTTGCGCAGGTTCATGTACGCGGCAGCCAGCGTCGCGGCGTAGCGCGGCCCGGCCGGCTCCCGCGAGGGATCCGCCTGCCAGCCGGCTTCCATGGCTTCGCGGCGAAAAGGCAGTGCATAAGGCCCGACGGCGCGCATCAGAAGCTCGGAGATGCGCTGCCCGATTTCAGTACCGCGGATCTTGAGAATCGAGGCCTCCGGGCCCGGCGCGCGCGCCCCGCGTTCGGCGGAAAGGACGCGCAGATTCGTGATTTCCAAAGCCCAGAGATCAATTTCAACCTGGGCGATGTGCGCGGCGAACAAGGGATCGTCGATCAATGGCCGTCCATTCTTTCGTTCCTGCGCCGCGATGCGCTTCAGCCGCTGAAGTTCGCGCTTCGAGCCGCCAACGCCGGCAATATTCGTTCGTTCGTGTCCGAGCAGGAACTTGGCGTAGGTCCAGCCCTTGTTTTCATCGCCAACGCGATTCTGGATCGGCACCCGCACATTCTCGAACCAGATCTCATTGACCTCGTGCCCGCCGTCCAGCAGCGTGATGGGGCGCACGGTGATACCGGGGCTCTTCATGTCGATCAGCAAAAAGCTGATGCCGGACTGCTGCTTTGCGGCCGTGTCGGTGCGCACCAGGCAGAAGATCCAATCGGCATATTGACCGAGGGTGTTCCAGGTCTTCTGGCCGTTGACGACGTATTGATCGCCGTCCAGCACCGCGCGAGTCTTGAGCGAGGCCAGATCCGAGCCGGCGCCGGGTTCCGAGTACCCCTGGCACCACCACTCTTCCCCGGAGCTAATTGTCGGCAGGAAGCGCTGCTGCTGGGCGGCGTTGCCGAAGGCCATGATCACCGGCGCGACCATTTTGGTGCCAAAAGGAATCAAGCGCGGCGCGCCCTCCAGTGCTGATTCTTCTTCGAAGATATATAGCTGTACGGAATTCCAGCCGGGCCCGCCGAATTCCTTGGGCCAGCTCATGCCTCCCCACCCTCGATCGTGCAGCCGGCGCTGCCACATCACGTGGTCCGCCCGGGACAGCTCCTGGCCGTTCAGCACCTTGTCGCGGATGTGCGCGGGCAGCTGAAGCTTGAGGAACGCGCGCACTTCCTCGCGGAAGGCCTGTTCTTCCTCGGTAAATTCTAGACGCATGGGGGGAGCCCGCCGATTTGTTCCGCAGTACAGAATTTAATTCTGAAATAGTGCAAAATTATGCGGATAGCTCTTAGGGATTGTCAATGATCAAGGCCCCGGCGGATCGACATTTCGTGAACGCACTGGCGCGCGGCTTGGAATTGCTCGCCTGCTTCCGCCACGGAGACCGCATGCTCGGCAATCAGGATCTTGCGCGGCGCTGCGGCCTGCCCAAATCCACCGTCTCGCGCCTCACGAATACGCTCACCAAACTGGGCTATCTGGTCTTCGTGGAGGAGAGCGCCAAGTACAGCCTGGGCACGGCCACCTTGAGCCTGGGAAGCGCGATGCTGGCGCGTCTCGACATCCGCAAGCTGGCGCATCCTCTGATGCAGGAATTGGCGGAGTTCGGCCAGTGCATGGTGAGCCTCGGAACCCGCGACCGCCTCTCGATGATTTACATCGATGTGGTGCGCGGCTCGGCGGCCGTCACACTGAGTCTGGACCTGGGGGCGCGCATTCAAATCGCCACCTCCGCAATGGGCCGCGCCTATCTCACGGCAGCGCCTGCACCGGAGAGGGATGAGATCATGGAACGGGTGCGCGAACTCGCCGCCGATGAGCGCTGGCCGGATCTCAACGAAGGCGTGGCGCGGGCATTGCGCGATATACGGGAGCTCGGCGTGTGCTGCTCATTTGGGGAATGGCAGAAGGACGTCAACGCGATCGCGGTGCCGGTGCGGCCGGGCGGCGGATTGCCGCCGATGGCCATCAACTGCGGCGCCCCCGCCTACATGGTGTCGAGGGATTTTCTCCTGGAAAAAGTGCGCCCGCGGCTGATAGCGCTCGCCAACGAGCTCGAAACCTCGCTGGGAACGCAAACCTGACGATAGGTGCTCTCAGGCGCGCGCGCAATTCGCGGCGATGGCCGCGACCATCCGCGGAACAAGAGCCAACGGCAGGTTGTGCCCCATGCCATCCAGAATCAAGAGCTCGCTGCCGGCAATGCCGCGATGCAGCTGGTGTGCGCGCCGCGACGCTATGAGAGGGTCGCCCTTGCCGTGAATGATCAGGGTCGGCACATGGATGTGACGCATGTTCGCCTTGAGACTGCCGGTCGCCATGGCGGCCACCAACTGACGCAGAGATCCCTTGGTGTCCACGGAGCGTTCAACGGAAAGCGCGGCCAATTCGCGCAGCCGGGCTTCGGGCATCGATTGGTCGGGACCGGCGATGACTTTGTAAATCTGCATGCGCATGCGAATCATGTCCTCGGGCGTGGCGTTTGGCGGCGGCCGCAGCATCAGCGCCCTGCGCGCCTGAGGAGTTGAATCCCAGGGCATCGGCGCACCGGGTGCGGACATGATGCTGGTCAGCGTCGCCACCCGCGTGGCGTGCTCTGATGCCAGCAGCTGCGCAATCATGCCGCCGAGCGATGCGCCCACCATGTGCGCTCGATCGATGCCGAGTGCGTCCATGAGCCCGACAACGTCCTGCGCCATGTCCTTGAGCGTATACGGCGCCTTGACGGGCAAATGCAGCAAGCGGCGCAGGCTCGCCGACCGCGCGTTCCTTAAGCCCGCGGACTCGAATTTGGTCGATAAGCCGACGTCGCGATTGTCAAAACGGATCACGCGGTAGCCGGCGGCGGCCAATGCCAAGCAGAATTCCATGGGCCAGGCGATGAGCTGCGTACCCAAGCCCATGATCAGAATGATGTTGCCCCTGGCGGGCGCACCGAACTGTTCGACTTCCAGATTAAGCGCGGTGCCGCCGCTGTGAACGGGTACCTGCAATGGTTTCTAAATGGCCAGGGTTAAATCGGGCAGACCGTATTCGGCCGCCGGCAAATAATCCTGATCCGGTGCCGACCGCACCGCCCGGCCGGCGCGCCAGTCCGAGGGCGAGCATCCGGTCCAGCGTCGAAAGGCCCGGGTGAAACAGCTACCGGCGGAAAAGCCCAGCAAATAAGTTACATCGCTGACGCTGTGCCGCGGCGCGCTCAAGTACGCCAGGGCCAGTTCGCGTCGCGTATCGTCGAGAATTTCCTTATAGGTCGTGCCGGCTTCGCCCAGCTTGCGCTGCAAAGTGCGGGCGCTCATGCCGAGAATTTCCGCAATGTCCTCCTGGGACGGCTCGCCGCTTGCCAACCGCTGCGACAACACCTCGCGCACGCGGACTTCGATGTTCTCGCGCTCGAGTTGCGACAGGTACTTGAGCGCAATCGCATCGTTGTGCCGTGCCAGCTCCGGATTCCCGCTCTCCAACGGTCGCTCAATGCTCTCGCGGTCGAACACCAAGCGGGTGTCGGGCGCATCGAATATCAGAGGCGAGCGCAGCAGGCGCTGAAAGTCATCGAGTCTCGAGGGCTTCGAGCGGCGGAACTCGATGCGCAGCGGCGAGTAATCGCGTCCGATCAGCGAGCGGCACATGCGCAGGTGACTGCCCACCAGGGCATCGATGGGCTCATCGCCCAAATCGGCGGAAGGCGCGACGACGAAATGATATTCGCAACCGCACAGCGTGAATTCGTAGTCGACCGCGTCGCTGCCGATGTGGCTGTAGCGCTGCGCGCGCTCGAAGGCTTCCTTGAGCGTGGAACTTGCCGAGATGGCGTAGCTCAATGCATGGAAACTCGTCGGCTTTATGTGACTCGCGACTTTCAGGCCGAAAGCCGGATCGCCGGTGGCGGCCATGGCGATGCGCCAGAGACGCAGGCTGGAACTCAAGGCACAGCGTGCGGTCGGCCCGTCCAGCGCATTCGCCTCGAAACCCGCCTCGGCAAGAAGTCTCGCGCTGTCGCATCCGGCGGCATCCAGGGCGCGGCAAACCGCCTTGACCCAGGAGCACAGTGTCGTTTTACCGCCACCCGTAGAAGTCGGAGTCGCCCGCATTTCAAGCCTCGCTTAGAAGGGGATGTCGTCGTCGAATTCCTCTTTCCCGCCCGCAGGAGCCGGCGATTGATCGAAGTCATCGCGCGGGGCGGCGCTCGCGCCGGCGCTGCGATCAGGCTGGCTCGGAGCGCCGGCCGCCCGGCCACCGAGCATTTGCATGTTGTCGGCAATGATTTCCGTCGTAAATCGATCGTTGCCCTGTTTATCCTGCCATTTACGGGTGCGCAGCTTGCCCTCGATGAACACCTGCGACCCTTTGCGCAGGTATTCTGCGGCAATTTCACCCAGGCGGCCGAATAGCGCGATGCTGTGCCACTCGGTGCGCTCCTGCTGTGCCCCGGAGGCCTTGTCCTTCCAGGACTCGCTGGTGGCAATGCGGATATTGGTGACCGTCGTGCCGCTCGGCATGGAGCGGGTTTCGGGATCTGCGCCCAGGTTTCCGACCAGAATGACTTTGTTTACACCGCGCGCCATGTTCTACCCCCGCTGACGAGATCCGTTGCGCATTGTACACGCCAAGATATGCCCCAAAGAGACCCTTCGGGCGCGCATTGACCCATAAATGCGCGCTGGCTGCCCGGGCGCCCAGCGGCCCAGGGGGGTGTTTTACCCACACTTGACGCGGCGCGTATAGTAATCGGTTAGATGCAAAATATCCGAATCCGGGGTGCCCGGACACATAATCTCAAGAATATCGACCTCGATCTGCCGCGCGATCGGTTGATCGTCCTGACCGGCTTGTCGGGCTCGGGCAAATCCTCGCTGGCCTTCGACACCATCTATGCCGAAGGGCAACGCCGCTATGTGGAATCGCTGTCCACGTACGCCCGGCAATTCCTGTCGATGATGGAGAAGCCCGACGTCGACACCATCGAGGGACTGTCGCCGGCGATTTCGATCGAACAAAAATCGACGTCGCACAATCCGCGCTCGACGGTGGGCACGGTGACGGAAATCTACGATTATCTGCGCCTGCTGTACGCGCGCGCCGGCACGCCGCGCTGCCCCGATCATCACATCGATCTCGCGGCGCAGACGGTAAGCCAGATGGTCGACGCCGTGCTGCAAAATCCGGAAGGCACGGCGCTGATGCTGCTGGCTCCCGCCATCGCCGAGCGCAAAGGCGAGCATGCCGAGCTCCTCGAGGAGCTGCAGGCCGGCGGCTTCGTGCGCGCCCGAATCGACGGCAAGGTGGTCGAGCTGGATCAGGCGCCAAAGCTCGACGTGCGCCGCAAACACAGCGTGGAAGCCATCGTGGATCGCTTCAAGGTCCGGCCGGATCTGAGTCAGCGCCTGGCGGAATCCTTCGAGACCGCCCTGCGGCTGGGCCAGGGTGTCGCACGGATCGCCTACATGGATGATCCCGCCCGTCCGGAACTCACCTTCTCCGACAAATTCGCCTGCCCCATCTGCAACTATTCCCTGAGCGAACTCGAGCCGCGGCTGTTCTCCTTCAACAGCCCGATTGGCGCCTGTCCCACCTGCGACGGACTCGGCACCCAGGAATTCTTCGATCCGGATAAAATCGTCGCGAATGCGCATCTGTCGCTCGCGGGCGGCGCGGTGCGCGGCTGGGACCGGCGCAATGCCTACTATTTTCAGCTGATTCAATCGCTGGCGCGCCATGCGAAGTTCGACATCGAAGCGCCGTTCGAATCATTGCCGCAGAAAATCAAGGATCTGGTGCTGTTCGGCAGCGCCGACGAGCAGATCGAATTCAAGTACCTGGATGGCAAGGGCGGCACCGTCAACCGCAAGCACACCTTCGAGGGCATCGTCAGGAATCTCGAGCGCCGCTACAACGAAACCGAATCGGTGGCGGTGCGCGAAGAGCTCGCCAAATACCGCTCCTCCAGAGCCTGTCCCGATTGCCGCGGAACCCGTTTGAATCGCGCCGCGAGAAACGTGTTCGTCGACGGCATGAGCGTGCCCGAAGTGTCGGCGCTGTCGGTGGCCAGTGCCCTGGAGTTGTTCGCCAAGCTCAAGCTCCCGGGTTGGCGCGGAGAAATCGCCGTCAAGATCGTCAAGGAAATCAGCGATCGGCTGGGATTCCTCGGCAATGTGGGACTCGGTTATCTCACCTTGAATCGCAGTGCCGACACGCTGTCCGGCGGCGAGGCGCAGCGCATCCGGCTCGCCAGTCAGATCGGCTCCGGGCTGGTCGGCGTCATGTACATCCTGGACGAGCCGTCGATCGGCCTGCATCAACGCGACAACCAGCGCCTGCTCGACACGCTGGCGAATTTGCGTGATCTCGGCAATACGGTGATCGTGGTCGAGCACGATGAAGACGCCATCCGCCAGGCCGATCATGTCGTCGACCTGGGTCCCGGGGCGGGCGTGCACGGCGGCGCGGTCGTGGCGCAGGGGACGGCGGCGGAGGTCGCCGCCCATCCCGACTCGATCACCGGACAGTATTTGAGCGGCCGGCGCCGGATCGAGATCCCCGCCTTGAGGCGCACGCCGGATCCGAAGCGGCTGCTGCGCGTTATCGGCGCGACCGCCAACAATCTGAAGAAAGTCACCGCGGAATTCCCGTTGGGACTGATGACCTGCGTCACCGGCGTATCCGGTTCCGGCAAGTCAACCCTCATCAACGACACCTTGTTTCGCGCGGTGGCGACGCAGCTCAACCACGCTTCCGCGGGCACGGCGCACTTCGACCGCATCGAGGGTCTGGATTTCATCGATCGGGTGATAGAGATCGACCAGAGTCCGATCGGGCGTACGCCCCGCTCCAACCCCGCCACCTACACGGGCCTGTTCGCTCCGATCCGCGAGATCTTCGCCGCCGTGCCCGAGGCGCGCGCCCGCGGCTACGCAGCCGGCCGCTTCAGCTTCAACGTCAAGGGCGGTCGCTGCGAGGCCTGCCAGGGCGACGGCGTGATCAAGGTGGAAATGCATTTTCTCGCGGATGTCTACGTGCCTTGCGATGTGTGCAAGGGCAAACGCTACAACCGCGAAACCCTGGAGATCCGCTTCAAGGGCAAGAACATCCAGGAGATCTTGAGCCTCACGGTGGAGGATGCCCTGCCGTTCTTCTCCGCCGTGCCGACGGTGCAACCCAAACTGCAGACCCTTCTCGACGTGGGACTCTCCTACGTGCAGCTCGGTCAGAGCGCGACCACGCTGTCGGGCGGGGAGGCGCAGCGCGTCAAGCTGGCGAAGGAATTGTCGAAGCGCGCCACCGGGCGCACTTTGTATATTCTCGACGAACCGACCACCGGTCTGCATTTCGCGGACATCGCACAGCTGCTCCTCGTGCTGCAGCGTCTGCGCGACGAGGGCAACACGATCATCGTCATCGAGCACAACCTCGATGTGATCAAGACGGCGGATTGGATCGTGGACCTCGGGCCCGAGGGCGGCGACGAGGGCGGCCGCATCGTCGCGGTCGGCACGCCCGAGCAGATCGCCGAGCACAAGACCTCCTACACCGGACGCTATCTGCGCGCCAAACTGGCGGCGCTGCGCGGATTGGAGCGCAAGCGGGCGTGAGCCATTGAGCGCCCTGTTTCTGCGCGCGATGCGGACAGCCGAGGCCGCCCGATTCGCGCCGCTCCTGGGCGCGCTGATCGGAGCCGTGGGCGCCGCGCTTTACTGGCTGGGCGCGCAAGTCTGGCCCGCGAATGTCGCGGTGATCTTGGCCATGACCGCGACTGCGCTGCTGAGCATGGGCTCGAGCCACGCATCGCCGCTGACCCGCATTGATTTGTTGAGCCGGGTGTTCTGCCTGCTGATCAAGTACAACGCGCTCATGTCGCTGTCCGCGGCCAAGCTGCCGTTCGCGCTGGCTTCGAACCTGGCGCTGGGTTTGATCATGATCTGCGGTCATGCCGCAAGCTTTGCGCTGGCGGTATCGGTGCTGGCCATTCGGCCGGAAAAGGCGGCTGCAAGAATTTCGAACGGCTCCTTGAGCGTGGCGTTGCTGCTCGGATTTGCGCCGGCCGCCCTGCTCGGAATTCCCGGCCTGACCGGGCTGGCCGGCGCCGTGATCGCCGGCTTGAGCTCGATCGCATACCTTAGGTTCAAGCGTGCTGCCGGCTCGAGCGGCGCTCTGGAGTTGATTCAGCAGCTCACCGAGGCCTGCTTTTATCTGGGCGCACTGGCGGCCTGGAGCTACGTATGAGGCGAAGCGCCGTGGCCGGCATCGCACAGGCCGCGCTGCCGATCCTCACGCGTCTCGATCCCGAGACCGCGCATGATCTGGGATTGGCGGGACTGCGCTGGCTTGGCCCGCTGTGGCCGGAACTCAAGGTTTCCGCGAGTCTCGCGGTGCGTTGTTTCGGCCTGCAATTCGTTCACCCATTGGGATTGGCGGCGGGCTTCGACAAGAACGGAGATTACCTGGACGCGTTGGGGGCGCTCGGCTTCAGTCACGTCGAGCTGGGGACCGTGACTCCGCGCCCGCAGCCCGGCAATCCAAAGCCGCGCATGTTCAGGGTTGCGGACGGACGCGGGCTGATCAACCGCATGGGATTCAACAACAAGGGCGTCGATCATCTTGTCGGCCGGCTGGCGCGCAGCCGCTATCGGGGTATACGCGGTGTCAGCATCGGCAAGAACTTCGATACGCCGCTGGAAAATGCACCGCAGGACTACCTGACCTGCTTGCGCAAGGTCTACGCGCATGCGGACTATGTCGCGGTGAACGTCTCCTCGCCCAATACCGCAAGACTGCGCGAGCTGCAGGAGGGCGTCGGCCTGCAGCGCATCTTAAGCAGCCTGCTTGAAGAGCGCCGCGTACTTCAGGCACGCTTCGGCAAGCAAGTGCCGCTGCTGATCAAGGTCGCGCCGGACTTGGGTCCGGAACAGATTTCAGCGCTGGCGCAGAATGTGCGCGGCTTCAAGATCGACGGGGTGATCGCTACGAATACCTCCACGGATTTGACGCTACTGGACTCCGCCGCGGTCGTGGAGCAGGGAGGATTGAGCGGTGCGCCGCTGCACCCCAAATCCCTGCAGGTGGTTTCCCAGCTTCGCGCCGAACTGGGAGCGGACATTCCCATCATCGGAGTCGGCGGCATCGTCAATGCGGCCAACGCCTTAAGCATGCTGCGCGCCGGCGCGAATCTGTTGCAGGTCTACACCGGCTTTGCGTACCGGGGCGCTGCGCTGCTCGGGGAGATTCTGCGGGAGTTGCCCGCATGATCGACTTAAGCAAGGTCGCAGCCTTTCAGCGCGACGGCGCGCTGTGCATCCGCCAGCTGTTTCGGCCCGAAGAAATGCAAACACTGCGTCGTGGCATCGACGCCAACCTCGCCGCCTTGAGCCCCCGCGCCAAAGTGGCCAGCGGCGTCGATGATCCAGGGCGCTTCGTGGAGGACTTCTGCAACTGGCAGGACAACGAGCACTACCGCCGCTTCATATTCGAATCGTCCCTGTCCGAGGCCGCCGGCCGGCTGATGCAAAGTTCGACGGCGCGGCTGTATCACGATCACATGCTGACCAAGGAGCCGGGCACGCGGCAGCCGACGCCCTGGCACCAGGATCAACCCTACTACAACATCGAGGGACGCCAGAATGTGAGTTTCTGGATCCCGGTCGATCCGGTGAGCCGCGAATCCACGCTGGAATTCGTCGCCGGCTCGCACCTGGGTCCTTGGCTGATGCCGCGCTCCTTCATGGACGCCCAGGCGAAATGGTTTCCGGAAGGCTCGCTCGCCGATCTGCCCGATATCGAGGGCAACCGCGCCGCATTTCCCATACTCGGCTGGGAGCTGCAGCCGGGCGATGCCGTCTGTTTCCATATGCTGATGCTGCATGCCGCGCGCGGCGTGGGTGATCGCCGGCGCCGCGTTTTTTCCGTGCGCTTCATCGGCGATGACATCAGGCATGCGCCGCGCCGCTGGAAGACCTCTCCGGAATTCCCCGGCCTGATCAATGAATTGCCGGCGGGCGCGCCGATGAATCACCCACTGTTTCCCCTGCTATGGCAGGCGCAATGATGCAGAAAGCCGCGTGGAGCATCTTTGTTTTGCTGCTCCTGTTCGCGATCGTTTTCGTGACGCGCAGCAGCGCGGCGCTGCCGCCGCTGGTGGGTTCGCATTTCGATGCCGCGGGCTTCCCGAACGCGTTCATGACTCGCGGCGGCTACACGCGGTTCGTGCTGTGTCTTGGCACCCTGCTGCCGGTGGCGCTGGTGGCATTGCTGACCCGGGTCTATTCGCGTGCCAACGACCTCAAATTACCCAATCGCGACTACTGGCTGGCGCCGGAGCGCCTTGCCCGGACCCGCGCGCGGCTGGTGGCACACGGCGTCTCGTTTGGCTCGCTGCTCGTGACCATGGTGTGCTTTGTGCATTGGCTGGTGCTCGGCGCGTACCGGCGCACGCCGCCGCAACTTTCCAGTGCAGCCATCGAAGCCGGGATGCTGACGTTTTTTCTCATCAGCGGCGGATGGATCATCGTGCTGCTGATCGCCTTTCGCCGGCCCCGCGGCGAATAGCACTTCAGGGGGCGTCAATCGCATAGCCGCGCGCGCGCAGCTCATCGAGAAAGCCGCCGGGCTCGATCAGCATGTCCATGTTCACGACCGCCAAGGTAACGCCGCCGCTGCGCAGGTGGCGCTCCATGTTTTCGAGCCAGATGTGCTTGAGCTGCGCCAGGAGATCGCCGGACCCCGCCTCGACGGTGATCGCGGCACGGCATGCCGCGACCTCGTCCGGCTCCGGCTGGCCTTGAATGCGCTCGACGTCGCCCGTCGCCCACGCCCGCGCCCGGTCGATCAGCCGCGGCAACCCGGTTTCGATGGTCGCCAAACTCGCGGCCACGCACTTGTTTTCGGTTGCCGGCGGCAGGGTCCTCAATGCGTCCAAAACATCGCGCAATCCCGCGAACTTGAACTCCTCGATGCGCACGTGATGTTTGCGCGCGAGACTCCGCACCTCGTCGGCGAGATCCAGCCGCGTGGACAAACCCACCCGATGCAGCGCGTCCTCCTGAAGGAACGCGGCAGCGATGATGGGCCGGAATTTCTCCCATTTCGCCGCATCCTTGGTGTAGATGGAGCGCTGCGCGGCGAAGCGCGCATACAAATCCGCGGGCAGCACGTCCTTGAGTTTCTTGCCGTGGCCCACCATCAGCAAATCCCGCTGGGTGACGATGAGCCACAGGGCGCGGGCCACGCCGATCTCGAACGGCTTGGCGGCCAGGAGTTGATCGGTGTGATCGAGGATGGCTTCGAGCTGCTTGGAACGCCAGGTCATATCCTTGGGCAGCGGCGAAACCGTGCCGAAGATCCAAAGCTGTGCCGGGCCGCGGTACACGTGCCAGAGCCCGGGGCCGGCGCGCTCGCCGGTGACGATGAGTTCTTGCAGCTCTGCGGGCGGGTCATCCGCCCCGCCGGCATCGGCCGGCAAAGCCATTGCCAGCGGCAGGACGCCGGCCAGCGCACAAGCAGCTGCAAATCTCTTCACGCCGAGGGCAGCGGAATGAACTCGGTCTCCCCCGGAACCGGGGCAAACTGACGATTGACCCACGCTTGTTTGGCGAGTTCGATCCGCTCACGGGATGAGGCCACGAAGTTCCACCAAATGTAGCGCGGCGTCGCAAAGCGATCACCCCCGAGGAGCATCGCGAGCGTTTCGCCGGCGCGGTCGGCCGCCGCACGCAGGGCAATCTCGGTTCCGGGCTCCAGCACCGCGAGCTTTCCTGCGCTAACCTTGATCTCGCCAACGGCGAGTTCGCCCTCCACCACATACACGGCGCGCTCGGGATGTTCGGGCGGCACCATAAGGCTCGCGCCCGGCGCGAACCTCGCATGCACGTACAGCGTCGGCCATAGGGTGGCGACCGGCGAGCGCAACCCGAACGCATGTCCCGCAATGACCGACAAATCGATGCCATCGCCTACGCGCCGCGGCAGCGAACTCGCGGGGTAATGCGCGAAACCGGGTTCGACTTCCTCGAAACCGTCCGGCAAGGCCACCCAGCTCTGGATGCCGTGGATCATCTCGCCGCGCATGCGCGCCACCTTGGGGGTTCTCTCCGAATGCGCTATGCCGCGGCCTGCCGTCATCCAGTTCACATCCCCCGGCCGGATCTCGCGCACCGTGCCCAGACTATCGCGATGTTCCAGCGAACCGGCAAAAAGATAGGTCACCGTGGCGAGCGCGATATGCGGATGAGGCCGCACGTCGACGCCATGACCCGCTTCGAACTGAGTGGGGCCCATGTGATCGAAGAAGATGAACGGACCCACCATCTGGCGCCCGTCGTGTGGCAGTACGCGGCGGACCACGAACCCGCCTCCCAGGTCGCGCTCCCTGGCATCGATCAACTGTAACGCGGTCATTGATCACCCGTGCATTGGCGCTATTGCGGAAAAAGAAATTGCACCAGCAATTCCAGTGTCCAGTTGCCGGCGCCGCTCGGCGCGACCACATTGTAGTAGGCGGTCGCCTGCAGGTTCACCGACTGCCTGCCAAGTTTTACGAGCTGGCCCAGCCCCAAGGAAACCGGCACCGTCCACCGCTCGCCGGCGCTCGCCTCCCAGTTCGCCGTGATCGTGGGAGAGAAACTCAAGTAGCGGTTTGGATTGTCCTTGAAAGTGTAATTGATCTCCGGCTGCAGCTGCATCTGGTTTACCGCAGTCCGGCTGCCGCTGCCGGCGAACGACCAGATGTTGTTGATCAACGCGCCGAATGTCCACGTATCGCCGGACCACTGTGCCGCCGCGGCGGGTCCCAAGCCCCACTTGCCCTGGCCCAGAGTCTCGCTGCTGGCGCTCGGGATTTGAAGAACCGGTCCGACACCCCACACCAACCGTCCGGTTCGGGCGGGGGAAAGAAATGCCGCAAACTGGGTGTCGCTTAAGCCCTGGGTCAAGGTCCCGCCGGGAACCGGCGCCGGCTGCGAGATCAGCGGCAATACCGTGCGCGTGATCACGCTCCAGTTGGCGTTCATGGCGAATGGGATCACCGGCTGAATGGTCACCGTGTCCTGCACGCCTTTGTCCGGACCCACATTCAACAGCGCATCGTAGAAAAATTGCACATTGATGAGGTTGGCGAGCGGGTTCTTCGCCTCTCTCACCAGCGACTGCGCGTCTTGCGCCTGCGCGGGTAATGCAAAGGCGGCGAGCAGCGCCACGATCCCAAAGCGGCGGCAGATCTCTACGCGGAACGTTGGGCGCATGCGGCATACTTGCACATTTGGCAAAGGAGCGCCGATGCTGACGCTGTACAGCACCGCGCTGTCCGCCAACGGCCGCAAGGTCCTGGCGGTCGGCCGGCATCTTGAACTCGATATCGATGTGCGCCCGGTGAATGTGTATCGCGGCGAGGGACGCCATGCGGAGTATCTTGCGATCAATCCGACCGGCAAGATTCCCGCCCTGGTGGACGGGGACCTCACGCTGTACGAGTCAAATGCGATACTGATGTATCTCTGCGAGGCGCATGGAGGCTACAGGCTGTGGTCGCGCGAACCGAAGCCGCGCGGCCGTATCGCCCGCTGGCTGTTTTGGGAAAGCGCGCATTGGCAGCCGACGCTTGGGACGCTGCTGTCGGCCTGCGTCGGCCATCGCCTGCGGCCGGACCTGGCGCCGCCGCCCGCCGCGGCGCCCGACTGGAACGCGGCCACACTTGCGCCGCTGCTGACAGTGCTGGAGGCTACCTTGAGCGCGTCGCCCTTTTTGGCTGGCGACGAGATCTCGATCGCGGACTTCGCCGTGGCCGGGATGACGACCTATTTCCCGGTCGCGAATTTTCCATTCGAAAAATATCCGGCCTTCAATGAGTGGTACCGCAGGATCGGGATGCTTGAGGCATGGCGCGCTACCCGCGAGCCGTTGTGGAGCGGATAGCTCAACGCCTGCTCGCCATGCCCGCTAGCCAGCCGCGGTTGTCAGCGCCTTGATGAACAGGTAGTAGAACTCGAGTCCCTTGTAGTACGAGTCGATTGCAACGCGTTCATCCTTGCCATGTGCGCGTTCATCGTCCCGGTCGATCGCGACGCCGCAGATGCCGTAGCTGGGTATCCCCGCATTCGATGTGTAGACGCTGTCGGATGCGCCCACTTCCATGACCGGTATCACCGGCGCCCCCGGCCATAATTTTCCCGAGACGCTGCGCAGCGCGCGCATGACATCGTCGCTAAGCGGCGCCGGCGCCATCGGCTTGCGATCCGTGCCCTCTGCGGCCACTTCTCCGGCGCTGTTTCTGGTGCGGACACTGAGCTTCGGATCATCGAACAGCTTGACCAGCTGCAGGCGGATTTCCTCCTGGGAATGTCCGGGGAAAATGCGGCAATTGACATTCGCGTCGGCACGCTGCGGCAGGGCATTGAGCGCGTGACCGGCGCTCAGCATGGTTGCAACGCAGGTGGTGCGCATGCCGGAGTTCCAGGCCGGATCCTTCGACAAGCGCCCGATGGCCGCCGGGTCGGGTGGCGTATTCAAGATGGCGCGCATATCGGCGGCCACCTGGCCGGTCTCGATCGTCGCCATTTGCTTGAAGTACTCGCGCGTGACCGCATTCAATTCGAACGGGAACGGCGACTTCTGCAGAATCGCGAGCGCGTCCGCAACATGATAAATCGCGTTGTCCGGCGTCGGCAGGGAGCTGTGTCCGCCGGGGTTGGTCGCGAGCACCTGATAGTCCGCATACAATTTCTCGGCCGCTTCGAATTCCACCGCCGGCGGCTTGTCGGTCCTGACCGTCCCGCCATCCGGATTCAACGCATATTCGGCGTCGATCAGCTCGCGATGATTCTTGAGCAGCCAATCGACGCCGTTGAATTTGCCGCCCTCCTCGTCCGCGGTCAGCGCGAGGATGATGTCGCGGTCGGGCACGAAGCCTTCCTTGCGCATGCGGATGAAATCGGCGACCGCGATGGCATCGCTGTCCTTCATGTCCTGCGTGCCGCGGCCGTAGTAGTAGCCGTCCTTCTCGACGAACTGGAAGGGATCGGTGGTCCAGTCCTCGCGCCGCGCTTCCACGACGTCGAGATGCGCGATGATCAATATCGGCTTGAGCGTCGAGCCTGCGTTGCCGCGATAGCGCGCCACCATGTTGCCCTTGCGTTCATTGGGGCCCAGCACCACGACGTCGGCCTTGGGCCACCCCGCGTCCAGCAGCCGCTGCGCCATGGCTTGCGCCGCCACGGTGGTGCTGCCGACGGAATCGGTGGTGTTTATCTCAATGAGCTGTTTGAAGATATCGTGCGCCAGTTTGCGCGTCACGGCATCGACATCGGGCTGTGCGGTCCACGAAGCCTGCGAGAGCGCGCAAAGCAGCGCGGCGGCCAAGCTTGCGGCGGCGTATTTGTACATTCGATCTCCCCGTTGTTATCGAAAATCTGCCGGCGGTCGCCATGCTATCGTATGCCGCTGCTAAGTGCCCGAGGTGAGGGGTGAAAATGCCGAACAACAGGTCTGGAGCGGTGAGCCGCGCAGCCGCGGAAGCGGCGGTGCGCACCCTGCTGCGCTGGGCGGGCGATGATCCCAGGCGCGAGGGTCTGGCCGCGACGCCCAAACGGGTCGTCAATGCTTACCAGGATTGGTTCTCCGGATATTCCGAGGACCCGGGAGCGTATTTGCGCCGCACGTTCGAGGAGGTCGAAGGCTACGATGAAATGGTGGTGCTGCGTGATATCGCGTTCGAGTCGTTCTGCGAGCATCACATGGCGCCGATCATCGGCCGCGCGCATGTCGGATATCTGCCCAGCGATCGCATAGTCGGCATCAGCAAGCTTGCGCGCGTGGTCGACGGCTTTGCCCGCCGCTTCCAGGTGCAGGAAAAGCTCACTGCGCAGATTGCCGCCTGCATCAACGATGTGCTGAAGCCGCGCGGTGTGGGAGTGGTCATCGACGCAGTTCATCAATGCATGACCACCCGCGGCGTGCACAAACGCGGCGTGTCGATGGTCACCAGCAAGATGCTCGGCACGTTCCGCGCGGATGCCAGCACCCGCGCGGAGTTCCTGCGCTTCATCGCCATCGTAGGCAGCGAGCGCTGATCAGTTGCGCGTGATTTTCGGGGCGGCGGGCGGAACTTTCGGCGTGGCCGGCGGGACTTTCGCGGCGGCCGGCGGGACCTTCGGCGGCGAGCGAACCGGTATCAATTCCACCGAAAAACTATACTGGTGCTTCTCGCCCGGCTGCAATGCACCGACGCCGACGACATTGCGCGCGATCTTCTCGCCCTGCGCATTGGTGATGGCCACCACAACGCAGTATTCGCACTGTTCGCCGGCGCCCGCATGATGAATCGAACCCTCGATGCGCATTGCCGACACCGCCTTGGTCTGCGGCTCGGCGTTGACGGTATTGAAGCGCAGATGATGCTGGCAGCCCGGACAAATGTTGGCGCTCTGCAATACCGTCGCCTTGCAGTGCGGACAGATGCGGGTCGCGCCCACGGTGCTCGGCCGAGCGACGCTCATGGCTAGCTGCCGTTGTTCAGCGAGCCTGTTTTGATCTTGCCCTTGTCATCATCCCAGCCGAATTCGACGTGACCGCGCATGCGCGATCCTGCCGCCACCGTGATCGAACCGGCCTTCACGTCGCCGACGATGACGCCACCCTCGAGCACGTCGACCCGTTTGGCGGACTCGATATTGCCCTGCAACTCGCCGCCGACCACGACGATACCCGCCAGCACCTGGCCGGTCAGATGCGCGCCCGCATCCATGCTGAAGTTGCCGTCGATACGGACATCGCCCTTGAAGCGGCCTGCCATGCGCACATTTCCCGAGCCCTCGATCTTGCCTTCGATCGCAAGGCCCGCGGCGATGACGGATTCCCCGCCCTCGACTGCTGTTTTGGGGGTCGGGCGGCGCGGCGAAACCGCGAGACCTGAATCGTTGAGGCCGCGTTCCGGCGCGCCTCTGTCCAGCACCGTCGATGACGGTACGGATGAGCCCGCTGTGGCGGGCGTGGGGTTTTCTTTCCATAAGGCCATAAGTATCTCTCCCGCTAATGAGTGGCTAAAGCGTACACGCTAACGCCTGTACATGTCACCGCACACCTGTCTTTGATTGGAGACGAACCGCATCCGGGGTCCCCATGCCGTGGACTATAATGGCCTTAAACCAATACAGGGGCATTAACTTTTGTTTCAACAACTTGAGCGCTTGAGCGCCGATTCGATTCTCGGACTGATGGCGAAATATCGAGCCGATCCTGCGGCCCAGAAGGTCGATCTGGGGGTGGGTGTGTACCGCGATCTTTCGGGCAATACCCCGATTCTGGATTGCGTTCGCAGGGCGGAGCACGAGGTTTTGGCCGCGCAAACCACCAAGTCCTACGTCGCCGCCGCCGGCCGCGAGGAGTTCAACGGCGCTGTGCAGGAAATCGTGCTTGGCGCAGCGCACAGCGCCAGCCGCGACAAGCGCGCGTTCACCGTGCAGACGCCGGGAGGTTGCGGAGCGCTGCGCCTCGGCGCCGAACTGATTCGCGCGGCCGCGCCCGGAGCCGCGGTCCACCTCAGCGATCCCACCTGGGGTAATCACACGCCGCTCTTGGGAAGCGTCGGCCTCAAGCTCGAGCGCTATCCTTATTACGATCCGAGCGCCCATGAGCTCAACTTCGACGCAATGATGCAGCGCTTGGAGCGCGCGCCCGGTGGCGATGTGGTGCTGATTCATGCCTGTTGCCACAATCCAACGGGTGCCGATCTGCAGCCCGATCAGTGGCAGGCACTCGCGGACCTGCTGTCGCGTCGCAAGCTGATTCCGTTCCTCGACCTCGCCTATCTGGGGTTTGCCTCATCGCTCGATGACGACGCCGCGGCGGTGCGCATGGTTGCTGAGCGCGTGCCGGAAGCGCTGATCGCCGTATCGTTCTCCAAGAACCTGGGGCTGTATCGCGAGCGCGTCGGCGCGCTCATCGTGGTCAGCGAGAATGAAACCCGCGCCGCGGCGGTCTTGAGCCATGCGCTGCAAATGGCGCGCGGCATGTACTCGATGCCGCCGGACCATGGCGCGGCAATTGCCGCGCGGATTTTCCTGGATCCGCCGCTGAAGCGCGAGTGGCTGCGGGAACTCGAGTCCATGCGCACGCGGATTCAGGATATGCGCGCGTTGCTGGCGCGGCGGCTCAAAAGCGTGACGGGCGACGGCTGCTTCGACTTCATAGCAGCGCAGCGCGGCATGTTTTCCCTGCTCGGAGTATCCCCACAAGCGGTCGAGCGGCTGCGCGAGCGACATCACATCTACATGACCACGGACAGCCGCATGAATCTGGCCGGCATCCTGCCGCACAACGTGGACTATGTTGCCGCGGCGTTCGCCGCGGAGCGCGCGGCTTGAAGGTCGGGTCGGCCGGCGCGTTTAGCTGGCCAGGGCCTGGCTGAGCGCGGTGATTTCCGCGGCGGAATCCTGCATCACGGCGAGTGTCTTCGATTCATTCAAGCCAAGCCGCCACGCGGCGGGCAGGTCGTGCAATTCGCGCTCCAGTCCGGCGACGTTGGTGCCGTAGGAGACCATCAAAACGGCGACGCCGACCACATCGGTCAAATTCGGCGCATCGCCGTCGGGCCGCGAGAAATCCTCCTGTCCCACGGCGTGGGCCATCGCTTCCGAAAAATTCCAATTCTCCAGAATCGCCTTGCCGATGGAGGGATACCATTCGCTGATGATGTCGTGCAGCGCGGTCTCGCTGGCAAACAGCTCCGGGTGATCAGTGGCGCGCGTCAATATGTAAAGCTTGCCGATGCCATGCATCATTCCGGTGAGCATCGCCTCGTCCGGGTTGACCTTGGTGCAGCTGCGCGCCAGCACGAAGGAATATGCGGCCACGTAGGTGCTGCGCTCCCACAGATCGTTCAGGTGCGGCGCCAGGCTGGCCAGCTTGTTGGCCTGGCGGAGCTGATTCATCGCGAAGGACATTGCCGCGCTGCGCACCATGTTGTAGCCGATGCGGTTGATCGCCGTGCGCAGATCGTTGATTGCGCGCCCGCTGGGATTGACCGCGGCGGAATTGGCAATGCGCACCAGCCGTGCCGCCAGGGCAGGCTCCGATCCGACCACCCGGCAAACCTGATCCGTCGAGGACTTGGCGTCCTCCAGGACGCGCCTGACTTTGACGGCTATCTCAGGAAATGACGGAAGATCGACATGGCCGCGGGACAAATCGGCGGCCAGGCCACGGACGAAATCAAATTCGGCTTGGGATGTGGTCTGCACAAGACCTGGATATCGACAGCACCAGGTCTTTCTTTAGGTCAATAATCCGAATTACCGCTTACCGCGCCGCCCGGCTTCTGAAGCGCTGCCGCACCTCGCCGTTCTGCGAGCGTTCGGTGTAATGCCCGGCGCTGTACAGGGCTATGACGTGACGCCAGAACGCCACCGAACCGGGATGGCGCAGATATTCGACGATCTCCCACTCGCCCGCAAAGCGGTCGAATATCAATGTCGCGGCATCGCGGCCGATGCCCGCTCTTCGGTGCTGATTGCGGACAAAGAACTCCGACATTCTGTAGTTCGCGGTCTTTTCGCCCGCTGCGGCGATGCGCGGACGCGTGACCAGCGCAAAACCGACGGAGTCCCGCCCCTTGAGAATCAGCAGCGGGTGCGATTGGTCATTGGAGAACCAGTTCGCGAAGATCTCATCCTGGTGCGGATTGCCGGCGCTCAAGACCGAAAACAAACCGGTGTTCAGGTCGGCTAGGGAATCGAGGTATTCGCCGTATACGCTCTGGATCCACTGGCGATCCTGCTTCGAACGTCTGACATCGCGGATACTGACGAGCAACGAAACCGCATCCTCAATACTTGAAAATACACAGCCCGGGCGGACTTGCCAGTCGGCAGCCCGCCCGGGCATGTGGGACCAGCCGCGCGCGCTCTACGGCTTCGCAGCTGAGGCCGCACTGGCGGCTGCATCGGTGGCGGCGCTGGCAGCAGCAGCGGAATCCGCAGCGGGTGCAGCCGGCGCAGCGGCCGGAGGAGGAGTCGGTTCAGCCGCGGCCGGGGCAGGAGCCTCGGTCTTGCTGCCGCAGGCACTCAGCACGAATGCAGCGACAAGGGCGCTTAAAGCAAGTTTGGTCTTCATCTATCGATACCCCAGAGATTTTAAGGATAAATATGTAGGCCGAGCGTGTTGTTTTTGGGCCTTCACCCAAATGTCCGAACCGATTTTAGAGTGTTTTGCCTCACTTTCATACCTCTTTCGCGCCAGCTCACACTCCTTAACGTTCGGATGGCCGGCCGGGGTTAAACTTCTCGCCCAAGAACCGGAGGACCTGTGAGCGATTCCAGACTCGATCAGCTATTTGCGGAACATTTGACGACGCTCATGCAGCGTACCGACCGGTCCTTGGCCGCAACCGGCTTCGATGCGTTGGTCATCCCGGCGGGCCGGCCGCCGCTGCAATTCCTGGACGATCAGGACTATCCCTTCAAGGTCAACCCGCAATTCAAGGCCTGGGTCCCGATCGTCGACAATCCGCGCAGTGTGCTGGTCTATGCACCGGGCGCCCGCCCAACGCTGTTGTTCTATCAACCCAACGATTTCTGGCACAAACCCGCCCGGATGCCGCAGCAGTCCTGGAGCGCTTGCGTGAATCTGATCGCCATGGATGATGATGCGAAGGCCGGCGCTCACTGGGCGCGGCTCGGCCGCGTGGCCTTCATCGCGTCCGATCAGGGCACACTCCCTGGCATCGACGCGGCGAATCTCAATCCGCCCGAACTGCTGGCGCGATTGAATTACGACCGCGCCGTGAAAACGCCGTACGAGCTCGCCTGCATGCGCAAGGCAAGCGAACTTGGCGCGCGCGGCCATCGCGCCGCTGTGGCGGCATTTCGCCTTGGGCGTTCCGAATACGACGCGCATATGGCGTATTTGCAGGCATGCGCGCAGCGCGAGGAGGAGATGCCGTACAACAACATCGTGGCCTACAACGAAAATGCCGCGGTCTTGCACTACCAGCACCTGGAACGCGCGCCGCCCTCGCCGCTGCGTTCCTTCCTGATCGATGCGGGCGCGCAGTATCGCGGCTATGCCGCCGATATCACGCGCACCTACGCGCAGGGACCCGGCCGGTTCAGCGATCTGGTGCGGGCCACAGATGCTGCGCAACTCAGGCTGTGCGGCGAAATCGTGGCCGGCCGCGACTATCGCGACGTGCACCTCTCGGCGCACCGCATCCTGGGCGATGTCATGCGCGAGATCGGCCTTACGAAAATTCCCGGACAGGACGCCCTCGACGCTGGGGTCACCAGCGTGTTCTTTCCGCATGGCATCGGGCACCTTCTCGGCCTGCAGGTACACGATGTGGGAGGCGTGATGGGGGATGATAAGGGCCACGAAGTCGAGCGACCCCCCGGCCATCCCTACCTGCGCCTCACCCGCATGCTGGAACCCGGCGTGGTGGTCACCGTGGAGCCGGGCATTTACTTCATCGAGTCGCTGCTGCACGCAGCCAGCAGCGACTCGCGGCGTGCGCACATCGATTGGAAGGTGGTGGAGGAACTCAAGCCCTTCGGCGGAGTACGGATCGAAGACAATGTCGTGACCACCACGTCAAAGCCGGAGAATCTGACCCGGGATGCATTTGCCGCGATCGCCTAGCGCAAAGCTACGCGCGCGCAACCCGCGCGCTGGCCATGAAATTTTTACAAACGTCAGGCGCTGGTCTTGGCTTTGCGGCGCTTCGGCTTGGCAGTCTTCTCGTCTTTGTCAGCCGCGGCAGCCTTCTTGGACTTCTTCGGCTCTTTTGCCGCCTTCGGCTCCTTGGCCGGCTTGGCAGCCTTCTCGGCTTTCGGAGCCTTGGGAGCCTTGGGCGCCTTGGCAGCCTTCGGTTCTTCCTTCTTTTCGGTCGTCACCGGCGCCGAATCGACCAGTTGCATCAGCGCCATGTCGGCTGAATCGCCGGGCCGCGGCTCCATTTTGAGAATACGTGTATAGCCGCCGCCCCGCGCCTTGAATCGCGGACCCAGATCGTCGAACAGCTTCTCAACGACGCTCACATCGCGCAATCGCGCGTACGCCAGGCGGCGCATCGCGATTGAATCAACCCGCGCCAGGGTGATCAGCGGTTCGACCACGCGGCGCAGCTCCTTGGCCTTGGGCACCGTGGTGCGAATGGTCTCGTGCCGCAGCAGCGAGGTCGCCATGTTGCGCAACATCGCATGGCGATGGGAGGCATTACGCGAAAGCTGACGCCCGCTGTTTCTATGACGCATGTTCTTTTAAACCCTAAGTTGTAGTGCCGCTCGCGCGATCAGAGGCCGTCGCGCTCGTCGTCGCGCTTCAATCCCGGCGGCGGCCAATTGTCGATGCGCATGCCCAAGGTCAGGCCGTGGCTCTCCAGCACTTCTTTGATTTCCGTCAGGGACTTCTTGCCCAGATTCGGCGTGCGCAGCAACTCGACTTCCGTGCGCTGCACCAGATCGCCGATGTAATGGATGTTCTCGGCCTTGAGGCAGTTGGCGCTGCGCACCGTGAGTTCCAACTCGTCGACCGGACGCAGCAGAATCGGATCGAACTGCGTTTCGGTCGCCTTGGTGGTCGACTCGTCCTGGCCCTGCAAATCGACGAATACCGACAGCTGGTCCTTCAGGATCCCGCCGGCGCGGCGGATCGCCTCTTCCGGATCGATCGTGCCGTTGGTTTCGATGTCGAGAATGAGCTTGTCCAGGTCGGTGCGCTGTTCGACGCGCGCACTCTCGACATTGTAGGTCACCTTGCGCACCGGGCTGAAGGAGGCATCCAACTGCAAGCGGCCGATGGCGCGCGTCTGCTCCTCGAATGCCTGCCGCTGCGCCGCCGGCCGATAGCCGCGGCCGCGCTCGACCTTCAGCGACATCGACAATTCACCGGCCTTGGTCAGATTCGCGATGATGAGATCGGGATTCAAGATCTCGATGTCGTGATCGCCCGCAATATCGCCGGCCGTCACGGGTCCGGGACCCTTCTTGTGCAGGCGCACTTCGGCAACGTCGCGCGTATGCATGCGGATTGCGACCGCCTTGAGATTCAGCAGTATGTCGACGACGTCCTCCTGCACGCCCTCGATGGCCGTGTACTCGTGCAGCACGCCTTCGATCTCGATCTCGGTGATCGCGGCACCGGGCAACGAGGACAGCAGCACGCGCCGCAGCGCATTGCCCAAGGTGTGACCAAAACCGCGTTCGAACGGTTCGATCACGATGCGCGCATGGCGCGGCGACACAGGCTGTACCTTGACGACCCGTGGCTTCAAGAATTCATTGATCGATCCCTGCATGGAATACCCTCGCTAGATAACCGGGGACAACGCAGCCCAAAGAGCTGCGGTGCGTTACTTGGAATACAACTCGACGACCAGGCTCTCGTTGATGTCCGGCAGAATCTCCTGCCGATCGGGAACCGACTTCAAAATCCCCGAAAACTTCTTGTCGTCCACCTCGACCCAGTCGGGAAAGCCGACCTGGGCGGCGATGGTGAGCGCAGCCGTCACGCGGCTCTGCTTCTTGGCGCGTTCGCGCAGGTTGATCACATCGCCGGCCTTGCACTGATAGGAAGCGATGTTGACCAATTTGTCGTTCACCGCCACGCCCTTGTGGCTCACCAGCTGACGCGCCTCGGCGCGGGTCGCCGCGAAGCCCATGCGATACACCACATTGTCCAGCCGGCATTCCAGGAATTGCAGCAGCGTCTCGCCGGTGGCGCCGGGACGGCCCGCGGCCTTCTGATAGTAGTTGCGGAACTGCCGCTCGAGCACGCCGTACATGCGGCGCAGCTTCTGCTTCTCGCGCAGCTGCAGACCGTATTCCGACAGGCGCTGCTTGCGTTCGCTCTTCACGCCGCCCGGCGGCACGTCGAGCTTGCACTTCGACTCCAGGGGCTTCACGCCGCTCTTCAGGAACAGATCGGTTCCCTCGCGACGCGACAGTTTGCACTTCGGACCGGTGTACTTAGCCATTAGACGCGTCGCTTCTTGGGTGGACGGCAGCCGTTATGCGGAATCGGCGTGACGTCTTCGATATTGGTGATCTTCAGCCCGCAGCCGTTCAATGCGCGCACCGCGGACTCGCGGCCAGGACCTGGGCCCATGACCCGCACTTCGACGTTCTTGACCCCATGTTCCTGAGCCGCGGTGCCGGCGCGCTCGGCGGCGACCTGCGCCGCGAACGGCGTCGATTTGCGCGAGCCGCGATAGCCGCAGCCGCCGGAGGTCGCCCACGACAGGGTGTTGCCCTGCCGATCGGTGATCGTGATGATGGTGTTGTTGAATGATGCGTGCACGTGCGCGATCGCATCGAGCACGTTCTTGCGAACCTTCTTGCGCGCCGGCTTGGCACCCGCGGCCGCTGCTGCGCCGGGGGCGGCGGCGCCGCTCTGATTTGCATTCTGTTTCTGGTCAGCCATGATTTCCTGTAGCGCGTCGCGCCTTGATCAAACCTTGCCCGGCGGTGCGTTCATCTTCACTGCTTGCTTGCGCGGACCCTTGCGGGTGCGGGCGTTGGTGCGCGTACGCTGGCCGCGCAGCGGCAGGCCCTTGCGATGCCGGATACCGCGATAGCAGCCCAGATCCATCAGGCGCTTGATGTTCATCGACACTTCGCGGCGCAAGTCGCCCTCGACCGCGAACTTCGCGACCTGCGAGCGCAGCGAGGCCACTTCGGCATCGGTGAGATCCTTCACCTTGACGTGATACTTCACCCCGGCCGCGTCGCAGATGCGCAGCGCCCGGCTGTTGCCGATGCCGAAAATGTGGGTCAATCCGATGACCACATGCTTGTTCATCGGTATGTTGATGCCGGCGATACGCGCCATCTATCTCTCCACCCGTGCCCACGAAAAAAAGCGCGGTAGTATATTAGAAAAACCCCTAAAGATCAATTCACTAGCCCCTTACCGCCACTAGCCCTGACGCTGCTTGTGCCGCGCGTCCGAGGAACAAATGATGTACACGACGCCGCGGCGCCGCACGACTTTGCAGTTCTTGCAGATCTTCTTGACCGAAGGACGAACTTTCATTTCTTAGCTCCAATGCCCCGAAGGCTGGCCTTTTTCATGAGGCCCTCATATTGCTGCGACATCATGTGCGATGAGGCCTGCGCGACGAAATCCATGACGCCGACGACGATGATCAGGAGCGAGGTGCCCCCGAACTGAAACGGGATGGCCGGGTTCACCATGCGAATGATCTCGGGCAGCAAACACACGGCCATGATGTACAAACCGCCCCACAGCGTCAGGCGCGTCAGCACCTTGTCCAGGTAGTCGCCGGTTTGCTGGCCGGGACGGATGCCGGGAATGAAGGCGCCGGCCTTCTTGAGATTTTCCGCCGTGTCGCGCGCATCGTAGACCAACGCCACGTAGAAAAACGCGAAGCCGATGACCAGCAGCCCGAACAGCAAAACATGCAGCGGCTGCCCATAATTGAGGATGGCCGCGATCTTTTGCAAGGTCCTCTGGATGATATTTGGATTCGGGCTGTTGCCGAAGAATTGAGCGATGGTGGCCGGAAACACCAGAAGACTGGAGGCGAAAATCGGCGGAATGACGCCGGCCATGTTCAGCTTGAAGGGCAGGTGGGTGCTTTGCCCCTGCATCATGCGCCGCCCCATCTGCCGCTTGGCATAGTTCACCTGGATCTTGCGTTGCGCGCGCTCCACGAACACGCAGAACAGCGTCACCAGGACCACCACAACCACGATCAGCAGCACGATCAGCGGGTTCATTTCGCCGGAGCGCACCATTTCGAGCGTATTGCCGATGGCGCGCGGCAGCCCCGCAATGATGCCGGCCACGATGATCATCGTGATGCCGTTGCCGATGCCGCGTTCGGTGATCTGCTCGCCCAGCCACATCACGAACAGGGTGCCGGTGGTGATCGAGATGGTGGCGACGAACAGGAACTGCGCACCCGGGTTCGGCACCAGGTTGCCGCTGGAATTCTGAATGGCAAGCGCCGCGCCGAAGCCCTGGAAGGCCGCCAGGCCCACCGTGCCGTAGCGCGTGTATTGCATCAGCTTGCGGCGCCCGGACTCGCCGTCCTTGCGGATCTGGTTCCAGGGCGGATACACCATCGATGCCATCTGCACGATGATGGACGAGGTGATGTAGGGCATGACGTTCAGCGCCAGGATGCTGAAACGCTGCAGCGCGCCGCCGGAAAACATGTTGAACATGCCGAGCAGCGTGCCGTTCTGGTTGGCGAAGAACGCCGCAAATTTTGCGGCATCGATGCCCGGGACCGGAATGAACGTGCCGATCCGATACACCACGAGCGCGCCCAGCAGGAAGAACAGCCGCTTGCGCATTTCAGCGAAGCGGGTGATGTCCCCCAGAGCGGCGGCGGCGTTGGTGGTGGATGTGGCCAAGGATGTCTCTTACTTAACGAAACTGCCGCCGGCGGACTCGACGGCGCTGCGCGCGCCCTTGGTCGCGGTGACACACGCGTCCTTGATGGCGTAGGGCTTGGTGACGGCGCCCGACAAAATGATCTTCACCAGCTTGGTGCCCTCGGGCACCAGATTCGCCTCGATCAGACCGGCCAGCGTGACTTCGGAACCCGCCACCCGCATCAGGTCGGACAGGGTCAACTCGGCGCGGGATGCCTTCATCGCCGATCGGAAGCCGACCTTGGGCAGGCGCCGCTGCAGGGGCATCTGGCCGCCTTCGAATCCCACCTTGTGATAGCCGCCCTTGCGCGCGCGCTGTCCCTTGACGCCGCGGCCGCAGGTCTTGCCCTGGCCGGCGGATGCGCCGCGGCCGACCCGCAATCGGGTGCGCTTGGAGCCCATACCCGGTTTAATCGTATTCAATCTCATTTGGACACCTTGGCGGGCTCGACTTTGAGCATGTGGCTGGCCGCATTGACCATGCCGCGATTGGACGGCGTATCCGCCACCACGACGCTGTGGCCGATCCGGCGCAAGCCCAAACCGCGCACCGAACCGCGAATGCTGGCCAGCTGCCCGAATACGCTCTTGGTCAAAGTGACCTTGATCGCCATGTCTCTATTTGCCTTATCAGTCATGACCTTAGCCTACGATCTCTTCGACGCTCTTGCCGCGCTTGGCCGCGATGTCGTCGGGCGTGCGCAGCTTGCCCAAGGCATCCATGGTGGCGCGCACCACGTTGATGGGATTGCGCGATCCATAGCTCTTGGCCAAAACGTTCCGAACCCCGGCGCACTCGAATACCGCGCGCATGCCGCCGCCGGCGATCACGCCGGTACCATCGGCGGCCGGCTGCATGTACACCCGCGTGGTCCCATGCCGTCCTTTGACCGCGTAGAACAGGGTTTCGTTCTTCAACGACACGGTGACCAGGCTCTTGCGCGCCTGCATCATCGCCTTGGAAATCGCCACCGGCACCTCGCGCGCCTTGCCGTAGCCAAAACCGACGCGGCCGGCGCCATCGCCCACCACGGTGAGCGCAGTGAAGCCGAATTGCTTGCCGCCCTTGACCACCTTGGCCACACGGTTCACCGCGACCAGCTTTTCGAGCAGGTCATCGCCGGACATTGGTTTTTCTACTCTCGCCATAGCGTCCTTCCGACCTCTTCAGTTAAAACTCGAGACCCGCTTCGCGCGCGGCCTCTGCCAGCGCTTTGACGCGCCCGTGGTACATGAAACCGGAACGGTCGAATGCCACCTTTTTGATGCCCTTGGCGGTGGCGCGCTCTGCAATGGCGCGGCCGACGGCCTTGGCGGCTTCGATATTGCCGGTGGTCTTCAACTCGCCGCGCACATCCTTCTGCAGGGTCGAGGCGGCAACCAGCACCTTGTCGCCCTGCGGCGCAAAGATCTGCGCGTAAATGTGCTGCGGCGTGCGATGCACCGACAGGCGCAACGCGGCAAGTTCTTTGATCTTCACGCGGCCCCGCAGCGCGCGGCGCAGGCGGGTGTCTTGCTTGGTCAATTTCATGGTTACTTCTTCTTCGCCTCTTTCAGCGAAATCTTTTCATCCGAGTACTTCACGCCCTTGCCCTTGTAAGGCTCGGGGGGCCGGAATCCGCGGATCTCCGCCGCGGTCTGACCGACACGTTGCCGGTCGATCCCCTTGACGATGATCTCGGTCTGGCTCGGCGTTTCAATGGTGATGCCGTCGGGAATGGCGAAGTTGATCAGGTGAGAATAGCCCAGGGTCAGGGTCAGGTTTTTCGCCTGAACCGCGGCTCGATAACCTACGCCGACCAATTCCAGCTTCTTCTCGTAGCCCTTGGTCACGCCCGTCACCATATTGGCGAGGTGCGCCCGCGTCGCGCCGGCGACGGCATTCATGCCCTCGGCGGTGGCATCGAAGGCTTCCACCTGCAAACGCTTTTCCTGCTGCACGACTTTGATGCCGTTCTTGATCGCCAGCGTCAGCGAGCCCTTGGCGCCTTTGAGCGTCACGGCGTCCGCGGCAATCGTCGCGCTGACTCCCTGCGGAAGTTCGACCGGCATTTTTGCGACTCGAGACATAGTTGAACCCTTATCGATACCCTATTGGACGACGAACAGCACTTCGCCGCCGGTGCCGGCCGCGCGCGCTTGCTTGTCGGACATGATGCCCTGGGGCGTCGAGACCACCGCCACTCCCAAACCGCCGAGCACCTTGGGCAATTCATCCTTGCCGCGATAGATCCTGAGGCCCGGACGGCTGATGCGCTCGATGCGATCGATGACGGGACGGCCGTCGTGATACTTGAGCTCGATCGACAAGGTGCTCTTGGCGCCGACGCTGTCGACGCCAAAGCCCGCGATGTAGCCCTCGTCCTTCAACACTTTCAAAATCGCGATTTTCAGCTTCGAGGCGCCCACCCCGACCGTGGGCTTGCCCGCGGACTGTGCATTGCGAATTCGCGTCAGAAGATCGGCAATCGGATCAGTCATGCTCATTGTGCGCGCCTCACCAACTCGCCTTCGTCAGGCCTGGAATCTCACCGCGATTAGCCGCTTCGCGCAGCTTGGTGCGCGCCAACCCGAATTTCCGGTACACGCCGCGCGAACGGCCGGTGATCGAGCAGCGATTGCGCTGCCGCGTGGCCCCCGCATCGCGCGGCTGGCGCTGCAGTTCCGCCTGCGCTGCGACGCGCTCTTCCGCCCCGGTTTTCGGCGCGCGGATCAGCTCCTTGAGCTCGGCGCGGCGCTTGGCGTATTTCTTCGCCACCTTGAGGCGCTTCTTCTCGCGCATGAGCATGTTCGTCTTGGCCATTGCCTATACCTACTTACGGAACGGAAAGTTGAAAGCTTCAAGGAGCGCGCGCCCGTGCTTGTCATCGCGCGCCGAGGTGGAAATGGTGATGTCCATGCCACGGATTTGATCGATCTGGTCGTACTGGATCTCGGGGAAAATGATCTGCTCCTTGACCCCCAGGCTGTAGTTGCCGCGGCCGTCGAACGAG
>DATMRC010000029.1:0-4023 GCA_035567075.1 Steroidobacteraceae bacterium
GCTCGAGGGTCCCGGGGTTTCGCAGCACGGTCAGCACGCAATGAGAGATCGTGTTGACGGTGGAATCATGACCGGCGATGAGCAGCAATGCTGCATTTTGTACGACCTCTCGCGGGGTCATCGGTCCATCCGGGCCTTTGTCGTGCACCATCTTCGAGAGCATCGAGTCGCTGGGCTCCTTCACGAACCCCTCGACCAGGTCGGTCAAGTACTGCATGAACGCCGCCGAGCTTACTCTTCCTTTCTCAGCGCGAGCTTTCCCCTCTTTGGTGGCGGCGTCCGGCCCCATGTCCGCGATTCCGACCATGAAGTCATGAATCCAGGCATGGAATTGGGGTTCATCCTTCATTGGCACGCCCAGGATCTTGCAAATCACCATGACCGGCACCGGATAGGCGTACTCATCGACGATGTCCATCCGGGTCTTGCCGCTGGCCTTGTCCAGCAGCTGGTTGCATAACTGCTTGATGTCCTTCTCGGTCGAGGGAATGAGATCGGTCGTGTGCGGAGGCCCGAAATGCCGCATGGACTGCCGGCGATTCCGATCATGCTCGGGCGGGTCGGAGTTGATCATGCTGCCATGCTCACCGTATGCCGCTAACGAGGGATCGGCTTCGCCGCCGGCCTTGACCGCCGCCTGCGCCTTCAGGCGCCGCGTATCGGAGCTGATGCGCGGATCGTGGGCCAGCGCCATCAGTTCCCGATAGCCTGTGACGACGTAAAGGCCGTCCGCCACGCGCGCCACGGGCGTCTTGCGCAGCTCGTCGAAGAACCGGTATGGATTTGGGCGGTTTTCAAATTTCATTGCCTCTGCCCAGGCAGTCTCGGGTGTCATGATGTTCCTCTCCTCCTTCATCTTCATGCTCTTGAGGTGAAGCGCTTCGGCGCTTCGCTCTCACCCCTCAGCGTTCTTTCGTCCGGTATTCTGCTTGCCTGTCGGTCGGGTCGTGGCCGGTCAGGACGACATCGGGATTGCCCGTCGGCACGCCCGGCGCCGGGAAGCGGGCGGGCATTGGCTTCATGTCGGGAGCCGCGTCGTAGCCCGGCGGGGGCGGCGGGAACGGCGCCGACCGCTCGATCATTGCGCCGTAATACTCCAGCCACTTGCCATGATTGAAGGTGACCGCCGCCACGATGCGGCCCCGGTATCCATAAGCGGCGGCGAAGCGCCGATCCTTGACGGAGCCCTGCGTGATGACGATTTCGTCGGCGAACGGACCCACGCCGACGCCCTTGATATTGACGCCGAACTGGCCTGACCAGAAGGCGGGCAGCGGCAGGTGCGGGCGGCGGTCCGCCTCCAGGCTCACCATGTTGTGCGCCGCCACCTTCCCCCCGAAGACCGCATTGTCCCAATGCTCCAACACCAGAAATTGGTAGTCGTACAACACGTGGGGTGCGCGCGCGATGTCGCCGGCGACAAAAATGCTGTCGGTCACCACACCGTGGACATCGAAGACGCGGCAGCCGGCGTCGCAGCCAACACCCCAAGGGCCGGTGGCGAGCCCCGCGCCCTGCAGCCATTCGACGTTGCGGATTGAACCGAGCGACGGGACCACCACGTCGACATCCAGTGTGGTCCCGTCGGAGAGCTTGGCTCTGCGCACATGCCCCTTCGCGTCGCCCTCCAGCGACTGGACCGAGATGCCGGTGCGCAGATCGACTCCCGCATCGCGCTGCATCTCGGCCGCAATATCGCCGATCACTCCTCCGAGAGCGCCCACCAGCGGACCGCCGGCACGCTCGGCGACCGTAACGGCCAGGCCGAGCTCGCGACACACCGACGCCATCTCCGAGCCGATGAATCCGGCGCCTATAATGAGAACTCGCCCCGGCTTGGCTGCCAATGCGGCCTGAAGCCGGCCCGCATCGCCGGCTGTTCGCAGCGTGATTACGCCCTCGAGCGCAGCCTCCTTGGGGTTGAACCAGGGCCGCGCGCGCGTACCGGTGGCGATGAGCAAGCGATCGAACGGCACTTGCTCGCCATTGGCCAGGCGCACCTGCTTGCTGCCCCGGTCGAGGCCGGTGGCGGCGACGCCAAGTCGCCAATCCGCATCCAGTTTGCGCGAGCGCGGCAGCAAGGTGTGGTCGGCGCGCACCCATCCCTTCAGTACTTGCTTGGAGAGTGGCGGCCGATCATACGGCTCCTCCTTTTCATCCCCAATGATGGTCAGCTTTCCGTTGAAACCCTCGTCGCGCAACGTTTCGGCTGCGCGCAGCCCCGCCAACGAGGCGCCGACGATGACGATGCGGCCGTTGGTCTTGAATTCCGTTACCAAGTCCGCGACCAGCGCCCCGGCTTTTGCGTTCACGTCTTCCCCTCCTTCTCGTCCGCGTGATCAACCATAATCGCCCGGACCGGGCAGGACGCCGCGGCTCGCAGGACTTGCTGGCGCAGTTTGTCGTCGGGATTGGGGTCGTACATAAGCGCTTCCTCACCGTTCAGCTTGAGGACAGTCGGCGCGAGAGGAACGCACTGCGCGTATCCCTGGCATCGATTCAAGTCAACTACAATTCGCATATCCTGCTCCTCCTTCGACTACGATCCATCCAACGCCAGTATGGAAGCCAACATCTGCCGACCAAATTAGACCTTGGCCGCATAGACCCTCCCGAGGGCGGGGATGGTTCTTGCGACGCGGGCGCCTCAGTAAACTAAACGTGACCACAGCAACGCGTCGCCTAGTAAACTGCACTTGAGTTGAAGTAGTGCTGCCCGGCAAGGAGCGCGTCGATCGCCGGCATCAAATCGCTTCCAATTGCGCGTTTTAGGACCATTCCGTCAGCGCCTGCGCCAATGGCGGCTTCAACAACCGACGGTTCATCGTGCACGCTCAACAGTAGGTGCTTCGCGGCCGGCGCCTGCCCACGCAATTCGCTGATCAATCCCGTAAGGTCTCCGGCAGCGTAGGACAAATCCATGATGATCACGGTAGGCTGAAGCCGCACGGCACCTTCGAACAACGACGATTTGTCAGTCACAAGGAATACCTGGTCAAACGTGGTTTCAAGCAAGCCGCGGATCCGGTCGAACAAGCCGTTGCGCGGATCTGCAATGAGTACACAGGCTGTCGGAGCCGCACACATGAAGAGCGCACCTTATTCGCCTCATCGGTTCGCCCATGGGGCGTTAAAACTCTGTAGAACACAGACTAGCCGCGAGGTGATTGGATGTAAGCTCGTAAATTTACGGGATGCGCCCGCGGAATCTACGTGGCGGACATCTGCGATCTGTCCACGACGGGCTGCCCGTAATCGCGCGCGAATTGACTTCGCCGCACCACGTGTCATCGGACCGTAACCTTTGACTGGCCCGTAAATTCCGCGTTCGCAACTAGTAATCTTTCGGGGTTACTTGTCAATTGGCCGTAGGTACGGTAGCGCGGTTGTTCTCGCGGCGGGACGATAAATCCTGTCACCCAATTCAGCGATGCGAGCAGGAGCGGAGCATCAGGCAAAGCAAGTTTCGGGTGCCGAGTATGTGCGCTGCAGTGCGCAAGCTTGGTGACGAATGAAATCAGGGAGCGAATCGACATGCGCTGGATAGTGATTGCCGGATTGATGTGGGGATGCGTCGTTGGCTGCGCGAAGCATGCCCCCGAAACGGAAGGAACACGGCCGGCGGAAGTCTCGGTGATCGTCGTCTCGCCGCGCAACACTCCAGTTACCTTCGAATACGTCGGCCAAACGCAAAGTTCTCACCAGGTGCAAATCGTCGCGCGCGTCAACGGGTTTCTCGAGAAGCGCGAGTACGCCGAAGGCAGCATCGTCAAAACGGGTCAGGTGATGTTTCGGCAAGACCCAAAGCCGTTCCAGGCGGTGCTGGATGCGTACAACGGGGCGCTTGCCGAACAGCAGGCGCGATTGCAGGTCGCGAATGATAACCTCGCTGAGGTTAAGCCCCTTGCTGCCCTGAACGCGCTGTCCCAGAAGGATTTGAACGACGCCACCGGACAGCAGCAGGCGGCCGCCGCCGCAGTCCAAGTTGCCAAGGCCAATGTCGAACAAGCTCGACTCAATCTT
>DATMRC010000030.1:0-56200 GCA_035567075.1 Steroidobacteraceae bacterium
GCGACGTATTGCTTGTAAATTAATTATTCGTGTATATACTCGGTCCCCGGACTAACCCGACAACGGAGTTTCTATCATGGCAGCGAAAGCAAAGAAGGCGAAGAAGAAGGTAGCTAAGAAAAAGGCCGCTAAGAAAAAGTAAGCCTTCGAAAGTAATCAACTGTGCCCGCGTAAGCGGGCACAGTTGTTTCTGGGGTTCAACAAAGTGTCAGTGGAAAAGAAACGCCTGGCCGCCGAAGCAGCGCTTCGCTACATCGAAGCCGGCATGGTGTTGGGCATCGGCACCGGCTCCACCGTCAACCAGCTCATAGAAGCGCTGATAGACCGTAAAATACAGCTCTCCGGCGCAGTCTCGAGTTCGCGGCAGACCTCCGAAAAATTGCGCGACGCTAAAATTCCGGAGCTCGATCTCAATGCAGCGGGCGACCTTGCCCTGTACATCGACGGCGCCGATGAGGCCACCGCCGACGGCAGCCTGATCAAGGGCGGGGGCGCCGCCCTCACGCGCGAAAAGGTGGTCGCCGCGGCCTCCTCGCGGTTCGTCTGCATCATCGACGACTCCAAGCTGGTCCGGGTGCTGGGCGCCTTCCCGTTGCCGGTCGAGGTCATACCCATGGCCAGGGTCTATGTCGCGCGCCAGCTCGTCAAACTCGGCGGACGGCCGGTCTGGCGCGCAGGCGTCACCACGGACAACGGCAACGTGATATTGGATGTCCATGATCTGCGGCTCGATGACCCCAAGGCCTTCGAATCAACCGTGAATCAAATCGCAGGCGTCGTGACGGTCGGCTTGTTCGCGTGGCGCCGCGCCGACGTGCTCATCGTCGCCGGGGACGAGGGCGTGAGAACCTACGAGTGCGCGGCGGTTTGAGAATGCCGGCGCGCTGGATTGCCGCCTAGATTTCCAGGCGGGTGCCTATCTCAACCACGCGATTCGGCGGCAGGCCGTAATAGTCGGCGATGATCTGCGCGCTGCGCGCCATCTGCATGAATGCGGTGCGGCGCAGCGGCGGCAGATCGGAGCGCCTGCCTGGAAGCAGTTCTTCGCGGCTCAAGAAGTAGGTGGTGCGCTCGGGTTCATACGGCACGCCGTGGCTCTCAGCCTCCCTCAAGATCGCCGTGATCTCGGGCTTCTCCATGAACCCGACCTGGGCCACGAGCCGGACGATGCCCTCGCATACCGGGGTCACGGTCAAACGCGCGGAGGGACCGATGCGCGGTTCATCGCGGGTCACCACCGTCAGCAGCACCACCCGCTCGTGCATGACCCGATTGAATTTGATGTTGTTGAGCAGGGCGCGCGGTATGCCGGTGGCCTTGGCGTCCAGGAAAATCGATGTACCGGCCACGCGTACCGGGGGTTCTCGCTTCAGGTCCTCGAGAAATTCCCGCACTGCCTTTTGTTCGCGCAGCAGCCGCGCCATCACCGAGGCGCGCCCGCGCTGCCAGGTTTGCATGAGCCAGAAAATAATGAAACCGGACACCAGCGGCAGCCACCCGCCCTCCTCGAGTTTGGTCAGGTTTGCAAGAAGAAAGCCTATATCCACGATGAACAACAGGGACAGGCCGGTGCGCAGCGCCCGGCTTTCCTTACCGGTCCGCGATTTGATGAGGCTCAAGGTCAGCGGCGTGACGATGGTCATGGCGCCCGAGACCGCCAGGCCGTAGGCACCGCCCAGCGCCGCCGAACTGCCGAAACCCACCACCAATGCCAATGCAGCAAGCATGAGAATCCAATTCATGGTCGGCACATAAATCTGTCCCGCGTGTTCCGCCGAGGAATGCTCGACACGCAGGCGCGGCAGCAATCCCAGGCTCACGGCCTGCGTGGTTACCGAGAAGACCCCGGAGATGACCGCCTGGGATGCGA
Organism: Steroidobacteraceae bacterium; assembly: GCA_035567075.1. GTDB lineage: Bacteria > Pseudomonadota > Gammaproteobacteria > Steroidobacterales > Steroidobacteraceae > Bog-1198. The sequence goes on from DATMRC010000030.1 coordinate 1,871, forward strand.
TCACGGTGGCGGCGGTGGCGAGCAAGACCAACGGCCACAATGACCATGCGGGTGCCATCAGGTAGAAGGGATTGCTGATCGCCGCCGGGTTCTCGATCAACATGGCTCCTTGTCCGAAATAATTGGTGACCAGCGCCGGCATGACGACGCATATCCAGCCGAGGCGTATCGGAGTTTTGCCAAAATGGCCCATATCCGCATACAGGGCCTCGCCGCCGGTAACGCACAAGAAAACGCCGGCGAGGACGGCGAGTGAACTGATTTGATGTTGAGCCAGCAGGCCGAGCGCCCGTGTGGGATCAAGCGCCCACAGGACGCTGGGCTCGCGCACGATCCAGCGCAAACCCATCGCCGCCAAAACCGCGAACCAGCCGAGCATCACCGGCCCGAACACGTTCCCGACCGAGCCGGTGCCATGGCGCTGAATGACGAACAGCCCGATCAACACCACCAGCGTGATCGGCAACACCGGTATCTGAGCATCGGGCGCGGCCACGTGCAGACCTTCGACGGCGCTCAACACCGATATCGCAGGCGTGATGGCGCCATCCGCAAAGAACAATGAGGCGCCGAGAATGCCGAGGGTGCCGTAGAGCTTGCGCCGCGGACTCTCACGCGCGGTGTTGATCACCAGCGCGGTCAACGCCAGCACACCGCCCTCGCCCTTGTTGTCGGCGTTGAGCACCACGGTGACGTACTTGAGAAGGATGACGAGAACCAGGGACCAGAAGATCAGCGACAGCACGCCCAGAACATGCTCCGGCGTAACGGCGATTCCCGGACCGGTGAAGCAGGCCGATACGGTGTAAAGCGGGCTGGTGCCGATGTCGCCGAACACAACGCCGAGGGCCCCAAGCGCCAATGGCGCAAGCCGTCCGTTCCCGTTGCGTTCGCCCGACATCGTTATCCGCCACCCTGCAAGAAAAGGGCCCACAAAAGTGAGCCCTGTTTGGCTGGGGGACTAGGATTCGAACCTAGGTAAACGGTGTCAGAGACCGTTGTCCTACCGCTAGACGATCCCCCAAAACCGACTGAATCGTGTACCGGAAGGCGGAAGGCGTTCTCTTGTACTAGCGTTTGGAGAACTGCGTGCCGCGGCGAGCTTTGCGGCGCCCGACCTTCTTGCGTTCGACTTCGCGCGCATCGCGGGTGACGAAACCCGCCTTGCGCAGCGGCGAACGCAGCGTTTCGTCGAACGCCATCAGCGCGCGGGTAATTCCATGGCGGATCGCACCCGCTTGACCGGTGATTCCGCCGCCCTCGACATGCGCTTCGACATCGAATTTGTCGTTGAGCTGCACGGCGCCGAAGGGCTGCTGAACGATCATCCGGCCGGTTTCGCGGCCGAAGAATTCTTCCAGAGTGCGGCCGTTGATCGATACCTTGCCGGTGCCCGTCGTGAGGTATACCCGGGCGCTGGAGGTCTTGCGTCGGCCGGTGCCGTAAAAGGAATTGCTGGCTGCGTTTGCCATTGATGGTCCTGAGGAACTTTAGATTTCCAGCGCTTTCGGCTGCTGTGCTTGATGGGGATGATCTTTGCCGCCGAACACATGCAGCTTCTTGTACATGCGCCGGCCCAGCGGGCCCTTCGGCAGCATGCCCTTGACGGCAAATTCAATTGCGCGTTCCGGGTGCTCTTTCAGCAGCTTGCCAAGCGAAATGCTCTTCAAGTTGCCGACGTATCCCGTGTGCTGGTGGTAGAACTTGTCCGTGAGCTTGGCGCCGGTGACGCGTACGGTGCCGGCATTGATGACGACGATGTGATCGCCAAGGTCCTGATGCGGGGCGTAATTCGGCTTGTGCTTGCCCTTCAAGCGATGCGCGATTTCAGATGCCAGGCGGCCCAGCGTCTTGCCCGCCGCGTCGACTAGGAACCAGTCGCCGCGAGTTTCTTCAGGCTTCGAGAATACGGTATACATGGAGTGCTCAAGTGATTTCGGGTCTTGACGAAAGGCGCGAAAGTGTACAGAACAGCGGGTGCAGATGCCAGTCTTAAGTCCTTAGCCTTAAGCACCTATAATATAATGTGTTGATGGCCACCCGCAGATTCGACCTTGCCGATCGCCTGATCGGTGAAATAGATAATATAATCAAGATCTTAAGCGTACCAGCACGTTCGCGGCGCGGGATTCCCGAAGGGGTCCCCGCGACCACGTTGCCCGAAGCCGACCGCGAATCCTCGGTGCGCTTGATGCGGGTCAACCATTCCGGCGAAGTGGCCGCCCAGGCCTTGTATCAGGGCCAGGGGCTCACCGCGCGCGACCAGAACGTGCGGGCAGCCATGCGCGAAGCCGCCGCGGAGGAAGTCGATCATCTGGCTTGGTGCGAGCAGCGCCTGCGGGAATTGCGGGGACGAACCAGCCTCTTGAACCCACTATGGTACCTGGGCTCCTTCGCCCTGGGCGCCGTCGCGGGCGCCCTGGGCGATCACAACAGTCTTGGGTTCATCGCCGAGACCGAAAAACAAGTTGAATCCCATTTGCGCGATCACCTTAGGCGCCTCAGCCCCAACGATTCGCGCAGTCGCGCCATCCTCGAACAGATGACTCTGGATGAGATGCGGCACGGTGCGAAAGCCGCTTCGATGGGCGGCAAGCCATTGCCGTTTCCGGTGGTGGCGGCGATGCGCGCGACGTCCCGGCTGATGACTCGTGGATCGTATTGGATCTAGGTAAAGACCCCTAATGCTTGCGATTCCGGGACTTATGTAATAAAACGTGCGCCAGCACAGCCGTTTATCAGACGACAAAACCAGCGGGAGTGAACATGGAAGAAGCGGCAAAAGCCTTAAGCGATATCCCAGCGATCAATCGTTTCTTGAGCTACTGCCGAATCCGGACAGTCCCTTCCAAGACCGTGATCATTCACGCCGGTGATCTGCCGGACATTTTGTACTACATCATCTCCGGATCGGTCGAAGTCATGATCGAGGACGAGGATGGCAACGAAATGGTGCTGGCGTATCTCAACAAGGGGCAGTTTTTCGGCGAAATGGGTTTGTTCTATGAACAGCCCACGCGTAGCGCCTGGGTCCGAACCCGCCAGCAGTCCGAGCTTGCCGAAATGACTTACCCGCGGTTTCGCCAGATAGCGGCCGAGAGTCCCGGGTTGATTTTCGAACTGGCGACTCAGTTGGCAACCCGCCTGGACCGCACCAACCGCAAGCTTGGCGACCTCGCTTTCGTCGACGTCACCGGCCGCGTGGCTCACGCCATCATGGATCTGTGCGGTGAACCGGATGCGATGACGCACCCCGAAGGCATGCAGATCAAGGTGAGCCGGCAGGAACTGTCGCGCTTGGTCGGCTGTTCGCGCGAGATGGCGGGACGAGTCCTCAAGGTGCTGGAGGAACAAGGCCTGCTGCGCGCGACCGGGAAAACCATCGTGGTGTTCAACGCGCGGCCCAAGGTCAAGACGCGTCCTCTGATCGTGCCGGTGAAGGCCGGCGCGAACACCGGGGCGGCCAAGAACGCGCGCACGGAACAAAACGATGATGACGATGAGGATGACGAGGACGACGAATAGGGCCACCCCATCGCGGGCGGGAGCCGGCTTTCACCTTTAAGCCTCCCGATCGCGCTCCCCCTGCGACTTGCGCCGAAGTTGGCGCGCCGCAACTCCCCCACGATACTTAAGCTCGCGCGACTTCGCGCGCCGCACGCCGTTGCTGCGACGCATCGAGATCACCGCTGCAACAAATCTCCAGGTCACCGTTGCAACGCTTCCCGGCACGCCGCTAGGGTTTTCCCTCGTCTACTGGAAAGAACAATCTGGAGCCGTGACCGATCTCAACATGAAGCGGCGTCAAGTCTTGAACACGATCACGCTTTGCTCAGGCAACTTGTTCTTAACTTAAGCCGAAGGTTGCCGATTTGACGGAATGAGCCGGGTGAACTTAAGAGCGGAGGATCGACATGCGAGCATCGACGCTTAGAGCAGACTCCAACCCCGATAACTTTCTCGATTCGCTAAGCGCGTATAGCAAGCAGCATCGCGCGCAGCGCTGGGAAGGTAGTTTCGGAGACTTCCTGACGCAAATATTGCCGCCCAACCCAGCAGCATGTGCGCGCTCGAGCCACGAATACATATGGGACATGCTCCTGTGGCATGGTCGGGAGGCCCAGGGCACCGAAACTCAAAAAGCCTGCGAATTGTTCAAACGCGAACTTTTCGGCGTGGATGAGCCGCTGGGACGAGTGGTGGACTATTTCAAGGCCGCCGCGGCCGGTTCCGATGTCGGACGCCGGTTGCTGTTGCTGCTGGGCCCTCCGTCGGGTGGCAAATCGACGATGGCAATACTCTTGAAGCGCGGGCTCGAGGAGTACAGCCGCACGGATGAAGGAGCGCTGTACGCAGTCAAAGGCTCGCCGCTGCGCGAGTCGCCGTTGAATCTCATCCCCGTCAGCTTGCGTGCCGGATTTCGCGAAACCTACGGGGTTGAAATCAACGGCGAGATGAGTCCCTGGGCACGCGACTACGTGGATCGCAAATGCGAAGGCGACTACCTGAACGTACCCGTCGAGCGGGTGTTCCTGTCCGAAGCGGCCCGCTGCGGCATCGGCACCTACGCGCCGCACGACCCCTCGACCGCCGATATCGCCGATCTGGTCGGATCCGTCGATCTTTCCAAGGTCGCGCAGGTTGGCGATGAGGGCGACCCGCGCGCCTGGTCCTGGTCGGGGGCGGTCTACGCCGCGAGCCGCGGCATGCTCGAGATGATCGAAATCCTCAAGGTGAAACGCGAGTTTCTGTATCTGTTGCTGACGATGACCCAGGAGAAGAACGTCAAGGTCGCGCGCTTTCCCCTGATCCATCTCGATGAGACGATTCTCGCGCACACCAATCTCGCCGAATTCAACAACTTTCTCCAGGAGAAGGAAAACGAGGCGCTTCTCGACCGCATGGTGATCATCAAGGTCCCCTATGCGCTGTCATACCGGGACGAGTCGCGCATCTACAAGAAGCTCATTTATGGCGCCCCGGCATTTCGCAATACGCACCTCGATCCGCACGTGCTGCATCTCGCGGCTGTATTTGCAATTCTCACGCGCCACACCAAGCCGGAACGCGAAGGGCTGGATCTGCCGAAAAAAGTGCGGCTGTTCGCGGGCGAGGCGGTCGAGGGGTTCTCCGAGACCGAGGTCGTGCGCCTCAAGTCAGAGTCGCCCGACGAGGGCCTCACCGGAGTCAGCCCGCGGTTCGTGATCAACGCCCTGTCGAATGCGATCACCCGCGGCAACGCGCACAGCCTCACCAGCATGGAGCTGCTGCTGGCGCTCAAGGACGCGATCGAAAGCGACGCGCGCATGGACGCCAAGCAGAAGAAGCTTTGGTTCGATCACCTGGTTACCGCCCGCAAGGAGTTCTACAACCGCTGGGTCAAGGAGGATGTGCATCGCGCCTTGTTCGCATCCTTTCAGGACGAGGCCCAGCAGCTCCTGGAGAAGTACCTGGACGAGGTCGAGGCCTCGCTCGATCAACGCCAGGTCACCGATCCCATGACCGGCGAGAATCGCGCCCCGGACGAGAGATTCCTGCGCTCGGTCGAGGAGAAAATCAAGATTTCCGAATCGGGGAAGCAATCCTTCCGCCAGGAAGTCATCCGCAAGGCCATGGTGGCCTTCAAGGCCGGCGAGAAATTCCACCTCGGCAGCCACGCGCGCGTGCGCGAGGCAATCGAGCAATATCTCTTCGAAGAGCGCCGCGACGTGCTGCGTTTGGTGACCTCGACGTCCCGGCCCGACGATGAAGCCCGGCAAAAAATATCCGTCGTCCAGGAGAGGCTCGTCAAGGAATATGGCTATGACGAGCACAGTGCCAAGGAGGCGCTGAGTTACGTCACCACGCTTTTGTCACAAGAGTAGGCCGCAGCCATGGCGCCAACCCAGATGTTGCGACCATGAACGCTGACTCCACCGGGCCGGACCGTCCGTTCATCAACGGCTGGTACAAGCTATTCTCGCGCGGTGCCCGCGACTGGCTGCGGCACAGCGAGAAGATCCGGGCGGCAGTGCGCGAGCACCTGCCGCAAATCGTGGCGGGTTCGGACATCATCAAGGGCGGCGCGCACACCGTGCGCGTGCCGGTACGCATGCTCGAGCACTACCGATTCCAGCTGCGCGACAACGGCGAGCAGACCGGCGTCGGGCAGGGAAAGGCCAAGCCGGGCGATGTGCTCGGTCAAGCCAACTCCGACGGCGGACCCGGCGAGAAGGGCAGCGGCGGCCGCGAACGCGGCGGCACCGAACTGTTGCTCGAATTCAAGGTCGATGAAGTCATCGATTGGCTGTGGGAGGACCTGCAGCTGCCCAATCTGCAGCCTCGGGTGGGCAAATCGGAGGAGTTGGAATGGAAGCGCGAGGGCCTGGACCGGCGCGGCGCGCGTTCGCGACTCGATCGGCGCCGCTCCATGAAGGAATCCATCAAACGCCGCTCGCTCGATGCGGCATCGCCCACCTTCACCGATGAAGACCTGCGCTACCGCCAGCTTACGCGCCGTCCCCAGCCGTCGGTACGGGCAGCGGTGTTCTTTCTGATCGACGTGTCGGCGAGCATGACCGACCGGGATCGCCAGCTGGCCAAGACGTTTTTCTTTTGGACGGCCGCGGGCCTGCGGCGCGAGTATCAGGCCCTCGATATCGTGTTCGTCGCCCACACCACCGAGGCATGGGAATTCAGCGAAGCGGATTTCTTCAAAGTCACTGGCAGCGGCGGGACCGTGGCTTCGGTGGGATTCGCCAAGGTACGCGAGATCATGGAAACGCGCTTCAATCCCGCGAGCTGCAATGTGTATTTGTTCTATGCCTCGGATGGCGACAATGCGGCGGACGATCGGGCCCAGGCCCGCGGCGAACTCGAAGCCATCGCCAAACTGGCGCGCTACAGCGGTTACGCCGAAGTTTCCCCCGCCACGGCGCGCAGCACGGCCACCGAAACGTTCCAGATGTTCGACGAAATCGCCGCAACCGGCGCGCCGACCGGGCGATTCGTGATCACGGGCCCTGATGACATCGCGGCGGCGGTGCGCCATTTCTTCGCCGCCGAGTCGCAAGCCGCGCAGATCGACGCGCAGAGGGCTGCGCCATGACCGAGACCTGGCGTGGACATGTACCCCGATTGGAGGATCTGGCGCGCACGCTCGGGCTCGACTGGTCGCCTGTCATCTTCGAGGCGGTTCCCGACAGCTTCATGACGGAAATTGCGGTGTATGGCCTGCCGGTCCGCATGCCGCATTGGTCGTTTGGCGCGCGCTACATCTATCAATTGGTGCAGCGGCACATGGGGTTCTCTCGTCTGTTCGAGGTGGTGTTTCCCGGCAATCCCGGTCACGCCTATCTTGCCGCGAGCAACGGGCTGGCGGACAACATATTGGTGACCGCCCACGTGCTGGGTCACGCCGATTTTTCAAAGAACAATATGCTGTTTCGCCGCTGCCAGGAGCAGATCAGCGATCACATCGTCGAGCACGCCGCCAACCACGCACGCCAGATCGAGCGGCATATCGAAGCCTACGGCCAGGCCGCGGTGGAGCGGGTGCTGGACGCCGCATTGTCCCTCGAACAATACATCGATCTCGACCAGCCGCTGCGCCGTGAACGCTATCCGGAATTCGTCGCCACCCCGAAGCTGCGGGTGGACGATGAGTTTCACTCGCGCTTCGCGGCGCTGGATGTCGGCGTTGGCGCCGCGCCTCAAGCGCACAAGAAGCGCGCGCCGGTGCCGGCGCATCCAGAGCGCGATCTGCTCTGGTTCATCGCAACCTATGCGCCCGAATTGGAGAGCTGGGAGCGCGACATTTTTCTCGCCGTGCGCGAGGAATCATTTTATTTTTACCCGGTGTTTGCGACACAGATCATGAACGAGGGTTGGGCGTCCTACTGGCATGCGCGCCTGCTGCGCGAGTCGGATTTCATCCCGCAGGAGGCGTATGTCGATGCCATCAAGTGCCACTCCGATGTGGTGCGGCCGATTGCCGCCGGCGAAAAAAGCGCGCTGGCCGTCAATCCCTACCATTTGGGCTTCACGCTCTGGGAGGAAATCGTCAAGCGCGCAGGTATAGATGAGGCGCTGCGGATCAGGCGCGAAGACGATGATTTCAGCTTCTTGCGCAACCATCTGACGCGTGAAATTGCGACCGACATGGGCCTGTTCAGCTACCAGAAGCAGCAGAACGGCCAGGTCAAGGTCGTCGGCGGCGAGATCGAGGCGCTGCGCGAAGGCCTGCTGTCGGACAAATACAATTTCGGCGCACCGCGCGTGTCGGTGGTCGAGATGCGCAGTGACGGCACGCTGATCCTCGAGCACGATACGAAGCTCGACGGCCGCGGTCTGGATGTGGAGCGCGCCGGCAAGGTATTGCAATACGTGAAAAGCGTGTGGCGCCGACCGGTGCTGCTCAAAACCCTCGATGCAAGTTCGCAGCCGGTGGAGCTCTCCGCCGATCCGGCTGCCGCCGCCTGACACTCACAATCCGCGGCCTGAACGCCAGCTCCCGGGTGGGTGCTACTGGTCGGCGTAGAGTTTGATCAGCCGGTACAAAAACGTCCGGCCCTCATAAACCGACCGCACGCGAACGCGCTCGTTCAGTCCATGGATGCCCCCGCCATCAGGGTCCGTGAAGATGCCGGTGACCCCATATGTGGGTATGCCCGCGGGATTTAAGAACTGCGCGTCCGACGCGCCGGGCTCAAGGGCTGGAATCACCGGAATCCCCGGCCACATTTCCTGCGCTACTTTTTGGATTGGCTTCAATACGTGCGGTGTCAGCGGCGCTGGAGCGGCGATCGGGCCCCGGACCTCGGGGATTGTCACAGAGACCTTGGGATCGTCGATGACCGCAACCAGTTGCGACAGCACGGCATCGCGCGTGTCGCCCGGAAAGATGCGGCAATTGATATTGGCCCTGGCCCGTTGTGGTAGGGCGTTGGTCGCGTGGCCTGCACTCAGCGTGGTCGCCACACAGGTCGTGCGCAGCATGGCGTGCCAGTTCTGATTCCTATCGAGGATGGCCACCGCAGTGGCATCCTGCGGATTCTTAACGACGGCGGCCATGGCCGAGCCGGCCTCGCCGCCAACGATTTTCGACATTCCGGTGAAATACGCGCGGTTCGCATCGTCCAATTCCACAGGGAATTCGAAGTGACTCACCCGATCGACCGCACGCACCAGGTGGTAGATGGCGTTGTCGGGTACCGGGCGGGAGCTATGGCCGCCCGCGTTGGTCGCCTCCAACACATAGTTCTGCGAGGTCTTCTCCGCCGCGAGTATTTCAAGCGCGATACGCCGGCCTTTCGCGTCGAGATCACCATCGACACCTTCGGTAATCGCCAAATCCGCATCGATGGCGTCGCGGGCATTCCTGGTGAGCCAGCCGGCGCCGTTCAGCGCCGCGTTCGTCTCCTCACCACAGGTAAGTGCCAATTTTATTGACCGCCGCGGCTTGTAACCTTGTTCCCGGAAGCGGATCAAATTGTCGACCCAGATTGCCGCCTGGGCCTTCATGTCGCTGGTGCCACGACCGTAGAAATACCCGTCCTCTTCGATCAACGTGAACGGATCACGTGTCCAGTCCTCGCGCTTCGCCTCCACGACATCGACATGTGCGAGCATCAGAATCGCCTTGGCCTTAGGGTCGGAACCGTGAAGGACCGCCAGGAGTCCACCCTCCTTTGGATGTCCCTCGGGAACAAATACTTGGAGATCAGCATCCGGGTAGCCGGCGGATTTAAGTCGAGCAGCCATGCGCTGGGCAGCCAGCGTGCAATCCCCGGCGGAAAGGGTGGTGTTGGTTTCCACGAGTTCCTTATAAACCGCTCGAAATCGCTGCAGGCCTTCAGTCTCCGTGGTGGCGTGCGCCGCCATGGCCGCACAGATGCCGCTGGTCCAGAGAACTGCAATCCGCTTCCACGTAAGTGCCATAGTGATTCCCATCATGCCGCTAAGCGGTGTTTCAATGACTCGCCAGTGATTGGCATTGGCGCATGAGGAAGTCGCGCTCCCTCTTGCTCTCGCAATTGTCCAATGCCAGGCGATAGGCGGACGCCGCATCGGCTGTGCGCCCGATCCGCCGCAATAGATCAGCACGAACCGCATGGTACAAATGATATTTCGGAAGCTCAATCGCATCAACCAGTTGAAGCGCGCGCACAACGCCGTGTACTTCCGCTACGGCAACCGCGCGATTCAGTGCAACAACCGCACTCGGCGCAATGCACATGAGCTGATCGTAGAGCTGGAGAATTTGCCGCCAATCCGTGCGGGCAGCTGAGGGTGCGTCACTATGCACCGCATTGATGGCGGCCTGCAGCTGATAGGTGCCCGGACGATTTCGTGAAAGGCAGATTCGCATCAGCGCGCGGCCCTCATCCATTTTGGACTCATCCCATAGGTTTCGGTCCTGCTCGGAAAGCAGCACCAAGTCTCCGCCCGCCACTCGTGCGTCGCGCCGGGCATCGATCAGCAGCATCAGCGCAAGCAGGCCGAGTACTTCGGGTTCCTGAGGAATGAGCGTCACCAGCAATCGAGCGAGCCGAATGGCCTCGTCGCACAGTGCGGTACGAAGCACTTCATCGCCGGAGGACGCGCTGTAGCCTTCGTTGAAAATCAGATAGACAACCGCCAAAACTGCGCGCAGGCGGGCCGGTAGTTCGGCCGCGTCCGGAACGCGATACGGGATATTGGCGTCGCGCACTTTGGCCTTGGCGCGGGATAGGCGCTGTGCCAGCGTAGTGGGTTGCAAAAGAAACGCGTGAGCAATTTCTTCGGTGCTCAGTCCGCCAATCAATCGCAGCGTCAATGCGACTTGCGCCTCGGGTGCCAGCGCCGGGTGGCAACAGGTGAAAATCAATCGCAAGTGATCGTCGTGCACATCATGCTCCTCAGCCCGCTCCACGTCGTTCAGCAAGTGCGCGGCATGCTGACGCTCAGATCGAGAGGCTTCTTTGCGCAGACGGTCCAATGCCTTGTTGCGCGCAGTCGTAATGAGCCAGCCCACCGGAGACGGCGGAATGCCGTTACTCGGCCACTTGGCAAGCGCGATTGCGAAGGCTTCCTGCACCGCTTCCTCGGCGAGCGAAATATCGCCGAGGAAGCGGGTGAGCACGGCCACGCTCCGTCCGTATTCGCGCCGAAAGATTGCTTCGATCCCGGCGTTCAGCTTGGATGCTCCATAAACGGGCGCACTTCAACGGGTGTGGTCGTGGCGCGTGCGAGTTTTCGAGCCCATAACAGCGCCGCGTCGAGGTCCGGTGCCCGCACAATGGTGATACCTCCGATTTGCTCCTTACTCTCAATGAACGGTCCGTCGGTCAGCACGACGTCGCCGTTTTGGTGGCGGAGAACCGTTGCGGAATTCGAGGCGTGGAGTCCGCCACTGAAGACCCACACGCCGGCGGACTGCATTTCCCTTTGCAAGGCTATGACGTCGCTCAGGATCTTGTTCAGTTCAGCCGGTGGAGGCTGACTGCCAGTGGCGGGGTAACAGACACTCAGTAAGTACTGTTTCATGGTCAACTCCTCTACCTCGGCGACAAGTGGGTTTCAGCCCCTAAACGAACGAACGGGGTCAGTTTCGACAGCTTGTAGACGGAAATCGAATATGCCACCGCCCGCAGTGGGCCGAGCCCCCTTTAGGTCCGTCAGAGGTGTTTGCAATGCCTCGCGCGTCTATGGGCGCCGGCTCTCACAGTGTCAGGCAGATCAGCGGTCTTCCGGCCAAGCGGCTGGGAGGCGCTTGGCACGGGTAACGCCTTTCGCGTGCAGCACGCCCTTTTGATCGTACGATCCGAAAGCCGTGATCAGCGCGCCGACCGCAAGAACATAGGCACGGTGGCTATCGATCGCCGGCGCGGCGTCCACTGCCACGGTGCGTTTGTCCCGAGTCTCGATCTCGAGCATGGTGCCTTTCAGGCTGACAACTTTGCCGCTCAACCGATGCTCCCATGAGAATGCGGCCGTTTGCTCGAGTGCTGGTTGAGAGGTCTGTACGTTGTCCGCACGCGCCGCCGTCGGGTGGCTCGATAGGCACACGAGAACGATGGTCAGGACGCATACGTGAGATGCTGGCATGCCGGTCTCCTTGTCTTTACGGTCAGTGCAGTCCGAAGATGGTCAGCTTCTGATAGGTCGCCACGTATACCTTGCCGTTCGCGACCACCGGTACTACGTTGGAATTTCCACCTTTCCAGACTCCGATCGCCTGGTTGTACAGGAGCTTCAGCGTGCCGCTGCCATGCGGCGGTTTCGCTTCGAACGCGAAGAGCCAAACTTGCCCAGTTGAGTCAGGGCGGGAAACGGCCCAGATGATTGCGTGCCTCTGACCGTCGGAGGAGACGCTGGTCATGAACCCCGCGTCGAACCCCCCGTCCCCATGGGTATCGAGAGGCGGCGACACGCCTTCATGGATCAGCGATACGGATTCAGAGGTATGGACCTTCCAGACGTGCGCGTTCGCCCCACCGCTACTGACGATGTAGGGCCCGTCCGAGTCAAAGTAAGATGGCCCACACCAGCAGGCGCCGATATTGACTTCGGCAACAACAGTGTCGATGGCGCCGGAGCCGAATTGCGGGGGATTGTAGCCACCGAGATTATCCCGATTCAAAATGTACATCTTCCCGTCTTTGCCGGCGGCGGCAACGAGGTGCGGCACGGGACCGTGCACATCGGGCAATAGCATCGCTCCACCGGAGCCGTAGTCGGCGTCGACCTGGTCGAGCCCCGTCTGTGCCCACGGCGTAAAGAGATCTCGAACCCCGCTGAGATCAGGGGGCACGCTCACCACACTGTTTTGAATATTTCCGAACGTCGGCGCGCCCTGGTACGTGGTCTGGTACTGCCCGACATTCGTGCAGCACGGAGTGAATTGGACGTCGGAATTCCCAGTGACGAAGTACAGGTTGCCGGCGGGATCGGCAGCGATGCCGTAGCCCGACATCCAAACCGAGGTAAGAAATAGGGAGTCCGGGGTCGTGACAAGGCGGTTATTCAGCTGATTATTGGGCAGGGCTGCCAACGACGGCGTGCTCCAGCCCAGCACCCAGCCACGCGAGTTGGACCCTCCCCCATCCCCGAAGCTCCCGAACGCGGCGTAGAGGTTGCCGTTCGCGAGCAGCAGCGCTGGGCGCTGCCGTTGCCAACCCGCGATGAACGAAAAACCTGAGCCATCGGTGAGCGCGTGCGAAGCGGATACCGTCGGCGGAGAGATCTTATCGGCCAGCGTACTTAAATCGAGCGCATGGACTTGGTACGCAGGCACACCGCTCACCATCGTGTAGGCCAACACGTACATCGTGTTACTGCCGCGGTCTATCACCGGAGTGCCGTCGATTCCGATTGGGGCACCCCAGACCGGAATCGGCGCTCCCAAGGGTTGCGTCAGAAGCACGGTGCCGCTCCCTGCATCGATCGCGTACACCGTGTTGTTTTCGGTAGCAACGTAAACGACGTCGTACTTGCCCGGGTGCGAACCCCCGGTAATCGTCTGGTCCGGGACGACGAGCGGCTGGGTATTGACGACCTCATCGAGAATCGTCGTGTACAAGACGCCGAAGTGCGAGCTCTGGACCGTGGCGGGAGTCAATTTCTCTTCGTGGGAATTCCAGCCGGTCCGAAGATTGTCATAGTGGTATGTCGTGACCGCAAATTTCTGGTGGTAGTGGCAAGCCGCGAGACCTGCAAAGGTGCCGACAAGAATTGCCATCCGTGGGGCGTGCCGGATCCGGATCATGATGACCTCCTAACCGTCCTAGTGGAGATATATGAGCGTTATTCCCGGGGTTTTCGATGCTTCGCCAGCGTCGGGGCGATTCTACCCCCCTGCGTCGGGCGTCGCCACAGCATCCGCCAGAGGCTTCACAGGCCCCGGCACAGGATTCAAAATGCATAATGGCCGGGTTCGTTTGCAGGCGCACGATGTTGACGGACGACCTTGGAGCAATTTCTCAGGAGCCGCCAATGAAAGGTGTAGAGCAGCGGTGCCGTGACACGTCTCCGGGCGTGATGTGCAGCGCACTGTTGATCCTCTGCAGTCTTTGTAAATTTGCTGGCGCCGCCCCGGACACGGCCTCGACGACAACTACGCAAGACGAGCAGAACTGTTTGGCGCTGAGCGGATTCAATCTCCAAGCAGTCGCCGGGGGTCCGGCGGTCATCGTGTCGGCGCAGCTCGTCGATGTTCCCCCAAGCGGCTTGGAGCGATTCAGCCAAAGTGGCTATGCAGGCCCTACTGCGCGCGGTTCAAGTCCGATCCGTCGCTACTGCGACGTGACGGGCTATGCGGCTCCACAGAACAAGTTCGAACTAAAACTGCCGCTGGCGGCTGATTGGAATCATAAGTTTTATTTTTATGCTTGTGGCGGCTTTTGTGGCTCGATCGTGCGAGATGCAGCAAATTTCGGACTGGAGCGTGGCTATGCCTCCGCCACGGGAAACGGCGGTCACGACAGCGCCTTGGGTTTCGACGGAGTCTGGGCAGCGAACGCACCTGAACTGCAGGAAGATTTCGGCTGGCGCAGCAATCACGTTGTCACGCTCATCACAAAAGCGATCACGGCACATTATTACGGACAGCCTATTCGGTTTTCCTATATGGCGGGAAACTCAAAGGGCGGTCAGGCGGTGCTGATGGAGGCGCAGCGCTTCCCGGAAGACTTCGATGGTTTGATGCCCAGCGCCCCGGTCTACGACTACACCGGCCGGAATACGATCGCAGCGGCCTGGTTTGCGCAGGCGTTCAGCGACGGTCACGGCGGCTCAGTCCTCGACGATCGGGCAGCCCGGATCGTCCATAAGTCAGTGCTGCAGCACTGCGGCGCTCAGGCAGGCGTGGACGAGGGACTGGTCACTGATCCTCCTTCCTGCAAGTGGCAACCAGAGATGATCGCGTGTCCCGCGGACAGCGGCGATTCAGACTGCCTGGCACCGCGGCAAGCTGAGGCGGTCAAACGACTGATGACCCCGGCGACCAATTCGAAGGGTGTGGTCCTCTACGCGTATCCCTACATTCCAGGGGCGGAAACGCAGTGGGTCGGCTGGAACTACTATGGCAAACCGAGTCCCCGGTTGCCACCGCGGATCGCCAACTTGGATCTGCCGGCGCAACACGCCGGGTATTTGGCGGACGAAAAAGTCAGACACAATATCGATGCGCTTTCATTCGACTTCGACCGCGACCCGGCGACGTTTTCCCGGTCGCGCCGTATTTACGACGCGACCAGTTTTGATCTGCACGCTTTCAAGGCGCACGGCGGTAAAATTCTCATGTGGCACGGCTGGGCGGACGGCGCGATTATGGCGACCTCATCGATTGGCTACTATGAGGGCGTGCGCAAGTTTATGGGTGGCCGCGGTCACACCGAAGACTTCTTTCGGCTGTTTCTTGTCCCGGGAGTTCATCATGGTGGCGGCGGCCCCGGACTCACTGAATTCGATTCGTTCAGCGCACTGGAAGACTGGGTGGAGAAAGGACAAGCACCTGTCAAACTGATCGCCGCGCGCGTGGAGGACGGGGTCGTTGAACGCACCCGTCCAGTTTACCCGTACCCTGTGATGGCTCGTTATGCCGGGACAGGGAATCCGAAGATGGAGCAGAGTTTTGTGCCGTTCGATCCAACAACACGCTAGCGCAACGCAACCAGGCAATTTTCACAGCTGAGGGCGCATATGGACCAAATCGTGCCAGTCGATGTCACTCATTTTGCCTTGGATCTGCACCGCGATTTTTCCATTACGCCCAGAGCCACCAAGCCCGGGCCACCGCAGCGGATCGATGGCGTGACCATTGGCTTCGTTTCGGTGACAAGCGACGCGCCTCACAAAGGCGAAGTTCACCCGGACGGTGATGAAATCTTGTATGTGATTTCCGGAAGGTTGCGCGTCATTGGCGAATCCGCGCCGAGCAAGGTGATTGACTTGGGGCCCGGAGATGCCTGCATCGTGCGCAAGGGCGAGTGGCACCGCGTCATGATGGTGGAACCGGCGCAACTCATTCACATTACGCCAGGGCCGCGCGGCGACTACCGACCCTTGTAACAAGCGGATCACGCGCCCAATTGATTCGCAAGATCCAAGGCTGAAGTAGACAACACATCCACAGAGTATTTTGGTGCGCTCTCGCTGACGCCGGGGCGTTCTTGTGGCCGTGCAATAAACGCCGTTCGCAGCCCATGGGCAGCGGCTGCTCTGAGGTCCTCGCTGTGAGCGGCACACATCATGCATTCGCTCGGTTTGAGATTAAATGCCTCAACTGCCGTGAGGTACACCACCGCTTTCAGCTTATAGTCCCTGGCCAGATCGGCACCCAGTATCGCATCCCAGGGAAAGTCATTTCGTCGCGCGAGGTCCGACATGATTGCGATGTTGCCGTTGGACACCGGGGCGATGAGAAAACGCTTTCGCAACCTGGAAAGACCCGACGGAACATCCTTCCAGGCATCCAGGCGATGCCACGCCAGCGTCAGCTGGTTCAATTCCGATTCCTGAAGTTTATCGAGTCCGAATTGCGGAAGGATCTTCTGTAGCATTTGCCGGTGAATCACATCAAGCTTCGTATAAGGGATACGGCCGGAGCGGACTTCTTCCATACCTGGCTGATATTGATCGCGCCACGCATCCGCGAAAGCGATCCAATCGAGGGAATAGCCGAGTGGCTTCAATATGGATTTTGCTTCACGTGCCACTCCGGTCCGCCAGTCAACGAGCGTGCCGAAGACATCAAAAAATAGCGCTTCGACTTCGTTTGGGGACATAGTTGGCTGCGATTCCAGCGGTTGCCGGCTTGATAGCATTCCAGGGCCAAGCCTGGCAAGCTGAAACGCGAATATCAGACGACAGTTGCAGTTTGGGACAAGGGAATTTAACGAACCACAGTGCTTTGGATTCTCGCGTCGTTATTTTTCTTCTGGTGTGCGTTCCGCGAGGTGCGCAGGAGCATCGTCCCTGCGCCGGGTTTTGATGTCCCGACGCCGGTATCGAAACCCTACCTCGCGATTGTTCTGACCTTAGCGGTGCTATTGGCCTGGCCACCCGTTCATACCTGGTATTTCGAAGGCCTCCTTGCCAGAAAAGCCACGGAGCTGGCGGACGGTCATCGCGCCAAAGTTCATTGCAATTCCACCTTCGACACGATGATCGACCCTGAAATGCTGGCCGCCGGGCACGCCAATCCGAGAACCGGGAAAATCGTCATCCAAAAACCGTGGTGCGGCACCTTGATGGCGTACCTGCGCCATCCTAATCGCGCGAGCGATGAGGAACTTGCGAGTCTCGACATGTTCACTCATGAGAGCATGCATGTGCGTGGCGAACTCAACGAGGCCATCACCGAATGTGAGGCTGTGCAGCGAAACTATCGTGCGGCCATGCTGCTGGGCGTTGCCGATGGCACCGCTAAAAGTAACGCGCTTCAGTATTACAACGTTGTCTACCAGCAGCGCGGGGAAATAGGAGGACTGCAGGGCGCATATTATTCGAAAGAATGCGCCCCGGGCAAAGCCATGGACGAGCATCTCATCGATTCGACTTGGGCGCCGTAGGGTTGGTGGGATCGGGCCGGCAATGCCGCGCAGGAGTGCCCCGCTGCGCGGCATTGCGCTTGACGAACTAAAATCAATTCGCTTTTGCCAACTGCACGAGTCCCACTTTGTCACCCTTGCTGCGCAACTGGCTGTATTGTGTCAGCAGTGGGGCATCGACGCGGACAACGGCGTCATTTACCGCCTTGTTGACGCAGGCCTCTCCCTCTTTCTTACCCCAAGTGGCGGCGCTCTCGCACAGCGTTTCCGCTGCGTAGCGAATGCGCAGATAGAGTGTCTTTGCTCCTTTCAACTTGGAAACATCAAGGTCCGCATATCGTACCGGGTACGACACCGACCACTGTGCAACGGACTGGCTGCTCGCCGGTGATGCTTCGACGGCCGGCTGTTGCGCCAGCGCTGTTCCGCCGATTGCCGTGCAGCCGAGAGCGAAGAAGCTGGCGACCACCATGAATTTCGCCAATCCAGATTGAGTTTTGATCACGTTGTTCATGACTATCTCCTTTAGTTAGACGGGGGCTCCGTGGGAAAATTCTCAGCCGCGCTGTCAATGCGGAAATTCTGCGGGAGATCCCGCAGGCGCTCACGCGATATTCGGCGAATGATCAGGAATTACCGGTGAACGACCCGTCGCTGTTCACCGGGTGCACGCGTGGTTTCATCTCAAAATGGCAGGCCGCTAGTCGTGAGTGGCCGGGTTGGGATTACAATCCTACCCGTGAACCACGTCCTGCAATGCCGCTGCGGATCTCTCAAGGGCTACGTCGAGACCAGTAACCCGGTAAATCGCGCTGTTTGCTACTGCAAGGATTGCCAAGCCTTCGCACACTTCCTGGGACGGCCCAGCGAGATCCTGGACGGTAACGGAGGCACAGATGTCATTCAAACCCTCCCCGCCAAAGTCACCTTCACACAAGGACGAGAAGCACTCGCCTGCATGCGCCTCAGCGAGAAAGGCCTCGTACGCTGGTACGCCAATTGCTGCAATACGCCCATTGGAAATACCGCCGCCAATTATCGCGTCTCGTTCGTTGGCCTCATCCACAACTGCCTGGAAACCGCGCCTGCGTCATTGAATGATTCATTCGGCCCCGTGCGCATGTGGAGCTTTACCAAGAATGCGAAACCCAAGGTCAACGCAAGTCCTTTCGGGATGGTTCCGGGAATCTTGAGGCTCATCGCCATGGTCTTGCGAGCACGCTTGAACGGCGCCTATAAGCGCACGCCTTTTTTCTTTGCGGACACCGGCGTCCCCATTGTCGCGCCTAAGATACTGACGCATGGCGAACGAGAGGCGGTCTACAAGGACGTGGGATAGATTCGATTGCGGCCGTGCAACCCGACACGGCGAAATCCCGCAGCGATGGCCGATACTCCCCAGAACATCCCAATCAATCCGTATGCGATTCGGCCCGTGCAGCCGGCTCGCTTGCGCGACATCGCGCTCTTGCTTGTAGTCGGCCTAATCGTCGGCGCAGTCCTGGGAGTGATCGCTGTCGCATTAGCCCGATTCATTACCCACTCAAAATTTGTGGAGGGGACCATATTCGGGTCCGCAGTGTATGGCTCCTGGCTCGTCGGCTATAAGCGGCTCGCGGAAACCAGGGGCTGGGATAACTTGCAAGCCCGCTTCCCGAGGATCCGGCCAAAGATTCTGCTGGCTGCGGCTGCCAGCGCTATTGGCTTGATAGTATTTGTATCCGCGGTGGGCAGCTTGCTCCGCTGGCTTGGCATCGACGTGGTGCCGCTGCCGTCGCCTGAAATATTGCCCCGTAACGCAAGTCAACTCATCTTCGCGCTGGGTTTGATTGTCATCATAGGACCACTGGCCGAAGAACTGATTTTTCGCGGGCTTCTTCTCGACTGGCTTAAGCAAAAGATCAACGTGTGGGCGGCAGCGTTGATCTTGAGCGTGTTATTTGCTCTGTTGCATAAAACGGCTTCAAGCTGGGAGCCATTGGCGCATTGGCATTCGGAGTTCGAATGGCCTTAGGACTGGTCTCATCGATGTTCGCCATCCGCTATCGATCCCTTCGACCCTCTTTCGTTATGCACGCCACCTTCAACGGCGTCGCTTGCGTGCTCAGCGTGTTGATTTCACCATAGCGAATTGCGCGGACGCCGGGTCGCTGTCCTTGCTGCATAAATGCTGCGACGCGTCAGCTCATTGGTACATATACTTGATTGTTTACCCGTGTGACAGTAAAATATATATTATGAGTAAAGCGTCTCCGGTACTTAGTCAGATGCCGCCCTCGACTCTCGCGGCGCTGTCCCAGCTGGGTGCAGACCTTGCGGTTGCCCGCCTTCGTCGCAAAGAGTCGCTCAAGACTTGGGCGAAGCGTCTCGGGGTAAGCGTCCCGACGTTGCTGCGACTCGAAGCCGGTGAACCCAACGTCAGCCTTGGTGTGCTCGCAACCGCGCTCTGGCTGATTGGGCGGGACACCGCGCTAGGCGCACTGGCCACTCCCAAGGAAGACCGCGGGGCACTGGAGCTGGACGTGCGCCAAGCAGAGACGCTGGGCAGGGAACGCGTTGAGGCAACGGCGCAAGCGAGGTTGAAAAGAGCGAGCGCAAAACGTGATCAAAAAAGCTAACGCCTTTCGAGTTGGTAAGAGAACGTGAGATACGACAATCTATATTTGTGGTTCTTGGCCGATCCGAGTGCGCCGCGCTACGTAGGCCAGTTGCGACTCGTCGAGGCCGGCAAGGGGGTTTCCCTGCAGTATGGGAGCGAATGGCTGGCGAGCGGCTTCCCGCTTAGCGAAGACCTGGTGCTCACCGACATCGAACATCTGCCGCGCTGGAAGGGTATGGCGGTCGGCGCCGTAGACGATGCTCGCCCGGACCGCTGGGGCGAGCGTGTCATTCAGTACCTCGATAAGCCTGCCCGCCTCTCCCTCATGGAGTACTTGTACTATGCGGGCGATGACCGCTTTGGTGCGCTCGGCGTATCAACATCCAATGACGCTTACACTCCACGTCCCAAGAGCCCGCTGCCGCGTTTGCAGCAAGCGCAGGAGCTCAGCGAAGTTGTTCACAAAGTCAGCGCCACGGCACCGGTCAGCAGAGTCGAACGACAAATGCTCAACGCCGGCGGCAGTTTCGGCGGGGCAAAGCCGAAAGCACTCATCGACATTGGTGGGGTGCAATGGGTCATCAAGTTCTTCGACAATGAGCCTATTGACGTACCGCTGGTTGAGCACGCCTCGATGACACTCGCCAAGATGGCTGACATCACAGTGGCCGAAACACAGGTGGTTCCGCTTATCGGCGAGCATGCGCTGGCGGTGCGCCGGTACGATCGTGACGGCGCCCAGCGAATTCATTGCATTTCAGCTGGAACCGCCCTGCGCGCGCAAGCCCTGGCCGGACAGGAACCGGACCTGGGCTATCCGAGCCTGGCCCAGCTGCTGCGCCGCACCGGTGTGACGGATCAAGATCAGAACCTATACGATATGCGTGAACTCTTTCGCCGCATGGTCTTCAACATTCTCATCGACAACACCGACGATCATGAGAAAAATCACGCGCTACAAGTAGTCGCGCCGACGCGGCAGGGGCGGTACCGGTTGGCGCCTGCCTATGACATTCTGAGCACGAACTCAGGTTTTGGCTTTCAGGAGTTCATTGTTGGCGTTGATCAGCGAGATTCAACACTTTCCAACGCCATGTCGCAGTGTGAACTCTTCGGCTACACGCCAATTCAGGCGGCTGAGCAAGTTGTTCGTGTGATTAGGGTGGTTGACGGATGGCGTGAGCACTTCGCGGGGTGCGGAGTCACGAACTCGGATCTCGAGAGCCTCGCTGCGCGCATCGATGGCGATCCGCTGCTGAGCCAGAGACGGGCATTCAACCCCGCTGAGTATGCCTCAGCGCGAACGCCAAAGCGCCGCGGGCCATTTGCCAGATAGTGGCCAAACAATGGCTAGGCATCGATGCGTGGCGGCGCTGCTAGTCGTGGCCGCTGTGCTGGCGTTTTTGATGCCGCGCTCGAGTGGGGCGGTGTCGGAGGTTCCAACGGTCTAACTAGGCAGCGGGCAAATCAATAAACCCGGACATGACTTGCACGGCGTGGCCTGCGATATAAACGTTCGTGACTGCGCCATCGCGTTTCTCGGTCCGCCCAAAAATCAGACTCGGCCGGCCCATTTCAACGCCTTGCTGAATGCGCCAGGCAATCTCACCGTCGCGCTCGCTTCGAAAGGTGGCGAGAAGTGCGATCGTCGCCGCGGCGGCGCTGCCGATCGCCGGGTCCTCTGATATGCCATCGAGCGGCGAGAACATGCGGGCATGCAGTTCTTCTGGGTTCGCCCCTAAGGCATACGCGAATATGGCGTCCGTACCGATTGGCGGCAGAATATGTTCGTGAGTCAGCGCATTGGGTTTCGCGCGTCGCAGCGCGTCCTTGGATGTGAGCTCGGCCACCAGAAAGGGCAATCCGACCGAGAGTACCTGGGGTGGGTGGTTATTAAGCTTGATATCGGTCGCATCGAGCGATAAACACGCGGCGATGTCGGTCACGGACGCCGATGGTCCGATGGTCAAAGATTCAGGCGCGGTGAGTTCCGCGCCGGCGACGGTGTGGCCATCACGCAGGATACGGATCGGCACCAGTCCGGCGGCTTCCTCGAACACGAGCCGGTCAAGCGGCGTGCCTCCGTTCGCTTCCAACTCACGGGCAAGCACGACGGCGGTCCCGACGTTGGGGTGCCCGGCGAAGGGAATTTCGCTTCGCGGCGTGAATATCCGGACATGGGCGGTGTGAGCCCTAGCCCATGGCGGTAACACGAACGTGGTTTCGGCATAGTTGAATTCCGTCGCGATCGCCTGCATTTGAATCGCGCTTAAGCCCTCTGCATCCAGAACAACTGCCAGGGGGTTGCCGCCGAAGGCGCGATTTGTGAATACATCGACTGTGACGTAACGTCTTTGCATGGCTAAGGATTGTGGCACATCCCTCGTCTTGCTTTGGAATACGATAGGTTGAGCTGCCGAGCTGCGGGTCAGTGATTGTCAATTCGCCAAGGTGGGCATTGATCGGCAAGGTCATTTGCCGTTTGTATCGCGGGGAGCGGCAGTTGATTATCTAGGCATAACTTTAGGAACTCGCACATGCCACTCATCGATGTCAGTCATACCGTGGAATCGGGAATGTTGACCTACAAGGGTCTGCCGGCGCCCGTCATCTGCGACTATCTGTCGCGGGAGGCGTCGCGCAAATTGTACGCGGCGGGGACGGAATTTCAGATCGGCCGCATCGGTATGGTGGCCAACACGGGTACCTACGTCGATAGTCCCTTCCATCGCTACAGCGACGGCAAGGATCTGTCGTCGTTGCCGTTGGAATCGCTCGCTAACTTAAAGTGCGTCGTCGCTCGCGTGGAGCCCTCCGCAATGAGAGCGATCGACAGTTTGCCGTTCAAGCCAAGCGATCTCCGCGGCAAGGCGGTACTCGTGCAGACCTCTTGGGATCGGCACTGGCGAACCGATCAGTATTTCGAGGGGTTTCCGTATCTTTCGGGACGACTGGCGCAGTGGTTGTTAGACGCCGGTGTCGCCTTGGTCGGCATTGACTCGCACAACATCGATTGCACCGATGGCGGCGAGCGCCCGGTTCACTCGACACTGCTGCGTGCGGATATTCCGATCGTCGAGCATCTGTGCGGGCTCGCCGCCGTGCCGCAACAAGGCGCTAAGTTTTTTGCCGTGCCGGTCAAGGTCAAGGGCTTTGGGACCTTTCCCGTGCGGGCATTTGCGGCGGTGGAAGGCTAGCGGGCAAAGCCAATACTCCTACCTCCTTTGGGCGCGGAGGACCCTGAGCGTGCGGCTCTTCGCTACCTAAATGCAGCAGGCGCTAATCCAGCTACGGCGGCAATTTGAGTCGTTCCTCAATCGCATGGAACTCGGGGTATTTGCGCAACGGGTCGAGTAGCGGGGCGACTCTCAAGCTCTGGAGGCTCGGGTCACGCCGCTGTTCAGCCTTGGCGAGCCACGCCAATGCGGTATTGGCGTCGCCCCATTGCGCGTAGATTGCGGCGTATCCGAATGCCGCTTCGTCGCCAGCAAGAGCCTTGAGCTGTGCCAGCTCGCGCTCTGCCGTCGGTTGATTCCCGAGTAAATGATAGGCAAGCGCGAGACAGTAGTGCCGATTGTCATCATTGAGTGATATGGTTTTGGATTCGCAGCGCTGGCGTGCCTGTTCCACTTGTCCGGAAGTAACCAAGGCGGCCACGATGTTGCCCTGGAGGTAATTTGAGTCGGACTTGAGCGCTTCCGCATCGTGAAACGCCAGCAACGCATCGCGGTAGTTGCGGGAGTGTAAGAGCGCTCGGCCCAGTGTTACGTGGGATAGCAGATTTTGCGGGTCAAGGCTGACGGCACGCTTGGCCGCTGCGATGGCCTTTTCGCGATGGCCTAAGGCGGAGGAAAATTCCGCGTACAGCCGCTGGACACGCGCATTTCCCGGGGAGAGTGCTATGGCTCGATCAAAGTCAGGCGCGGCGCCGGCGAAGTCGAGAAGTCCGTATGCGCGAGTGATGGCCAGCGTTGCATGCGCCTCACCGAGCTGCGGCGCCAGCGCGACCGCGCGTTCGCCGGCTGCGAGCGCCTGGCGGCGCACGTCGTCGCGGGTAGCCGCATCAACGTGAAAGACAGCGAGCACATCGAGCGAGCGAGCGCGGCCGGTATAGGCGTAGGCGTAGTTAGGATCGAGCGCAATGGCTTGATCGAATAGTGCCAGCGCTGCGCGAGTGCCCGCTTCGCTATCAATACCGGTCCTAAGTTGCTGTTCTGCGCGTAGATACATATCGAATGCCGCGGGATTTTGGGTGCCACCCAACGCGAACTTGGCCCAGTCATCGGGGGTCAGCGTCACATTTAAGGCTTGCGCGATTGAGGTGGCTACGCTCGACTGGACTTCGAGGATATCCTTGAGGCCGCGATCGTAAACATGAGACCAGACGTGAAAGCCGCTACCGGCGTCGACGAGTTGCACCGTGATGCGTACTTGGTTGCCAACCCGGCGCACACTGCCTTCCACGACTGCCGTAACGTGCAGCAGCTTGGAAATCTCCGCGACGGTCGACTGCTTGCCTTTGAAATAAAACGATGATGTGCGGGCCGACACTCGAAGACTGGACAGTTGTGCTAGCTCGTTAATCAACTGTTCGGTCATGCCATCGGAAAAATACTCCTGGTCCTTGTTCTCGCTCAAATCGAGAAATGGGAGCACTGCGATCGACCTGGGATTGATCGTTGTTGTGAGCGAGGCGGGCTCTGCGCCGACCGGTCTCGCCGTGACCGCAGACGCGTGCCGATTGGACATCCAGCCACCCTCGAGGGCGCTAATGACCGCCGCTGCTACAGCAGCGATCGCGAGTCCTGCCACAGCGGCGCCTTGCAACGCCGGCCTGTGCCGGCGGGCCCTTTTCGTGAGTCGATACCAGAAGGTGTCGGGCCGTGCGCTGACGGTGTCGCCGCGTAGGTAGCGGCGCAGATCCTCCGCGAATGCGGCCGCGGTGAGGTAGCGCTCGGCGGAGGGTTTCTTCAATGCCTTGAGCACGATGATATCGAGATCGCCCCGCAAGCGATTGCGCACTAACTCGCGGGGGGCGGTCTCTCCCGTCCGAGACCGTTGGGTCGCCACCTCGCTCGGTCGACGCGGGTCGGTGGAGAGGATGGCTTCTTCGAGCGCGCGTCGGGTCGAGCCCGTCAGTTCGTAGGGCCGCTGCCCGCTTAAGAGTTCATAGAGCAGAACACCCAGCGAGTAAACATCTGTCGCCGGCCCCAGCGAATCGCCTCGAATCTGTTCTGGTGAGGCGTAGTGCGGTGTGAGTGCTGCACCCGCGTGCAGGGTCAGTTCGGTCTGCTCTGATTGTCCGTCGACAAGTAGCTTGGCGATGCCGAAGTCCAGCAACACCACCTCACCGCCCTCGCGCACCAGAATATTCGAGGGCTTCAAGTCCCGATGGATGACCCCCTGCGCATGCGCGTAGTCGACGGCCTCCAAGACCTGCAGGAACAATTGCAGGCGCTCGACAATGCCCAACTGGTGCGCCGTGCAATACTGTGTGAGAGGTTCGCCCGCCACGAACTCCATCGCCAGAAACGGCTGACCCTCTGAGGTAATGCCGGCGTCATACAGGTGAGCGATGTGCGGGTGGGTGAGATTGGCAAGAATGTCCCGCTCGCGCGCAAAGCGCTCGGCGAAGCGCGCACTTTGCAGGTGCAGATGGGGCAGCTTCAGGGCGACTGGGCGCTTGACGAGTTCATCGGTGCGCCGGGCGAGCCACACCGTGCTCATGCCGCCCTGGCCAATCTCGCGGATCAGAATATAGACCCCGATTCGGGCACCGGGTTGAAGCCCCGTCTCGTGCGGATCCGGCGCGGCGTCACCCGGCGCCGGGAACTTCGGCAGGGTGTTGAGAAAATCCTGCGCTTCGCCGCCCGCCTCATAAGCGAGCATCTTGCGCAGTATCGCCTTGGCGCCCGCAAAGGGCTCGCTTAGGCCCGCAACCCACGACCCACGGCTCGCCTCAGGGAGATCCAGCCCCTCATCCAGCAGTTCCGACAAAACCGCGAACTGATCCTTCGACAATTGCACGTAGCGCTCCCTCTCAAACCTCATACTAAGCGAGGCGACTGCAGGGTGCGAGCGGGCACCGGCGGACCCTGGCGCATGAGACATAATTGCTAATCACTTGCGAATCGCAAGATGCCTCAAGAGCACGGTATGCTGATATCGCAGTTCCGTGCCAAAGGGATAGGAATAATGACCCACGTTCGATGTCGCCGAAGCGCACGAATGGAGTGCCCTCGTTGAGCGAGCTCACGCAGCTTTTTGATGCGGTCAGCGGCGGGGATCGTGATGCCATCGATCGGCTGCTGGCGCTCATGTACGACGAGTTGCATCAGCTGGCACACCGGCGCCTGAAGGCCTCGGAGCGCGATTCTTCGCTCGAAACCACGGGACTAGTGCATGAGTCGTACCTACGGTTTCTCTCCGCGGGTCGGCTGCGGGTCACCGATCGGGCGCACTTTCTCGCCTATGCTGCACGCGTCATGCGCTCGATCATCGTGGACTTCGCGCGCAAACATCGGGCCGAGCGGCACGGCGGCGGCGCACTGCACGTCACGCTCAACACGAATGTGGCGGATGAGTTATATGCCTCCGAAGAGCAGATCATCCGGGTCAATGAGGCGCTCGAAGAGCTCGCCCAAGCCGATCCACGACTCGTCCAGGTCGTCGATATGCGCTACTTCGGCGGCTTGAGCGAGAGCGAGATCGCCGAGGTGCTGGAATTGACCGAGCGCACTGTACGTCGCGACTGGCAGAAGGCGCGGCTGCTGCTGCGCGCCGCGTTGGAGTGATAGGAACTCGGCCGCACGATATTCAAGCGCACCCGCGCAGCTCTCCGCTGCTTTCGACAAACCCCGACTGAAAGAGAAATCGGCCTCCCGTGGGTGCCGTCGCGGGCGCGTGTCCTGTTTGGTTCATTTATTTCGTACTCCTCTATAAGAGCTCCGAAATTATCCCGAGTCGGGGAGCACGAATCGAATGCGGAATGCGCTTTAAGTTAAGTCGGCCGTCAATTCTCCAGTCGGGAATGAACGGGGAGCAGTCCAAAGCCAACCGGATGACGCGAATGGCCGCACTGTAGAAAAAATTCGCGCAAGCATTGAATAACTAACGAGAAGGCGATGGTGCATGAATACGACTGAACGACACGAATGGCTTGCCCGCGTCGCCACACGGGGCGCTGGACTTAACCGCTTGTCCTTCCTATCTCGATCGATCTGCGTGCTTGCGGTATGGGTTTTAGGTGCATCGACAGCTTTTGCGCAAATAAATCACGGCTGCACTTCGTCGGCAAGCAATGGCGCTTATGCGACGACCAACGGTCCCGCGCCATGCAGCAACAGCGATTCCGGCCAGTTCGGGGGCTCTAAGACCATCATTGTGGAGGACGACGGTGGCTCGTTTCCGGCGATCTTTACCATCGGCTATTCCAATAGTGCAACGGCGAGCAGTTCTGGACTCGTACTGCAGGCCTCAGCTGTGGCATCCGCGTCGAATTCCCCGGCGTTTTATGAGTATTCCGTCAACGGCAATGGCGCGCAAATCAACAATCCCTTGATTTCCGCGGCGCAACCGGTAGGCGAAAGTTCTTGGTTCGATCAGTTCGTTGCCCTTGGTACCGGACTGTTGCAATTTCAATTGACCATGGTTGTGACCGGCACGCCAACTTCCAGCGAGTGTGTTTCAGGTTTGACTGATGCCGTTATTCGGGCCGATGTTTTCTTTGACGACAATGGTTCTGGTTCTGGGACCATCAACACCTTCGATCCAGACTTGCCCGGCGCGCCCGGCCTCGGGATCTATTCCAGCGTATGCCTCGGAGTCCAAAGCACCACGACGGGTGTCGTTACGATTCTGGCGGGCGAGAGCTTTTCTCTCGGCACAGAACTCCGTGCAATAGCCCAGGCCTTCGCAGGGTACCCCTATTTGGTGTTCAATGGTGCCTCCACGGTGTTCGTACAGAACGGCGATTCGAGCGTAAACGCGAAACTTCTGGTCTACATTGACCCTCTCACGCCGGGTGCTGCTTACCGGGACGACACCGGTGCCATCAATGCGTATCTGACACCGCCAAGCACGGTGGTGGTGCCGGACGTGGTGGGCCTAAGTCAACTCGCCGCCACGACTGCGCTTGTTTCGACCGGCTTGACGGTCGGCACCCTCACCTCGCAATCCAGCAGTTCGGTACCAGCCGGAAATGTGATCAGCCAAAGCCCTGCTGCCGGCGCCAGCGTGGCGGATGGTGCAGCAGTGAGCCTTGTCATCTCGTCCGGCCCCGCGCCGGTGGCGGTACCAAATGTCGTCGGGAAGTTGCAGGCCGCAGCGACCAGCGCCATCACCGGAGTGGGTCTCGCGCTCGGCACGGTCACGAATCAGCCGAGTAGCTCGGTCCCAATCGGCACTGTCATCAGCGAAAGCCCGACGGCAGGTACGAGTGTTGCCGCGGGCTCTCCCGTCAACCTCGTGATCAGCAGCGGAGCCTTGCAAGGTGATCTCAATGGCGATGGCGTCGTCAACTGCGCCGACCTTGCAATCATCAAGGCGTCCTTCGGAAAGAAAGTGGGGCAGGCAGGCTTCGATCCGCGCGCTGACGTGAACGGTGATGGCGTCGTGAATATTATCGATCTCAGCACAGAGGCTCGGCTGATGCCCGCCGGCACCGTATGCAACTAGTCTTCTTGCATTACATATTGGTAAGGATTTGGAGAGAATCATGTCAAAGCTTCTTCGACTAGCAGTTTGCGCCGCCGCGTCCGTCTTTGTCGGCTCACTGGCGAATGCCCAAGCCGTTATCAGCATCGATCCAACGACCCAAACGGCTTCGACCGGAAACGTCGTAACGGTCGACGTCGGCATATCGAATGTGAGCGATCTTTACGGGTATCAATTCGATCTCGCATTTAATCCAAGTATTCTGCAGGCCGTGTCCTCGTCGGAGGGACCGTTTCTCGCAACGGGTGGAAGCACGTTTTTTATTCCCGGGACCAATGACAACCTGGGCGGCACCGTATTCGCGACCGCTAATACGCTACTCACCGCGGTCTCCGGCGTGAATGGCTCGGGCGAACTTGCCGTCTTTACTTTTGACGCGATCGGTGCGGGCACCAGCACTCTGGCAATTCAGAACGAGACGTTGCTGAATTCAAGTATTAACGTCATTAGCGACCTCACAAAGACCGGCTTCGTTACCGTTAGTTCGCCCACCGTTGCTGCACCCGAGATCGACCCAGCGTCGACAATGAGCGCTCTTACGCTGTTGATGGGTGGCTTGGCGGTGTTGCGCAACCGCCGGACAAATAAGAGCGCCTGCTAAACGAGGCAGGCGCGGAGATAGCCGCGTCGTTGCCGAGAAAATATTCGGGCTTTCGTACCTGGGGGAGATTCGCCGCACAACACGGCGATAAGTTTCGCAACTGCGCCTCGGCGTAGCGCAATCGCCGGATCCTAAGTGATGGAGCTCTTCATGGCGGGTGGAAGGCCTCGGGTGTTCCGTCCCGAAAGATTTTCCGGTGGTGGTGGATGCGGAGATCGCGGCGGCGAAGTAGCGAATTGCCACAGGGATGTATCTCAAAGTCGTGCTTGCGGTGAACCGTTGGGAGCTTCGCGGCTTGCAATCCAATATGTACGGTGCTACATTGTTATAACTATGAAGCGAACCCAGATCGCCATTCGGCGGATCGGAAATTCTCAGGGGATCCTAATCCCGAAGCCGCTGCTTGCCCAAGTGGGGCTGGAAGATCGTGCCGATCTGAGCATTGAGCGGGACGCGCTGGTACTTCGCAGGCCCGCCAAGGCCGCTCGTGCGGGATGGGCGGCGGCGGCGCAAAAGATCGCGGATCAAAATGACGACGCGTTGGTCATGGGTGAGTTTGGCAACGAGGATGATGCAGACCATCAATGGTAGCGCGCGGTGACATTTGGCTGGTCTCACTGGATCCAACGGTTGGCAGTGAGATCAGGAAGTCCAGGCCATGCTTGGTGGTGTCCCCGCCGGAGATGCACGAATATCTGCGCACGGTGATTGTTGCGCCGATGACTACGAAAAGCCGCCCGGCGCCGTTTCGCATTCCCCTCTCGCATGGGGGCAGAAAGGGTTTGATTCTTCTCGATCAGATACGGGCCGTAGACAAGGTGCGCTTAGCCAAGAAAGCGGGGAGCGTTTCGGCCAAGACGCTCTCGCTCACTTTGGATACGCTCCAAGAGATTTTCGCGAAGTAGTGGTCCTTTGCTCGGAGCTTGCGCTAACCCGGGTTGGCATTCGTTGAAGGGTTTGAAAGATTATTTATCCTGCGACGGTCGCTGACCGGCGAACTTCAGTTCTTGATGGCGGGAATCAACACCTCAGAGCGATCATTCAATTCATAAGATAAACCGATATGCTTAGCATCGACTGCGGCACGTGGAGCAATTCGAATGGCACTTACTTCATTCGAGTTAGGCAAGCTTAAGATCGTTGGTCACGTTCGGGAGGAACTAGATCGCGCTGGTATTGCAGCTCAATCGATCCGATGCAGTTCCGGAAGCATCCAAACTCCGCCCGGCATTGCCAGACTTACTGTGATCGTGAATGGAACTGCGGCAACTCTGGATTTCAAGACGATCGAGGTCGAGGAGTGCGAGCTGATCGTAGCCGGCGAAACTTGGCACAAAATCGCGGCGTTTATCGGCCGGCTCGCACGTTAGAGCGCACCCCCGCCTTTGTCTACTCGGTCGGCGATGTCTTGTTGTAGTTTAGAGGCTTGCTCGTTCTGACTGCGAACCTACGAGGGGTTTCTCCCATGACACCGGAACTCAAATGGCTCATGTACACCGCTTTGCTGGCCGGCTCACTTTGGATTCCATTCATCATTGGAGTCAACATTACGGATTTTCCAGGCATGGAGCAGCAGTTTGCTCGGCCGCCAGATCATGATCTCCGGCCTGGCGCGCTTGCCGCTGCGCCCGATGATCTACTTCGCCGCTTGGATCGTCATGCTCGTCTTTGCTTGGCAAGTGCTCAAGGCTGCCTGAAGGAGTTGAGGCGCCTAGCTACGGGCGTGCCCGAGCGGTGGGAGTCGGGGATACCGTCGAGTTCGGTTGCGGCGAGGAGCACCGCGGCGCTGCACACCCCTCATACAGAAAGGTCATAGCCCGGGGACCCTTCATGTAGCCCGTGTCGAGTCGCCTGATGGCGAATCCCGCGCTTTCGATAAGCGCGCCAATCGGTCGATTCAGGTGGCAACCTCCCCCAATCCTCTTCCAAAGCGGCGTCAGCCGATTTTGCCACTTCTGAATGTTTTCCTCCGGCGCAAGTCCGTGTTCGACGAACAGCAATTGACCGCCGGGTTTGAGCACGCGACGCATCTCGCGCAGCGCCCCGACGGCGTTTGGAATCGAGCATAGCGTCCATGTTGTAACGACCGTATCGAGGCTGTGCTCATCGATCGGGATGGCTTCCGCCGAGCCAGTAATGAATGTCACTCGGGTCTTGGAGCGTCCTGCGGCAACCTGCGCCATGGCGATGAGTCTTGGGACGGGATCCAAGCCAAGAATCTCCTCCACTTGTGGTCCGTAGAAAGGCAGGTTCAGACCGGAGCCGATGCCAATCTCAAGGACGCGCCCGCGCGCAGAAGACAGCACTCGTTCGCGATATGGCAAAAGTTCGCGATTACGCATTGCAAGATTGATGACATGCGGCAGAATGCGATCTTCGTAGAGACCCATATGCTATTCGGCCTTTGGTTTCGAAGCGGAAGTGGAGGATGGCACGCCCTACCCCAAGTCCTAGCGGGCGCCGGCACCGATTGCTATTTGCGCACGCATGGCCTTGATGGTTCGCGCATAATCGGCGCTGCCGAAGATAGCCGAGCCGGAGACGAAGGTGTCAGCGCCCGCCTGCGCGATTTTTGCCGCATTCTCAACCTTGACGCCGCCGTCGATCTCGAGGCGTATGTCGCGCTTCGCGGCTTGGATCCGCGCCCGCGCCTCGCCGAGTTTCGGCAACACCTCGGGGATGAACTCCTGCCCGCCAAACCCCGGATTGACCGACATCAACAAGATGATGTCGATCTTGTCGATCACATAGTCCAGCCAGTTCAGTGAGGTCGCCGGGTTGAAGACCAACCCCGGTCTGCAGCCGGAATGACGGATGAGTTGAATGGTGCGGTCCACGTGTTGCGTGGCCTCGGGATGAAAGCTGATGTTGCTGGCGCCGGCCTTGGCGAAGTCGGCGACCAAGGAGTCGACCGGCGAGACCATCAAATGCACGTCGATCGGCGCCTTTATGCCGGCCTTGCGCAACGCCTCGCATACGAGCGGCCCGATGGTGAGGTTGGGGACGTAGTGATTGTCCATGACGTCGAAGTGAATCCAGTCGGCGCCGGCGCCAATCACGGCGTTCACTTCTTCGCCCAAACGCGCAAAATCCGCCGACAGAATCGATGGGGCGATGATCACGCTCATGGGTCAGCGCATTCCACGCGCCGCGCGAATACCTTCATAGGCTTCTTGAATGCGCTGAGTTTTCTCTTTCGCCATTTGCGCCATCGACTCCGGCAGGCCGTTGGCCACGAGTTTATCAGGGTGATGCCGGCTCATTTGGCGGCGATAGGCCTTGGTTACTTCTTGATCGCTGATACTAGCGTCCACTTCGAGTTCCGCATAGCATTCTGCCAGAGTGCCGGATCCACCCCGCGCCTGCCTGGCGCGCACCGACGCCTCGAGCTGCGCGAATTCGAGGCCCGACAGTCCCAAACGCTCGGCGATCCTGGTCAGGATGGCCCTGGCCGGCGGCGATATGCCATTGCCGGCGAGCGCGGCACGCAGTTGCAGCTCTACAAATGCCCGCAATAAGTCGTAACGCAGCCCGCAGGCTTCGCGCAGCCGCTCGATGCCCAGTTCAGCATCATAATGCGGCGACTTTCCGGTCCTGAAACATGCAATTGCCGCGCTGATGTCCGCGGCGCCCAGGTTCAGTTCCTGCATGAGTTTGCGGGCGGCGTCGATCTCGGCCTCCGATACCCGTCCATCGGATTTGGCCACATAACCCATGATCTCGAACGTGGTGCGAAAAAATTCTCCGGAAATCGAGGTGGGGCCGGCTGCGCCCAGCCTGACCCCTGCACCTGGATCGAGCATTTGCCCGACGATGGCGCCCACGGCGGCTCCCCAGACGCTCCTGGTGATCAGTAGGCCGATCAAAGCCCCAAAAAAAATGCCTTTCCACGCCATTCGCGTTGACCTATGCGCCCTGTCCCGCCACAATCGCCGACCTTCAATGTTAGCAGTCCGCAGGCCGCACACGCATGGAACAGTTCTCGCAGTCGGCAACGCTTTTTGAATCGCAACTACGCTCCCTCAAGAAGATCCATCAGGGAAAGGTGCGTGATATCTACGATGTGGATGCCGAGCATCTGCTGATCGTCGCCACCGATCGCCTGTCGGCGTTCGATGTGGTCCTGCCCGACCCGATTCCCTTCAAGGGTCAGGTACTGACGCAAATCTCGCTGTTCTGGTTTGCGAAAACCAGGCACATGACGGCAAATCATCTCACCGATCTACGCGTCGAGGACGTCGTCGCCGATTCGCAGGAGCGCGCGCAACTCGCCGGGCGTGCCATGATCGTGAAAAAGCTGACCGCGTTGCCGGTCGAGGCGGTGGTGCGCGGCTATCTGATCGGCTCCGGCTACAAGGACTATCAACAGCACGGTTCCGTGTGCGGCATCGAATTGCCGCGCGGGCTGCAGATGGCCGAGCGCCTGCCGCAGCCCATATTTACACCGGCGTCAAAAGCGCCGGCGGGTTCTCACGATCAAAACATCGACTTCGACGCAATCGTGAAATTGGTCGGCCTCGAATGCGCGACGAGCATGCGGCGCATCGCCCTCGACATCTATCGATTCGCGTCGGAACACGCCCGCGCGCGCAACATCATCATCGCCGACACCAAGTTCGAATTCGGCACCGACAAGGCCGGACGCCTGTACCTCATCGACGAGGCGCTGACGCCGGATTCGTCGCGCTTCTGGCCGGTGGCGTCGTACAAACCGGGCATCAGTCCGCCGAGTTTCGACAAGCAATTCGTGCGCGACTATCTGGAATCTCTGCACTGGAACAAAAAGCCCCCCGCGCCCCATCTGCCGCCGGAGATCCTGACGCGCACCAGCGAGAATTACCGCGAGGCGCTCAAGCTGTTGACGGCGGCCTAGGGCGAACAGGCGCCCCATGCTCAAATGGGTCGAATCCCTGGAGGACACGTTATTTACCGGCTCCCGGACCTTAAGTCCGCGGTGGGGCGCGGCTTTGCGCGTGGCGCGTTATCCGGTGGCTCTGATTCGCGACTGGTTGCACGGCGAAATCAGCGTCCGCGCAATGAGTCTGGCCTACACGACTCTGCTGTCGATCGTACCGCTGATGGTATTCAGCTTTTCAATCTTGAAAGGCGTGGGCGCGCGCGGAGATCTGCGCTTCGTACTGGACGAGTTCTTCCGCCCCCTGGGCGGCGCAGCCTCGCAGTTGACCGAGAGCATCCTGCAGTTCGTCACGAACATGCGCGGCGTGCTGCTCGGCTCCATTGGTCTCTTGTTTCTCGTCTACACGGTGATCAGCACCGTTCAGAAGGTCGAAACCAGCTTCAATTTCGTGTGGCGCGTGGAGCACCCGAGAAATTTCGCGCGCCGCTTCATCGAATATTTAAGCGTCATGATCCTCGGTCCCATACTGCTTGCCGTCGCATTGGGGCTGCTGGCGAGCGCCCAGAACAGCCCGTTTGCCCAGTGGATCGATGCGATCGCGCCGCTCGCATGGACCTTCAGCGCCGCGCGGCAGGTGCTGCCCTACGTGATCGTCACCCTTGTCTTCACGATCATGTACGCGTTCATACCCAACACCAAGGTGCAGTTCCGGTGCGCGCTCATCGGCGGCATCGTATCCGGCATCATATGGGCGCTCGTCGGCAAGGCGTTCACGGCGTTCCTCGTGTATTCCTCGACCTTGGTGGCGGTGTACACCGGCTTTGCCATCGTGCTGACGACGCTGATCTGGGTCTACCTGAGCTGGCTCATATTGCTGATTGGCGCGCAGCTCGCGTTTTACCTGCAGTTTCCCCAGTACCTGCGCCACGGCCAGGACTCAATCGAATTGTCCGTGCGGGACCGCGAGCTCGCGGCACTGTCGATCATGTACATCGTTGGCCGCGACTTTGCCGCCGGCAGGACCCACCCGACGGCGCGTGCCGTTGCCGCGGAACTCGACATCCCCAGCATGGTCATTGCACCCATTCTGAATTGTTTGCAGCAAGCCGGTTTGCTCCTGACCACCGAACAACGGCAATTCGTTCCCGGCCGCGACCCGGAGAGAATTCAACTGGCTGAGATTTTCGCTGCGGTTCGCGCGCTGCATGGCGGTCGATTGCCGATTGCTTTGCACCACCTGAAGGAGCCGGCCGCGCTGCTGACCGAGATCGAGTCCGCCGTGCGTGATTCCTTGAGGAGCCGATCGCTCAAGGATCTTTTGGGCGGGGGCGCTTGAACCTTCAATCTCCGGCGATGGTCATTTCCTGCAGCAGTATCGAGCCCACCCGGGTACCGCCGCGAATGTCGAGGTCATCGCCCACGGCGGCCATACCGGCAAACATCGCCCGCAGATTGCCGGCAATCGTGATCTCCGCCACCGGGAATTGAATTTCGCCGCCCTCGACCCAGAAGCCGGCGGCGCCGCGCGAATAGTCGCCGGTCACGGTGTTGACCCCCTGGCCCATCAATTCGGTCAGCAGCAGACCGGTGCCGAGGCGCTGCAACATCGCCTGTAGACCGCCGGCCTGCGTCGGCGCCACGATGAGGTTGTGCGCGCCCCCGGCATTGCCGGTGCTCTGCAACCCGAGTTTGCGCGCCGAGTAGCTGGAAAGAATGTATCCCGTGAGTACGCCGTCGGCGACTAGCTCGCGATCATGCGTTGCAACGCCTTCGTCGTCGAACGGCGCACTGCCCATGGCCTTCGGAATATGCGGCCGCTCGGAGATGTTGAATCCCGTCGGAAACACCTGCTGACCCGCTGAATTGAGCAGGAACGAGGCCTGGCGGTATTGGCTGCTGCCGCGGATGGCGGCGACAAAATGGCCGATGAGGCCGCGGGCCAGCTCCGGCGCGAACAGCACCGGCGCGCGGCGTGTGGTGATCTTGCGCGGTCCAAGCCGTGCGATTGTGCGGCGCGCGCTTTCGCGTCCGACGGCCTCGGAATCCTGCAGGTCGCGCCAATCGCGCGAACTGGTGTACCAATAATCGCGCTGCATATCCTCGCCGGTTCCGGCGAGAACCACGCAGCTGACAGTGTGCGACGTGGTCGGATAGCCGCCGATGAAGCCGTGGGTATTGCCGTACACGTGCAGCCCCTGATGAGTGCCGAGCGACGCGCCCTCGGAGTTGTTGATGCGGGAGTCGAATGAGAGCGCAGCGGCCTCGC
Source organism: Steroidobacteraceae bacterium (assembly GCA_035567075.1). Lineage (GTDB taxonomy): Bacteria > Pseudomonadota > Gammaproteobacteria > Steroidobacterales > Steroidobacteraceae > Bog-1198. The sequence goes on from DATMRC010000030.1 coordinate 38,420, forward strand.
AGGATTTGGCGATCTCAATGGCGCGGTCCGCGGTGACATTCCACGGATGGGAAAGATCCAGGCTCTGCGGCGCGCGCGCCATCAGGGCGGCATCCGCAAGGCCCGCGCTCGAGTCTTCCGCCGTGAATCGGGCGATGCTGCAGGCTTTGGCAACCGTCGCACGAACCGCGTCCAGCGAGAAGTCCGCGGTGCTGGCTGAGCCCTTGCGTTGCCCGAAATACACGGTTATTCCCATGCTGCGGTCCCGCTGGTGCTCCAGAGTCTCCACCTCGCCGAGTCGCACCCCCACCGAAAGACCCGTATCCTGGCTGACGGCGGCTTCAGCTTGCGAGGCTCCGCGGGCGCGGGCTTCTTCCAGGGCTCGTTCGATAATCGACTCGAGATCTGCTTGCGCAAGGCGCATCGGGGTATTTGTCACGGCCATCAACATCTCCGACCTGAAGCAACCTAGGAATCCGAGGGGTGATTCTACCGGCCCGAGTGATAGCATGGGGAATATGGCGAGCGAGAAAAAACCCGCGGATTCCGGTGAAACCGCCGGTGAGACCGAGGAGCAGCGGCTGAGCAAAAGCGCCCGCAAGCGCGAGGCGGCTTCTTTGCAGGAATTGGGCGTGAAGTTATCAGCCCTTCCGGATCAGGAAATCAAGGCGCTGGATCTGCCGGACAATCTGTTTGTCGCGCTGCGCGACCTACGGCGATTGCCGTCGCATGGGGCCCAGATCCGGCAACGGCAGTACATCGGCAAGTTGATGCGCAATATCGACCCCGAACCCGTGCTCGCCAAGCTGGCGGAGCGCAAACAGCGCCATGACGTGGAGATTCGGCATTTTCAGCAGATTGAGCGTTGGCGCGACCGGCTGCTGTCAGAGCCCGGGGCGGCCATTGACGAATTGCTCAAGGAGTATCCGAACGCCGACCGTGCGGCTCTGGCAAAACTACTCGATAAGGCTGAGAAAGAGCGCGTGGAGCAGCGCTCGCCCGTCGGTGCGCGGGAGCTTTTTGCGTTTCTGCGCCAGTTGCTCGGTTAGATTGGTAGACTTGGCGCGATGAAAGCCTTGGTCGGAGTCATTATGGGGTCGTCTTCCGACTGGAAGACGATGCAGGCAGCGGCCGATGCCTTGAGCTCCTTGGGCATAGCGCACGAGGTTCGCGTGATCTCCGCGCATCGAACACCCGATCTTTTATTCGAATACGCGACGGCGGCGCGCGGGCGAGGCCTGAAAGTCATCATTGCGGGCGCGGGGGGCGCCGCACATTTGCCGGGTATGACTGCGGCCAAAACACCGCTTCCCGTGCTCGGCGTGCCCATCCAATCCGAGGTATTGAACGGCATCGATTCGTTGCTGTCGATTGCGCAGATGCCCGGCGGCGTCCCCGTCGCCACTTTCGCGATCGGCGCCAGCGGTGCAAAGAACGCCGCATTGTTCGCCGCCGCAATTCTGGCCAACGATCATCCGGACATTTACGCGGCATTGGACGCCTTTCGCGCGGCGCAGACCGCGGCCGTGCTCGCCAAGCCGGATCCGCGCGCCTCTTGAAGTTATCGCGCGTTGGTATCGTGGGCGCCGGTCAATTGGGGCGGATGCTGGCGATTGCAGGGTATCCATTGGGCATCCGCTGCCTATTTCTCGATCGCAGCGCCGAGGCGCCGGGCGCGCAAGTGGCGCCCATCCTCATCGGCGATCTCGATGACGCCGCGCGGCTCGAAGAATTGGCTGCGCGCAGCGATGTCGTGACCTTCGACTGGGAAAATATTGCCGGCGCCGCGCTCAAGCCGCTGCGGAAATTGACGAAAATACGGCCTTCTGAAGCCGCGCTCGAAGCGTCGCAAGATCGCGTGGCCGAAAAAGCGCTGTTTGGAAAACTCAAAATTCCCGTGGCGCCGCATGCCGCCGTAGACAGCAAGCAGCAGCTGATGAACGCAATCCGAAAAATCGGCCTTCCCGGCGTATTGAAGACCCGGCGCTTGGGCTACGACGGCAAGGGGCAATTCGTCCTGCGGGAAACGGCGCACATCGACGCGGCGTGGGCGGCGATCGGGGGAATGGGGCTCATTTACGAAGGGTTTCAGGCATTTTCCCGCGAAGTTTCGCTCATCGGCGCACGCTCTGCCGACGGCCGGACGGTGTTCTATCCGCTCTCCGCCAATACTCACGGCGGCGGCATCCTGCGCTTTTGTATCGCGCCCCTCCGCCACGCGAAACTCGAGCATTCCGCCAGGCTGTATATGCAGCGAGTCATGAACGCACTCGATTACATCGGAATCCTCGCCATCGAGTTTTTCGTGGTGCAAGGACGATTGATTGCCAATGAAATGGCGCCGCGAGTTCACAATTCGGGACACTGGAGCATCGAGGGATGCGTCACCAGCCAGTTCGAGAACCATCTTCGCGCGATCTGCGGCATGCCGCTCGGCAGTACTCGCGCGTTGGGGCACACGGCCATGATCAATTTTCTCGGCAACATGCCCGACCGCGACCGCTTGCTGGCGATCGACGGATTGGCATTTCACGACTACGGCAAGCAAGCCCGCCCGGGGCGCAAGCTGGGCCATTGCACCATTCTCAAGCAGCGCGCGCAGGACCGCGATCGGGCCCTTGCGGATGCATTAAAACTGATCGAGTGGACTTAAGGGGTGGGTTGTTTCGCGCGTAGCACGTCAATCCCTTAAACTGCCGAACGCGATGTACCTAGAACTCTTCAAACTTCACGAATTGCCGTTCCGCTTGAGTCCGGACCCGCAATTTTTGTATCTCAGCAAGCAGCATGCGCGCGCCAAGGCGTACATGGAATCGACGATTTGGTTTACCGACGGTTTCGTCGTGATTACCGGTGAAATCGGCGCCGGCAAGACCACGCTCATCGAAACCTTCCTGCGCGAATTGCAAACCGATGTGATCATTGCGCAAATCAATCAAACCCAGCTGTCGCCCACGGCATTTCTGCAATCGATACTTGTGCAGTTCGGATTCACGCCGTTCGACATGAAAAAACCGGAAGTTCTGGCCACCCTGAATCAATTCCTGGTGGAGCAGCACGGCAACGGCCGCAAGGTGCTGCTGATAATCGACGAAGCGCAAAACTTGAGCAACCGCGTGCTCGAGGAAGTGCGCTTGCTGTCCGGCGTGGAGACCACGAAAGAGAAGGTGCTGCGCATCATTCTGGTCGGGCAGCCCGAATTGAATGAAAAGCTCAACTCGCCGGAAATGTTGTCGCTTACGCAACGAGTGCGCCTGAGATTTCATCTCACGGCGCTCACGAAGACGGAGACCAACGCGTACATCGATCATCGTCTGGAGGTGGCCGGGTCCCATGGGCGGCGAATATTTGCCGAAGACACCTACGCCACGATTTACAAATATACCGGCGGCGTGCCCCGCCTGATCAACACCCTGTGCGACACCTGTCTCATGGCCGCTTACGGGCAGGACAAGGATTCGGTAACGGCAGCGGAGCTCGATGCCGCGATCCGCGAACTGCAGTGGGTGGAATTTGCCTCCGGCACCAACCGCATGCGGATTCCCAATTTGGAGCACACCCCCGCGCTTGGCGGCGAATCAACACCCACGGTCGGTCGGATTCTGCTCGCGACCGAGGGCAAGACTGTGGGCGAGCGCGAACTGAAACCCGGCCGTCTCGTGATCGGCCGCACGCCCGACAACGACTTGCAAATCGACAGCAAATTCATCAGCCGGCATCACTGCCAAATCGTCACGCAGCCGGACTCCTGCTTGATCGAAGATCTCAACAGCACCAACGGCATATTCGTGCAGTCAAAACGGGTACGGCGCTATAACTTGAATGATGGCGATGTGGTGCAGGTTGGACAACACGAGATCATGTACATCGATGAGCGCACACCAAGGGTGCGAAGCACGCTGGATGCGACGGAGACCGAAGTAATTGAAAGTCCGAAGACGGCTTAGCCGTTGAGATCCGACGGCAGCTCGATCGTCTCGCCGCGGTATTCACGGCTCAATGCGCGATAGTCCTTACGCCGCAAGAACAACGTCATGGCAGCCGTCTCGCAGACGCAGCCGATCAAGAAGGCGGCTTTGCCGGCAAATCCCAGCGGATTGATATAAAAGAGAAATATGGCGAGGGCCCCGATCACCGCGTAGATCAACGGCAGGCCTTCATAAACCGGGCGGGACAAGCGCATGAGTGTTTCCCCTCAAGCGCTATGTTAATCCCGATGCGCCGATGATACCCGGCAAATTTAACTTAATCGCCGGAAATAGCGGCCGGCGGGCGCCTCCCTCAATCAAACTGCCAAGCGGGCTCAGTCCTTGCCGACAAGCAACTCGGCTATTCGCGACAGCCAGGAGTTGCGCCATCCTTCGACGTGCAGCTGCTCTTTTTTGGGCGGCGCGGCGCGCCTCGCCTCGGACAAAAGGTCCTTCGGCAAATTTATCTGAAACGTGCCGGTCATTGAATTGTCAGCCATGGGAACTCCGTCGTGTGATGACATGGAACAGCCTACCGAGTCCACCGCCTGTGCGAATGCGACCTGGTGCACGCTCCGATAGTCGCACCGAACCCGAGGCGCTGCACTTGTCGCCAGGAAGTGACGCATTCACCGCTATCCGGCTTATGACAGAGTATTTTTTACATCGCTGACGCTGCGTTCGGGTCACGATAAAGCGCGGGCAGGACGACCGGCCTTGAACGTCCCGCCCGCGCGCGGCCGTATCCTTACGATCCCCATCATGGGTTTCCTCCGTGAAAGTGCCGCGGCAAGATTGTTCCACGGTGGAGGCGCTGCGCAGAATCGGTAAAAGCCGCGGAAACGTGCAGAATCAGCCGGTCCCGCCCACGGTCAATGCATCGATGCGCAGCGTGGGCTGGCCGACTCCGACAGGGACCGATTGGCCTTCCTTACCGCAAGTTCCTACCCCGCCGTCCAGCTTCAGATCGTTGCCCACCATGCTGACTCGCGTGAGCACATCCGGACCGTTGCCGATCAGCGTCGCGCCCTTGACCGGAGCGCCGATCCTGCCGTTCTCGATGAGGTAGGCTTCGCTCGCGGAAAACACAAATTTACCCGAGGTAATATCGACTTGGCCGCCGCCGAAATTGACGGCGTACAAGCCCTTTTCCACCGAGGCGATGATCTCCTGCGGTGCACGCGAACCGGCTCGCATGTAAGTATTGGTCATGCGCGGCAGCGTCATGTGCGCGAAGGATTCGCGCCGGCCGTTGCCGGTAGGCTCCATGCCCATGAGTTTCGCGTTCATTTTGTCTTGGATGTAACCGCGCAGTACGCCGTTCTCGATCAGCGTCGTGCACTGGGTTGGCGTGCCTTCATCGTCGACATTCAAGGATCCGCGCCTGCGATCCAGTGTGCCGTCATCGACCACCGTGATTTCATCGGTCCCTACCTTCTGCCCGATGCGATTCGAGAAAGCAGAGGTACCCTTGCGATTGAAATCACCTTCCAAACCATGGCCGATGGCTTCGTGCAGCAAGATACCCGGCCAGCCCGGACCCAACACCACGGTCATGGATCCTGCCGGCGCCGCTACCGCCTCGAGATTGACCAGCGCCTGGCGCACTGCCTCGCGCCCGTGCTCGAACGGCGCGTCGCCGTGCAGCAGCTGATCGAGGCCGAAGCGGCCGCCTCCGCCGCTATAGCCCTGTTCGCGGCGGCCGTTCTGCTCGACGATTACCGACACGTTCATGCGCACCAAGGGGCGCACGTCGGCGGCGATCGTACCGTCGCTCGACGCGATGAGCACGATCTCATGCACCGCCGCCAATGAGGCCATCACCTGCTTGACGCGCGGATCGATGCGGCGGGTATCGGCATCGATACGCATCAGCCACGCCACTTTATCCTCGTCGCTGATGGCATCGAGCGGATCGAGCGGCAAATACAGCCGATGCGTGAGCGGTCGCCGCCAAGCCTTCACGGCATGACCGCCCCCGCTGCGGGCGATTGCGCGCGCCGCATCGGATGCCTCGATCAGGGCCGGCAACAGCACCTCGTCGGTGTACGCAAAGCCGGTTTTCTCGCCGCTGATGGCGCGCACGCCGACGCCTTGTTCGATACTGTGCGAACCGTCTTTTACGATGCTGTCTTCCAGCGACCAGGATTCCTCGCGCGACAACTGAAAATACAGATCGGCGTAATCAACGCCGCGGCTCATGATGGTATCGAGCACCTGGCTCAATCGCCGTTCGTCGAGACCCGAGGGCGCCAGAATCATTTTTTCCGCCACCTCGAAGGTGGGCACGACCATTTCAGCGCTGCGCGCGTTCATGTCGATCCCGTGGCGGCGTTCCGCAAGCGCACCGCAGCCGCTTTCGGCCGGCCCAGCTGCCGATTATCGAGCACCGGGAAGCGGCTGCGCGATTCCGCCTGGGCCGCAAGATCCATGTCGGCAATAATCACGCCGGTACCCTGCGCCAAACGCGACAGCACCTGGCCCCAGTAGTCGACGATCAGCGAGTCGCCATAGGTCTCACGACCGTTGGTATGCGAGCCGAACTGCGCCGGCGCGACCACATAACACAGATTTTCTATGGCTCGCGCTCTCAGCAGCGTCTCCCAGTGAGCCCGCCCGGTAGGCACCGTGAAGGCCGCAGGCATCGCCAGCCATTCGGCACCTTGCGACACCAATTCACGGTAGAGTTCCGGAAATCGCATGTCGTAGCACACCGAGAGCCCGAGCTTCCCGACCGGCGTGTCCGCAACCACCAATTCGCGACCCGCAACGACATGGCTGGATTCCCGATACTGCTCATCGCGTCCGGGGATGGTGACGTCGAACAAGTGAATCTTGTCGTAGCGCGCAACCCGCTTGCCGAGCGCGTCGATCAGCAAGGAAGCATTCGCAACCCGATGGGGGGTATCGCCTTTGATGACGATGGTGCCGCCCAAGATCCACATCTTGAGTGCGCGGGCCGTGTCGCTCAAAAAGGCCTGCACTGCTCCCTCGCCTTCGCGCTCCGCCACTTGCAGCTTGTCCGCATCCTTAAGGCCGAGGAATGAGAAATTCTCCGGCAGGCAGGCGATCTCGGCGCCAAGATCCTTGGCTTGGCGCAGCAACTCGGCCGCCACAGCCAAATTCTCTGCGACCAGGTGGCTCGATGTCATTTGTATAGCGGCTACTTTGCCCATTATTTCGGTGCCTCGGCAGTCGCCGCGGCCGCGTCTGCACTCTTGATACGTTCGACCGTTGGATTATCCCAACTGCCGGTAATGCGATAATACCCTCGCGCCAGGCCTTTCAGCGGCTGTTTGAACACCTGTGTGAACAGCAGCACCGCAGCGCCGACTACCGGGCCGCCGACGAGGGCGCTGGCGACAGGGATCGAAAGCGAATTACCCACACTTCCGGTTACCACCGCAGTTTGGTCGTAATCCTTGTTTTTCAAGCCCACACGGCCGATCAGGCCTATTTCACCCGCCGGGCCCTTAAGCAGCACGTTTTCCGTGAAGGCATTGCCGTCGCGCAAATCGAAGTCGCCGCGGACGGTGTCGAATGCCAGGCCCTTGTCGGTAACATCGCTGAAATCCAGGGCTAGCCGGCGCGGCAGTGCGGCGATGCTGGCGAGGCCCAATACCCGGCCGGCGCCGGGTTTGAGCCCGGTTACCTGTCCCTTATCCAGCGACAGCTGGACGCGGCCGGCCACCTGAGCCAGCGCCTCGGTGGTCGGAGCACCGACCCAATGGAGGTCGAATTCGACCTTGCCGGCCTTGGCCTGGATGACGTCGGCGTAGCCCAGATCCTTCAGCGTGCTCTGAACATCGGTGCTGGTGAGCGTCCCCTGAATGCGGCTGATTCCCTCATCCTTGCCGCGCCAGTCGCCGTGCGCGCTGACGTTCATGTTGGGACTGGTCACGGTGAGCTGTTTGAGGGCAACGCCATCGTCCAGTCTCGCGAGAGTCGCCGTCACGTCGCCGAATCGGCGCTCGCCCCAGATGAACTCAGTTGCGTGAAACTTGATCGCCGGTATGCCGCGCGGATCGGCAAAACCCTTCGCCTCGGGAGCCGCCGCTGGGTTCGCTGCCGCACCGTCAAGCGGCGAGTTTTCCTCGACATCGAAGCGCAGACGATCGAACTGTAGATTCCAGGGGTCGGCGGATTCTGAGGCGCTGGGCAGCGTAATGGTGCCGATGACATTGGGTCCACCGACGCTGATGCGCCAGCTACCCTCGGTCACCGCGAGATCCAGCGAAACATCGCGAAACGCCAGGCCGAGATAGTCCAGTTCCGCCACATCGAGCCTGGCCGTTCGCATGTAGTACGACAGCGGCTTGGCATTTTTGTCGGGCGTGCTCAGCTTGAGCCATCCGGCTAAATCCAGGCGCTCGACGGCGCCCCCGACGTTGACTATTTGCGTGTCGCCGGCGGTGGATTCACCGGCACCAAACGTCATCGAGAGTTGCGCGAGCCGCATCCCCTCGGGATCGGACTCCAGTGCATAGGAGCTGCTCACCAGCGTTCCCAACGCGAGACTTCCCTGCGGGCCGCCGACGGCGGGCCATTGGATTTCGAACCAGGACGGCAGCGGCGTATCGGCCGCTTTGTACAACGGCGCCGGCAGCCTCATCTCGAGTCCCAGCAGATTGCTGCTGATGCGGAGCGTTCGCTCCCGGGCCGGGTCGGGAGTAATTTTCAGTACCGCTCGCCAATCTGTTTGCCCGCTGATCGACATACTCGGTGGAATCGACAGGGCCGCGCGCATGGCATCGGCGCTCAGTGTGCCGCGAAATTCGAGTTGCGTACGGGTCAGCGGCTTATTGCGCGGAACGCGTGCCTGCATTTGGAAGGCGCCGCCCAGCAGTTGGCCGCGTATATCGGCGTGCGCCACCTGTCCGCCGTCGATATCGAAGTCGCCGGACACATCGGTGGCCTTGGTCGTTGAATGCGGTCTGTTGAGCGTCGCGCCGTCAAGATGGCCGTGCACCAGCACGTGCCGATGCTCGAAGTCCTTGAACGGCAAAAATAGCTCGAACCGGGACTGCAGCGACCCCGTGGCTTCAACACCTGAAAAGGCGTGCTCTGCGATGGCATCGAGGGGTGTGGCCCGCAAGAAAGCCAGCGCACCGCCGGCGTCGCCGTGCCCGCCGGCGCGTATTTTCAGTTCACCGCTGTCGAAGTCCGGGAAGTGAGCTTCGCCGGATTCCAGGACTATGCTGCCGGCGTGGGCGCTCGACATGCGCGCGCTCATCCCTTCATTGCGAAATTCCGCGGTGGTCGCCAGATTTTCCACAGGGGGCCAGCCTTCCGCGTAATCCAATGTCATCCCGTCGATCGTGCAGCGCGCCAAAAATATGCCGCTGCCGTCGCGAAACGGGAAATTGCGCACCGGACCATTGAACAGCAGCGTGGCCTGCGGCATGTGACCGGCCACCAATGCACGGTTCAGCCAATCGAGCGCCGAGGGTGCAATCAAGCCCCTTGGCAGATAATTCCGCGCACTCGCCACATTGCCGTTTTGAATGCTGCCGACCAGCGTCAGCACGGGTGATGAACCGTCGGCGGGTTGCCGCCAAGCCGTTTTTCCGCGAATCTCGCCATCGCGCGTTTTCAGCTCCCAGCCGGGCGTCGCCACCAGCAACTCCTCGGTCGTTCTCTTCCAGTATAAATTTGTTTTCAACACTTCCAGCGGTACGGGCTGCGAAAACTGACTCGGCCAATTGAATACCGCGGTATTGGTATCGATGAACACGTGGCCGCCGCTCTCTGTGCCGGCCATCGAACCGCTGAGACCGCGCAGTCCCGGCGCACCCTCCGCCGGCGCAAACCCGGCGCGCTGAAATTTCGCCTGCACCTGCAGCTGCCATGGATCCGCGAGCGTGGGCCGCGCCAGCGCGAAGATCGCATCGGTCCACTCGCCGGTCAGTGCGAGTTCATGCAGGCGCTTGCGAACGTCCTTCTGCGGCAGGAACCCGGTGAGCGGTATCAGAGTTTCGACCCGCAGATAGCTGGCCCGCGCGCGCAGCTCCAACAAGCCGGCATCGCCGCCGCGCCAACTGACGTCGAAGGCGGACTCCGGATCGCTGCGCGCGACGCGCACATGCTTGCCGGCAAGGCTCCATCGATCGCCGCGGTGGACAAGGGCCAGCGTGCCGCTCATTTGGTCGAACTTTGCGATGGGGCCATCGGGCAGCTGCGTTGCAACGCCGGTCGCCGTGAAATCAAGGTTTGCAGTGCTGAGCATCCGTCCTTCGCCGCTGGCGGTGATGACGAATGAGCCAACGCCCGCGTCCAAGTTGCCCAGGTATTCGGGCAGCAGCCGACGCCAGCCCGGAAACGAGATGTCCTGCGCGCTTGCCTGCGAGTTCCAGGCCAACGACTGCCAATCGCCGCGCCCGTGCGCGCTACCCCTGAAATTCGCTGTGCCGCCGAGTGCCGGCGGCAGGCGACCGCTGACGATGAGTGAGAGGTCTTGACTGTCGCGCTGCAAGTTCAGATCGACGTCCGGTAAAATCAGCTGCGGCAGTGCAGCGTTCCAGTTCTGCAGGGTCAGCACCGCACGATGAATCACCAGATTGCCCGCCGGCAGGTCGTTCAGTTGCAGCGCTTGGGGCGATGAGTTGTCGCCGCCCAATTCAATCTCCCCCGCCACCGCAAAGCGCGTGGGACCCAGGCGCTCGATGACGATGTTGGGTGCATCAACCTCGATTCGACCCGCCAGCAATTTGCCGCTGCGGATCAGCTGCCAGATGTCGGCCGCAATTCGGCCTCCGGCGGCGCGTGCCAACACACGCTGATCGTCTTTCGAGCGCAATTCCGGCCGGTCGAAGTAAAGTTCCGGTCCGTACCAGCGAAACTGCGGCGAGACGTGCGCGAAGCCGATGTGATAGCCGGTTTGCGCATGCACCCATTCTTTGATCTGTGCCTGATACTGGGGTGCTCGATCGAGCGCGAGTTTGACCGCCAGCATTGCGAGCAGCAATACAGCCACGAGTCCTGCAGCACAGTAAAGCAGGATCTTTCCGATCTTGGCGGTGCTCATTTACATCAGTACGACATCGTATTGATCCACGGTGTACAAAGTCTCGGTCTGCAATCGTACGGGCTTGCCGGTGACCAATTCCAGCTCGCCCAATGCGGAGGACTCTTCGTCGAGCAGACGCTCGATGACGTCCTGATGCGCCAAGACCATCAATTGTTGGCACTCGAATTGCCGCGATTGCCGCACCACCTCACGAAATATCTCGTAACAAACCGTTTCCGCCGTCTTGACGAAGCCCCGCCCTTCACAGGTTGGACAAGGCTGGCACATCAGATGTTCCAGGCTTTCGCGGGTCCTCTTGCGGGTCATTTCGACCAATCCCAGGGGCGACACCGATGAGATGTTGGTCTTGACGTGGTCGTCGTTGAGGGCCTTTTCCAGGGCTTGGATGACTTGGCGGCGATGCTCGGACTCCTCCATGTCGATGAAATCGATGATGATGATACCGCCCAGATTGCGCAGGCGCAGTTGCCGCGCGATGGTGACCGCCGCCTCGAGATTGGTGCGGAATATGGTCTCCTCGAGATTGCGATGACCGACGAAGGCGCCGGTGTTGACGTCGATGGTCGTCATTGCCTCCGTTTGATCGATGATCAGGTGCCCACCGGATTTCAAGGATACTTTGCGGTCCAAGGCTTTCTGGATTTCCTCCTCGACGTGGTGCAACTCGAACAGCGGCCGGGATTCGCCGTACAGCTCGATGCGCGGCAAGGCATCCGGCATGAACGCGGCCGCGAACTCCTGCATCTCCCGGTGTGCGCTCGGCTGATCGATCAGCACGCTGTCGACATCCGGCCGCAGCAAATCGCGCAGCACCCGCAAATGCAGCGGCAAATCGGCGTGCACCAGGTGGCCCGGCTGCGTACGCAAGCCTTTCTGGCGGACAAATTCCCACAATTTGCGCAGATAAATCATGTCGGCACGCAAGGCTTCCGGCGTGCAATCCTCCGCGGCGGTGCGCACGATGAATCCGGCGTATTCTTGCGGCTGGACGCCGGCTTGCACCGCGGCGCGAAGACGCTCGCGCTCAGCCTCGTCCTCGATGCGCGCCGAAACGCCGACGCCCCGGCCTTTCGGCATATACACGAGATATCGGGAAGGCAGTGTGATGTAGGTGGTAAGCCGCGCACCCTTGGTCCCCAATGGATCCTTGACGACCTGAACGAGAATCTCATTGCCTTCGGCGAGCAGCGAGCGAATGTTTTCGGTGTGCGGCGGCTCGATGCCGGTGTCTGCGTGGCTGGGAGAGAATATGTCGGAGGCATGCAGGAATGCAGTCCGCTCCATACCGATATCGATGAACGCCGCTTGCATGCCCGGCAAGACTCGCGACACCCGGCCTTTGTAGATGTTGCTGATCAGTCCGCGGCGGCCGCTGCGTTCCAGAAACACTTCCTGCAGAACGCCGTTTTCGACGACCGCAGCGCGCGCTTCGTGAGTGCTCGCATTGACGAGAATTTCAGTGCTCATGGCCGGCCGTAGGCTGCAAGGGGCGCGTGAGACCGGCCGATCGGAGCAACTCTGCGGTCTCGAACAACGGCAATCCCATGACTCCGGAGTAGCTGCCGCGCAACTCCGCGATGAAAATGGCGGCACGGCCCTGTATGGCGTAGGCACCCGCCTTGTCGAGCGGTTCCCCAGTATCCCAGTAAGCGCTGGCTTCGGCGGCCTCTATGGACCGAAAAGTGACCACACTGCGACTGACCCTGCTGTCGAGCCCGGCGGCGGTGCGCAACGCTACCGCGGTCAAAACCTCATGGCTGCGGCCGGACAATTTACCCAGCATGTCCAGGGCATCGCCTCGGTCCCGGGGCTTTCCCAAGATGCTTGCATCGAGAACCACTGCCGTATCCGCGGCCAGCACCGGTGCATCATGCGGCTCGCGGCGGGCCTGCCAACCCGCGTTGGCCTTCGCCGCCGCAACACGGGACACGTAGGCCAAGGGTGCCTCGTCCTTCAGCGTCGCCTCATCCACGGCGCTATTGATGACTCGGTATGGCACGCCGATCTGCTGCAGCAGCTCGCGTCGTCGTGATGATCCTGAGGCGAGGTAGATGAAGTCCGTGGCCATGGCTTCCTCAAGCGCGGTGATAGGGATGGCCGGCGAGCAAACTCATGGCTCGATAGATCTGCTCCGCAACCACCACCCGCACCAGCGCATGCGGCAGCGTCAACGGCGACAGCGACCAGCGTTGATCCGCGCGGTCAAGGCATTGCGGCGCGAGTCCGTCGGGACCGCCGATCAACAGCGACAGCGGGCGTCCTTCCCTCAAGCGATCGGCAAGCCAAACGCTGAGCTGCTCGGTGCTCATCGATTTCCCCGTAATCTCGAGCGCCACGACATAATCATCCTTGCCAATCGCGGCGAGCATGCCCACTCCCTCGCGCTGTACCGCGCGCTCCGGGCTCTCGCCGGCGCGGCGCGTAGCCACGGTTATTTCGTGAAGTTCCAGTACCAGAGGCGTGCGCAGCCGCTTCTGATAGTCGCGGAATCCACCATTGACCCAGTCGGGTAGGCGGGTCCCGGCGGCGATCAACCGGCATTTCATGCGCTAGGCTCGCGCGGCGGCGGCGCGCTTGCTGATGCTCATGTCCCACAATTTCTCGAGCCCGTAGAATTCGCGCACCCGCGGCAACATGACGTGCACGATCAGCTCGCTTAAATCGATGAGCACCCAATCGCCGTCTTGCTGCCCCTCGACCCCGAGCGGGCGAAATCCCGCTTCTTTGCACTTTTCAACCACGCGCTGCGCAACGGAGCGCACGTGCCGATCGGAGGTTCCGCTGGCGATTACCATGAAGTCGGCGATATCGGTGAGGCCGCGGACATCCAGAAGTTTTATATCCAACGCCTTCATATCAGCCAGGGCGTCGTGCACCACGGTTTTAAGGGATCGATTCGCGCTGGCCGTTTTTTTGGCGAGGGTCTTGCGGGTCGCGAGCGTTCTTTTTGCTGGCACTAAGTAGTCCGGTGTTTGGAATAACAGTTGGCGTCCAAGATGAGTTTACGCACTGGATCCGGCATGAGGAAGCGCGGATCGCGGCCCATGGCAATCATCTGTCTGACTTCGGTCGAGGAAATTTCCAATTGGGTCACGGCGTGAATGTAAATGCAGCCCGCGCGCTGTTCATGCAAATCACCGATGCGCCCGGTCCCTCGATCTACCAGAAGCTCGCCCAGCGGCCCCATGCCGGGCGCGCGCCAACCCGGGCGATGCGCCACCACCAGATGCGCCAGTTGCAGCAGTTCCTGCCACTGGTGCCACTTCGGCAGGCTCAAAAACGCGTCCATACCGACGATGAGGCAGAGGCTGCGGTCCGGATACTCGTGTCGCAGTTCCCCCAACGTTTCCACGGAGTAGGACGGACCTTCCTTGCGAACCTCGCGATCGTCGACCACGAATCCCGGCTGCCCCGCGGTCGCCAGCTGCACCATTTTCAGCCGTAGTTGCGCGTCTGCGAACGGTTGGTCGCGATGCGGGGGATTGCCGGCGGGCAGAAAGCGAATCTCCTTCAAGCGCAGCGCCTGCTGCAGCTCGAATGCCGTGCGCAAGTGCGCGTAGTGAATCGGGTCGAAGGTGCCGCCGAAAATGCCCATTGGGTTCATGGGCTTACCCTGCCTGATTCCGCGCCTGCTTGCAAAGCGCCGGCGAGAGCTGCGGTCAGGCCGGTGAGCGCACTCCACGGATCGCCGGCCGCCAATCCCTTGATGACCCGATCGGTATGGCTGGCCTGCAGCAGCAGTCCTGGCAACGGCAGTTTCTGCATCCTCGACAGCGCGCGCGCCGACGGTGCGGCCGCGAGATTCCAGCCGCTGCCTCTACTGGCCGTATGCAGCCGGTCACGCTCGAATGCCTGCCACAGTCCGCGCAGCTCCCGCAGCAGCGCCCACAGAATCAGCGTCGGTTCCACCCCCTCGCTCTTCAGGCCCAACAACACGCGAAAGGCGCGCTCAGCATCGCCCGCGGCGGCGGCTTGCGCGAGCTGAAACACATCGTAGCGCGCGCTGTCGCCGACCGACCGCAGGACCAAGTCGGCGCTGATCGAGCCGTCGGCCAATAGGCTCAATTTCTCGAGCTCCTGCTTCGCGGCCAGAAGATTTCCCTCGACGCGATCGACGATCAGTTGAGCGGCCTCGGGATCGATGTCCATGCGCAGCATTTTCGCCCTGGCGCGCAGCCACGCCGGCAGCGCCGCGGTAGCCACCGGCCAGATCGGCACCCACAGGCCGTGCGCTTCGACTGCGCGTACCCAGGGTGAGTCGCCGGCCTTCTTGTCGAGCTTGCCGGTTACCACCATGCAGATGAGGTCCGGAGGCGGACGGCTCAACAGCTCTGCCAACTGCGCTGCGCCCTTGTCGGGTTTGCCGCTCGGCATGCGCAATTCAAACAGACGCCGCTCGGCGAACAACGACAAAGACTGGCTGGCGTGGTACAGCTCGTCCCAACTGAAGCTGCGGTCGATGAAAAAAACTCGGCGATCCACGTAGCCAGCCGCGCGCGCGGCGGCGCGAATCGCGTCCGCGGCTTCGCCGACCAACAGGGGTTCGTCACCCGACACCAGGTAGCTACCCACCAACCCCCGGGTCAGCGCGGCCGGCAATTGTTCGGCGCTCAAGCGCAATTACAGGCCCGCGAGCGCCGCAACATACTCGCGCTGCATGCGCGCAACTAGCGCCTCCACGCTTTCGATCGCATGAATGCCGCTGACGCTTTGGCCGGCACTCCAGATGTCCCGCCACGCTTTTGCAGCAGTGTTGCCGCCAGTTCCGAAATTCATTTTGGTTTTGTCGGCTTGCGGAAGTTGGTCAGGATCGAGCCCCGCACGCGCGATGCTGCCGCGCAGGTAGTTGCCGTTGACCCCGCTGAACAATGAGGTGTAGACAATGTCCTCGGCAGCGCTGTCAATGAGCATTTGCTTGTACTCGGCCGGCGCGTTGCCCTCCTCCGTGGCGATGAAGCGTGTACCCATGTAAGCAAGATCCGCACCCATTGCGCACGCGGCCAACACATCGGCGCCGGTGCTCATGGCACCCGCCAGAATGATGGTGCCGGCATACACCTCGCGAATCTGTTTCACCAAGGCGAACGGGCTCAACAAGCCGGCATGGCCGCCGGCGCCCGCGCAGACCGCGATGATGCCGTCCACCCCCTGCGCCGCCGCCTTCTCGGCATGGCGCAAGTTGATGACGTCATGGAACACCACGCCGCCGTACCCATGCACGGCGGACACCACTTCCGCCGGCGGGCGCAGACTGGTGATGATGATGGGGACCTTGTGCTTGACACACAGCGCAACATCTTCCTCGAGCCGATTGTTGCTGCTGTGCACGATTTGATTCACCGCGTACGGCGCAACCTTCTGGCCCGGGTTCGCCCGTTGATACGCCGCAAGCTCCCCGGTAATCTCGGCGAGCCAATCGTTCAGCTGCGAAACCGGCCGCGCATTCAGTGCGGGAAACGCGCCGACGATGCCGGCCTTGCATTGGGCCAGGACCAAACGTGGAGTCGATACGATGAACTGCGGCGCGCCTATGACGGGCAATCGCAGGCGATCGCGCAAAATTTCAGGGATGGGCATGTATAAGACTCGGTCACTTAGGCTACAGCGCAACTTCTGGCATTATGGCGGTCGCGATGCAATTTGACACCCTCATCTTCGAGACACGAGAACGGATCGCCCACGTTACGCTCAATCGGCCGGACCGATTGAATGCGCTGAGTGATCAGTTGGTCGAGGATTTGCGCCAGGCCGCCGCCGCCATCGAGTCCGATCAGGATATTCGTGCGGTATTGCTCAGCGGAGCCGGCCGCGCTTTTTGCGCCGGCGCGGATCTGACCGGCGATAATGTTCGGCACAATTCCCCTGAGCAACCGCGCGGCAGCGCCGGCGACCGTATTCGCGCCTCGATGCAGCAGCATTTCAATCCGATGATCAACGCCTGGTATCAATTGCGCGTGCCGGTGGTGGTCGCCGTCAACGGCGTCGCGGCGGGCGCCGGCGTGAGTCTGGCACTGCAGGGCGACATCGTGATGGCCGCGAAGTCCGCCACATTCTTGCAGCTATTCGCGCCAAAACTGGGCCTCATACCGGATCTCGGCAGCACGTTCTATCTGCCGCGATTGGTCGGAACGGCGCGCGCAAAGGGGCTGACCTTGCTGGGTGACGCTTTGTCCGCCGCGGACGCGGCCGCCTGGGGTCTCATCTGGGCCTGCGTCGATGACGCCGTTTTGCTTGAACGCGCGCAATCCATTGCTCAGCGCCTTGCGGCCGGCCCCACCCAAGCCTACCAGCGCATTAAAGCGGTATTCAACGTCGAACCGCCTAACACGCTCGCGGAACAATTGGCGCTTGAGGCAGAACACCAAGCAGCTCTCGGCGACACCAAGGATTTCACGGAAGGCGTAACAGCTTTTCGCAACAAGCGGGCGCCGAACTTCAGCGGCGGCTGACGGCGGCGGGAGTTTCGGTCGCGCGTCGGCCGATAGTCGCAACGGGTACGTTGACTTCGGCGGCGGCGGATTGCGGGGCGCCCGCTTGTTCGGCGCCGCAATTGTCACAGCCGCCGCAGCTTCCGGCCGCCGCGCCGCGTGACGTGGCGATCGACGCTGCCGAGAGTCTTCGCGCTACCCGCCCGAGCGCAAGGTATGCCGGCGCGCGCGCCAGCAGGCGGCTCAACGATGCCAGCAATTGATTCCGCCATGCTCTAGGACCCAGCGATGAGACGGCATAGCCCAAACTGACCAACAGCGCCAGGCCCACCAAAGAATTATCGAGAAGAGTATTCATCAACCACCCGTCAGCCCGTCA
>DATMRC010000031.1:0-21779 GCA_035567075.1 Steroidobacteraceae bacterium
TTCACCCGCTGCGTTTGCTCGATGATGTCATCGTGGGGTGCGAATACCGTCAACGGCGCTGCCAGATCTTTCAAGTTTTTATCGACCGAGTAGCCGCAGGCGGCGCGAAAGGCCGCGCCCGGATTTGCCGCAAGCACCTGCTCGACGAAGCGGCGATGGATGTCGGCGAGGTCGTAGGGTGGTTCGCGCAACGCAAAGCCGCCGCGCCAGGCGCCAAGTACATGTCCGCCGTCGGTCAATGGCCGCAGCGGCTGCTCACTGTACTTCTCCAGCTGCCGTTGTTGTTCATCGGCGGTAAACAGCGGCATGCCGACCACCGCCAGCCGGCGCACCTGGGAACCCAGCTGATGCGTGATTTCGATGGCCTCGATGGATCCTGTATGCATGCCCAACAAGTCGATGGGACCCGCCATGCCCGCGGCCTTGAGGCCATCCACGGTGGCCTGCGCATACTGTTCCAGGGATAGCGCCCAGGGCGGAGCGTCGGAGAAACCGTAGCCCAGGCGGTCGGGCGCGTGAGTGGGCCTGTCCAGCCGTTCCTGCAACTCCTCCCACATGGCTCCGGAGCGCGGCGACATGTGCAGCAGCACCAACGGCACACCTTTCCCTTCGTGGCTGCGCAGATGCAGTTGACCGAATCGAGTGGGATAAATACCGCGAATCATTCAATGCGCGTCCAGAAAAGCCTCGACCAACGGCGCCACCAATTCCGGTCGTTCGATGTGCAGCATGTGCCCTGCGTTCGCGATGCTCTCGACCTCCACGCCCGGAAACGTGGCGCGCAACGCCTCAATGGTGCCATCGGCGCCCAATCGCTTCAGGTATTCGGACTCCGCCCCCAGCACCATCAAAAGCGGAGCGCGAATTTCGCGCCACGTCGCCTCGGCGTCTTCGCGTTTGTAGAGAATCGGATTCACCCAGTGATGCCGCGGGTCGGCCACCAAGCTCACCCTGCCATCCTCATCGACCCTTCCCCAGGCGCGCGCTACGAACGCGGCGACTTCAGGGGGGAATCGCGGATATCGATACTGGATGACGCCCGTCAGTTGCTCGAAGGAATTATAGTTTTTCTCGGTCGCCGGGCTCTTTATCTGATTCAGCCATTTGCGCATTCGCTTCGGCGCGTCCTCTGCCTTGGTCCGATTCAATCCAAAGCCTTCGAGGTTGATCACGCAGCGCACGCGCTCAGGCCGCAGGCCCGCATAGAGATTGGCGATGTTGCCTCCCATGCTGTGGCCGATAACACAGGCCGGGGCAAATGGCGCCAATTCATCCATCAACGCATCGAAGTCGCCGAGATAGTCAGGAAATCCGTAGCCCTCTTGCGGCCACTCGCTGCGCCCAAAGCCGCGCCAATCCAGCGCCACCAAGGACCGGTCCTTTTTGCAGGCATCGACCATGAACTGAAAGGTTTCGCCGCAATCCAGCCACCCGTGCAGCAGAAATACCGGCGGCGAGGACACCGATGGCGGCGGACCCCAACGGGTCAGGTGCATGTCGAGTCCACGGACCCGCAGAATCTCGTGCCGCGGCTGCCGCAGCGGCTGGTACGCAGTCACGCTATCCAATCAGTGCAGGAAGCTGCCGATCACCGCGCCGATGACTCCGCCGACGACACCGCCTACCCCCGCGGCTATTGCGACTTGGGGAGGCGAGTTACCGCCGCTGTCAGGGGTGTCCCCAGGCGGAGGAGGAGGTGGCGGTGGCGGCGGATTTTTGGGGTTGTTTCCGTTTGACATGTGAGTCCGGCTCCTCAAGGTTTCACCATTGGCGGTCCCGCTTTCATACACGTAAGAAGTACCCCCCTGCAAGGGCTAGTGGTTTGCACTAGGCCAGCAGCCGAGCGCATGCTTTGGAAATGATGGGAGATCGCATAGGACCCTACCGGGTACTCCGCACCTTGGGGACAGGCGGTATGGGAGAGGTATATCTCGCTGAACGAGCCGATGCCCAATTCGAGCAACAGGTCGCCATCAAAGTGGTGCACGGCGGTGCGCTGGGAACGGGCATGCACTCGCGCCTCAAGCTGGAGCGCCAGATTCTGGCCCAGCTCGAGCATCCGAACATCGCGCATCTCACGGATGGGGGCTCATTGCCCGATGGCCGCGCGTACATCGTCATGGAGTACGTCGACGGCATCGCCATCGACGCGTACTGCGATTCCAACCGGCTTGATGTAGCCGCACGTCTGAAACTATTCCAAACAGTTTGCGCTGCGGTGCACTACGCCCACCAAAACCTCATCGTGCACCGCGATCTCAAGCCCTCGAATATTCTGGTCACGGCGGCAGGTATTCCAAAGCTTCTCGACTTCGGGATTGCCAAGCTACTGGACGAGCGCCAGGCACGGCAGCACACCCTCGCGGTGACCCAGGCGGACATTCGCATCATGACTCCGGATCATGCCAGCCCGGAGCAAGTTCAGGGACAGCTCATCACCACCTCGAGCGATGTATACGTTTTGGGAGTGCTGCTCTACAAATTACTGGCGGGTACCGGTCCCTTCGTCATTGCATCGGTACGGCTGAGCGAGATTGAGCGCGCCATTTGCGAGCGAGACCCGCGGCCTCCCAGTCAGGCCGTGCACACGGATGATTCCGAGGAGTCGCGCAGCATTGCGGGTGCCCGGGGCACCATTCCTAAACGTTTGGCCCGAACTCTGGCCGGTGATCTCGACAACATCGTGCTGATGGCCATGCGCAAGGAGCCCGAGCGCCGCTATGCGTCTGCTCAGCAAATGGCAAGCGACATTCAGCGCTATCTAGAAGGAAGGCCGGTCATTGCGCGGCGCGACACTTGGTCCTATCGCAGCTCCAAATTCGTAAGGCGTCACTGGCTGCCCGTGACGGCCGGAGTGGGCGCAGCCGCTCTGGTGCTGACGTTTGCCGCAAACACGTATAGGCAGTCCCTGCGCATCGCGGCGGAACGCGACCGGGTCGCTCAGCAACGCGAGCGGGCCGAACATGAACGGGCGAGAGCCGAAGAGGTATCGAGCTTTCTCGTCAACCTCTTCAAGCTCTCGGATCCTGAGGAAAACCGCGGCAATCAAGTCACGGCTCGCGAATTGCTGGATTCGGGCGCCAAGCGCCTACAGGCGGGATTGCAAGACCAGCCGGAAACCAAGGCCGCGCTGTTGTCTACCGTTGGAGCGGTTTATGACAGCCTCGGACAGTACCAAGACGCAGTGCCGATATTGGACGAGGCGCTGCGGCTGCAGGCCCAATCGCACGAAACAACGCACGTTGATACCTTGCTGGAACTCGGACACGCGCACGTCAGGATGGGCGACTTTCGCGGCGCGGAACAACCGCTCCAGGAAGCATTGCATCTTGCGCAGACCGACTTCGGCGCAAGAAGCCTCGAGTCAGGTCGTGCACTCTGGAACCTAGGAATGCTTCGTAACGAACAGGGTCAGTATTCCCAAGCCAAGGATTTATATATTCGGAGCCTGGCCATTTTGGAACAGCGCTCGGCAACGCCGACTGACGTTTCCCTCGTGCTCGACGATTTGGCGACGGTGTATACGCGCGAGCAGCAGTGGGTGCTGGCGAAACAGACTGAAGAGCGGGCCCTGGATATGGATCGCCGCGTGCTCGGCGATGATCATCCGCGCGTCGCCTACCTTCTCGAGAATCTGGCGATCGTCGCGCAAAACATGGGGGAGCTGAAGCAGGCGGAGGCCCTTTATCTTGATGCGCTGCGCCGTGAGGAGCGCGCTTACGGCGACCGGCACTTTGAGACCACGGTGACCAAGAGCAACTACGGATTGCTGCTGCAGCGCGAAGGTCGGCTCGCGGAAGCCGAGCCCTTGTTGCGCAGCGTCTTGGACATGAGGTTATCGCTCCTAGGTTCGGACCATTACATGGTCGGCTACTCTCGCGTGAGCCTTGCCATGTTGTTGCACGACAAGGGCGACTTGGCGGGCGCGCAAAGCGAATTTCGCCAAGCGCTTGCCGTCTACGACAAGTCGCTTCCCGACGATCATCAATACCGAGCTTCGTTGCTCACGCATTTTGCCCGGCTCCTCGTGGATCGCGGCAAAATCGACGAAGCACTTGCAAAAAGCAACGAAGCGATAAAAATCTGGGCAGCGACGCTGCCGGCAACCAGCCCGCCGTTGGCGCAGGCGCACGCCATTCACGCCTATGCGCTGGAGCATGCGGGTAAATCGAGGGAAGCGGCCGAGGAACTAGATGCCGCCGTGCCGATTCTGGTGAAAGCGCGGGGCACTGACGACCCCATGGTGCGCCGCGCGCAAAATTGGCTGAACGTAGCGCACACCGACCCGGTAAAAACCGCCACTACCGCCGCGACCGTGCACTGAACCACGGGGGGTGCCCGGCGCCGAATCAACTGCCCAGGAAAATTTTATACGCCGGGTTGTCCGTTTCTTCCGTATAGGCGTACTGCAGCACATTGAGGTGCAATAGAAAATCCGTGCGGGTTTCGGTGGGCACCTGAATCCCGGCGAGCACGCGGCCGTAGTCCGAGCCGTGATTGCGGTAGTGGAACAGGCTCACGTTCCAATTGGTGCCGATCGCCTGCAGAAACTTGAGCAGGGCCCCGGGACGTTCCGGGAATTCGAACCGGTACAGGCGTTCGTCGGCAAGTCCGCGCGCATGTCCGCCCACCATGTAGCGCACGTGCAGCTTGGCCATCTCGTTGTCCGTCATGTCGCGCACGCTGAAGCCCGCGGCCGCGAGCATGCCGAGCAGTTCATCTCGTTCGGATCTGCCGTTGTTGAGCGCCAGGCTCACGAACACCTGAGCGGCTTTCTGATCGGCATAGCGATAATTGAATTCGGTGACGCTGCGTTGTCCCAAGACTTCGCAGAATCGCAGGAATGATCCCGGCACCTCCGGCAGGACCACCGCGAACAGCGCCTCGCGCTGCGCACCGATATCGGCGCGCTCCGCGACGTAGCGCAGGCGGTCGAAATTCATGTTGGCGCCGCCATTGATACTGATCAGCGTGCGTGCACTGCAATTCTCGCGCGTCACGTATTTCTTGATGCCGGCCACCGCCAGGGCGCCAGCCGGTTCGGCAATCGATCGGGTGTCTTGAAAGATGTCCTGGATGGCGGCGCAGATCTGATCCGTGGTCACCAGGATGATTTCATCGACATACTGGCGCGTCAGCCGAAAGGTCTCCTCGCCGACGCGGCGCACGGCGACGCCGTCGGCAAACATGCCGACGCGCTCCAAGGTGACGCGTTTGCCGGCGCGCAGCGATTCGAACATGCCGGCCGCATCTTCCGGCTCCACGCCGATGATCTTGATTCTCGGATACAAGGACTTGACGTAGGCGCCGATGCCGGAGATCAGGCCGCCGCCGCCGATCGGCACGAAGATGGCATCGATCTCGTCGCCATGATGCTGACGCAGGATCTCCATCGCGATCGTGCCCTGTCCGGCGATCACGTCCGGATCGTCGAAGGGATGCACGAATACCAGGCTGCGCTGGCGGGCAAGTTCCGTTGCATGTTCGTAGGCCTGGTCGTAGTCATCGCCGTGCAGAATGATCTCGGCACCGAGATCCGCGACCGCCTGCAATTTGATCTCCGGCGTTGTCAGCGGCATGACCACCACCGCCGGAATTCCCCGCGTGCGCGCCGCGAGTGCAACTCCCTGTGCATGATTGCCGGCCGATGCGCAGATGACGCCGCGCTGCGCGCTGATCGGCGACAACTGCGCGATCTTGTTGTAGGCGCCGCGAATTTTGAACGAAAACACCGGCTGCAGGTCTTCACGTTTGAACAGGATGCGATTGTTCAAACGGCGGGACAACCGCGGTGCGGCCTCCAGGGCCGTCTCGACGGCAACATCGTAGACTTTTGCCTTGAGGATGCGGTCGACGTAATTTTCGGGTATTGGCGACATGCGGGAGGTCTACATTAGCCGAAGCGACAGTTAAGCGGTACGTCGACCCATATTGTGAGGCGATCCACAGCCTGCCCAAGGCTTAGGTTCTGGGGCTGGGTTTATTCGGTAACATAGGGCTATGCGCGCACTTAAGATTCTGCTGTTTGGCATGTTGTTGGCCTCGCCGACAGCGTTTGCGCTGTCGGGAAGCGCGGTGGCCACTGACAACGTGAAGGCGCGCTTGGTGAGCGAGGTCAATTCGATCGGCCCGGGCCAGATATTCTGGGTCGCCTTGGAACTGGATATCCGCGACGGCTGGCATACCTATTGGCGCAATCCCGGCGACTCCGGCGAGGCGACCAAACTGAAATGGCAGCTGCCGCCGGGATTCGCGGCGGGAGACATCGTCTGGACCACGCCGCATCTCTTTGAGATTGCGCCGCTCGTAAACTATGGCTACGCCAAGCATGCCGTGCATCTGGTGCAGATCAGCGCTGCCAAGGATTTGAAAGCCGGCACACCGGTCCCGCTTTCCGCCAAAGCCAGCTGGCTGGTCTGTTCGGACGTGTGTATTCCCGAAGGCGCGGATTTGCAGCTGACCATGCCGGCCAGCGCGGCGGCCGGCGGCGTCGACCCGGCGGCGGCTTCGCTGTTCGCGGCAGCACGCAGCGAATTGCCCAGTGCCGAGCCTGCGCCGACCACGGCCCGGATTTCCGGCGATCGGCTGGTCATCACGCTGGGGCCGGCGTGGGGCGCCACCCTGTCTGCGATCAAGTCGCTGCAGTTCTTTCCCTACGCTGAGGGCGGCATCGAGTACGCCGCGCCCCAGACGCTGACGCGGGGCAAGGATGCGCTTGAGCTATCGATGAAAATCGGCTTTGAGCCCCCCAAAGCCGGCGCCATACGCGGCGTGCTGGTGGCCACCGAGCAGAGTGGCGCGCAGCCGCAAGCGGTACCCATCGAAATCGCGGCGGACTTTTCCGGCGCCGGCGCCGCGCAACTCAAGGCCGGCCCGCGCTACACACCTATGCCCCACCCCAAGGATGAGCCGGCAACCTCCCTGCCCGTTCTCGTCCTGCTGGCCATCATGGGCGGTATGTTCTTGAACCTGATGCCCTGTGTGTTTCCGGTACTGTCGATCAAGGCCATTGGTCTCGTGGAACAGGCGAAGAAGCAGCCCGCGGCGGTGCGCGCCAAGGGCCTGGTTTTTGCTGCGGGAGTGATCAGCTCCATGCTGTGTCTCGCGGCCGCGCTGCTGATCCTGCGCGCCGGCGGCGAAGAAGTCGGCTGGGGCTTTCAGTTGCAGTCGCCGCTGTTTGTGACTCTGATGATCTACCTCTTGTTCGCTGTGGGCCTGAATCTCTCCGGCGTCTTCGAAGTCGGCGGCGGACTCGCGGGCATGGGCGATGGCCTTACTCAGGGCGACGGTTACCGCGCCTCGTTTTTCACCGGAGTGCTGACCACCTTGGTGGCGACACCCTGCACCGCGCCGTTCATGGGCCTCGCGGTCGGCGCCGCACTCACGCAGTCGGCTTGGGTCGCGCTGTGCATTTTTGTAGCGCTGGGATTTGGGCTGTCCCTGCCGTACCTGCTGTTGTCCTTCGCCCCGTGGCTGCGCCGCGCGCTGCCCAAGCCCGGCGCATGGATGGATACCTTGAAGCAGATTTTTGCCTTTCCGATCT
Organism: Steroidobacteraceae bacterium; assembly: GCA_035567075.1. GTDB lineage: Bacteria > Pseudomonadota > Gammaproteobacteria > Steroidobacterales > Steroidobacteraceae > Bog-1198. The sequence goes on from DATMRC010000031.1 coordinate 7,544, forward strand.
ATGCGTCCGCGGCATGGCTGCTGTGGGTGTTGTCGCAGCAAACATCTTCTTTCGGTTTGGGCGCTGCATTGGCCGGGATCATTCTCATTGCCTTGGCCGCTTGGGCCTATCAGAAGTCCAATTCCAGTTCCGGCGGCGGCCGCACTGCAGTACTCGTGACCGCGGGTCTGGCGCTCGCCGTCGCGGTCATCCTGCCGGTGCGCTTTGCCGACGTTGCCGCGGCGTCGGCCAGCGTGGCGGCAAATACCGAAGGCGGTGAACAGTGGCAACCCTACAGCGCCGCGCGAGTTGCGGAATTGAACGCCGCCGGCCGGCCGCTGTTGGTCAACTTCACCGCGAGTTGGTGTCTCACCTGTCTAGTCAACGAACGCAACGCATTTTCGGATTCCGCCGTGCAGGAAATTTTTCGCGACAAGAAAGTGACGTTGATGAAGGGCGACTGGACCAACCGGGACCCCGCCATCACTCAAGCCCTGGCCGCGTTTGGACGCGCCGGGGTACCGCTGTACGTGGTGTACAACGGAAAACGCGGGTCCTCGGAGCCGCAAGTGTTGCCGCAGATTCTCACCGCCGGCGTCGTGCAAAGTGCGTTCGCGGACGCGCCCGGTCCATGACGCGGCGTCCTTGAACGTTCGCTGTGGATAGCCTAACGACCATTTCCGTCATCGATTTCCGCCGCCACAGCATGGTGTTGCAATGGCATGCGCTCGGCGGTACATGGACGGCCTGCGACTCGCCCCCGCCGCTGGTGCATGGCATAGCCTTAATCCGGGCGACCGGACCCAATATTTGCATCTACGGTCACGGCGGACACCTGCGCCTGCAGGTCGGCCCGAACCAATACGCGTTGTCGGAGAATTCGCCGCGGATAACCTGTACCCGCGGACTGGCGAGCTTTGGTTTCCGCAGGCGCTTTACGGTTCGATCGAGCAGCGGCGGCGTGCTGTTCAACTATTCCTATTGGACCAATCAAGGGCGGGATTTCTATCGCTGGCTGGCCGACAAGGCCCAGGATCCTGACTGGCGCATCAGCAGCGGCCGTCAATGGTCGGAAGGCGTCACTTCGGCGGCCCTGCGGCCGGCGTAGCGCCCGAGATTCCCCGCGGCAGAATACCCTTGAGTTCAGGCGCGGTCAGATGGCGCCACTGACCGGATTTCAAATCACCCACGTGAATATTCATGATGCGCACGCGCTGCAGCCGCTGCGCCTTGTAACCCAGCGCCGAACACATGCGGCGGATCTGTCGATTCAGGCCCTGTGTGAGAATGATGCGAAACGCGCAGGGGTTGATGCGGGTGACCCTGGCCGGCTTGGTTTTTTCCCCCATGATTTTTATCCCGCCAGCCATCATGCTAAGCGCCAGATCCGTGATGGGACGATCGACCCAGACGACGTATTCCTTTTCGTGATTGTTTTCCGAGCGCAGAATTTCGTTGACGATGTCGCCGTTGTTGGTCAGCAGAATCAGCCCCTCCGAATCCCGGTCCAACCGGCCTACCGGAAAAATGCGCTCCGGGAATCCCACGTGCGCGATGATGTTGTCTTTGATGTGCGCTTCGGTGGTGCATATGATGCCGACCGGCTTGTTCAGGGCGATGTAAATCTGCTTTTTTTTGAAGCCTACGGCCAACCCGTCGATTCGCACATCATCCCCATCGGCCACCTGTGTGCCCAAGGCGGCCTGCTGGCCATTGCATGTCACGCGGCCTGCCTCGATCCACTTGTCTGCCTCGCGCCGCGAGCACACGCCGGTTTCGCTTATGTACTTATTGAGCCGCAACACTTCCTCTCAAGGGCGGCCGCTCAAGAATGCGCCGATTTGTTGGGCCAAGGTCTTGGGTTGCGCGTCGAAAACATCGTCTGCGTAGTCAGCGATGTCTTCGAACTTCGCGTTGGGCAGAACCGCCTTGAGTTTGGCGAGCACCTCAGGGGATTCGGGCCGCGTGCGCATGATGAGCACCGACGAGCCGACCCGCGGCAGCCGATCGGCGCTCGGGATGCCGATCAACACCAGACGCCGCACAAGTTCCGGTCTCGCCGCCGCGAGGCTCAAGGCAATCTCCGCCCCGGCTCGAACACCCAACAGGTCGATCTGGCGCAGGCGCAAATCATTGGCAAGATCGGAAATTGCATCCGCCGCATCGGTCACGCTTGACGTCTGCGATGGATCCGTTTCGCCGTAGCCGGGCAAATCAGGCGCATATACCGAGCGCACGTCGGCGATTTCCGGAAGGAATCGCGCAAAGTCGCGGCTCGAACCCAGCTCTCTGTGCAAACAGAACAGGGTCACCTGCTCGTCGAAGCCGCCGGTGGCCGGAAAGGCGGTGCGGACATGCAGTTGCCCAAATTTGAAGTCGAAATAAGCGCGTCGCGTACGCACCGACTTTTGGGGCGAAGGCGCCAATTTTGGGGGTTTGAACAAGGCTTAAGATCTCCTTAAGGCGGCTCCTCTCTGCTTTAGGATACTAGAACTTCATGGGCCTCCCAGATGATGGGCGCCAGCCCATGTGTTGCTTCTATGCCACATTAATTTTCACACTTCTTCGCAATAGAGCTAGCGTCAACGCCGCCGCGAGGCTAGAGTGTTGCTCCGACGCAATTGGACTCTAGGGAAACAAAAAGACCGACATCGCCGAGCGCAGCAAAAAGCGCCGCGAAAGGCATGGGGAATTAAAAGCCGGGCTTTGGCCCGGCTTTTTTATTGCCTATCTCAAGTTGACGGACCTTAACCACCATGGCATATCCATTACATGCACTACACACAATTCTTGATCGCTTCTCTCTGCATCGCCGTCTCCTCGCAAGCTCTTGCGGTAGATCCTCCGCCGCCTGCTGCAGCGCAGTCCGCCGCCGCGGTGCCGGCATCGTTGACCGCCACAACGCCTCCCGAAGACCCGGCAGCAGGGGCAGAGCAAGCCAAGGCAGAGGCGAAGGCGAAGGCCGACGCGCAAGCCAAGGCCGATGCCGATGCCGATGCCAAAGCCAAGGCGCTCGATAAAAGGCTGCGCGCGATGGGGTATAAGCCGAGGGATGTCAACGGCACTCTGCGTTATTGCCGCGGCGAACAAGCTCTCGGCAGCCGCTTCGAGCGTCAGGTGTGCGGGACTCCCGAGGAGCTGGCCTTTGCCGAACAGCAGGGCAAGGAGACTGTGCGACAGATACAGCAGAACAGCGCGTCGCTGCCCGGCGGCAAGTAGCCCGCGTCTCGTCCTTAAACCCCATGCGCCACTCGCTATGTTTAGCAGTCTCCCTGAGCATCGTGGCGTTTTCTCAGGCGCTCGCCGCCGACCCGCCAACGCCGGCATGGTCGCCAACCACGTCGGCGGCCGAAGACCCGGCCGCGACCGCGCAAGCCAAGGCGGAGGCCCAGGCCAAGGCGGACGCGCAAGCCAAAGCCGATGCCAAAGCCAAGACGATTGACAAGAATCTACGGGCGCAGGGTTATAAGCCGATAAATGACAACGGTACGGTGCGCTATTGCCGCAACGAGCAGCAGCTGGGCAGCCGCTTCCAACGCCCGGTATGCGGGACGCCTGAGGAACTCGGCATCGCTGCTCAGATCGGCAAGGAGGCGACGGAAACGATGCAGAGAGTGAACGGCTCCCAGCGAACCTGCCCTACGGGTACCTGCTGAGGCCGGCCATGCGGAATCTATGCTGTTTGATCGCGTGCCTCTGTGTCCTCGCAGTGTCCCCGGTCCGCGCCGACGAACCGCAGCCGGCGGCAGCGCCACCGGCCAAGCAGCCCACCAAGCCGGATGCGCAATCCGAAGCGGATGCCAAGGCCAAGGCCGAGGCATTGGACGCAAGATTTCGCGCGCTGGGTTACAAGCCGATAACCCGCCAGGGATTAAGGCTGTATTGCCACAACGAGCAGCAGATCGGCAGCCGTCTCGAACGGACTGTGTGTAACACCCCCGAGGAACTGGATTTCGCGATTCTAAACGGTAGGTACGTGGGACCTGCGGGACTGATCGGCCTCTCGGGGATCAAATTCAATTGATGCTCAAGGCCACCCGATCCCAAACCCGGGACGCCGTAAATCCGGTGTAACGCGCGCCCTTGAAGCTCACCATCTCGACGAGACGTTGCCCGTCCGGTGTGATGCTGTAGTGCTCTTCGAACGAGGGGCGTTCCTCGTCGGAGTCGCGGCTTTCAACGATCAATGTTTTCTCCGACCAGCTGCAGCGCGGCGGCGGCGCGTCGCGCTCGGCAGGCAGGGTGTCACGGTCCGATGCATCGCCATGATGGCGTGATTTTTTGTCGCGGCTGCCGGGCTGGCAGACGCGGGTCTTGCCATCCGAAGTAAATGTCAGGACGCCGCCGGCCTGCTCGATTTTCAGCCCCCTGCCGGGCCAGCGCAGGGCTTCGCCCAATGCGCTCATGGGTGGCGTTGCGGGGCCAATAGCGCCTAGGTTGCCGGGCCCTGGGGCGTTTCCGCCGCGCCCGCCGCCGCGGCCTCCCTGACCGCCCGAGGCTCCGCCACGCGCTCCGCTGGCGGCTTGCATGATGTGCGTTGGATCGTCGCTATCTGCGGCGTTGAGCTTCCATTGGCCGCCGAAATCCACGCCGGGCGGCGGCGCCGAACTCTGCCGGTCGGCGGCGCAGGCGCTTAGGACAATGACTGCCGCAAACACGGCGAACCGCATGATGAACCCCTGGAATTTAGGGGAATCTTATAATGAAATCAGCCGGTGGAGGGATGCGCGCGTCCGGAGGCGCGCAGATCATTCGGACCGCATATCCAAACGCGGCCTTCAAAGGGCTGGAAACACACGCGCACGCCTTCGGTGCGGCGCATGGTTTGCGTGCCGCAGGCGATTTTGCCGTCGGCCAGATCCGCTTGAATCAAATCGACCAGTGAAGCGCTGGGCTCGCCCGCATCCGTGGGCGGCAGGGCATGCGCGAGAATCCGCGCTTGAACCTCGTCGCGCGGCAATGCGTTGCCGAGCACGGCGCGCTTGAAGCGGTCTAGCACCACCAGCACCGAGCTCAATGTGTTGTCCGTCACATCGCTGGGCCTGCCGGTGCCGCCCATGAATCTCAAGTGCAGCAAACCGCCCACGCCCCGGCCTTCGTCATGCAGGCAAAGCGCCAGCGCCCCGTGCAAATCGGCGGTCAAAAGCATGGGTTCGGGCGAGACGTGATAAGTGTCAGGTGCGACCGATACTTCCGGGAGTTCTTTGGCCAAATGGGGGACCCTTTGATTACCACCGTGATGCTGCACTGAACCTAAGAATCCCTCTGCCAAGCAAATCACGGTTTTTAGCTCGTCCTACAGAACTGTTTGGCGTTCCTAGAGGAACCATTCTGCGGATTGACAAGGATCGGCAATCACTGACAAGGATCGGCAGTCATAAGCTCATGCCGTGAGGTAATTGGCGTTTCCGAGCCCGTGCGCAGTATGGTTGCACGATGTATCGGTACGACCTTACGGATAAAACTCTGGTCAACGAGCGCGTGGCGCAATTCCGCGATCAAACGCGGCGCTTCCTGGCCGGTGACTTGAGCGAGGACGAATTTCGACATTTGCGGTTGCGCAATGGTTTGTACATACAGCGTCATGCACCGATGCTGCGGGTCTCGATTCCCTACGGCTTGCTGTCATCCACGCAACTGCGCGCGTTGGCGCAAATCGCGCGGCGCTACGATCGCGGTTATGGACATTTCACAACCCGTCAAAATATTCAGTACAACTGGCCCAAGCTCGAAGCCGTTCCGGACATTCTGGCCGAGCTCGCCGAGGTTGAAATGCATGCCATTCAGACCAGCGGCAATTGCATACGCAACATCACCTCGGATCACCTCGCCGGCATAACGCCCAACGAACTCGCGGATCCGCGGCCATGGTGCGAAATCATCCGCCAGTGGGCGACCTTCCACCCCGAGTTCAGCTATCTGCCGCGGAAATTCAAGATTGCCGTCACCGGCGCCCCGCAAGACCGGGCCGCCTCGCTGGTGCATGACGTGGGCGTACACATCGTGCGCGGGCCCGAGGGGGATCTGGGCTTTGAAATCCTGGCCGGCGGCGGCCTGGGGCGCACGCCCATCATCGGTCAGGTGGTGCGCGAATTCCTGCCGCGCCAGCACCTGTTGTCGTATCTCGAGGCCGTACTGCGTGTCTACAACACGGAAGGCCGCCGCGACAACCTGACGAAGGCGCGCATCAAGATTCTGGTGCGGAGTCTGGGGCTGGAGGAATTCAAGAGGCGCGTCGAGGCGGAATGGGAATTGTTGCGCGATGGGGGCCCAAGCATCGATGACGCACAGGTTGCGCGCATGCTCGGCAGCTTCAATCCGCCTGCGTATCGAACGCTGGCGGACAGCAAACCCGATGCGGGGAAGAGCACCGCGTTTCGCGCCTGGTACCGCTATAACACCGCGCCGCACAAGGTGGCGGGATATCGTGCGGTGTATGTGTCATTGAAAAAGCCCGGCGTGGCGCCGGGCGATGCCACCGACACCCAGATGGAGTTGCTCGCAGATCTCGCCGATCGATACAGCTTCGGCGAAATCCGCGTGACCCATACGCAGAACCTGCTGCTCGCCGACGTCGAGCAGGAGAGCACCCATGAACTGTGGCAGATTCTCGAGAAGGCCGGCCTCGCGACTCCCAACATCGGTACCTTGACCGACATCATCTGCTGCCCCGGTCTTGATTTCTGCAGTCTCGCCAACGCCGGCTCCATCGATGTCGCCAGGCTCATCAACGAGCGTTTCGATGACTACGATTATCTTTATGATCTGGGTGAGCTCGAGGTAAAGATGTCCGGCTGCATGAATGCCTGCGGGCATCACCATGTCGGGCACATCGGCATACTCGGCGTGGATAAGAGCGGCGAGGAGTGGTATCAGATCACCATTGGCGGCGCGGCGGGCGCCGACGCCTCCCTGGGGATGGTCATCGGTCCGTCTGTACCCAAGTCCGAGGTGCCCGAAACCATCGCGCGACTACTGGAGGTGTATGTTGAACAGCGGCAGCCCGAGGAACGCTTTCTCGATACGGTGCGCCGCCTCGGCGTGAAACCCTTCAAGGAGAGAGTGTATGCCGCGCCGGTTGCTGCGTGATCGTCAGATAGTCGCGGATGAATGGCGTTATGCGTCAGAAGCGGCGGGCGATGCGCTCGCGCCGCTGATCGTGACGGTCGATGCATGGCGGGCCGAGCGCGACCGGTGGATTGCGCGCGGCAGCCGCTTGGGGTTAGCGATCGCGCCGGCTCACAAGGTTGAAAGCATCGCGCAGGATCTGCAATTCTTCGAACTTGTCGCCGCGGAGTTCCCGGGGCCCGCCGACGGGCGCGGCTATACCCAGGGACGGTTGCTGCGGGAACGCTTTGACTACAAAGGCGAGCTGCGTGCCACGGGCTACGTGCACCGCGATCAGCTGTTCTTTTTGGCGCGATGCGGCTTCAACAGCTTTGAATTGTCCGACGCGGACATCGAGGACGCGCACGCGGCGCTGCTAACCTTCTCCGCCGCCTATCAGCCGTCGAATGATATGGGCCTGAGTTTCAAACTGCGCCGGGAGATGCCTGCCAGCGCCTGAAGCTGTCAAGGAATGTCGCGCAGCGGGATCTGCAAGTGCTCCAAAGTACGATTGACCTCGTCCTGGGTTTCCAGTTTTTCGGTTTCGCGTACCAGCTTGCGGGGCAGGTGCGGCGCCAGCAGTTCGATGAATTCATACATGTAGGCTCGCAGCAGCGCGCTGCGGCGAAAGCCAATCCATGTCGTGTGCCCCTCGAACAAGTGTGCCGCATCGAGCACCACCAAATCGCCGTCGGTAGCAGGGTCGATGGCCAGCCGGGCCAGTATCCCCACACCCAAGCCAATGCGTACATAGGTCTTGATCACGTCCGAATCCCGCGCCGTCAGCGCGACATCCAGCGACAGTCCGGCGGTCTCGAATAGTGCGGGCAGCGAGGACCGGCCGGAGAAACTGAACACGTAGGTGACGATCGGATATTCGGCCAGCTTCTTGAGCGTAAGCTTGCCGGCGGATGCCAGCGGGTGTCCCATGGGCACGACCACGGCCCGGTGCCAGCGATACACCGGCAGGCGTACCAGGTGCGGGAATAGCTCGTCCGATCCGGTGGCAATCGCGAAATCGACTCGATCGCGCGCAACCATTTCCGCAATCTGCTCCGAGGTTCCCTGATGCAGATGCAGGCGCACCTTCGGATACTTGGTGCGAAATTCCCGGATCACTTGCGGCAAGACATAGCGCGCCTGCGTATGGGTCGTGGCGATCGACAATGTGCCGCCGTCGGCCTTGCGCAGCTCCGCCGAAGTACGGCGAATGTTCTGCATTTCGCGCAGGATGCTGCTGGCGCGCGAAATGATCTCCTCGCCCGCGGCGGTGGTGCGCGTCAGCGCCCGGCCCTCGCGCTCGAACAGCTGAAAACCCAGCTCTTCCTCAAGCAATTTGAGCTGGCGGCTGACGCCGGGCTGGCTGGTATGCAGTTGCCGTGCGGCCGCGGTGATGTTCAGGCCGCTCTCGTGTACTGCAACCAGATAGCGCAATTGCTGGAATTTCATCTACTTACGGTGCCCTGAGTGTCAAAGAGTTGCCGCAATCAGTCTATAAGGATAACGCGGACCATGCGAAACGAGGCCCACTGGGCCGATCACAAACAGGCATGTCCTCATGCCGCTTAAGTCGTTCAGCGCGCGGATTGTTCGTCCTATAGTCATCCAATGATCGAATATCCGGAAACATTACGCGAGTGCCGGCCGTGAATTATTTCCCGGTGTTCTTCGATCTTGCGGGGCAAAAAGTCCTGGTCGTCGGGGCAGGCGCGGTGGCGCTGCGAAAGGTGGCGCTGCTCGAGCGCTGCGGGGCCTCGATTACGGTGGTGGCGCCGCATGTGCACCCCGATATTGAACAACGGGCCGCCGCCGGCAAGATAGAACTATTTCCCCGGGAATTCCTGCCTTCTGATCTTGACGGTGCGCGCCTGGTGATCGTCGCGACCGCGCGGCGCGCAATCAACCGCTGGATCGCCAAACTGAGCGACTCCCGCGACATCCCTGTGAATGTGGTCGACGATCGCGAGGCATCGCGCTTCATCGTTCCGGCCATCGTCGATCGCGACCCGGTGCTGGTGGCGGTGTCCACGGGCGGCACCTCGCCGGTTTTGGCGCGCCGCCTGCGCGAACGCCTCGAAGCGCTGGTGCCGGCAAAAATCGGCGAATTCGCCGGCTGGCTGCAGGCGCTGCGCAGGCCCGCGCGGCGGCGATTGCGCAGCACCGACGCGCGGCGAAAATTCTTCGAGCAGCTGGTTGACGGACCGGCGGCCGCGCGCTTCGTCGCGGGCGACACGCAAGGTGCGCGGCGCGTTGCACATCAATTACTGGCTGCGGCTGAAGTCGGCCCAAGCGCCGCCGGCGAGGTGACGCTGGTGGGCGCCGGACCCGGCGACCCGGAACTGCTCACGCTCAAGGCGCTGCGTGCGCTGCAGGACGCCGATCTCATTCTGCACGATCGGCTGGTGCCGCAGGCCATTCTGGATCTGGCGCGGCGCGACGCCGAGCGCATTTGCGTGGGAAAGGCGCCCGGCAGCGTCGGCAGCTCGCAATCAGAGATCAACTCCCTGCTCGTCGAACATGCGCTGCTCGGCAAACGGGTGGTGCGCCTCAAGGGCGGCGATCCGTTCATTTTCGGGCGGGGCGGCGAGGAGCTGGAAGCGCTGGCACGCGCGAGGATCAGCTTTTCGGTCGTGCCCGGCGTAACCGCGGCGGCGGGCTGCGCGGCTTACGCCGGCATTCCCTTGACGCATCGTGATCACGCGCACAGCGTCACCTTCGTAACCGGCCAGACCGGCGACGACAGGGAACCGGATTGGCGCGCGCTGGCGAGGCCGGGTGCCACGGTGGTGTTCTACATGGGACTTGCGCGGCTTTCGCACATCGCCGGCAAACTGATCGAACATGGAGCCGCGCCGAGTCTTCCCGCCGGCATCATCGCTTCGGGTACGCAGCAGAATCAGCGCGTCATCACGGCGACGCTGTCCAGCATCTCCGATGCCTGTACACGCGCAAAGGTGGAATCCCCGGCGCTGCTGATCGTGGGTGAAGTGGTATCCCTGCATGCGTCGCTTGCCTGGTTCAACAATGAGCCGCAGCACGAGGCTGCGCAAACGGCATAAAGAAATCAGCGCTTGATCGCCTCGAGAAACCCGCGCTCGGTTATCCAGGCTCTGTTGAAGAGGCGCGACTGATACTTCGCGCCGCCGTCGCACAGCACCGTGACGATGGTGTGACCCGGACCCAATTGTTTCGCCAGCTCCACCGCCGCGGCGACGTTGATTCCGGCGGTGCTCCCGAGCAGCAATCCCTCCTCGCGCAGCAGCCGATAAACAAAGTGCATGGTTTGCGCATCCGAAATCCGCACGGCGTCGTCGATCGGCGCCGCCTCGAGATTGGCCGTCACCCGCCCGGTGCCGATTCCCTCGGTGATCGATGAGCCGCCGTCGGTCTTCAATTCCCCGTCCTTGATGTAGTGATACAGCGCGCTGCCCGGGGGATCGACGAGAACAATGCGCACCGCGGCAGACTGCTGCTTGAGATAGCGCGCGACGCCCGCCAATGTGCCTCCAGTGCCGGTGGCGGCGCAGAACGCATCGATTTTTCCGCCGGTTTCCCGCCACAGTTCCGGACCCGTGGATTCGAAGTGCGCATCGCGGTTCGCGGTGTTGTCGAATTGGTTGGCCCAGATGGCATCGGGCAATTCCTGCGCCAGGCGGCCCGCGACCTTTTGGTATTGGTTCGGATTGCTGTACGGCACGGCGGGTACCCTGCGCAATTCCGCTCCCAGCGCTTCAATGATCTGGTACTTCTCTGCAGCTTGATTGTCGGGCATCACGATCACGCATTTGTAGCCGCGCGCATTGCAGACATGCGCAAGCCCAATGCCGGTGTTGCCTGCGGTGCCCTCCACCACGGTGCCGCCCGGTTTCAGCAGGCCGCGGCGCTCGGCATCCAGGACGATCCACTTCGCCGCACGATCCTTGACCGACCCGCCAGGATTCATGAATTCCGCTTTGCCCAGAATCTCGCAGCCCGTCTCGTCGCTCAAGCGTCGCAGACGGATCAACGGCGTGTTGCCGATGGAATCGGTGAATCCATCCCGGATGGCCATCGAGATACTTAAAGCGCGGAGGATTGGGTTTTCATCGCGCAAAATTTACGCGAATCGCAATCGTTGCTGTTGATAAAAGAATCCCCGGACAAGCCGGGGAACTAGTGGAACTGGTGCTTAGGTAAAAACCCTACACGTCCGTAATTGGAAGATACGCCGCACAAAAGTGCCAAAACGTTCAACCTTGTTTGTGTCGTCCAGTGTTGCAACTAAGTAACGCTGGAAATAAACACGAACTCCTAATGGTCCGCATGATAGTCGATAGTTCAAACAAATCCAATAGTTAAGAGGAACTAGTTATCAATTGCTGCACTATGTCAAAACCGTCGTCTATTTGTGACAAAAACCACACTTAGGGCCATTGATGCGCTTTGGCCGCGAAGTCCTCGGAGCTTGCTCGTACCACGCAAAATCGCTGGCCGGTGGGGGCTTCCATGACCCACCAGGTGTGTACCATCTGGATTCGGCGGGCGCCCAATTTCTCCAGCCGCAGTACTTCAGCCGCGATATCGTCGGTTTCGATATCCAGGTGCACCCGGCTCGGGTGGCTTACCTTCTGCACCTCGATGTGCAGGCCGTGCGACGTGTCCTCGAGTTTTTTGTAGATCTCGCCCTCTCCAGGCGGCAGGTCGCGCACCGCCATGCCGAGCGCGCTGCCCCAGAAATTCGCGGCAGGCTCAAGGTCGCTGGTCTGGCAATCGATGATGAATCCCGCAAGTTTGCTTTTATGCATTGCTTCCTCCAAATTTGCGCACTTCACGAGGAGATCTCATGAAATACCTGCATACGATGGTCCGTGTAGCGGATATCGAGCAATCGCTGCGCTTCTACCGCGATGCGCTCGGCCTTCGGGAATTATCGCGCAAGGATTACCCCCAGGGCCGCTACACGCTGGTGTTTCTGGCCGCTCCGGGCGATGAAGACGCGCAGGTCGAACTGACCCACAACTGGGACCCTGAACAATATTCCAGCGGCCGCAACTTCGGGCATTTGGCATACGCGGTCGACAATATTTATGCCGCCTGCAAACGCTTGATGGAACACGGCGTCACCATCAATCGGCCGCCGCGCGATGGCCGAATGGCCTTCGTGCGGTCGCCGGACAGCGTGTCGGTCGAATTGCTGCAGAAAGGAGCCGCTCTGCCAGCCGCTCCGCCCTGGACCACAATGCCGAATGTCGGCCAGTGGTAGCCGCCGGAATCAGAACATTTCCGACGCGTCCGGGGGCTTTATGTCGACCTGCGTTCGCGACGGGATATGCTCACCCGTGATCATCTCGTTGTAGCCCTGTCCCGGCCCCACCATGGGATAAACGCCCGCGTCCCGATCGATCATCACCTCGAGAAATGCCGGGCCCTTGAAACGGATGAACTCGCCGATGACGCGTGGCACGTCCGCCTTCTGATCGAGGCGCACGGCATATTTGAAGCCGTCCGCCATCGCCGCCTTGACGAAATCCTTGGTATGCAGGCTCTTGTCGCTGGCGCTCAGACGGCCCTTGTGGAAAAGCTTCTGCCATTGCTTGACCATGCCGTCGCCAAAGTTGTTGAGCACGATCACCTTGATCGGCAGGTCGTAAGTTGTGACCGTTTCCAGCTCGCCGATATTCATGCGGATGCTGGCATCGCCGTCGATATCGATGACCAATCGATCGCGCTGCGCGAATTGCGCGCCGACGGCCGCCGGCAACCCGAAGCCCATGGTGCCCATGCTGCCCGAGGTCAGCCACAGGCGCGGGCTGCGGAAGTCGAAGTACTGCGCCGCCCACATCTGATGCTGGCCTACGCCGGTGGTGATGACGGCCTCGCCCTTGGTGAGCCGATTGATCTCCTCGATGACGTAGTACGGCTGGATGAACTCGCTGTCGCGCGCGTAATTCATGGCGTACTTTTCGCGCAGCGCCCCGCAATGCCGGTGCCAGCGAGACCAATCGCGCTTGAAGCCGCTGCGTCTGCCGAATTCGAGCAGCGCGCGCAGCGCCTCCGACATCAAGCCCACGTGGCTCCAATCGACGCGCTTGACCTTGCCGATTTCCGAGGCGTCGATGTCGAAATGCGCGATGAATTTGGCCTTGCCGGCAAACTTGGCGGGGTTGCCGGCGACGCGATCATCGAAGCGCGCACCGAGTGCGAGCAAGCAATCGCAATCATCGACCGCGTAGTTGGCAAAGGCGGCGCCATGCATGCCGAGCATGCGCATCGACAGGGAATGGGTGGTGTCGACGGCACCTATACCCATCAGGGTGGTGACCACCGGAATCTGCAACTCCCTGGAAAATTCTCGCAGCTCCTGCGCCGCGCCGCCATTGATCACGCCGCCGCCGGCATAGATCATCGGCCGGTCCGACGCTCCCAGCGCCGCGAAGAAATCGGCGCACGCGGTCTCGGGTAATTTGGCTGCCGTCAGGCGGCTCATCCGCTGCCGGTAGCCCGGGATCGGCAGGCTTCCCGAACCATGAAACACACCTTGCCAGTTCTGCACGTCCTTCGGCACGTCGAGAACCACGGGTCCCGGCCGGCCGGTGCGCGCGATCTCGAATGCCGTGCGCACCGTGGCTTCCAATTTTGTCGGATCGGTGATCAGAAAGATGTGCTTGGCCACCGCGCCCATGATGCTGGGCACCGGCGCCTCCTGGAACGCATCGGTACCGATTGCCGTGGTCGGCACTTGACCGCAAATCACCACGATGGGCACCGAGTCCGCCATGCTGTCGCGCACTGGAGTGACAGTATTGGTGGCGCCTGGACCGGAGGTGACCAGGGCGACGCCGACCCGGCCGCTGGCGCGCGCGTATCCCGCCGCCATGAACCCCGCGCCTTGTTCGTTGGCCGGCACGATCAGCGGCATCGCGGAATCGTGTTCCAGGTTGTAGCGGAACACGGCGTCGTAGATCGGCAATATCGCGCCGCCGCTGTAGCCAAAAATCGTGGCGACGCCCTCGTCGGCCAATACCTGGACCAGCATGTCCGCGCCGGTCATGATGCGGCCCGCGAGTCGGTGCGCGGCTTGGTTCGACAGGTCGTAACGGTCCTTCACCGAGAAAGCCTAGCAGTTCCCGCTCTGGCGCCCAAGTGTGACCCCCCGTATCCTTCTCGAATG
>DATMRC010000032.1:0-10133 GCA_035567075.1 Steroidobacteraceae bacterium
AATGTAGTTTTTGCGCATCTTGCCTGAGATATGTGCGGTAACTACATGGCCGGTCTTGAGTTTGACGCGAAATGTCGTATTGGGCAGAGTCTCGACGACCTCGCCCTCGAATTGAATAGCCTCTTCTTTTGACATGCGTCCTTTGGTATGCGAGAAACCGCGCGCATTGTGCATAAAGCACTGTGGTAATGCAATTTACTGCGATTGAGGTAGCCAGCAGCCGCGCGGCGCGCGCTTTGCATGCTGGCGCAGCAACGCGACAAACTGGCTGCGCGATACCTCGCGCGCGCCCAGACTCGCCAGGTGAGCGCTGGCCACCTGGCAGTCGATGACCTTGATGTCGCGTGCGCGACACTCATCCACCAATCGCGCCAACGCCACCTTCGAAGCGTCGCGTTCGAGGCTGAACATCGACTCGCCGAAGAACACCTGTCCCAGCTGAATGCCGTACAAGCCTCCCACCAGCCGCTCGTCGCGATAGACCTCGATGCTGTGGCCGTAGCCGAGCTTGTGCAGCTGTTCGTAGGAATCGATCATCTCCGCGTTCAGCCAGGTGTCGGGGCCGGAGCGCCGCGGCATTGCGCAGCCGCGGATCGTGGCGCCGAAGGCATGGTCGATCCGCGTCGTGAATGCGTGATTGCGCAAGGTCTTCTGCAAGCTGCGCGAGCAGCGAAATTCCCCGGGAAACAGCACCATGCGCGGATCCGGAGACCACCAAAGGATCGGCTGCTGCGCCGAGTACCAGGGAAACACGCCGCGTTCATAGGCTGCGAGCAGCCGCGCGGGGCTCAAGTCCCCGCCGGCGGCAAGCAAACCCGGCGGCTCGCGCAACGCCTGATCCAGGGGCGGAAACCAATTCGGATCCGCCTGCTCGCCCAGCCAAACCAGTCTGCTCAGAATCGCAACTCCTCATCCGGCGCCCGGTGGTAGGGGACGTGGCTCTGGACCGCCGCGGCGTAATGATCCACGCCGCGGGCCTCGCGACGGGCGAAGTCGCGAATGGCCGCGGCAAATCGTTGGTCGGCAATGTAATGCGCCGAACTCGTCAGAGTCGGCACGAAACCGCGAGGCACCTTGTGCTCGCCCTGCGTGCCCGGCTCGAAGCGCTGTAGCCCATGATCGATGCAGTACTCGATTCCTTGGTAGTAGCAGGTCTCGAAATGCAAGCTGTGGTAGTTGCCGCCGGCGCCCCAGTAGCGGCCGAACAGGGCATTCTCGCCCACAAAAAAAATTGCCACGGCGATCGGCTCCCGGCCGACACGCGCCACCTTGAACATGAGCCGATCCGGCATCGCGGCGCTGATGCGTTTGAAGAAATTCAAATTTAAATACGGTTCATGGCCGTGACGATGGAAGGTATCGGCGTAAAAGCGATACAGGGTGCTCCACAGCGCGCCGTCGAGCTGCGCGGCGCTCAAAGTATCGAATTCGATGCCTGCTTCGGCGACCCGCCGGCGCTCGCGCTTCACTTTCTTGCGCTTCTCGGCGGTAAAAGTCGCGAGAAACGCCTCGAAGGAATCGTAGCCCTGGTTATGCCAATGGAACTGGCAATCGCGACGCAGTACCAGACCGGCATCATCGAGACTGGCGGCGATCTCCTCGGTCGGGAACAGCACGTGCCAGGACGACAGCCGTTCGCGGCGCGCGTACTCGATTACCGCGCGCACCATGCTCTTGGTCATGGCTTTGGCATCGATGTCCGCACTTAAGAGCAGCCGCGGTCCGCATACGGGAGTAAACGGCACCGCCGTCAGCAATTTTGGATAGTAGCTGAGGCCATGCTGGGCGTAGGCGTTTGCCCAGGAGAAATCGAACACGAACTCCCCGCGAGAATGCGCCTTGAGGAATAAGGGCATCGCCGCGACCGGAGTGCCGGCTGCATCCTCGATGACGAGGTGCTGGGGAGTCCAGCCGGTACGGGGCGCGGTGCAGCCAGCTTCCTCCAGCGCCAGCAGAAACTCGTGCCGCAGGAATGGCTGGGTGGTGCCTGCCAGGGCGTTCCAATCCTGCGCCTTGATCTGCGCGATGCTGTCGAGAAATCGCGCCGGCCGGTGGGTCACGCGTGGGCAGCGCGGGGTTTGGCGTGAACCTCGGCCTCAATACCTTCCAGATATTTGTCCGCATCGAGCGCCGCCATGCACCCGGTGCCGGCCGAGGTAACTGCTTGACGATACACGTGATCGGCGACGTCGCCGGCGGCGAATACTCCGGGGACGCTGGTCGCAGTGGCCGCGCCGTCGCTGCCGCCTTTCACCACGATGTAGCCGCCGCGCATCTCCAGTTGCTTGTCGAACAGCTGGGTATTGGGTACATGCCCGACCGCGATGAATACGCCGTCGACTTCGAGGCTGCGGGCGGCGGTTCCCGGCACGCCGCGTAGCCGTACGCCGGTCACTCCTGACTCATTGCCGAGTATTTCATCGACGGCGTGATTCCACACAATGTCGGCTTTGCCGGCCGACACATGCGTGAACAGGCGATCCTGCAGGATTTTCTCGGCGCGCAATTTGTCGCGACGATGCACCAGGGTCACGTGCGAGGCGATGTTGGCCAGGTACAGAGCCTCTTCCACGGCGGTATTGCCGCCGCCGACCACGGCGACGGCTTTGCCACGATAGAAAAAGCCATCGCAGGTGGCGCACGCGGAGACACCCTTGCCGCGAAAGGTCTCTTCCGATGGCAATCCCAAATATCTCGCCGAAGCGCCCGTGGCGATGATCAAGGCATCGCAGGTGTATTCGCCGTTATCGCCGAACAGATGAAAGGGCCGCTGGCGCAGCTCGACGCGATTGATGTGGTCGAACACGATGTCGGTATTGAATCGTTCGGCATGACGGCGCATGCGGTCCATCAACGCCGGACCCTGCAAATGCTCGACATCTCCCGGCCAATTGTCCACATCGGTGGTGGTCATGAGCTGTCCGCCCTGTTCCAAGCCGGTAATGAGGACGGGATGGCGATTCGCCCGGGCCGCGTAAACAGCCGCGGAATAGCCTGCCGGTCCGGACCCCAGGATCAGGAGTGGACTGTGCCTGACAACGCTCATGTATAATTTGCCTCTCGTCGTGAAACATCGCTGGCGATTGGCCGCCGGCGGGCGCTAAAGGTTAGCTGACCCATGGTAAGTAAATCTGTGGGCTCCAGCCAGTTCCTACAAGTCCACTCATAAACCTTGCCCTGCGCTGTTGTTGCATCAAGCTAGAGTGAGTTACTATCACATATTATTCAATTAGTTAAGAAGTAATCATCATTAAAGATCTAGATCTATCTGAGGCTCCATCGGCGAGGAAAGCCAAGCCGAGTGCAAAGCTCTCGATGGCCGTGGCGCGATCGCTGCGCGAGGGTACGCTATGGGTCTTGAGCGCGCTGGCGCTGATTTTGCTGCTGGCGTTGCTGTCCTATAACGGTCACGACCCGGGCTTTTCCACCACGGGTGAACCCGGTGCGGTGCGCAATTGGATCGGTCCCGTGGGCGCTCATCTCGCCGATTTTTTCCTGTTTCTGTTCGGCCGCCCGGCGTACTTGTTTCCCCTGATGTTGGCTTACGCCGGCTGGCTGGTGCACATGGATCATTCGCTGCCGGATGCGCGCTCGCGAATCAACACGCTGCTGCGCGCCACCGGGTTCGTGCTGACCTTGGTCACCAGCTGTGGCCTGGCGACCCTGCATTGGAGCGGCTCCGCGCTGCCGCATGGGGCAGGCGGTGTGCTGGGAGATCTTGCGGGCCAGGGCAGCGCTGCGGGCTTGAGCTTTCTCGGCGCCACGCTGCTGTTATTGGGTGTGTGGCTTGCGGGCGTGGCGCTGTTCCTCGGCGTGTCGTGGTTCACCATCATGGACAAGCTCGGCGCCTGGATTTTGGCAGTGGTCGAGTGGCTGCAAAAGCGCATGGAGCAACGCCGTGAACTCTCCTCCGGCCAGCTGCGCAAACAGGCGCGCCAGGAGGGAGTACGGGAAGAGCAAAAGAAAGTAGCCGCCCGCCAGCCGCCGCGCATCGAGCCGCTCGCGCCGTTGCCCCAGAAGAGCGACAGAGTGGAACGCGAACGTCAGGTGCCGCTGTTCGATGCGCCGAAGTCGAGCGAATTGCCGTCGTTGACCCTGCTCGACGAAGCGCGCCCGCGCGAGCACGCTTACTCGGATGAGACCTTGGAGGCGATGTCGCGCCTGGTGGAGATCAAGCTGCGGGACTTTGGCATCGAGGTGGAAGTGGTTGCGGTGCAGCCCGGCCCCGTGATCACGCGGTTTGAATTGCGCCCCGCGCCCGGCGTAAAAGTCAGCCAGATCAGCGGTCTTGCCAAGGATCTGGCGCGCGCGCTGTCCTCGATCAGCGTCCGCGTCGTCGAAGTCATTCCCGGCAAATCCGTGGTCGGACTGGAGATTCCGAACGAGAAGCGCGAGATCGTCACCCTGGGCGAAATCATCAAATCCAAGCCCTATGACGATCTGATTTCACCGCTGGCCCTCGCCCTCGGCAAGGACATCGGCGGCGTGCCCGTGGTGGCGGATCTGTCCCGCATGCCGCATCTCTTGATTGCCGGCACCACCGGCTCGGGAAAATCGGTTGCGATCAATGCCATGGTCTTGAGCCTGGTCTACAAGGCCACGCCGGATCACGTGCGCATGATCATGATCGATCCGAAGATGTTGGAGCTCTCGGTATACGAGGGCATCCCGCATCTCTTGTCCCCGGTGGTCACGGACATGAAGCAGGCGGCCAACGCGTTGCGCTGGTGTGTCGCGGAAATGGAGCGCCGCTACGCGCTCATGTCGGCGCTCGGCGTTCGCAACATCGGCGGCTTCAACCGCAAGGTCAAGGACGCAGCGGACTCAGGTCGGCCCATCAAAGATCCAATTCGCATGCAGAAGGTCGCGCAAGGCGTGCCCGGCGTGGTCGCCGAAGATGTGGAGGATCTGACAACCTTGCCGTTTGTGGTGGTGGTCATCGATGAACTCGCCGACCTGATGATGATCGTCGGCAAGAAGGTCGAGGAATTGATTGCCCGGCTCGCGCAGAAAGCCCGCGCCTCCGGAATCCACTTGATCCTGGCCACCCAACGTCCGTCGGTCGATGTCATTACCGGTCTGATCAAGGCGAATATTCCCACGCGAATCGCTTTCCAGGTGTCGGCCAAGGTGGACTCGCGCACCATCCTCGATCAAAGCGGCGCCGAGTCGCTGCTCGGGCATGGCGACATGCTGTATTTGCCGCCAGGCACCTCGATTCCCACGCGCGTGCACGGGGCCTTCGTCTCGGATCAGGAAGTGCACCGGGTGGTCGCGGGCCTCAAATCCGCGGCGCCGCCGATCTACATCGATGAAATCCTCGAGGGCCCGCGCACCCCCATACCCGGATTTCCGTCCGACGATGAGGAGGAGGGTGGTGAGGGCGTCGCGGATGCCGAAGCCGACCCGCTGTACGACGAGGCGGTGCGCATCGTCACCGAAACCCGCAAGGCATCGATTTCCGGGGTTCAGCGGCGCCTCAAGATCGGCTACAACCGCGCCGCGCGCTTGGTCGAAGCCATGGAGGCAGCGGGCCTCGTGGGACCGTTGCAGTCCAATGGCAATCGCGAAATATACGGCGCTGCGCCCCCGGAGGAATGAGACCGATGCTGCATCGACACTTTGCCCTGGCGGCGATTGCACTCGTACTGATATTGACGGGCGCCAGTCGGGCGGTCGCATCTCCGGCCGCGGACGTCGATAAGTACCTGGCCGGTCTTGCCACGTGGTCGGCCGACTTTACCCAGACCATCGATGACGGCCACGGCAAGATCACGCGCAGCGCCGCCGGCAAACTCTACCTGCAGAAGCCGGGGAAATTTCGCTGGGACTACTCGCAGCCGTCCGAGCAGTTGATATTGGCGGACGGCAAGCAAATCTGGTTCTACGACAAAGATCTTCAGCAGGCCAATGTGCGCGACATGGATGCGACACTGTCCAGCACGCCGGCGGTGCTGTTGTCGGGCGGCGGATCGGTCAGCAGTCAGTTCGATGTCACCGCATTGCCCCCCGACGGCGGTCTTGAATGGTACCAGCTGATACCCAAGCGCCCGGAAACAGACTTTCAGCTGGTGCGAATCGGATTCAAGCAGGGTCAGTTGGCGTCCATGTTTCTTGCCGACAAGCTCAATCAGGTCACGCAATTGACCTTTACCAATCCGAAGCGCAATGCGAAATTTGCAGCGGACCTTTTCACATTCGCGCCGCCGCCGGGAGTCGATGTGATCGGGCGCGGCGGCCAGTGACGTTGCGCGACGGCACTTATCGACCACTGGCAGATCGACTGCGGCCGCAGTCCCTCGAGGACTTCGTCGGACAATCGCACTTGTTGGGTGCAGGCGCGCCACTGCGTCGAGCTCTCGAGTCCGGCCATCCTCATTCCATGATCTTGTGGGGCCCCCCGGGAACGGGCAAAACCACGCTGGCGCGATTGGTGGCCCAGGGAGCGCGCGCGGAATTCGTTGGTTTGTCGGCGGTCCAGGCCGGAATCAAGGATATCCGTGCCGTGGTGGAGCAGGCTCGCAGTTTGCGCGGCACCCGCGACACGGTTCTGTTTCTCGACGAGGTGCACCGATTCAACAAGGCGCAGCAGGACGCGTTTCTGCCGTACGTCGAAGATGGAACCCTGATTTTCATCGGCGCGACCACGGAGAATCCCTCATTTGAAGTCAATAACGCCTTGTTGTCGCGGGCGCGCGTCTATGTGCTCAAGTCTCTGAATACCGCCGACCTTGGGCTACTCCTTGATCGCGCGCTCATCGATACGGAGCGGGGACTGGGCACGCTGAACCTGCAGATGGATGGAGGCGCGCGTGAGTTGCTGCTGGCCGCAGCCGACGGGGATGCCCGCCGCATGCTGAACTTGCTGGAAACCGCCGCTGACTTGAGCACCCCGGCCGAATCGGCACGAAGCTTGGACGTCGATACCATGCGCGCGGTGATCGGCAGCACCTATGTGCGCTTCGATAAGGGCGGTGAGAACTTCTATGACCAGATATCGGCGCTGCACAAAGCCGTTCGCGGCAGCGATCCGGACGCTGCGTTGTATTGGCTGTGCCGCATGCTAGCCGGCGGCTGCGATCCCTTGTATGTCGCGCGGCGCGCGCTGCGCATGGCCAGCGAGGATATAGGCAATGCCGATCCACGGGCGTTGACCATGGCGCTGGAGGCCTGTGCCGTGTACGAGCGATTGGGCAGTCCCGAAGGCGAACTGGCCATCGCCCAAGCCATTGTGTTCATGGCGTGCGCGGCCAAGAGCAATGCCGTGTACACGGCATTTGCGGCGGCCACCGCCGATGCGACGAGCTTCGGTTCGCTGGAAGTCCCGCTGCATCTGCGCAATGCGCCGACGCGCCTGATGAAGGAGATCGGCTACGGCAAAGGCTACCGATATGCGCACGACGAGCCGGGCGGCTATGCCGCCGGTGAGCGCTATTTCCCGGATGAAATGTCCGACCGCCGCTACTATGTGCCCGTTACGCGCGGGCTGGAAATCAAGATCGGCGAAGCGCTTGCGGCCCGCCGCGCGCGCGACACCAAAGTCCGGGATGCCGGCGATGCGTGAACAGCGGCGCTCGCGCCTACAATGAAGTCTTCGTAGCTTTAAGGAACCCACCCGTGCTTGATCCCAAGCTGCTGCGCAGTGATTTGACCGGAGTTGCCGCGGCGCTTGCGCGGCGCGGCTTTGTGCTCGATACCGAAGCATTCGCCGCGCTCGAAGAGCAGCGCAAGGGTGCGCAGATCGAAGCCGACCGGCTGCGGGCGGAGCGCAACGCCAACGCCAAAGCCGTCGGGATTGCAAAATCCAAAGGCGAGGAAGTCGCAGGCCTGCTGAAAAGCAGCGAGGCCTTGGGGGAGCAGTTGCATCGCGTGGAGCAGCGGCTTGAAGCCATTCAGGCGCAACTCACCGATCTGCAGATGGGTCTGCCCAATATTTTGCATGCCAGCGTCCCCGAGGGACGCGATGAGAGCGCCAACGTCGAGGTGCGCCGCTGGGGCGAGCCGAAATCGTTTGCCTTCGAGCCGAAAGATCACGTCGCGCTCGGCGAGCCTCTGGGCATGGATTTCGAGGCCGCCGGGCGAATATCCGGAGCGCGGTTCGTGGTGATGACCGGAGTGTTGGCCAAATTGCATCGCGCACTGGCGCAATTCATGCTGGACCTGCACGTCCGCGAGCATGGCTATCGCGAAGCGTATGTGCCTTACCTGGTTCACGGCACGGCACTCATCGGCACCGGCCAACTGCCGAAGTTCGGCCAGGATCTTTTTGCGGTGCACGGCGAACCCGGCTTCTACTTGATTCCCACCGCCGAAGTGCCGCTGACGAATTTGGTGCGCGATCAGATTCTGGCGGCGGAGCGCCTGCCGCTCAAGTTCGTCGCGCACTCGCCCTGTTTCCGCTCGGAGGCGGGAGCTGCGGGAAAAGATACGCGCGGGATGATCCGCCAGCATCAATTCGATAAGGTGGAGATGGTGCAGATTGTGCGCCCGGAAAGTTCGTACGCGGCGCTCGAGGAACTGACCGGCCATGCTGAAACGGTGCTCAAGGCCTTGGAGTTGCCCTATCGAGTGGTGGCTCTATGCGCCGGCGACACCGGCTCTCTCAGCGCCAAGACCTACGACCTCGAGGTGTGGCTGCCGTCGCAGAACAGATATCGGGAAATATCATCCTGCAGCAATTGCGAGTCCTTTCAGGCGCGCCGCATGCAGGCTCGATGGCGCAATCCCGACAGTGGCAAGCCAGAATTGGTGCACACCTTGAACGGCTCGGGAGTGGCGGTCGGGCGCGCGCTGGTGGCGGTGCTGGAGAATTATCAGCAGGCGGACGGCACGATCGTCGTGCCATCCGCGCTAGTGGCCTACATGGGCGGAACGGCCCTGCTGAAGAATTAGTTGCGGCTGCCCATCAGGAGGCGCAGCACGTACCAGAACATCAGCGCGATGGATGCAAACAGCTGCATCGCAGCCGACACGTAGCGGTCTTCCGGGTAGTTGTGAATGATGTTCGAGGTGTCGTAAAGCACCGCGGCGCCGGCAAAGCCGATCATTGCCACTGAGAACCAGGTTCCGAGCCGGAATCCGAAAATCGCGCCGCCGACCATGGCAAGCAGTGCAAGCACGAAGCCCCACATCAATATGGCGCGTAGGAACGAAAAATCCTTGCGCGTGCGATGCGCGACCACCATGAGACCGCCGGCACCCAATGAGGTAATCAACGTGGCGCTGTCGATGGCGCCCGGCGCCTTAAGATTGGCGATCCAGAGCATGGGTACGAAGATCAGCGCTTCGGCGACGATGTACGCTCCGTAAGCGAAATACTGCATGCCGATGGATGAGCTGGTTTGCGCCGTGCGCGTCGCCAGCCAGCCCACGAGCATGAAGGCGCCGAGAATCAGGAACCAATTGAAGCCGAGCATGAACCGCGCAATCTGTTCGGCGTACCCGGATTCAAAAAGGCCCAGTTCAACGAGAATGAAAGCGAGGATGCCACCGACCACATGGGTGTAAGTGCGCGTGATGAATGCAGCGCGGCTATCGACGCCGGCGCTGGGAAAAGCGGTGTTATTGCTTGGGAAATTGGCCATCGTGGTCCTCCAGTGAAGTAGGGCTATTTTAGCACCCCCGGCAAACAGGCGCCGATTAAGCCCGGTTGCGGCCGATATATGGGCTTAGGGGCCGCGATTCAATGGCCCGACGGCTTAGGCGAGGGGGCTGTTGTCGGGTAAAATCGCCGCGCAAACCGTCGCTTGCAGCGTGGAGAGGTGGCAGAGCGGTTGAATGCACCGGTCTTGAAAACCGGCATGGTAGCAATACCATCGTGAGTTCGAATCTCACCCTCTCCGCCAAGCGCGAGTTCGACAAAATCG
Source organism: Steroidobacteraceae bacterium (assembly GCA_035567075.1). Taxonomy (GTDB): domain Bacteria; phylum Pseudomonadota; class Gammaproteobacteria; order Steroidobacterales; family Steroidobacteraceae; genus Bog-1198. Next base: position 9,867 of record DATMRC010000032.1, read on the forward strand.
CGGGAGCGATTTTGGACGCACGCAGTGCGCCCGCAGGGCGAGGGCCAGGATGGCCCGAGTCAATCTCACCCTCTCCGCCAATATCCGGGTAGATCCTGTCGAAGTAAATCTGATCCCACCCGGCCCGAAGCCACCTACAAGCAAATTATGGCTTACGAAGTGACTGGAGCTTTGTAACTAGCCCTGCATATTGGTAGGTGGCCTTAATTACTTCTTTGGTCAGTTCAATTGCCGCTGCAATCTCGTCTTTGCCAACAGCGTCGAATG
>DATMRC010000033.1:0-3439 GCA_035567075.1 Steroidobacteraceae bacterium
GCAGCCGATCGACCGGTACCTTGAGCACCTCAGCGAATTGAGCGACGGTTACATCTGCCATACTTGCTCCTAAACCTTTGCTTCTTCCGCGAACCAATGCTTGCGGGCATCCATGATCAGTTCAGCGGCTTTCTTCTCATCCACGCTGCCCATCTCGACGAGTTCATCAACGGCCAGATCCGCGAGATCATCGCGGGTGCGGACGCCCTTGCGCGCCAGCGTCTTGCCCAGCTCTTCGCCGGTGAGTTCGAGCAGATCGGCCGCCGGCTCCGCGCCATCCATCGTTTCCTCGCTGGCGATCGCCTGCGTCAACAGCACGTCGCGCGCCCGGGTGCGCAGTTCCTTGACGATCTCCTCGTCGAACTCCTCGATGGCGTTCAATTCGCTGGCCGGCACGTAGGCAATCTCTTCGATGGTCGAAAAACCTTCCTGCACCAGAATGCTCGCCACGTCGGCGTCGACATCCAGCTGTTTCATGAAGGTCTCGCGCAATGCCAGGGACTCCGTTTCGCTCTTCGCCTCGGCTTGCGATTCGCTCATGACGTTCAGTTCCCAGCCGGTCAGTTCGCTCGCCAGCCGGATATTTTGACCGCCCCTGCCGATGGCCTGCGAAAGTTTGTCCTCGGACACGGCGATATCCATCGAGTGGGAGTCCTCGTCGACGACGATGGAGGTGACCTCCGCGGGCGCCATGGCATTGATGACGAATTGGGCGTTGTTGTCGTCAAACGGAATGATGTCGACGCGCTCGCCGGCGATTTCATTGGATACCGCCTGCACGCGCGAGCCGCGCATGCCGACGCAAGCGCCCACCGGATCGACGCGCGGATCGTTGCTGCGCACCGCGATCTTGGCGCGCACGCCGGCATCGCGGGCGGCCGCCAGAATATTGATCAGGCCCTGCCCCACTTCCGGAACTTCCAGCTTGAACAGTTCGATCAAGAACTCGGGGGCGGTGCGCGACAGGAACAATTGCGGTCCGCGCGGCTCGGTGCGCACCTCTTTCAAATAGGCCTTGATGCGGTCCTGGGAGCGCACCGGTTCGCGCGGGATCATTTCCTCGCGCGCGATGAAGCCTTCGGCGTTAGCGCCAAGATCCACATACACGCCGTTGCGATCGACACGCTTGACGATGCCGCTGACCAGGGTGCCGGCCCGGTCCTTGTAGGCGTCGACGACCTGGGCGCGCTCCGCCTCGCGAACCTTCTGCACGATGACCTGCTTGGCGGTCTGCGCCAGAATCCGCCCGAACGGCACGGATTCCATCGGCTCCTCGACATAGCCGCCCGGCTCCACGTCCTTGTCGATGTCGCGCGCGTCGTCCAAGCGCAGCTCGCGCTCCGGCACCTCGAGTTCGTTCGATTCGTCCGCGAACACCTTCCAGCGCCGAAACGTATCGTAGCCACCGGTCTTACGGTTGATCGCGACGCGGACATCCAGCTCTTCGCCGTGCTTCTTGCGAGTCGCGGAGGCAAGCGCCGCTTCCAGCGCGTCGAATATAATTTCCTTGTCGACGCCCTTCTCATTCGAAACCGCATCGACGGCCATCAAAATTTCTTTGTTCATACCTCTCGACTCCTCGCTCATTCCGGCCGCAATCTGGCCTTCTGAATTCGATCGAGCGGCAGGCTGTGCGCCTTGCCGTCGACTTCCACTACAATCGTGTCGGCCGCAACCGACTTCAACACCCCGACGAAGCGCCGGCGCCCCTCGATCGGCAACTTCAACTCGGCCGCTATCCGCGCGCCCATAAATCGCTCGAAGTGCGCGCGCGTGCGCAATATCCGGTCAAAACCCGGTGAAGAGACCTCCAGCGTGTAATGCCCCTTGATCGGATCTTCAGTCTCGAGCACCCGGCTCATCGCCTGGCTTACGCGCGCGCAATCATCCACCGTAATTTGACCGCCCGGCCCTTCTACAAGGCGATCGATGTAGATCCGCAAGATCCCGCCGCCGCCTTCGCGCGCGTATTCGAGATCGACCAGCTCGTAGCCCAACGCCTCGATAGGCGGCTCCAGCAAGCGCATCAAGGCGTCACGCATGGTCGCGCCCCACATCCCAAAACAAAAAAGGGGACCATCGGCCCCCTGACTCATCAAATAAAAAGCCCCTCGCGGGGCCATGTTCAATAGCGCGGAGCCATTGAAGTCAATGGATGGTCCACCAACCGCAATGCCAGCCTACCAGCCCCCGCCCAAGGGCCGCGATTATAGGCAAAGCCGCCCGGGGCGTAAACCCTGATCGTGCCTGCGCTCGTCAAAACTTAAGGCCGCATCGCTGCGGCCTTAATAATCGCTTAGATCTTAAACGCTGTTACCAGCGCTTCGGGCCGCGCGATCCGCCGCCACCACCACCACCGCCGCCGGTGCGCTCCTGAGCCTCATTGACCTTTAGCGCTCGCCCGTCGACATCATGGCCATTCAGCGCCTGCATAGCGCGCGCAGCATCTGCGCTAGCCATTTCAACGAAGCCGAAGCCGCGGGGACGACCGGTGTCGCGATCATTGATCAACGCCACCGACTGTACTGCGCCATGCTTTTCGAACAGAGCGCGCACTGCGGCCTCGTCCATCGAGAACGGGAGATTGCCAACATACATTTTCGTCATGTGAAGAATACCTACTACAAAAGAAACTATCGGCTGGTCAAATGCCAGCCACCTGGATCGAAGAAACCTGCTTTGTGGGTTACGGCCAAGGTGACGCCGGAGCGGCGCGCTGACCAGAAACAGACCAAGTAGAAATCACGAACCGGCGCGGATACTACAGCAAATCACTGATAAACACGAATATTCAGCTCATTGAGCGCCGAAGCGATTCATACGGCGCCCCTGCCCTCGTCTTTGGCTGCTTCCTTTTAGGCGGACCGCATCCCCATAGCGTCTTGCTGCGTCGCAGCATCACTGGCCTTGATCGGGGCAAGGCGGCTATTCTTTAGCCCCTGTTCGCACGGAACTGAAAAATAGATGCGGCTGGAGTTTCTACACCCCAAGTATTGGTTCACCTGGGTCGGTCTTGGCTTCATGCGCGGCCTGGAATTGCTGCCCTATAGGGCGCAACGGTGGCTGGGTGGCGCCATCGGGGCGCTGCTCAGGGCTTTGCCGCTGCACTTTGCGCGCATCGCACGCCGAAACATTGATCTCTGCCTTCCGCAGCTCGGCGAACAGGAACGCGCCTCCCTGGTCGATCGGCATTTTCGCAGTCTCGGCATGGCGCTGTGCGAGACAGCCAACACCTGGTGGAGCAGCGACGCGCAGGTCAACAGGCTGGCCGACGTGCAAGGCCTGCATCATCTGCAGGCGGCGCTGGCCAAGGGCCGCGGCGCCATTCTGCTGGGCGCTCATTTCACCACCATCGAAATTTCCACCCGCATCCTCGGCACCGTGGTGCCGCTGCATGTGGTGTTTCGGCCGTGGAAGAACGCGCTGCTGTCGCACATCA
>DATMRC010000034.1:0-27553 GCA_035567075.1 Steroidobacteraceae bacterium
TAAGCCCTCATCGACGCGTTGGGCAGCGTCCATCAAGTACTCAAGATTGTCCCAAGTTCCAAAGCCCGGCGTGGCGGCCGAATCTCGGGAAGATCGAATATCGATCGCTCCCACACGCTGGCTGCCCGCATGAAGCAGATAACTCGACTCCGGCAGGCTGTTGGCGGGTACTTTCAGGCGGGACTCGATGACCCGCCGGCCCCAGGCATCGGGCGCCGCATCGCGAATTCCGCCGAACAGGGGAAGATTGTTCGGCGGGAATAAAGCCGTACCGCGTACCGATCCTAAGTCCCGAAGGCTCAAGGCTACGGGGTCCACCTCGAGGGCGCCGGGACGTTGCAGATAACGCAGCCCGTACGCGAACGTTGAGGCCAGCAGCTTCGTTCCGTCTTCGGACAAAGTGAGCTGACCGCAAGGCACCCACTCCGTGTCGAGATAGGTATAGACATACAGCTTCCGTTCCGCTGCGGTCATGGCTTAAAAATCGATCTCTTCGAGCTCGCGCTTTGACAGCGTCCGGACCCGGCGCCGCTGTTCTTTCGCACTGAGAGCGGCTAAAGCAGGATCCGTCTCAGACAAGAGTTCCAATAGAGTCTTGCCCGGCACGATGGCTTCCAGATAGCGCAGGATTTGACCCATCGCGATTCCCGGATCGCCTTTTTCCAGCCGATACGCAGTGTTTCTTGATAGACCAGCTCGGAGTGCCGCTTGGTCCTGCTTCATGCCGCGAGCGATCCGTAAGCGCGCGAGGTCCGCCCCCAACTTTTTCGCCTCAGCGGCTTGGGCGGAGTTCAAGAGTGCGGATTGAGTAACCTTCATACTCGTTTAATCAATCGTTGACCGACTAAAACGCGATTAATCGAACGTATCTTAAGCCTACCGGCAGCCAAAGCGCAAGCAGATCAGGCCTCTAAAATCAATCTTTATGATCATAATGATCGATTAATCGATCTCAATGGCGGCCTGCATCCCCTATGGCTGAACGTCGATACCCGTAAGTATCGGCTGAGTAGACTAGCCAGGGATGGTGGTGTGAACGGAACAAGGAGGTCGTGGTTCGGATTCTCGCCGGCCGCGATGATCTGGCGCCACAAATACATCCTGCTCGCGGCGGTGCTGGGCACAGAGCGTGTGGCCACAATTATTGTCGATATGCAGGTGGATTTCATCGCGAACGCGTGTCGAGCGGCGTGAGCAGTCCGGTCAATGAACTTGGCTTTCTGGTTGATACACTAAAGCGCCTTAGCCATGACCGCGTACTCGCGATTGTTATGTAAACAACGCTCGACCACCTTCCAGCCAAGACGCTCGTATAACGATTCCGAGTGCGCCGTGTACAAATACAGGGTTTCGAAGCCGAGAGCCTTCGCTTCGCACTCGATACGCGATACTAAAGCGGTTCCTACACCCTTTTTTCGATGTTGCGGTCGTACAAAGACGCCGGCCAGCCAGGGCGACAGGTTGGGCCGCAGCTCGAAATCCTCCATAACGAGCAAAGCGAATCCGCATAGACAGTCCCGATCAAGCGCGACTATCCCGAGTGGGATCTCGCCGCGTCTACAACATGTAGATAGTGCCTTTTGCCGCGCATCGATCGAGTCGCCGAGCTCTGGCCATTCTTCGAAGTGAAGGCTTGCGACTTCCCGAAGATTACCTAAGTGATCCGCCAGATATTCAAGCTTCATAGTCTTAGGCGCGGTCCCGCGTCATTCGTCTCGATTATGCCGGAGAATTGCAATCAAATATGCGACGGTGCCTGGCGGTTCCCTTAGCCACCAATCGGCTTGCTCTGCGGCAGTCGCGATGTCATCAGCGGGCGCGACAGGGACGACTCCGTGACCTCTAGGGACAGACTCGATAGTCTGGTGTTGGGGGGTAATCCCGCTGCCAGTAGTATCACTGCAGACCTTCAACCGTTCCACGCAATGACATTGCAGGTGCCGCGTTGAGCGAGCATTAGAATGGCGCTTTCACCCGTACTCTTTGTCCATATTTGCGCTGCAATCCTCGGCTTGCTTTCTGGTTTTGCGGCCTTGTTTTTTCGCAAAGGGTCTCGCCTGCATCGAATGTCCGGAAACGTATTTTTCGTATCGATGCTAAGCATGTCGACGAGTGCCACGTACCTGGCGTTAGGGAAGTCGCAGGTTACAAATGCTCTCGTCGGGACTTTAACGTTTTACATGGCTGCAACCGCTTGGCTAACTGTCAAGCGTAAGGAAAGACACACAGATCTTTCAGACTCTGGTTTGACGCTTATTGCATTGGTGGTCGGCGTTGCTGCCCTGGTTTTTGGTTGGAAGACAGCCAACAGTGCGGCGGGGCTGGACAACGATGGAATTCCCGCCGTCGCCTACTTCGTACTCGCGTCTATCGCTTTGTTGGCTGCTGGTTTGGACGTTCGCATGTTTAGTCGCGGGGGGCTTACGGCCACCAACCGAATCGCGCGACATCTATGGCGTATGTGCTTTGCGCTATTGATTACAACCGTCTCTTTTTTCAATGGAGAGCGCAGCAAGGTATTGCCCGATGTGATACGCGAGACACCGCTCCACGACATACCGGTAATTGTCGTGGCGATATCACTGGTCTTCTGGCTGATGCACGTGCTGTTTACGAGCAGGTACCGAGGCCAACGTACAATACGGCGGACGTCGATCAAGTCCACAGGGCCATCAGGTTGAGGTCCTGCCGGCGCGCGCAACGCGATCGATAGATTCGGGATGACGATCGGTTAGCGTCTATTCCCGGACTCGCCGCCGCCGTATACGATGCCTCGCTCAGCCCTCAGGGATGATTGAATGCCCGTCGCCGCATTGCTTGCCGTATTGCTAGCTGCATGTACTCACGCGAGCTGGAACCTGGTGGCGAAAAAGGCGGCTCGATCAACGCACTTCGTCTGGCTGTACTCCATGGCCTCGCTGCTGCTATGGACTGGGCCGGCAATTTGGGTCTTGGCGCACACCCATTGGCACCCAGGCCTACAACCTTGGCTGGCGCTCGTTGCCACTGCTCTGCTGCATTTAGCCTACTCGCTCGCGCTCCAGTCGGGATACCGTGCCGGCGACTTGTCGCTGGTGTATCCCATTGCCCGTGGCACCGGCCCGTTGCTGTCCTTCGGCGGCGCGGCTTTGCTGTTGGGAGAACGACCTGGGTGGATACCCCTGCTCGGAGTTTTACTGGTGGTCAGCGGCATTGCGCTGGTCGCCGACCTTTGGCGGCCACGACGGCATTCGCCGCGCGCTGGAATCTTGTGGGGCTTAATTACGGGCGCCTGCATCGCCAGCTATACATTGAATGATGGTTGGGCCGTCAAATATCTGGCAATTTCGCCGATTCTGGTGGACTACAGCGGCAATTTCTTTCGTGCCATCGTGCTGGCGCGGCCCGCACTGACCAACATCACACAGATGCGCCAGGAAATCCGGGAATTTGGTCGTGCAGCCCTGGTGGTAGGCGCACTCGGGCCCCTTGGCTACATCCTAGTGTTGTGGGCCATGACATTGGCCCCCATCAGCCACGTGGCTCCGGCGCGCGAACTCGCGACGCTGGTAGGAACCTATTTTGGCAGCCGATTACTCAAGGAGCACGCCGGCTGGAGCCGCGTGGCCGGTGCGCTGTGTATCGTCCTCGGAGTCATTTGCTTGGCGGCTTCGGACTCATAACCGGCGCTTGCGTTTTCTTCATGCGGGAATTGCCGCGACGGACGCCCGAACGGCTCGACCAGACGGAGAACATCAACGTATCGCCAGGACGACCTTGCCTTTGGCGCGGCCGGTCTCGAGATAAGCGATCGCCTCCTTCGCCTCGGCGAACGGAAAGGCGCGGTCGATGACGACTTCAAGCTTCTTGGCCTCGATCAGCGAGGCGAGATAGCCCAAGTCGGCGCCGCTCGGGTGCATGAAGAGATACCGATAGCTCGCGCCATGGCGCGCGGCACGCAACCGCGTGGTCAGGCTGGCGACCCAGAACAGCGCGGCGAGGCCGTAGCCGCGTCCCAGATCCTTTCGCGCCGTCAAGGGCTCCGGCATGCCGGCGATGGAGACAACGCGTCCGCCGACCTTAAGCACCGGCCACAGACGCGCCAGCGTGTCGCCGCCGATCAGATCGAAGGCGCAGTCGTAGCCCGACAGCTTGTCCTCGAAGCGCTCGCGCAGATAGTCGATCACCACGTCGGCGCCTAGCCGCTTGACGAGCGCCTCCCCGCGCGGCGAGGCCGTCGTCGCCACGTGGGCACCTACGTGCTTGGCAATCTGAATCGCGAAAGTGCCGACTCCCCCCGCGCCGCCGGGAATGAATACGCGCTGGCCGGCGGTCAAGTGCAACTCGTCGCGCAACGCCTGCAGCGCGGTGAGCGCGGCGAGCGGTACCGCCGCCGCTGATAAGAAGTCCAGCGACGCTGGCATCCGCGCCGCGTGGTCCTCGTGGGCCACGGCGTACTCGGCGAAGGCGCCCATGATGTTCTTGTCCACGCGCGCGAACACGCGGTCGCCCTTGGCAAACCGCATCACCCCCGGGCCAATGGCTTCGACGACGCCGGCGAGCTCGCTGCCCATCACGATCGGCAGCCGGTAGTTGCGGATGACCTTGAGCGCGCCGGCGCGCGTCTTGTAGTCGACCGGGTTGAGGCCGGCAGCGTGAACGCGGATGAGGATTTCACCAGCCCGGGGCGACGGTTCTGGCAAATCGGTCAGCGCCGTGTGTTCAGATCCGCCGTAACGCGAAAGGATAAGAGCCCGCATGTCGGGAGCTTAGCCGAACCTGTGGGACGAAGGTCCCATATCCTAAGCAAGCCGTCGGAAGCAAATTAACGTGCGACCCCGCATGAGGAGCAGGCCCGCGATGGGAACTGCCGCCTTGGCACCGAGAATGCGATTTTGAACAACCGGAGATATCCACCAATGAAAGTCGGTACATGCACGATTGCGTTTGCACTCTCGGCGATTTTGATCGGCGCCGCGCCACTGGGCGCGCGTGCACAGACGACCACCGCGGAGATTACAAAGGCCCCCGGCAAGGTCGGGGAGAGCCAAACCGTCAAGATGACAGCCACCGTGGTATTGATCGACATGGCGAGCCGTGACCTAGTGCTGATCGATTCTCAGGGCAAGATGCACAAGGTCAATGTGAGCGATCAAGCGAGGAATCTCGATCAGGTCAAGGTCGGAGACAAGGTGACCGCCGAGTACACCGAGGCGATTTCCTTGCAGCTCAAGAAGCGCGGCGCTGCCGATGCGCCGGCGAGTGCGGAGACGGCGATAATCCGCTCGCCCAAGGGCATGAAGCCGGGCGGGGCGGTCGGTCGCAAGGTGACCGCCTTCGCAACGGTCGTGGCGGTTAACCCCAAGACACAATTGGTCACGCTGCGCGGGCCGCTGGGCAACGAGTACGATCTTCAAGTGCTCGACCCGGCGCAGCTCAAGGCCGTCACGAAGGGCGATGAGGTCGAGGTGGTTTATACCGAGGCGCTCGCCATTTCGGTGCAGTCGGCGCCGGGCCCGAAATAGCCAACGCCGCGCGGCCACGGGTGGCCGGCCTTGGGCATGCTACCCGCCCGAGCAGCCGAGGTCCTCCGACGTGCGGACGGGTCATTTGAATTTCATTACGCCTTGAAGCCGGCCCGAGCCCTGACCGCGTCCCGTCGAATCGTATAGCAGGCGATGATGGTCAATGCGAATGCCACGATCAGCATGAGGTAACCCCAGGTCACGCCGAGGCGCAGCGCAGGCCCAACAGCCATGCCGCGTTTCGCGTATGCCGTGCTGATCAGCCCCATCGTAAAGGGTCCCATCGCCAGCCCGATGAAGGTCACCATCATCAAGCAGATGGCGGAAGCTGTCCCGCGCACGTGCGGCGGAACCAAGTCGTTCACGGTTGAATAGGCGGGGCCGATGAACATCGGACTAAAAAACAACGCAAAGAAATTGTATACGTACACCGCCGAGAGGTTTGGGGAAAAATACACGCCAGCCGCGAATGGAACGTGTGCGACGATGGAAAACAATCCGACCCACAAACGGCCGTGTTCCCACTTCTGCTTCAATTTGTCGGCCACGAGTCCCCCGATCAGGATGCCCATCCATGCGGCGGCCGCGGCCGTCAAGCCGACGACTGTGCCAAGTTCCGCCTTGCTGACATGATGGGCGCGCAAAAGATAGGGAATGGCAAAAAAATTGCTGCCGTAGCCGACAAAACTCGTGCAAGGAAAAGCGACGCAAATCAGCATGACGGTGCGGTTCTTGAAAATCGCGCTGAACACGTCCGGTGAGCGGATGATCAAGGCCTGCGTCCAGGTAAACGTGCAGTAAATGCCGACGCCCATCGCGATCCATTGAACGGGGTTGGCCAGCCACCGGGTAAGACCCCAAGCGCTCGCAATCAAGGCGACCAGTACCGCCAGATTGACTACAATGGTGCCGCGGCTCGCCTTGCTCATCACGAGATTGATGAAGTTCAGTCCGGGTAACACACCCATCGCTTCCCGACCGACCACCCGGAACGGATGCGGCTCGGGAGTTACGCTCACTCCTTCGCTCATGCCACGGATGGGCTCGCGCAGAGTCTTGACCCATAGCGCCATCAGAATTCCCGGGACACCCACCAATAAAAAGGCCATTTGCCAGCCCCGGAGCCCGAAGGGTGCCGCCGTCTGATCGGGAAACCAGCGACGCCATGTATCAAGCACGATGCCGCCAATTGCCAGCCCTATGCCGCCGCCGATATAAAGACCGCTGGAATAGATCGCCATCACTGTGGCGCGGCGCTTGGGACCGAAATAATCCGATAGCATTGAAAGCGCCGCGGGAGTGGCGCTCGCCTCTCCCATGCCAACGCCAATGCGAAACGTGAGCAATGCGCCGAAGGTTTTCGCGGTGCCCGACAATGCGGTCATCACGCTCCAGAAAGCAAGGCCGAGGGAAATCATCGTTCTGCGGGTCCAGACGTCGGCCAGGCGCCCGAGTGGTATGCCGAACAATGCGTAAAATACGGCGAAAACCGTGCCGTATAGAATCCCCAGCTGAGCATCGGTAACCTTCAGGTCCGATTTGAGGTCTTCAGCGAGTATGGAAACAATTTGCCGATCGATAAAATTAAAGACATAGACGATCGTCAAAATGATCAGCACATATCTTGCATAGCGACTGCCGACATAAGATTTATCGGCTAACAAGATCAAGGATCCCTATTGATAGCGGCGTTCGTGCCGATGCAGTGAGTGGGCATGGAATCGCTGCCTCAAGTGCCAGGGTGCCTACACTAACTCCGAATGGCTATTCAGGAAAGCATTGCCAGCCGGAACCACCGGACCGGCTAGCCTCGCGGTGGACCCGGCATCTTTGGAAGACCCGCGTCCATATGGTCCCAAGGCTGTGCACTGGCGACGTAAAAGTCCAGCTGCGGATTGAATCTGGATGCATCATCCAGAGTCCCGGCTTTCACGCCGAGCATTTCCGGCAGCGCCTCGAGCCGCGTGAAGAGTTGCGAGCCACATTCACGGCAAAATCCTCGCTCGATGAATTTGCCGCTGTCCGCCATTGATTTGAAGTACTTCGGCGTTCCCGAAATCTCGACGGCTGAAGCGGGAAACAGCATTGCCGGAATAAAAGGACCACCCGAGGTCCGCTGACAATCCTTGCAGTGGCAGTTTCCCGAGAATGCGGGATCGGCGGTGCAAGTATATTGAATGGCTCCGCAAAGACATTTGCCCGAATATCTTTTATCCATGATCCTCACTCCGACGGATAACTCAGTAGACCGGGGTAAGCGGGGTCATCATATTGGTGACCAGGGTGTCGATTGCCGGACCCGGATTCTTCAGGGCATCGCTGGAGACGCGGCCTTCGGCGGTCGCCGTCCACGCCAGCACTTTTTGCTTGGCGTCGATGAGATCAATGGTCAGCGTACCTTGCTTGTAATTGACCGTCTCGATCGTCGTGGTGTTGTAGACCCGGTAATAACCGCTGCGGTAGCCGTAATAACCGCCGGCGTAGCCTACGTAGGCCGGCCCCGGGGTTGCGCGTACGTCCTGCTTGTTCTGAATATTGACGTAAAAATTGAGCAGCAGGTCCGGCGTGCCGTTGGTGAACACATAGCCCTTGGATTCCATCATATGACGGGTGGCGTCCTTCAGGTGCTGGGTGAGCAGTGACTCATAGGGGAATTTGTCGGTGGCGAGCGGCGAGAGGAATCCAAAGGTCTTGTAGCTGCTGAACGTAGCCGCGGGATTGGTATCGCGGTGGATCGTTGGTGTCGTGGTACAGGAGGCGATCAGGACGGCGGCCGCGGCGGCGAGTGCGCACAATTGAGTGTGCTGTGAGACGGTACGCATGGAAATCTCCTAAAGACGAGGAAAATAGTGCCGATCTGCCGGCACCGCCAATGTCACGCAAGATCAGCCGTGCCGTTTGGGACTGCAATTGGACTTTGATCCTACCATCTACCGAAGATCCCGGACGCGAACCGCCTTTCCGGACGAGCGTTGCAGCGAGCCGGGGGCAACGACGCGGATTTCCGCAGATATGCCGATGTGATCCTTCAATGCGGCGGTAAGACGCTCAGCTTCTGCCGGGTGCGAGTCACCCGCCAATTCCGGGCGTGCTTCGACGAGAACTCGAATTTCATCGAGACGATTCGGGCGGGTAATCTCGATCTCGTAGTGGGGCGATAGGCCCTTGCAGCGCAAGATCAGCTCCTCGACTTGCGATGGAAACAAGTTGACCCCGCGCACGATCAGCATATCGTCGCTGCGGCCGCTGATCTTGGACATGCGGCGCATCGCAGTAACGGAACCCGGCAGCAAACGCGTCAGATCACGCGTTCGGTAGCGGATCACGGGCATCGCTTCCTTGGTCAATGAGGTGAAGACCAGTTCGCCTTCCTCGCCATCGTCGAGCACCTGGCCGGTCCCAGGGTCGACGATCTCGGCGATGAAATGATCCTCCCAAATCGTCGGCCCATCCTTGGTCAATGCGAATTCCTGAGCCACGCCCGGGCCCATGACCTCGGACAGACCGTAAATGTCGCAGGCGTCGATCCGGAACGCGGATTCGATCTCGGCACGCATGCCTTCGCCCCAGGGCTCGGCTCCAAAGATGCCGATGCGCAGAGACGTGGATCGCGGGTCCAAGCCTTCGCGCCTGAACTCATCGAGAATGGCAAGCATGTAGCTGGGCGTCACCATGATGATGTCGGGCGCGAAATCGCGGATCAATTGCACCTGCTTTTCCGTTTGCCCGCCCGACATCGGGATGACCGTGCAGCCGGCCGCTTCCGCGCCGTAGTGCGCGCCGAGTCCGCCGGTGAAAAGACCATAGCCGTAGGCGACGTGCACCCGCATGCCGGCACGGCCGCCCGCCGCCCGTATCGATCGCGCGACGAGATTCCCCCAGGTATTGAGATCTGCCCTTGTGTAGCCAACCACGGTTGGTTTTCCGGTGGTGCCCGAGGAGGCGTGAATTCGCGCCACCTGCTCCTTGGGGACGCAGAAAAATCCAAACGGATAGGCGTCGCGAAGATCGGCCTTGGTAGTGAAGGGAAAGCTTGCCAGATCGGCCAGGGTCCTAAGATCGCGCGGATGCACGCCGCTGGAGTCGAATTTTCGCCGATAATTCGGGTTGTTCGCGTAGGCGTGCTGCAGCGTCGCCTTGAGGCGCTCAAGTTGCAGGGATTCGAGCATCTCGCGCGACGAACCCAACACCGGATCCGATACCTTAAGCTCTTGAATCGTGTCCGGCACGGTGGTCAGCGTTTTTCTGCCGAATCCGGAATCGCATGAATGCTGACCATGGTCAGTACTTGGTACGCAGCCACGGTCTCAGCGTTCTGATTGGTGATTTCCGTATCCCAGGAGACTTCGCCCCAACCCTTGTCAGAGCGAAGACTTTTGGCCGCGCAGGTCAAGCGCACTTTGATTCTGTCGCCGGGTTTCACCGGTTTGACGAAGCGCAGCTGATCGATGCCGTAATTGCCGAGCACCGGGCCGTAGTCCGGATCGACGAACAAACCGGCTGCCGCGGATATCAGGAAATAGCCGTGGGCCACCCGGCCGCCAAACAGGGGATTGCGCGCCGCCTCCGTATCGCTCATGTGCGCGTAGTAGTTGTCGCCGGTCAGCGCGGCGAACTGTTCGATGTCGGCGATCGTGACCAGGCGATCCGCCGACTCCAAGGTATCGCCCAACTTGAGCTCGTGGAACGGGATTCGAAACGGATGCCGGCCGGGATTGAGCAGCTGGCTGCCGCGCACCCAGCGACCGCTGATTGCGCTGATGGTGTCCGGCGAACCTTGTACCGCAACGCGCTGCATGTAGCGGAGCACGCCGCGGATCCCGCCCAATTCCTCGCCGCCGCCGGCGCGGCCGGGGCCCCCGTGGATCAACGGAGCGAGCGGCGAACCGTGGCCGGTCGATTCCTTCGCGCAGGCGCGATTCACCACGAGAATTCGACCGTGGTAGGGCGCCAGCTTCAAGACGATTTCGCCGGCAAGGGAATCGTCCGCGCAGAACACGGAAGCCGCCAGGCTGCCGCCGCCGCGCCTGGCGAGCGCGATCGCATCCGCAGTGTCGCGGTACGGCAGCACGGTGGCGACAGGACCGAAGGCCTCCACCGAGTGAATTGCATTTGCTGTCTGCGGGTCCCGGCACAGCAACAGCAATGGCGGCACGAATGCTCCGCGCTCAGGGTCTGCGGCTGTGACCTCGAACTTGGAGGGGTCGCCGGCAACCAGGTCCGCCTCTTCGCGCAATTCAAGAACACGGGCCAGCACCTCAGTCCTCTGCTCCTGACCCACCAGAGGGCCCATCTGCACGCCATCGGTGCGAGGATCGCCGACGACGATCTTCTGCAGCGCCGCCTGCAGCGCTGCCACCACCTCTCCCGCCAAAGGTGCCGGCACCAGCGCCCTACGGATCGCGGTGCATTTCTGACCGGCCTTGACCGTCATTTCGCGGGCGACTTCCGCTACAAAGAGGTCGAATTCCGGCGATCCCGGCTGCGCATCGACGGCAAGAATGCTGCAGTTCAATGAGTCGGTCTCGGCAGTGAAAGGCACGGCGTTGCGAATCACGGCGGGATGCGCGCGCAGCCGCGCCGCCGTGGCGGCGGACCCGGTGAACGCAACCGCGTCCTGACAATTCAAGTGCTCGAACAAATCTCCCAATCCACCGCATACGAGCTGCAACGAGCCTTCAGGCAGGATGCCGGACTCGATGATGCGCCGTACCACGAGCTCGGTCAGATAGGCGGTGGGCGTTGCCGGTTTGACGATCGCCGGCATGCCGGCCAATAGCGTGGGCGCCAGCTTTTCCAGCATTCCCCACACCGGAAAATTGAAGGCGTTGATGTGCACCGCCGCGCCTTCGCGTGGTACAAACAGATGCTGTCCCACGAAGGTACCAGCCTTGGACAGACCTTCGACGTCGCCGTCGACAAATACGCGGGCATTCGGCAGTTCGCGCGCGCCCTTGCCGGCATATGCGAATACCGTACCGATGCCGCCGTCGATATCGATCCACGAGTCGCTTTTTGTAGCTCCGGTTCGATATGAAAGCGCATAAAACTCGGTTTTCAATTCGGTGAGGCGCTTGGCAAGCGCTCGCAGCAGCGCCGCGCGCTCATGAAATGTCAGCGCGCGCAACGCAGCACCGCCGACCTCGCGCGCATGCCGCAAGCTCGCGCCGAAATCCAGCCCCGAGGAAGATACGTGAGCAATGAGGTCGCCGGTGGTGGCGTCCCGCGTCGCAATGCCCGCTTCAAGGCCGCTCAACCAGTTTCCACAAACGTAGCTCTGCAAATTCATGGGAATCACTGCCCTTTGAATTGCGGAACCCGTTTTTCGGTGAAGGCGGCAACGCCTTCGGCGTAGTCGGCCGAACGGCCGAGTTCGCGCTGCAGGTCCCGTTCGACATCGAGTTGTTCGGCAAGCGAGCGCTGCCAACCGCCGCGAATCGCCGCTTTGGTGGCGGCCAGCCCGCGTGTGGGCGCCGTGGCGAATTGCTGCGCAAGCGCATCGACGGTTGATGCAAGGTCCGCATCCTCGACCATCTGCCAGATCATCCCCCAGGCGGCAGCCTGTTCCGCGCTGAGTTTGTTGCCGAGCAGGGTGAGGCCGAGCGCGCGGGCGTTTCCGACCAGCTTCGGCAAGGTCCAAGTCCCACCGCAGTCGGGAATGAGCCCGAGCTTCGAGAAAGCCTGTACGAAACTTGCCGAGCGGGCCGCGATCACCAGGTCGCAAGCCAGCGCGATGTTGGCGCCCGCGCCCGCCGCAACCCCGTTGACGGCGGCGATGACCGGCATGGGCAGCTCCTGCAACGTGCGCACCAGGGGATTGTAGTTTTCCTCGATCGAACGCCCTAGATCGACGCGCTCCGCACCCGGAATCACTGCACGATCGCTTAAGTCCTGGCCCGCACAAAATCCGCGGCCGGCACCCGTGAGCACCAGCACTCGCGCGTTGCTCGCGGCGAGTTGTCCCAACGCATGCCGCACCTCGCCATGCATCGCTACATTGAAGCTGTTGAGCCTGTCGGGTCGATTGAACGTCAATCGGCCGATTCCACGCTCAACATCAAATTTGATGGTGTCGTATGACATTTCCTTCCCCTAGCGTTCGCCCCTGACTATTTTTCGTCGTAGCTGAGTTCGAGCGCCGCGCCGGTGGGCCGCGCCTGGCAACACAGCACAAATCCCAAGTCCGTTTCCCATTGCTCGAGCGCAATATTGTGCGTCATCACGGCCCCGCCGGCGGTGATCTTTGTGCGGCAGGTTGCGCAGATGCCGGAGCGGCAGGAAAAGGGCAGTTCCAATCCCGCGCGTTCCGCGGCGCACAGCACCGATGGATCGCTCGCCGCCATCGGAAAAGTCCGGCGTCTGCCGTCCATGACCACGGTGATCGTGGCCATGACTTCTGCTTCGACCGGCGCGGGGGTCGCACGTTTCCCGGCATTCTCAGGCGGCGGCGCGCCGGCGTTCGTGAAGCGCTCGAATCTAATTGCAGCCGAGGGGTTCAAGGTTTTGACCGCATCGCGGATGTCGTCGACCATGCCGCCGGGTCCGCAGATCAGATATTCATCCGCGGTGGCGATTTCCGCGACGTGGCGTGCGAGGTCGCGCACCTTCCCGCCATCGATTCGGCCGTTGAGCAGCTGCGAATGCTGCGGTTCCCGGCTCATCACAAAATGCACCGAGAACCTATCGATATAGCGATTCTTCAGCGCGAGCGTCTGTTCGAGAAACATCGTGCGCGAGACGCTGCGGTTGCCGTAAATCAAGGTGAATCGGCTATGCGGTTCCTTGGCGAGGATGTCCGTCGCCAGCGACAGCACCGGCGTTATGCCGCTGCCAGCGGCGAATGCCACGTACGAGAGCGCACGCTCGGAGCTTATCGAGGTGCGAAACCGTCCCATCGGCGTGCCGACATCGAGCAGATCGCCGCGACGCAGCTGCGTGGCAATCTCTCCAGACATGCGGCCACCCGTTTGCACCCGCACTCCGAGCTTGAGCGCATCCCCGCCCGGCGCAGTGACGATGGAGTAGGTGCGGCGTTCCTCGCGGTCGCCGATCTTGCGGCGGACGGTCACGTACTGGCCCGCATGGAACGCGAATGCGTCGCGATGGCTGGGCGGTACTTCCAGGGTCACGCAGACGGCATCCTCTGCTATGCCCTCGACCGAAGCGACCTTTAACGTATGAAAGCTAAGCATCGGCAACGATCAGATGCACTTGAAGTATTCGAAGGGTTCGAGACAGGCGCGGCAGCGATGCAGCGCTTTGCAGGGTGTCGAACCAAACTCGCTGGTGCACTCGGTGTCCTGAGACTGGCACCGCGGGCATGCCGGCGGCCGATCGGCGCGCAGAACCTCGCGCATGTTCAATAGAGTGCGCTCGGGCGGGACAATGCCCAGCTCGAGCAGCTTGTGCCGGCCTTCGGCCGTAATCCAGTCGCTGCTCCAGGCCGGCGACAATACGCTGGTCACGACGCTGTCGCCGATTCGCGCATCGCAAAGCGCCTGTTCCACGGAGCGGCGAATCACCTCGGTGGCGGGACATCCGACGTAGGTAGGCGAGAGACCCACTTCCAGGACGCCTGCATCGACCCTCACGAAGCGGATCAAGCCCAGATCCAGGATTTTTAAGGCCGGAATCTCCGGATCTTCCACTTCCGCAAGTGCCTGCCATGCCAGCGCGACCCGATCTTCATCTGCCGGCGCATTGCTGCGGTTGAGGGCGGGTGTGTTCACCAGCGAGCACCGGGAAAGGTTCTTTGCAAGTGCTGCATTTCCGCGAGGAGGTAACCCAAATGCTCACTGTGCTGGCCGCGCTTGCCGTGCCATGAATGCGCTCGGTCGCCCGGACGCTTGAGGGTTGCCAGCGAGAGCAGGTCATCCAGCCGCGCATCCCAAGCCGCGTGCACCTCCGCGAGGCGGGGCGCCAGGCCGCAATCTGCCATCGCGCGGTCCAGATCGTCCTCGGCGAACAGCTCTACGGTATAGGGCCACAGCCGCTCGAGCGCCGCTTGCGTCAGCGCATGACTCTTCTCGGTGCCATCGCCGAGGCGCACGAGCCAGCTGCCGCTGTAGCGAAGGTGGTAGCGCGTTTCCTTGACCGACTTGGCGGCAATCGCGGCGAGACGCTCATCCGTGGACGCGGCCAGGCGCTCATACAACTCCGTCTGGAACGCATCGATCAGCACCTGGCGAACGATGGTCTGGCCGAAGTCGCCATTCGGCTGCTCCGCCAGTACCGCATTCAAATACTCGCCCTGCCCGCGAAGATACGCGATGTCATCCTCGCTGCGGCCGCAGCCCTCGATTTCACCGGCGTAGGACAGCAGCAGCCGCGCTTGACCGATCAGGTCAAGCGCGATGTTGGCCAACCCCAAGTCTTCCTCCAAGGCGGGAGCATGGCCGACCCATTCGCCGAGACGTTGCCCGAGCACCAAGCTTAGGTCGCCGAGTCGCAGCACATAGCGAAACTTCGCCTGCGGGTCGGCTGCTGCGCTCATAGAGTCTTGACCTCATCCGGAATGTCGTAAAAAGTCGGATGGCGGTAGATCTTGTCGCGCGCCGGTTCGAACAGGGATTCGGTCTCGCCGGGATCGGAGGCAGTGATGGCCTTTGACGGCACCACCCAGATGCTGACCCCTTCCTGGCGGCGCGTGTACAAATCGCGGGCGTGCTCGATCGCCATGCGTTCGTCCGCTGCGTGCAAACTGCCGACATGCTTGTGATCGAGACCGCCGCGCGCGCGGACGAAGACCTCGTACAAGGGCCAGCTGCGATTGTCGTCCATGGTTTATTCCTTGGCTGAGTTATGCCGCGTGGCGCGTTGCCCGCAATCGCTGCTTTGCCGCATGGGCGCTTGCGGCCTCGCGAACCCAGGCGCCCTCGGCGTGGGCGCTGCGGCGCGCCGCAAGCCGCTCGGCATTGCAGGGTCCATTGCCCTTCAAGACTTGCTCGAACTCATTCCAGTCGATGGGTCCGAAATCGTGCCGCTGCAGCGCCTCGTTCCAGTGCAGCAACGGGTCGGGCACGTCAAGGCCCAGAAACTTCGCCTGGGGCACGGTGAAATCGACGAATTTCTGCCGCAGTTCATCGTTTGAGATGCGCTTGATCTTCCAACGCTGCGATTCTCCACTGTGCGTCGAACTTGCATCGGGCGGCCCGAACATCATCAGTGCCGGCCACCACCACCGATTGAGGGCATCCTGTGCCATGGCCTTTTGCTCCGCAGTGCCCCGCGCGAGGTGCAGCATCAGGTCAAAACCCTGCCGCTGGTGGAAACTCTCCTCGCGGCAGATGCGCACCATGGCCCGGGCATAGGGACCATACGAGCAGCGGCACAGCGGAATCTGGTTCATGATGGCGGCGCCGTCGACCAGCCAGCCGATTGCCCCCACATCCGCCCACGTGGTCGTCGGGTAGTTGAAGATGCTTGAATACTTGGCCTTGCCCGACAGCAATTGATCGATCAATTCATCGCGGCTCACGCCCAGGGTCTCCGCCGCGCTGTAAAGATAAGCGCCGTGCCCGGCTTCGTCCTGAACCTTGGCGATCAGAATCGCCTTGCGGCGCAGCGTCGGGGCCCGGGTAATCCAGTTGCCCTCCGGCAGCATGCCCACGATTTCAGAATGCGCGTGCTGGGAGATTTGCCGAATCAACATGCTGCGATAACGCGCGGGCATCCATTCCTTCGGTTCGATCTTTTGTTCCGCGTCGACACGCGCGAGGAAATGCTGCTCGAGCACGCCGGGGTCGGCCGCCGCGGCCGAATCCGCGCCGCGGACGTCGAGTTCCTGCGTATACATTTAAGGACCTCCAGAACGGCAGGGCAACGGTCATTCTGATACGGAAAATCGCATAAATCAATAATTCGTGTGTCACGACAGCGCGCGCATTACAATGCCCGAGAAATGCCTCGCAATGCTTCCACCGCAGCCCGTGAGCTCATTGCCCGCTTTCGCCGTCAGCAGCCGCTGCGCGGCGGCTCGCTGATCGTGACGATTTTTGGCGACTCCATCATGCCGCGCGGCGGCGCCGTTTCTCTCGGCAGCCTGATTGCGCTGGGCAGGCCGTTTGGCCTCAACGAACGGTTGCTGCGCACCGCAACCGCGCGGCTTGCCCAGGAAGGCTGGCTCGAGGGACGCCGCGCAGGCAAGCTCAGCGAGTATCAATTGTCGAAAACCGGGCGGCAGCGCTTTGCCGAGGCGACAAAACGCATCTACAGCGCGCCGGACAGCGCCTGGACCGGCCGCTGGACCTTGATCGTTCTGCCGCCGATGCCTGCTGGCGAGCGAAAAGCGTTGCGTGAAGAGCTTGTGTGGCGCGGATTCGGCGAACTTTCGCGGGGATTATTTGCGCATCCCGAGCGCGACGCGCGCTTCCTCGCATTGCAGCGGCGCCCGGCGGGGCTGCAATCCACGATCATGGTTTTCGATGCGCATCTTAGCGGCGATGCTGCGCCGGGGTGGCTCGTCAGTCTGGGGTGGGATCTTGAAGATCTGGGCTCACGCTACCTTCGATTCGTGCAGCGCTTCGAACGCGTTTACGCAGCCCTGCGCGGCCGCTCGCGTCTCGACGAACAGGCCTGCTTCAGCGTGCGCACGCTGTTGATCCATGAATATCGCCGCCTGCATTTGCGCGACCCGCTATTGCCGGCGCGGCTGCTGCCAAGCAATTGGCCCGGCACGCGCGCCGCAATGTTGTGCCGCGACATCTACGCCCGCGTATTCGCTCCCTCCGAGGTCTATTTGTCTCGAGTTGCCGCCAGGCTCGCCGGCGCGTTGCCCGCGGCCGGCTCAGGGGTGCATTCGCGTTTCGGCGGCATCGGCACGCGCCGGCGGGGTTAGTCCGCTTCTGGCCACTGCTCCAGCGTCGAGACAATCAAGCTGAGGAATGCGTTCGCCTGGAAGGCGTCCAGGGCCCGGTGGTCGATGGTCAGGGTCAGGTAGCACATCGAACGAATGCCGATTTCTTCCTCAGTGCCGACCGGCAGTACGCAAACGCGGCGCTGAACTTTACCGACGCCGAGAATCGCCACCTGCGGCTGATTGATGATGATGGGCGCCGCCAACAGGCTGCCGCCGACCCCATGATTGGAGATCGTGAAGGTGCCACCGCGCACATCGTCCGCGGTAAGCTCGCCCGCGCGCGCCGCAGCCACCAGCCGCTCGAGGCGCTGCGCGATCTGAAACAAATCCAGCGATTGCGCGCGGTGGATCACGGGAACGATGAGCCCTTTGTCACCGAGCGCGGTGCCCACGCCGATGTTGATATCCCGGTGAAGTTCGAGCGCCTCCCGGTGAAACGTGGCATTGACTTCTCTATACGCTTGCAGGGCCTTCGCGCAGGCGTTGACGAAATAGGCCGTCAACGTCAGATGCACGCCGCGCGCCTTATATGCGGCGGTATTGCGGGCGCGATGCGCGAGCACCCGCGAAAGATCCGCTTCGAACAATGTCGTGACGTGCGGCGCTTCGGCTACGCTGCGGGCCATGTGTTCGGCCACCCGCCGCCGAATGGCGCTGTGCGGAATTCGCGAAGCGCCGGCAATCGGCTGCGGTGCAGCCAAGTAGCGCTCCACGTCCTGCGCGGTAATGCGCCCATCGAGGCCGCTGCCGGCGACCGCGGCAGCGTCGATGGAATGCTCGCGCAACAGCCGCCGCACGGCGGGACTCAGGTTTGAATGCGCCTCGCCGGCGCCTGCGGGCGCTTGTCCCTTGGCGGGCGTATCGGCCGAAGATGCGGCTGCGGCCGCGCCGGCAGTCGCGCGCGGCAGGCTTGCAGACCCGCCAACCAGGCTCAATCGCGCGAGCACCTCATCCGGAGTGACCTCCGCATTGACCTGCTTGAGTATTTCGATCAGCGTGCCGTCGGCCGGTGCCGGTATTTCGACGGTGACTTTGTCCGTCTCCAGCTCGAGCAATGGCTCGTCCTTGACGACTGTGTCGCCCACCGACTTGCACCAGCGCAAGATGGTGGCACGGGTGCCTTCCGCATTGAGCGGCGCCAGCACGTCGGCAACGCTGCTCACTTAGACTTCAGCCAGGTTCTTGATGGCCCGCGAGATGCCATCGATGCTCGGCAACGCTGCGTCGAGCAGCACGGGGCTATGAGGACTGGGGATATCCGGCATGGCGAGCCTCTCGATGGGCGCGTCCAGATCGAAGAAGGCTTCCTTGGCGATTACCGCCGCGATCTCGGCGCCAAAACCGGCGGTCAGCGTGTCCTCATGGACGATGAGACAGCGGCGGGTTTTGCGCACCGAGCCGAGAGTGGCTTCCCGGTCCCAGGGCGACAACGTGCGCAAGTCCAGAAGATCGGCCGATTTCCCGCTCACTTCAATGGCGCGCTCGCAGCGCTCCACCATGGCGCCCCAAGTGATCACCGTGAGCGCGGTGCCTTCGCGCACGAGGCTGGCCTTGCCAAATGGCACCACGAACTCGTCACCCGGGTATGGGCGCCGCGCCCAGCTGCCGTCCAGCAATGCGCGATGTTCGAAAAAAATCGTCGGATCGTTGCCGCGCAGCGCGCTCCTCAGAAGCCCAACCGCGTCCTCCGCATTCGAGGGCATGGCCAGGCGCCAACCCAGGCCGTGCAGCCACTGTACTTCGTTGGATTGACTATGCCAGGGATCGCCGCACTTGAAAAAACCGCCGGGAATGCGCACCACCATGGGTGCCGCGAATCGATTCGCGGTTCGCCAGCGCACGGTTCCGCAGTCATTCAGCTGTTCGGCAGCCGAATCCGCATACTTTCGGAATTGAATCTCCGGCACCGGCAGCAGTCCCGCGGCGGCCATGCCGACCGCACGGCCGATAATGCCTTCCTCGGACAGGCTGGTGTCGAACACCCGGGCTTTGCCAAACTGCTCCTGCAATCCGAGCGTCGCCGCGTGTACGCCGCCCTTGCGGCCTACGTCCTGGCCAAAAATGAGCATTCGAGGATTCGCTGCCAGCTCGCGTTCGAGAGTGCGGCGGATGGCGGTCAGCAGATTGATGCGCGGACCCATGGGGGTGGCCCGCGATGTGCCCGGGGAGGGCATGACACCGTCGCAGCGTATGCCGCCTTGCTGCTGCAGCTCGACGCTGCCGTCCGCTGCGCTTTCGGAGAATACATAGCGTCGAGCGCGCAACGCGTCGGGAGGCTTGAGCGCGTCCACTTTCGCCAAAGTTTGCGTCACCGCGTCGCGCCCATTCGCCATCTCGAGATCCCAGTCGGCGGCGGAGAGTTCGCGCGGCACGAGCTGCGCGTGCAGCCTTTGCAGAGGGTCCCGCTCCCGCTCAGCAGCGATTTCAGCGGCGCTCTTGTAGGCTTGGGTGTCCTGTCCGGAATGTCCCGACAGCCGCGGCACCACGAGTCTCAGGAGCGCCGGGCCGCCGCCCGAGCGCACCCCGGCAACCGCGCTGGCAATGAGCTCGGCTGCCGCCAGCGGGTCGGAGCCGTCTCCGTCGAGCACGCGCAGACCGCGAAACCCCGATAGATTCCTGGCAATGTTGCCGCCGGGGGTCTGCTGTTGCGTGGGGACGGAGATGCCGTAACCGTTGTCCTCGATGAAAAATAACAACGGCAGCTGTTCGGTGGTGACGATGTTGAGCGCGGCCCAGAAGCCGTTGGTCGCCGTCGACGCGTCTCCGCCGTGAGCCACGGCGATGCTGTTCCGGCAATCCTGGTCGTCGAGCATCTCGGCGCGATAGCGCAGCGCCTGGGCCCAGCCGACGGCGGGCGTGTATTGCGCGCCGACACCGCCGCATCCCGGCAACACGCAAGCGCCTCTTTTCCGCGGCAGGTTGAACACCACGCCGATATCGCGCCCCTCGCTCATGGAGCCCGCGCGCATCATGGTTGAGGCAAGCGCCTCCTGAAGTGGAAGTCCCAAGCCGAGCAGCAGCGGCCGCGAGCGATAGTACGCACCGACCCCGTCCTTGGCGCCCGTGAGGTGAGCGCTCAACAACACCTGGGTGAGATCGTGCCCGCGCGCGGAGAACTGATACAGCACCTTGCGCTCCGGCACCAGCATGGTTTCCTCGACATCGTCGAGGGCGCGCGATACGGCTACGTATCGCAGCACCGTGCGCCAATCCAGGGGGCCCGTCCGGGGAACACGTTGAATTTGCTCGACGCTTGCAGCCATCGCGGTTTCCTCCGCTGGATTGCCAAAGCCTAGTGGAGTCGGTCAGCCGATATTCGCCAAAAATCACTACGATCGAGTGTATTATTAGAGATAATCACCAAAATATTAAATTTCTGGAGCTAGAGAATGAAGTTGGACCGATACGACTCTCGGATCCTGTCCGCCCTGCAGCGCAATGGTCGCTTGTCGGTGGTGGAACTCGCAGAGTCGATAGGACTATCACCCACACCCTGTGCGCGACGGATCAAAGCCCTGGAATCGAGCGGAGCCATCGAAGGGTATGCCGCCATCCTCAACCCCGCTCGCGTCGGATTGGCGGTGCTCGCAATGGTGCAGGTCAAGCTGACCGAGCACACCGATGAAACCGTCGCCACGTTCGAGCGGGAAATTGCGCAGATGGATGAGGTTACAAAGTGCTTTGCGATGACGGGTGCCTATGACTTCATTTTGGAAGTCTATGGCAAGGACTTGGACGCGCTGAGCAATGTGGTGCTCAAGAAGCTCATCCGCGTACCCAATGTTCGCGACATGCAATCGAGCGTGGTGCTGGCGACGGTGAAGCGGTCGACTCGGATCCCGTTGGGGCATCTGGTCGACTGAACGAAGATGTCAGGGGTTTGCGTTATTGCGGCGCGCGGTTGCCGCGGCGGGTGAAGTCCCCAAGCTCAAGCCTAACAGTCCCTTGTATATCTCGAGTTCCGCCGTGGTTCTGGGAACGCCATGAAGATCGCAGACACAATCGACGATGCGCTCCAACTGCGCTCGGGCCTTGCTGATGTCCTCGCCGGCAAGGCCGAACCAATCGCGCGCGGCGCCTTGCAGGTATTCGCTCCAGTGCTTTCCGATTTCTTGCCGTGACATACAAACTCCGCGCAATCTTATGTCAAGCGTGCGATTGAACTCTTGTCCCGGCCGACCGCCTATGATCTCTATCACATTCCGGCGGGAAAATTACGATGATCGATCGGCCGCCGCCAGGTACAGGATGCCGAGGGTGTCGGTCGGAGAACGCCTACACGAGGCAACGGTTGACACGCCGACGAGGTCTTTGACAAGCGACGCCTCGAAGGCCAACCTTCCGCCCGGCAATAAAAAATATTATGGGGAGGCGGCCTTGAAATACAGGATCCGGAAGGGGAACGCAGCGGCGACACTGGCAGCCGCCTTGGCTTTGTTGCTCATGCTGGGCGCGCGGGTGCCAGCCTCCGGACAGAGCGTGCGCCCCGCAAACTCCACGGCCGTCCGCGAACAGAGTTGGACTGTCACGGGCCTGCGAGGCCCCGCTGACATCGTGGTCGATCACTGGGGCATAGCGCATATTTTTGCTTCAAATGCCCGCGACGCATTCTTCGTGCAGGGCTACAACGCCGCCCGCGATAGGCTCTGGCAAATCGACTTGTGGCGTAAACGCGGCCTGGGCCTGCTGGCAAAATCCTTCGGTCCCACATACATCGAGCAGGACCGCGCCGCGCGCCTGTTCCTGTATCGCGGCGACATGGCCATGGAGTGGGCGGCGTACGCCCCGGATTCCAAGGAGTGGGTCCATGCCTTCGTCGACGGGGTGAACGCCTACGTGGCTGAAGTACGCAACGGGACCAAGCCATTGCCCGTTGAGTTCAGAATCACC
Organism: Steroidobacteraceae bacterium; assembly: GCA_035567075.1. Classification (GTDB taxonomy): domain Bacteria; phylum Pseudomonadota; class Gammaproteobacteria; order Steroidobacterales; family Steroidobacteraceae; genus Bog-1198. The sequence continues at coordinate 22,252 of DATMRC010000034.1, forward strand.
GCCAGCCAGCCCGATGACTGGAGGGCGGAGGACGTGCTGCGCATCCGCAGCCATGCGCTGGTGTCGAACGTGACTTCGGAGGTGGCGCGCGCGCATGTAGCCTGCGCTGCCGGGCTCGATGCGGATCGGCTGCGCCGCAAAATCGAACCGCAGGGCCATAAAATGGTGATCCCGCCGGGTCTCAATCCCTGCGATGTTCCGGCCGATGTGCTGAAGGACTATCTGTTGGCGACCAACCCGGTTGAATTCAACACCAACGTCGCGCCGGAGCAGCACGCCGATAATTCGCCCGAACGACAGCTGGCAATGGCCATCGCGGCCCAGGCGAGCGAGGGGTCGAATAATTGGACTATTGCGCCGTCGCGCACGGTAACCGGCCGGCCGATCCTCGCCAATGATCCGCACCGCCAGCTCGTGGTCCCATCGTTGCGTTACGTCGTGGGACTGAACGCACCGGGCCTCGACATCATCGGCGCCGGCGAACCGGCGCTGCCGGGCGTTGCCATCGGACACAACCAAGACATCGCCTTTGGCATCACGATCTTCTACATCGATCAGGAAGACCTCTATGTATACGAACTGAACAAGAGTGACCCGCTCAGTTACCGCTACAAGTCTGGCTGGGAGCAGATGAAGGTCGTCCATGAGTCCATCGAGGTGAAGGGCGGGCCGGTGCGCGAGGTGGATCTGCACTTCACTCGCCACGGTCCGGTTCTGGCCATGGATCCCGCCACCCATCGTGCCTTCGCACTGCGCACCGTGTGGAACGAGCCGGGACTATCCGGGTATTTCGGCTCCTCACGCCTGCTGCAGGCAAAGAACTGGACCGACTTCAAGGCGGCCAGCAATGCCTGGGGCGCACCGCCGCTCAACCTTGTCTACGCCGATGTCGCGGGAAACATCGGCTGGGCCGCATCGGGCCGTGCACCGGTGCGCAAGAACTGGGACGGACTGATGCCGGTGCCGGGCGATGGGCGCTATGAATGGGCCGGCTTTCATGGCAAGGAGGTACTGCCCTCCAGCTTCAATCCGCCGGAGGGGTTCTTCGCGACGGCCAACGAGATGAATATGCCGGACGGCTATCCCAATGAGGAGAACCGTATTGGGTTCGAGTGGGTCGATCGCTCCCGCATCGATCGAATCAAAGAACTGCTTCGCGCCAACACCAAACAAAGTCTCGCCGATTCGATGGCGATTCAAACAGACGCTGTGAGCACTCAATCCCGGCGCACGATTGCGCTGCTCGCCCCAGTGGTCTCCCAAGATGCCGAGGTGGCGAAGGCGCTCGGCCTGCTGAAGGGGTGGGACAATCACGAGGGCACTGCCAGCGTTACCGCCGCGATCTACGAGGTCTGGACAAACAAGCACCTCGGCAGGGCGACCGTCGCTCGCGCGACACCCGAAGCTGCGCGCAAACTCGTCGGCGATGGTCAACTCGAGGCGGTGATCTCCTATCTGGAACATCCCGACAGCGCGCTCGGCGCGGATCCTCTGGCGGCGCGCAATGCGATCTTGCTCGAAAGCCTGAAATCCGCGCTCCTCGAATTGAAACAGCGCCTGGGACCGGATATGGATACGTGGGCTTGGGGCAGGCTGCATCACGCGACCTTTGAGCCCGTGGTCGCCGCGCTGGCGAACCCGCAATTGCGCGCGCAGATGACGGTTGGGCCGCTGCAAACCCCGGGCTCGGGGTCCACGCCGCGCGCACAAACCTATCGCTCGTCTGACTTCTCGGTCATCGCGGGCGCGTCGGTGCGCATGGTGATGGATGTGGGGGCATGGGACAATTCAGTCGTGATCAACACGCCGGGCCAGTCGGATGATCCGATGAGCGCACATTATCGCGACCTGTTCCCGATGTGGGCAGCGGGTACGTACGCGCCGCTGCGCTTCAGCCGTGCCGCTGTTGACCATGACGCCGAGGACCTCATCCACATGATCCCCGCGCGCTAGGTTGACCGACCAAACCGTTCTCTCGAGTCCAAACTCTAGGCCGACGCGGAGACAATGAAGATGACGAGATACGTAGGGGCAATTGATCAGGGAACCACAAGCACGCGGTTCATGGTGTTCGATCATGGCGGCAATGTCATCACTTCCGCGCAAAAGGAACACCAACAGATTTATCCCAATCCCGGCTGGGTCGAGCACGATGCAATGGAGATCTGGCGCAACACCCAGGAAGTGATCGGCGGCGCGCTGGCACGCGCGGCGCTGCGCCCCGGCGACCTCGCGGCGGTTGGCATCACCAATCAACGCGAAACCACGGTTGTGTGGGACCGGCGCAGCGGCGAACCGCTGCATAACGCCCTGGTCTGGCAGGATACCCGGGTCGATCAACTGGTGGCGGATTACGTCCGCGACGGCGGCCCAAATCGCTTTCGCGCCAAGACGGGATTGCCGATGGCCAGCTACTTCAGCGCGCTCAAGCTGCAATGGATTCTGGACAATGTGTCCGGCGCGCGCGGCAGGGCGAAGGCCGGCGAGGTCTTGTTCGGCAACATCGACACGTGGTTGTTGTGGAATCTTACAGGCGGCGCCAACGGCGGACTGCACATTACTGATGTCACGAATGCAAGCCGCACCCAGCTTATGAATCTTGAATCCCTGCAATGGGACCCCGAGCTGCTCGATACCCTCAAGATTCCCAGCGCGGTTCTGCCGCGCATCGTTCCTTCCAGCGAATTGTACGGCGCGGCCAAGACGCCCGCACTTCTCGGCGCCCCGATTGCGGGCATCCTCGGCGATCAGCAGGCCGCGCTGGTCGGCCAAGCCTGTTTCCGTGCCGGCGAGGCCAAGAACACCTACGGGACCGGATGTTTTCTTTTGATGAACACCGGCGAGAAACCGATCGCCTCGACTGCGGGACTCATCACCACGGTGGCTTATCAGATGAGCGGCCAGCGAGCCTGCTACGCGCTGGAAGGATCAATCGCGATAACCGGCGCATTGGTGCAATGGCTGCGCGACAACCTGCGAATCATCGGCAGCAGCGCGGAAGTCGAAACGCTCGCCCGCGAGGTCGAGGACAACGGCGGGGTTTTTTTCGTGCCGGCCTTTTCGGGATTGTACGCGCCGCATTGGAACGAGCGCGCGCGCGGCACCATCGCAGGACTCACGCGCTACGCGACGCGTTCGCACATTGCGCGTGCGGCGCTCGAGGCCACTGCGTATCAAACGCGGGAGGTGCTCACCGCCATGGAGCAGGATTCTTCGATTCCAATCACCGAGCTGCGCGTCGACGGCGGTATGGTCGGCAACGAACTGCTCATGCAATTCCAGTCCGATATCGTCAACGTTCCCGTGGTGCGGCCAAAAATCACAGAGACCACGGCACTGGGGGCAGCCTACGCCGCAGGACTGGCGGTCGGCTACTGGCGGAGTCGTGACGATCTTCTCGGCAATTGGCAGGTCGATAAACGCTGGACGCCGCAGATGAACGAAAACCGCCGCGTCGCACTGTTCGGATCGTGGCAGAAGGCCGTCGGCCGGTCCTTGGATTGGGTTGATTAGGTCGCGGCAAATCAAAAAAAGACACGATGAAAGGGAGACAGCATGCATTCAGCATTTCTGGGCGAGCTCTTGGGCACGATGGTCATGATTTTGCTCGGCAACGGTGTTGTGGCCAACGTCGTTCTGCGTCAATCAAAGGGCGAAAAATCAGGATGGATCGTCATCACCGCCGGTTGGTGTTTTGGAGTGATGGCAGGCGTGTTCGTTGCGCTCGCGCTCGGCAGCGACGGGCATCTCAATCCGGCTGTGACGCTCGGCGTCGCAATTTCCAGCGGGGATTGGAGCCGAATTTCAGCGTATGTACCGGCGCAACTCCTCGGCGCAATGCTGGGTTCGACCCTGGTGTGGCTCACCTATTGGGCTCATTGGGGAAAGACTCCGGATGCGCTCGACAAGTTGGGCTGTTTTTGCACGATACCCGCCATCAGGCTTCCTGCCGCGAATGCGCTTACTGAAGTGATCGGCACATTCGTGCTCATTTTGGTCGCTGCGGCGATTGCTTCGAAGCACGGCACCACGATCGGGTTGAGCCCGGGCCTCGGACCCTTTCTGGTGGGACTGCTGGTTTGGGGAATCGGTCTATCGTTGGGCGGACCCACCGGCTATGCGATAAACCCGGCGCGCGATTTGGGGCCGCGCATCATGCACGCGTTGCTGCCGATCGCGGGGAAGGGCGGCTCCGATTGGAGTTACGCGCCTATTCCGATTGTCGGTCCCATAGTTGGCGCCATAGTTGCGGGCCTGGCAGTCAAGCTGTTCCAGATTTGAGGGTCTGCGGTTTAGGAGGGTTTCCAACCATCAGGCAATAGGTCGAACGTCACCGTATCGCGGAATGCAAATTGACTGTCCTGCGATACTTCCACGGGAGACAGCATGTGCCAGACGCGGTCATCGTCGAAAACGTAGCATTCGCCGGCCTCGCGCATGGTAAAGCGGTCCAGTTCCCGCTGGCCGTTGTCGGTGATGACGACTTCGCCTCCCTGTGCCGCGCAGCGCGCCAGCAGGTGCGTGGCGAGGTATTTTTCGCCATCCTTGTGCAGGCCCGATGGGCTGGTATCGCAGGGACGAAAGGGTCCTGCCGCGAAGCGGATCACATGCATATTCACCAAGTAGCTTGCGCCAGGCCGAGACAAAGGCAGGTACATGAGGTGATGAGACATCATCTTGCGAACGCCCGGCGAGTCGGCTATCTCCAAAGACAGCGGAACGTAGATTCGCGGTTGTCCTCCCAATGCCGTATTGTATTTCTCGTGCTGCACGTAGGGTTGACTGTCATCCCACGGCGAAATTCTCACGCCGCCTTCCAGAATCTGCGCCTTGAATCGATTCAACGATCGAAACCGGTCCCCTTCTTGATAGTACTGATCCTTGGGCAAGGACCAAGCTGCGTGCGCCAACTCTCCGAGAGCGCGAGCGACCTCGAAATCAACATGCAGCGGCCGGCGGGTGAAGCCGCGGTCGCGAATATCCTGACCCGCCCGGAAATCGCTGACTACCGGAACAAAATCGTTCTCACGCATGATTTACTCCAGCGCATGAATCCCAAGCCAGCATTCCATCGGTTTGCGACGCACGACCATAGCAGGGCCGCGCGCGCTCAGCGCGCGCCGTCGATCAGCACAAACACAATGCGCGCGATTGTCTGCGAGCGGTTCGCCCATGCGTGATTGGTGCCGCGCTGAATGAGAATGTCGCCGGCGCGCATGACGGTTTCGCCGTCCTCAAGGATTGCAACCAGTTCACCCTGCAGGAGAATGGCGTAGTCCACGGTGTCGGTCACATGCATCCC
>DATMRC010000035.1:0-67238 GCA_035567075.1 Steroidobacteraceae bacterium
GCCCAAATGGGGCGTTCCTGGTGAAAGTCCGGCCAGATCAGGTGCCCGGATTCTGGTACCCGCTGCGTCGAGTCATCCGCCCGGGCCGCGGCGCATCAACGACTGCCACGTCGCCGGCCAATGGGCCGATGTTATGGAACACTGCGTGGGAGAGGGCGATGAGGCGCTTCGCGAGCTTAAATTCTCTTTGGAGCGTTGCCCTGCTCGGAGTAATCGGCCTAACTGCTACCTCACCGGCGACAGCCGACACGATCATGTACAGCCTCACGGACTGCTTCATAGGCGGTGGCTGCCCGACCAGCGCGCCGTGGGGCACAGTCACGGTCTCCTCCCTGAGTTCCACCGAAGTCTCGGTCAGCTTGGCGCTCGCGCCCAACGAGGTCTTCAACATTGCCGGGGGCAACGGCGCAGGTAAGCCGCTCCTGTTTGATATCTCGGGGACCCCTACCGTCGTGGTCTCTGGCTTGGCGCCGCAGTTCAGTCTCGTGCAGCACATGATGACCATGGCCGACGGCAGCGGCAAATGGGACTACTCGATCCAGTGCACCGACTCAACTGTTTGCGGCACCGGCACCAGCAACAAGGTGGCCGGTCCCATTAACTTCGACCTCACACTCGCGAGCGGCATAAGTCCTGCGAGTTTCGTGGTGAATGGAAAGAACTTGTATTTCGCTTCCGATATAGGGATTTCCACCGGTGGCGGCAACTACGCGCGAGGCAGATGAATTGTGCTTGCTGCGTTTGCCTTCGAGCAATCGGAGTCGTGCAAACCAGCCTCCTTTGAAGATTTTGCAATCCAAGAGGCGTTCGCGCGTGTCGCCAGCTGAGAGGCCCGGAATCGCTTGCTAATGTCAAATGGGCCCCCCAGCATCGCGAACCTTCGAGATACTCGCACCGTCGTACGTAATAGCGCGGGCGCTGTCGTGTAGCGGAGACAGTCGTGGCGCATCCTGTCCAGCGGGATAGTCGGCGCCGCTCCCATCATGTCGCATCGCGGTTGGTCCACTGCAGGCCAAGGGGAAGAGTAGCCGCGTGCGCCGGCACGCCGTTCGGTCAAACGCGGCATTCACGAAGGAGAAACAGCATGTTTCAGCAAGTACGCTTTCTTGCACTCGTGCCATTTCTCGTGGCGACCGCGCTCGGCGTTGCCGCCTGCGGCGGTGGCAACTCAAGCGGGATGATGCCTGCGACGAGTCAGGCTCAGACTCAGATGAATCAGATGAGGTTGTCGGTCGCCGACGCCCCGCCAGCTGACAATGCTACGCACGTCATCGTCGTGTTCACCGGCGTCGAGCTGACAGGCAACAGTGGAAATCCGGTGACCATCATGTTTTCTGCCCCGAAGAGCATCGATTTGATGACGCAGAGCAACACCGCGTCTGCCGTGCTGTTCGATCAACCGATCCCTGCGGGTTCCTATGGCCAAATTCGGCTGATGGTGACGGCGGACGGCAGCGCCAATAATTCCTACATCGATTTTGCCGACGGTTCGAGGATGGGTCTGCGGGTGCCAAGCGGCTCCGAAACCGGTTTCAAGCTGGTCTCCGGGTTTACTGTCCCGAGCAGCGGTGTTGTGGACTACACAATCGACTTTGATTTGCGCAAGGCAATCACCTGCCCGCCGGGACAGGCCCCGGCGTGCATCCTCAAACCAGTGGAGCGTCTCGTCGACAACACCTCGGTCGGTAACATCCAGGGACAAATCACGAGCGAGCTGCCGAGCGGATGCACGCCCGGCGTCTATCTCTACAGCGGCGCGGTGACGAAGCCTGAAGACATGAACAGCACAGCACCGTCGACCGATACCAACCAGCCGCTGGTCTCGAAGGTGCCTGTCGCAACCTCGTCGCCGCCTTACTATTACCAGTTCACTTTCCTGCCGCCCGGCACGTACACGGTGGCGTTCACGTGTCAGGCCGCTCTGGATATTCCAGATCAGACAGACCCGTCCGTGATACTCACACGGGTCGCGACGACCGCCGTGACTGCCGGCCAGACCGCGACGGTCGACATCGCTCTCGGCGGAATCCAGGGGCAAGTCACCGGCACACTGCCGACCGGATGCACGCCAGGCGTTTATCTATACAGCGGCAACGTGACGGCACCGGAAGACTGGAACAGCACAGCACCGTCCAGCGATACCAGTCAGCCGCTGAACTCGACGCTGCCCATTGCGACATCAGTGCCGCCTTACAGTTACCAGTTCACGGCGCTGCCCCCCGGCACCTACACAGTGGCGTTGACCTGTCAGGCCGCGCTGGACAACCGGGCGCAGGCGGATTCCGCCGTGACCTTCAGCCCGATCATGACCGGCATTGTGGTGACCGCAGACAACACGACGACGGTCAACATTACTTAGCCTGTGACCGGGACCAGGACGCGGCAAACTTGACCACGCCGGCCGCCTTTTTTAAGGCGGCCGGCGCGTGCCCCGGAGACGCCAGGATTTATGAGGCGGGTTTGGCTTGGGCGGCGGGAAGCGGGGCGCTCTAGGTCGGCACAACTTGTTCGTGGTCAACGATGCGCGGCCGCGCGGATAGAGACGGCGGATCCATTGTGATGCTGACCCGCGCCCCCAATTTCACCAACTCCGCGACGGAACGCACGACAAGCTTCGACATCACGCGCGCGCGGTGCACCTTGATCGTTTTTTCACCCGTGCCCAGATCCGCAGCGATTTGCTTGTTAAGCCGGCCGCGAATGACATGAGTCATGACTTGACGCTCGCGGGGAGTAAGCAACAGAAACCGTTGTTGAATCGCGTTGCGGATCGTGCGTTCCTGGCGCTCCGCCGCGTCGCGCTTAAGTGCCCGCTCGATCGCTGCGACGAGCCGCTCGTCCTCGATCGGCTTCGTCAGGAAGTCCACGGCCCCTGCCTTCATGGCCTGCACGCTGCTTTGGATGTCACCCTGCCCGGTCAAAAACACGATCGGCCGCGCGTATGGCGAATGGACGAGCATGCGCTGCAGCTCCAGTCCATTCATGCCGGGCATGCACATATCCAATAGCAAGCACCCGGGGGCCTCCAGGTCCTGTTCATCCAAGTAACGCCCCGCGGAGTCGAATGCTCGCACCGCGAATCCCGCGGCGGTGAGCAGGCGTGACAGTGCCGTGCGAATCTCCCTGGCATCATCGACAATAAAGACGGTCCCCGCGCCCCTTATCGACTCGCCAGGGTTACTCATCATGTCAAGGGAAACACCGTCCGCGTACATGGGCTACCATCCTGTTGGTCGTCGCTTGGGTGTGGCGCCAGCATCCATGGCCACGAGCGGTAACCTACTGCGCCAAAAGAGTTCGCTCTGTGCGCTAGCGAACATTGTAGTTTTTAATCGCTTAGCTCAGAACTCGCCTGTAGGTTTCTTTGGCCGTGCCGTAACAAACGCAGGCCGCGTTCTGTAGTCCGCGCCGATTGAGAATGGTGATTTCGCCGCGACGGTACCGGATTAGCTTGCGCTTTTTGAGCACTCCGGCGGCGGCAGTGACTCCTTCGCGGCGCACCCCGAGCATGTAGGACATGAATTGTTGAGTGATAAAAAATTGATCGCAGTGCGCACGATCGCCGCTCATTAATAACCATCGAGCAAGGCGCGCTTCCACGTCGTGATAGTGAGTACAGACGGCAGTCTGTGCCACTTGGCACATCGTCACGTACAGATAGCGCTTCAACAGCTGCTGCAGCGCTACGCTGCGCTCGAGTTCGCGACTAAACGACAGCGCCGTGAGCCGCCAAGCCGTTCCGGAGCCTTGGACCAATGCCCGCTGCGGGGCGCTATTGACCCCCAGTACCAGTGAGGTTCCCAGCATGCCTTCATCGCCAACGAGCCCCACCTCAAGGCTCGCGGCCGCATCAATCGGGCTGATCAGGGAGATAAAGCTGCCGGTGGGGAAGAAAACATGGCGGATGCGCTCCTCGGCCTCGCAGAGCACATTGGAAAGTTTAAGCTCCACCTGATCGGCGCTGGCAAGCAACCGGTCTCGATCGCGACGAGGTAATGCATCAAGCAGGCGATTTTTTATGGCCGCCTGCCCTGTTGAGCGTGGCACGGTAACTCGCTTGTCCGAAGAAGCGACTGTGGGTACCTGCAAGCACGACTAACTTTTGGGGCTAGTCACGTCCTGCGATCGGATCATCTCTCCCGGCTCTGCGCTCTCAGCGGGTCCCAATAAACCCTACTCGACCGTGGCAATCGCGGCGTGGAGTGTACACCAACGACGCTGAAGCAGACGGGTACCTGGATCATGTACGCGGGAACGCCGTGGGCTCACCTGATGATCAATGGCAGGCCCTGACAGCAGCAGCCGCAATCCGTGAGAGAACTGCGGCGGCCGCACTGGCGTTTCCGCTACTGGACTATTTGGCGCCCTCGTAGGTACCGGCTTTGAAGATCAGACCGTCGGAGATCTCCCAGTAGGCGATCTTCTTTTCGATCTTGCCGTCGACCGGATTCTTGCGCATGTAGTCGATCCATCCGGATGGCTTTGCCTTCGACGCGGCGATGATTTCCTTGTATACGAACTTGCCGTTCGGGTCGGCCTGCTCAAGCCGATTCACTCCGACCATCGCGGGCTGTACAGGATGAGCAACGCAGACGCCATTCATGTCATGGACGTCGACGTAGTCCTCACCGGAGGCAAATTGGCCATCCTTCTTGTTGAATTCGGCCAGCGCTTTTTCGCGGCCGTTCGCCTTGTAATAGGCGACAGCCGCCTTGACGCGCGCGGCGACCTCGTCCTTCGACGGCGCCTCGGCGGTTGCCACACCGAGCGGAACGATACAGATCATCAAAACTGCGACAAGCGACTTCCAATTGCTAATCATGGGATCTCCCGTAGTTGATACTAGCCGGCTCGCGCCAGCGGAACTGATGTTGGGCGGGCAGCGCGGCGACCGACCTGCGCCGCCGCAGGGTCTTGACCTGCGTCGACGCGATAGCGGCTCATCGTCTCGTGGAGCGCACCTGCCTGTTCGGCGAGCGACTGCGAGGCGGCGGCGGCCTCCTCGACCAGCGCTGCATTCTGCTGGGTCAGTTCGTCCATCTGCGTGATGGCTTTGCCGACCTGGTCAATTCCGGAGGCCTGCTCGTCGCTGGCCGTGGAGATCTCGGCAATGATGTCGCTGACCTTCTTGACTGCGACGACGAGTTCCTCGAGCGTGCCACCAGACTCTCTGACCAGGCGTGCGCCGTCCTCGACGCGCGCCACGCTGTCCTTGATCAAGGCCTTGATCTCCTTGGCAGCCTCGGCGCTGCGCGAGGCGAGGTTGCGGACCTCGCTCGCGACCACGGCGAAGCCGCGCCCCTGTTCGCCGGCGCGCGCGGCCTCGACTGCGGCATTGAGCGCCAGCAGGTTGGTCTGAAACGCGATCTCGTCGATGACGCCGATGATGTCGGCGATCTTCTTCGACGCGGCGTTGATGCCGTCCATCGCCTGCACTGCTTTGCCGACCGCAGCGCCGCCCTGTTCGGCGCGGGCGCGGGCGTCGATCGCCAACTTATTGGCTTGACGGGCGTGGCCGGCGTTCTGTCTGACGGAGCTGGTCATCTCCTCCATCGAGGCAGCGGTCTCCTCGAGCGAGGCGGCCTGGTTCTCAGTGCGCTGAGAAAGACTTAAGTTTCCCTGCGAGATTTCTGCGGAGCCGCGCGAGACTTCCGCGGCGGCCTGCGTGATCTTGGACACGAGGCCGGCCATCTCGGCGACCAGCTGATTGATGCCGACGCCAATCCGCCCTTCGAGCCCGCTGCAATTGTCCACCAGCATCCGCTGCGTCAAGTCGCCCACATTCGCGCAGTCGACGATGCGGCCGACGCCGCTGACCACGCCGGCCACGTTTTCGACCAGGTCGTTGATACTGGCCGCGAGTTCCTCGGCGAAGCCGCCCTTGCCGGTCAATGGCAAGCGCTGCTCGAGGTCGCCGGCGGCGACAGCGGCAACGATGCCCTGCACGTCCTTGAGCGCGCGTCTATCGGCCTCGGCACGCTGACGCTCCTCGTCGGCGTGACGCCGCTCGGTCTCGGCCCGCGCGCGCAGCTCGGACTGCGTTGCGGCGAGTCCTGCCAGCAGCTCGCCGACTTCGTCGTGTCGCGAGACGTCGATTTTATTGTCGAGCTTGCCTTCGCCGATGCGCCTGAGAAGCGCGACGGTTTGGCGCAATGGGACGGTGATCGCCCGGGTCATCGTGACTGCGATCAGCGCGCCAAGCAGGGTCGCTGCAGCGAGCAGGATCCAGACCAACCGCCGCCCTGCAGCAGCCGATTTCTTGGCATCGTCGCGCAGCTGCGCGGCGTACTTCGCATTGAGGTCGACCAGCTCGGCCGCGGTTGCCGCGAGCGCCGCGAATTTTGCGCGGCCCTCGCCGATCAGTGTCCACTGGGCCTCGCCCGCGAGCCCGTCCTCCGCCAGCGAGATCGAGTTCGCCTGCAGCTTGCCGTAGGTTTTCCACTGCGCGCCCAGCTTGTCCCAGAGTTCGCGCTCGCCCGGCGCGGCAATCATCGGCTCGTAGGCATCGGTGTGCGCCTTGAGCTGCGTCTCAATGGCGGCGAGTGTGTGCTGCGCCTCGGCAGCGACGTCGGCGTGGTGCAGCTGCAGTCCGGTGAGTACTTCGAGCGCCGCCGAGCGGCTGGCCGAGAGGCTGGCGCCGATGGCCGAGACCCGGTAGACCCGGCCGAGTGCGTGCGTCGCGATGTCGTCGGTTGCCGCGGCCATCGTTGAAAGTCTCGACACGGCGGAAATGCCCACCACCGCCGTGGAGGCCACTATCAGCGCGAATGCCAGGCCTAGTTTTGAGCCGAATCGAAGCTCATTGAACAATTTCAATCGGTCTATCTCCGGACGCGAATGTGCGGGACACCATTGAGGTGTCGCCGTATGGCCAGAGATCGGCGGTGCGGTGCAAATCTTAAGCAGGATTTGGACCTTGGCGCGTTCAATAGTGGCGGCGAATGCGCGCGATGCAGTATTGGCAGGCCGGATTGGCGCAATCGCGGCTTTCCGCCGCCGTGCAGGCCGATCGCAGGGAGGGATTTCGAGTGCCGCTGCTATCCCGCCAGTCTTCTTACGGCACGATCTCCACTGGCGTGCGGCCGGCGGTCAGTTCCCAAACCTCCTGCAAGTCCTCATTGGAGAGGGCGATGCAGCCGTTGGTCCAATCGCGTGTTTTGTAGTAGTCCATTGGTTTGGTGGGTCGGTTCGGCTCGCCATGGATAAAAATGCTTCCGCCCGCAGGCATGTGCAGCGCGGATGATCGCTTCAAGTCCGGAGGGCTTGGATAGGAAACGTGCAGCGCCTTGTAGTAGTGGCTGTGTTCTTGGCGAAAATCGATGATGTAGCTGCCTTCGGGAGTCCGGAAGTCCCACTGGTGCTCCTTGGCGCCGGTCGGACTGAGGCCAAGTGCAATGCGATAGCTGCGCAGCGGATAACTGTCGCGCAACAAATAGAGCTTGCGTTCGTGTTTGACGATGAGAATGGTATCGGCGCGCATAATGGGCGGGCTGGCCTGCGCCGAGTACAACCCGAAAATCGCGATCAACAGTGCGCCGCAAACGGCTGGTAAGCGGGACTGGCGAGCGCGACGGGCTAAAGCGCCGCTATTCGCAGCGCGTGGCCGATACGCACGGTTCGAAACCTGAGTTGACATATGCTTGCATAGTCACCCGTTGAAAGATGTAGCAACCTTAGCCAAACCCAGGTTTCCGGAACTTAGGCGTAGATCCCAATTGAGCACAGAATGTTTTCCAGGACCGCGTTATGACGAATGAATTCGTCACACTTCAAACGCTTGGTCGAATTGGCGCCGCAGCGAACCGGGGATAGCCCATGCCGGCTGCGTCAAAAACCGGCGACGTGGAGGGTTCCAGGAAAAGAGCCCTTGAATTGATATTTGCCGCGCTTACCCGGAACGGGCTCCTTCTCAAGCAGGACAAATCCATTCCCAATGTCGTCGGCATCATCACCGGCGAATCTCTGCACACTTCCTGGTGGAGCCACCCGAAATCGCATCTGATATTTTCCGTGTTGACGAGGTTGGCGGACGATCCGCGGGTTCTGTTCGCCAAGCTCCTGGATCGCAAGGACACGCTCATTCATACGTCGCTGTGGCCGGCGCTGCTGGCCGTGGGCACGTCACGTGAGCATTGGCAGCTGCAAGGTCTATCCGCCTCGGCAACGAATCTTCTGAACCGCGTGGATCGCGGCAGGACCGGGATCCCAGCGACGGGTCCTGTCGCCAAAGAATTGCAGGTGCGTCTGCTTGGCACCGCGCGCGAAGTTCATACCGAATCCGGCCGGCACGAACTGCTGTTTGAATCATGGCCGGCGTGGTCTCGCCGGATGGGATGCAAACCGCTCAAGAGCAGCGCGGAGGGCCGTCAGGTATTGGAGCTAGCCGCAGCGGGTCTTGGTGCTCCGCTGAAAGCTTTGCCGTGGCGCAAGCGATCCTAGACTTCGGTAGCCTTGCACGCCCGCCGGACATTGCCGTCAGTCAATCGCGCGATCCTTGGTTTCCGGCAGGACAAACAACGCGACTATGGCCGACGCGAGAGCCAGCCCTACCGGATACCAAAGACCCGCATAGATATTGCCCGCGTATATCACCAACGCAGAGGCCACGAACGGCAGGAAGCCGCCGAGTATGCCGACCCCTAGGTGGTATGGCAGCGACAGGGATGTGGTGCGGATTTTCGCCGGGAACAATTCGACCATGAATGCAGCCATCGGCCCGTACACCATGCCGACCAACGCCAACAACCAGACCATGACCGCGATCGAGCCCACCATGTTCACGTCAGCGGCTGCGCCCTTGAAGCCGGCTGTTGCAAGCGCCTTCTTGTAGGCGGACTCGTCGAACCCGATCAGGGTCGCGCCCCCGATTCGGGTCACCAGGTCGTCGCCGGTGGCTGCAGGAATCGAGCTGTACGACAGCCCATTGCGGCTGAAGAACTTGCGTGCCTTGTCGCATGCAGATGCAGGCGGCGCGAATAACGAGAAAGTGCAGTGGTTGGCGCTGATCTGGATCGGATTGCGTGCCGAGAACTCCGCCAAACCCGGATTTGCGAAATTCGCGAGCGCGTGAAAGCTTGGAAAGAACGTCACCGCACCCAACAACATTCCGGCAATCATCACCGGTCTCCGTCCTATGCGATCGGACAGCGCGCCGGCCAGAACGATGAGAGGCGTACCAAGGGCCAAGCCGACGGCAATGATTGCGTAGCTCGTCTTGTAATCAACTTGCAGCGTGTTTTGCATGAAAAACAGCGCGTAAAATTGTGCGCCGTACCAAATCACCGTCATGCCGGACGTGATGCCGAACAGCAATACGAGCACGCCCTTGATATTGTCCCAGGAACCGAAGGTTTCCCTGATCGGCGATTTTGACGTGCAGCCCGCCGACTTCATTTTTTGAAAGACCGGTGACTCTTCGAGTTTGAGGCGTATGTAGATCGATACAGCGAGCAGGAATATCGAGGTCAGAAACGGGATGCGCCAGCCCCAGGCCTTGAATGCTTCATCGCCCAACGTCAAACGACAGGCGAGTATGACCAGCAGGGAAAGCAACAGACCGATTGTCGAGGTGGTCTGAAGCCAGCTGGTGAAGTAACCGCGGTGCGTCGGCGGGGCGTGCTCCGCCACATAGGTGGCTGCGCTGCCGTATTCGCCGCCTACCGCGAGTCCCTGGGTGAGCCGCAGCAACACCAACAGCACGGGCGCCCACACACCCACCTGCGCATAGGTCGGAAGCAAACCGACCAGAAGCGTCGAGACACCCATCATTACCATGGTGATCATGAAGCAGCGCTTGCGCCCGATGCGATCGCCCAATCCCCCGAATATCAGCGCGCCGAGCGGCCGCACGGCGAAGCCCGCTCCAAACGTGGCGAGACTGGCGAGAAATCCCGCGGTTTCATTGCCGGATGGAAAGAACAGGACACCAAAAAAGACGGCAAGGCTGCCGTATAGGAAGAAATCGTACCATTCGAACACGGTTCCCAACGATGCCGCGACCAGGACCAGTCGAGTCCTCGCCGCCTCATCTCTGCCGATTCTGCCTGTCGCTTCGAGCGCTTCTATTGCGGCCATGAAATCCTCCTAACATCCTTCGGGGAATTTCCAAAACCGGAGACGGTGCCGGTCGCAGTACATCACGCCATTGGCCGGGGTGCAATGATGCGCACAACCCCGTTGCACCCTATGGGAGCGCGGGTTCCGCAACGGTGGTTCGCGTATTCCTTGCTGGTCGAGCGCCGTGACCTCGAAAAAGCGCTAAGAACTTCCGCTCGCCCTGTGGCGTGAACCGGATTGCGCGCGAATTCTTCTGACGCAGTAGCCAGCCGAGTTGCGAGAATCGCGCCAACATCGCGGCACCGAGCGATCCCGCCAGGTGATGTCTGCGTTCGCTCCAATCCATACAAGGTCGGCAAAAGGTGCGGCGCTGCCGCGCAATGTCGTCGACATCGATGCCTATACGCGCAAACCATTCGACGCCGGGCCCGGTCAGTCGCAGTCCTTCATTGGACACCTCGATCACACCGTGATGTAAGAGCGCCTCATAGGCGAGAACACCGACTTCACCGGCAAGGTGGTCGTAGCAAAATCGCGCCTTTCGCAAGGCGGGGTCGCGTGGAGAGGAAATCAGGCGCACGGCACCTGTGCGAAAAGCCACACCCATCAACGACTCGACCAGTCTTGCCACATCCTCGTTGGCGAGCCGGAAGTACCGATGCCGCCCTTGCTTGTCGACATCGAGCAGCGCGGCATCGAGTAATTTGGACAGGTGCGCGCTCATTGTCTGCTTGGTGACACCGGCGACAGCGGCCAATTCGGTCGCCGTAAGCGCGGTGCCCGTCATTAATGCGGTCAGCGCGTCCGCCCTGGCCCGATCGCCGAGCAGGGCGGCAATTCGCGCGATATTGGGACCCTCTTTCATGGTTCGACGTTAATCGAACCGTCATTGGCGTGCAAGCGGCTATCATGGGGCCGACAAACGAGGAGATTCCGCAATGCACATCACCTGCCTCATTCGCTACACGATCGACCCGTTTCAGCGCGCCGCCTTCAAAGCCTATGCCGACAACTGGGGCCGGATCATTCCCCGCTGCGGCGGTCATCTGATCGGCTATTTTTTGCCGCATGAGGGTACCAACAACATCGCCTGGGCACTCATTTCGTTCGGGTCGCTCGCGGACTACGAGGCTTATCGAACCCGCCTGAAAGACGATGAGGAGGGACGGAAGAATTTCGCGGCCGCGCAGGCGCAGCGCTTCATCTTGAGCGAGGAGCGGACCTTTCTGGAGGCGGTCGAGAGCACGCTCGAGCGCCCGGCCGTCCTCACTTGAGTCAACGGCCCGCCTCGCATGGATAGGAAGATTGCCGAAGAGAGTTTAGGCTAGCGCACTTAAATCTTGCCAAGGAGAACTTCGATGCGATGTCAAAGCCTTGCCTTAGCAGCCGCCGCAACCGGCTTGTGCGTGAGTTTATCCGGTCAGGCGCAGACGCCGCCGGCGGCGAACCCGCTCGACAACGTCCCCGATAACATGCCCTTCGACGTGCCCTATGGGGAGCCGATCTCGCTCGACAAGGCGCAGAGCGCCATTGCCGCGGCAGTCGCCGAAGCGAAGAAGCGCCATTGGAAGCTCAACATCGCGGTGGTCGATTCCGGCGCCAATTTGGTCGCCTTCCAACGCATGGACGGCGCACAACTCGCATCGATTGCGGTATCGGAGCACAAGGCGCGTGCCGCCGCCAGCTTTCGCCGTGAAACGCGGGTGTTCGAGGACAACATCCAGCTGAGGCAGGCTTATTACACTCTCACGATTGATGGCATTGTCGCCTCGCGCGGCGGAATTCCCTTGTTGGAGGGCGGAAAGCTCATCGGCGCGATAGGCTGCTCGGGCGCCACCGGTTCCCAGGACGAGGTGGTGTGCAAGGCCGGTGCCGCCGTCATCAAGTAGCCGGGTTCTTAAGCGAGCGACGCGATGAAAGTGCTGGCCCTGTCGGGCAGCTTGCGCGCCGCATCGATCAATTCGATGCTGCTGCGTGCAATGGCCCGGCTCGCGCCGGCCGGGATTTCGGTCTCGGTTTTCCAGGGTTTGGGTGAGTTGCCCTTGTTCAACCCTGATCGGGAGGCAGACTGTCCTGCGCGCGTCGCGGAATTTCAGCGCTTGGTGGCAGAGTCCGATGCGCTGATCATCGCCAGCCCTGAGTATGCGCATGGAGTTTCGGGAACCATCAAGAACGCGCTCGATTGGCTCGTCGGTTTTGAAGCGTTTGCGTCCAAGGCAGTGGCCGTGTTGAATGCCTCGCCCCGCGCGCACCACGCGGACTCCGCTTTGCGGGAAACGCTAAGGACGATGGCGGCGAACATCGTCGAGTCCGCGTCCATCAGCATCCCGTTGCTAGGGGCGAACTTAAGCGAATCGGCCATGATGGCCACGCCATCGGTGGTGAGCGCCATTCGCGAGTCCCTCGAGGCCCTGCGGCAGGGCGTGAAGTCCCTTCAACCCGGCTCATTGCCGACATTTTCGATCCGCTGACCCAAGAGAATGCATCATGAACCTCAATCAAGTAACTCTTCCCGCGAAAAACGTTGAGCGGTCGGCGGCCTTCTACCGACTGCTGGGATGCAGGCAGATTGTCAGCAGTTTGCCGCGCTACGTCCGTTTCGAGTGCAGGGACGGGGACTCGACATTTTCGCTGCACCAGGCGAGTTCGCCCGCCGCTTCGGAAGTCATCGTGTATTTCGAATGCGACGATCTCGACGCCGAATATCAGCGGCTGCGCGGCCTCGGCGTCGAATTCGACGCGCCCCCGACCGATCAATCCTGGCTGTGGCGGGAAGCCTACCTTAAGGATCCGAATGGCAACCTCATATGCCTCTATCATGCGGGCGCCAATCGGCGCTTTCCGCCCTGGCGAATTGCGGACGCCGGGTGAGCAAGCCCAAGGTGGGCGAGCTATCAAAGAGGCGCTCCGCAAGCGTAGGATCGAGGAATCGTTGGCGCGTTGAACGAGGAAGAATCCAATGAGCAAGGTGACTGCCAAAATCAAGGAGGAGTTTCTGGCGCTGTTGCCGCCAACGATCTACTTCTTCATCACTCTGCACATCGTCGCTCTGGTGCGCGCATTGCTCATCAAGGCAACGGGAATCAGCGCGCTGTCGACGGCTTCCATTGCGGTGACGGCCCTCGTCCTTGGTAAATCGGTGCTGATCGCGGACCTGCTGCCCATCATCAACCGCTATCCGCAAAAGCCGCTGATCTACAACGTGGCCTGGAAATCCCTGGTCTATCTGCTGGTCTCCATATTCATTCATTATCTGGAGCGGCTGTACGAATTTTCGCGGCAGGCGGGCGGGGTGGCTGCCGGCAACGAAAAGCTGTTCGCGGAAATCGTGTGGCCGCATATTTGGGCGGTACAAATCATCTTGACCGTGATGATCGTCACTTATTGCGTTGGCAGCGAGCTGGCGCGCGCCATCGGCGCGAATCGCATGCGGCGGATGTTCTTCGGGCCGTTGCCGCTGCCGGTGCTCTGACGAGCGGCAGAGACGGCGTGTGCCGACTATTTCTTGATTTCTATCAGTATTGTGTCGACCTCATCGAGCGCTTCATCCGCGTGCGTCACGGGAGGACGCAGCAGGGTCTCTCCAGCGTGCAGTTCGGATATTCTGGTGCTGCCATCGGGCATGGTGTACTTGACCTTTCCCCCTTTCAGGACATAAACGACGGCATAGGGGTGGGAATGGACTGGCGTCTTGTCACCCTTCTTCGGCGAGTATTCCAACACCCGCACTTTGTCGTCCTCGGCAAGAACCTTCAAATGCTTCACGCCGTATTGCATGGCATCCTGGGCCAGGATGACGGTGGAGGAAATCAACGCGAAACCGCCGGCCAAAGCGATAAGCCTGTTCATCGGATCACTCCCTGTGTGTAAAACTTAGGCGCTCAACATTATTCGTTACTTGCCGGTCGAGGCGGGGCTCTGGATGTTGCGGACCATCTTGAGGACTACCGTGCGGGGCAGAAACGGGACCATCCAAACCGTCCGGTGGTTGCCCTTGCCGGTGATCACCACGCGTTGATTATTGCGCAAGCCGGCATATCCAGCCTCGGCCACCGGCATGGACTCCATCACGACGGCCGTCTGGCCGAGACGTGTCGAACCCGTGCCCGCCCGTTCTCGAAATTTACTCTTGGTGGCTCCCGGGCAGAGGCAGCTCACATGCACGCCAGTGCCGCGTGCTTCCTCCCACAGCGCTTCGGAGAACGACAGCACGAACGCCTTGGACGCGTAGTACACCGCCATCAGCGGCCCCGGCACGAAGGCGGCCATCGAAGCCACATTCAGCACACCGCCGCGATTTTGCGCGAGCATCTCCGGCCAGTAAATGTGCGTCAGCTCCACCAGGGCGCGAACATCCAGGTCGATCATTCCGAGCTGCGGCCCGATTTCCGAACCGGCAAAGACTCCGGCCTTGCCGAACCCGGCATTGTTGACCAGCACGTCCACCTTGAGTCCCGCCGCACTAACGGCTTGCGCCAGGCGCGTCCCGCCTCCGTGCTCGCCCAGATCAACGGCAAACACGGCGGCCTTCACGCCGTGGGCGGCGGACAGCCTGCCGGCCACTGCGTTGAGCGCCGCCTCGCTGCGTGCCGCGAGGATCAAATCGTAGCCATCCCTTGCCAGGCATTCCGCCAGATCCACGCCGATGCCCATGGATGCGCCGGTCACCAGCGCGCTCTGTCCTGCACCTGGTCTTCCCGGCCCCATGACCACTCCAGTTATCGGATTTTCGTGCCGACAGTCTGGCGCGTTTCCCCAATGGTGTCGAATCCCTGGCGGCTGAATAGTCCAGGCTGTGGCCGCCGGCTGCAGTCGGCGGCGCTTGGCCTGACATATAATCAAGAAATGACTTGGAGCATCCGATGCGCAATCCCGTGATCAGATTCCGAATCGATTTCGCCGAGAATTCCTACGTGGGACCGGGCAAGATCGATCTGCTCGAAGCCATCAGAGACTCCGGCTCGTTGTCCCAAGCCGCACGCGATCTCGGCATGAGCTATCGACGCGCCTGGCTGCTGGTCGACAGCTTCAAGACCGGATTTCTCGAGCCGGTTACGTCCGCCACGACCGGCGGCAAGGGCGGCGGCGGTGTGGCGCTGACCAAGTTCGGCCAGGGGTTGGTCGACAGCTACCGCGCGCTGGAACGCGAGTTTGCCGCGCTCGCCGCGCGCCGGCTGCGCACCCAAAGCGCCGCTGTCAGGCGCGCCTCCACACCCAGAACCGCGGCGGCCCGGCGGCCCCTGGCGCGCAGCGCCGCGCGCCGCTAGCCCGGGCATTTACCCAGATCGCACGGGTGCGCTGTATCGCGGCGTATATACCGCAACGGCGCCCAATGCTATATTCAATCGTATATAACGCCGCAGGCCGCGAACCGCCGTAAGAAGCGATGTCGTCGGCAGGCGCCAAGGGATGCTCCAGGAATACGCGGTGCAGTTTGCCGCGTCCGTCACACCAATAGACCTCAGGGGAACTCGACGATGCAATCGGGAAGATCGCGAATGATATGCGCAGGCCCAAGGCTCTCAGCGAAAGCCGGCATGCGGGGCGTCGGTCTTTTGAAGGGAGGCCTTGTTTGCGGCGCCTTGTGTGCATTGGCGGGACTGGCGCAGGCGCAACTGAAAACCGGTCCGGACATTGCCGCCGACGACAGCCTCACCTGGAAGGGCATTACGCTGTACGGCGTCGTCGATATCGGTCTGCAATATGAAGTGCATGGCGCGCCGTTCAACGACTACCATCCGGCCGGCAGCGCCAACATCGTGCAGAAGAACAGCAATCACTCCGAGTTGGGGCTGACGCCGAGCAACATGGGGCAGTCGCGGGTCGGACTGCAGGGGGTCGAACCCCTGACCGGAGACTGGTCGGCGATCTTCAAGGTGGAGACGTTCTTCAATCCGCAGTCCGGCCAGATCAGCGATGCCTCGAAGTCCATGGTGCAGAACAACGGCAGATCCCTGGCCACGCAGACAACCAACCTGAACTCCAGCGTCGCGGGCCAGTTGCTGCAGACCGCGTATGTCGGATTCAGTTCGCGGACCTTTGGCACCTTGACGTTTGGCCGGCAGTTGACGCTGGTTGCGGATGGCATCACCAAGTACGATCCCAATTACAGCTCGCAAGCATTTTCGTTGATCGGCATGTCGGGACCGTACGCCGGCGCCGGCGATACCGAGGACAAGCGCCTCGATTCATCGGCGAAATACCTGGTGTCGTTTGCCGATTTATTCCACTTCGGCGCGCTCTACAAATTCAACGGCGCCTATGGCAGTTCCAACACGGCCGCTCAAGTCGACTTCGGCGCGGATTACGCCGGCCTGTCGGCCGATGCCTACTATTCCCAAGTCTTCAGCGCGATTTCATCGGCCCCCTTGAGCGCCGCGCAGGTGGCAGGGCTTCCTGCGTTGGGGTATTCGGTGTCGAATTCCCTGGCGGGGACCATCTCGGACAACCTGGCCTACGCGCTCATGAGCTCTTACAAGGTGGATCCATTCAATCTCTTCTTGAGCTGGGAGCACATTCGATTCAGGAATCCGGCGAATCCATTGCCCGCGGGATTCAATGATATCGGCGGCTACGTCCTGGCCTATGTCAACAATAACGCTTACGTCAATGACAGGATTTACAATGTGTACTGGACCGGTGTTAGGTACAGCGCCAGACCTCATCTAGATCTGACGGTGGCTTACTACACGGTGCGCCAGAATTCCTATGGCACGGGCGCTTCAGCCGGCTGTTCCAGCAAGGCATTCGGCACCTGCAGCGGCAGCTTGCAGGCGTATTCTTTTGACGCCGACTACATCCTGACCAAGCGCTTCGATGTCTATGCCGGCGTGATGTACAGCGGCGTGAGAAACGGCTTGGCCAATGGCTACCTGTTCCACACCAACAATCTCAATCCGACCGTCGGCGTGCGCTTCAAATTCTAACGACATCCCATCCCTGTTGTTGAGCCGGGAACGTGAAGCCCGCGGAAGCGATTGCGCGGCGGCGCGCTATTGGGCATCCTGACTCCCCGCGATTTGGCGTCTTTCGAGCCGATTATCCGATCTAGCAAGCAAGAGGCGCCGCCAGCGAGGGGACCGGCTGTCTGGATCGCGCAAATTCGGAGGAGGATCGCCATGTCCGACGCAGTCGAAGAGCGCTGGCAGCGCCTGAGCGAGTTTCTCGATCAGGCGCTCGGATTGACGGACCCCGCCGAGCGCGCGCAATGGCTTGCCGCGCTTGAGCAACAGGACCCGGAGATGGCGGCCCAAGTTGCGCGCATGCTGGCGGTGCGGGCGCGGCAGGGTTTCGCGGACTTTCTCTCCGCTCCCTTATCCATCAGCGGCACGCTTCCGGCCGCGGCCTCGCTGGCCGGCCGGGCGGTGGGACCTTATATCCTCGAAGCTGAAATCGGCCGCGGCGGCATGGGCAGCGTGTGGCGCGCGCGGCGCGCCGATGGGCGCGTCGCGGGATTTGTCGCCATCAAATTCCTGCATGCGGCATGGCTGGGTCGGGACGGGGAAACGCGCTTTCGCCAGGAAGGCAATCTGCTGGCGCGCTTGGATCACCCCAATATCGCAAGGCTGATTGACGCCGGCATTCTGGACGACATCTTCCCCTACCTGGTCATCGAATACGTCGACGGTTCGCCCATCGACGAATATTGCGAACGCGAGCACTTGGGTATCGAGGCGCGCCTGCAACTCTTTCAAGCAACGCTTGCAGCCGTCGCGCACGCGCACAGCCACCTCATCGTGCATCGAGACATCAAACCATCGAACGTGTTGGTCACGCACAGTGGCGTCATCAAACTTCTGGATTTTGGAATCGCCAAACTTTTGGACGACGGCGACGAGTCGGCCGCACCCACCAAGACCAGCATGCGTGCACTCACCCCCCAATACGCAGCGCCCGAACAATTGCTGGGACAGCCGGTCACCACCCAGACCGATGTCTATGCGCTGGGTCTGGTGCTCTACCTGCTGCTCACCGGCCGGCACGCGACACCTCAGGATGCGCCGGGAGCGGCTCATCTGGTGCGTGCAATCGTCGATCAGGACCCGCCACGCGCCTCCACTGCGACGGAAGACATCGGCCGCCGCCGCGCGCTCAATGGGGATCTCGACAACATCCTCGCAAAAGCGCTCAAGAAACCGCCGCACGAGCGGTATTCGAATGTGCCGGCGTTCAGCGATGATTTGCGCCGATTCCTGGCTCATGAACCGGTGACCGCGGGACCGGATACCGTCCGCTACCGAGTTTCCAAATTCGTACGGCGCCACCGCGGCGCCGTGGCCACAACGGCTCTGACCGGCATGGCGTTGATTCTGGCGGTCATCATCACCACGGCGCAATGGTTCGAGGCGCGCCATCAGCGGGATATTGCGCGGGTACAGCTGCAAAGAGCTGAAGCCTTCGGCGACTTGGTGTCGATCGTGTTGAACGAGTCCGGCAGTGCCGGCGAGGCGCTGACCACGGGTCAACTTCTCGAACGCGGAGAAAAGCTGGTGCGCTCGGAGTTTGCATCATCCGACGATCTGCGAAGCCAGCTGTTCTTTACGCTGGCGCGCCTTTACTCGCAGGTGGGAGCGACGGACAAGCAGCGGGCCCTGTATCGGGAATCCCGTGATCTTGCGATGCGCAGCGGCGATTCGAGGTTGATCGCCTTGAGCGGCTGCGCGTCGGCCGCGGCCGAGGCAGTCAGCGGGCGTGGAAACGACGCCGCACAACAAATCGATCAGTTGCTGGCGCGATTGCCGCCCGATTCGGAGAGCGACGAGGTTCGCGCCGGCTGTTTGAGTTTCGCGAGCACGGTCGCGCGCTTTGCCGGTGATGGAGCCGCCTCGCTCGCAGATGCCGAGCTGGCGGACAGATTCATCGAGGCCGCACCGGGTGGCACCGAGTGGGGGAAAATGTCCGCGATGATCACGCTGGCGGATGCCCGCAGGGCCGCGGGCCTGCTGGGCGCCGCCGATCAAACCTATGATCGCGTGGCGGCTGAATTCAAGCGCATCGGCGTGGAGGACAGCGGATTCGCAACCACGCTGTACAACAATTGGGGCATTCTTCTCGTGAACCTGGGATTGCCCATGCGCGGCGCACAGCTGCTGGAACGTGTGAGGGCGCTTGACCAAGGTTACTCATCGCCCGACGCGTTTTCGACAACCGCCTATGCCTCCGCACTTGTTCCGCTCGGCCGCGCGGCCGAAGCCCGGGAATTGCTGGAGGCGGCGTCGCAGCGCGCAGCCGCAAACGGCAACCGCAATTCCGCCGCCATGGTTCAGATGGGGCTGGCGCGGGTGAAATCGGAACAGGGCGATCTCGACCAGTCGGACAGGATTCTCGCGCAGCTCGAGCCGGTATTGAAAGACATGCTGCCCCCGGGGCACGAGGCGTTCGGAGCACTGCATCAAATCAGGGCACAGAATCTCGAGAAACGCGGCGATCATGCGGCGGCACTACGGGAGGCCACCCTCGCATTGGGCATCTTTTCGGCTCGTCCGGGGCTCATGTACCGGGCGGCCTCAATTCACGAGAGCATGGCCGACATTAATCTCTCGATGGGAAACCTGCCGCAGGCGCTCGCCGAGATTTCGCAGGCAAAGAGCCTGTTCGCGTCGGCCTATGGGATGGGCGCCAAGTCTTATTACCTGGGCAAGGCCTGGCTCACCGAGGCGAAAATCGATGATGTCGAGGGCGCGCGGCAGAATGCGCGGCTGGCGGCGGAAGTGGCGTACCAGCATTTTTCGGCCAGTGTTGGCGAAGCACATCCGCTCACGGTGGAGGCGAAAGCGCTGCGCTGAGAAGCGCTGCTTGAAGGCGATGTCGCTTTGCGGCGCCGGCGTGCCGTTCAGGGCGATCCGCGCGCTTCGAGAAAGGCAATCTCGTCTGCGGAGGAAGCTCGGTTGAGTACTGCGTTACGGTGCGGAAAGCGGCCGAATCGATCGATGGTCGCCATGTGCTCCACGGCAATGCGCGTCCAGTCGTCATTGCCGAGATGTTTGATCAGATGGAGCGCAAGCACCTGATCCTCCTTATCCTCGCTATGCTCGAAGGGAAGATAGAGAAAATACCGCTCGGTTTTTTTCATGACGATGTCGACGCCTTGGTCAATCGCGGTTCTCGAAAGCCGCCGGGCGATCGGGTCGGCTGAATAAGCACGCGGGCTACCCCTGAATAAGTTGCGCGAAAACTGATCCAGAACGATCACGGCCGCGAGCAGTGAGCGCGGCACGCCGGCGCCGGGCGCCGCATTCGCCATCAGTCGTTCGTGCAGCTTGAGAAAGCGATCGCGGATGCGTGCGTCGATGGCCTCGCTGGTCGAGAACCAATGGGACTCGGCGAGCTCTTCGAACCAGAAGTGGATGACATCGTCGACCCAGGCCGGTTCGCCATGTTCGGATTTCGAATCGATCCTCGGCATCGGTCAACGCGCCTCTGCAATGCGGACAGCATAAACCCGCTCATGGTTCCTGCGGCAAAAGCATTTGTAGAAAACATTCAATACGGCGCGGATCCCGTCCAATATGGGTGAGACGCGCGGCCAAATTGGGTAGTTTTTCCGATTCGCAGCCGCCTCGCGCGCGGCACGATCTGCGCCATGTCCCGCTACCTGATAGAAAGAGATTTTCCGGAAGGCCTCAGCATCCCGCAGGACGAGGACGGCGCGAATCTGTGCCGCACGGTCATCGATAACAACGCCGAGGACGGGGTTACCTGGGTCCATTCCTACGTCACACCCGATCGGAAACGCACCTTCTGCATCTACGATGGACCCACGCCCGAAGCGGTGCGGCGTGCCGCGGCACGTAACAAACTGCCGATTTCACGGATTACCGAGGTTCGCGTCCTCGATCCGTATTTTTACAAGTAAATGGCCGGCCAACCGGCAATACCGATAAACCTAAGTCAAAGGAGACCGCCGATGAACATTTATCGCCGCGTAGCGTATGGACTGCTACCACTGGCATTGTCACTCCTCGTTGCCGTGGGGCAACCTTCGTATGCGGGCCAGACTCAGAATGTCTCGGAGTCGAGGCCGGATTCTTCGCCGCTGATTGACAAGGTCCGCGCCGCGACGGCACGATTCAGGGACATCAACGTCGCGATCGCCGAAGGCTGGGTGCAGGGCACCCCGTGCGTCAGCGGTCCCGATACCGGGGCGATGGGCGTGCATTTTGTCATGCCGAGCCGCATCGGCAATTTCGTATTGCAGGCAGACCAGCCGCAAGCGTTGATCTATGAACCGCTCCCGGGGGGCGCGTTTCGCCTCGTCGGCGTGGAATTCATCGTACTCGAGAGTGTGTGGCAGGGCCAGAACCCGGGCGCAAGCACCCCGGCACTGGAAGGCGACCTGATGAACTACATCGGCGCTCCGAACCGCTACGGGCTGCCGGCGTTTTACGAATTGCATGTGTGGGCGTGGGAGAACAATCCGAAGGGGAGCTTCGCGGATTGGAACACGGCGGTTTCCTGCGACAAACAGGCGGCAAATTGAAATGAAAATCGCCGTTGCGGTACTGTCCGTCCTGTTGCTCGCTCCCGTATTCGCCGCGGACATGCCGGCACAGCCGGCTGCCTCGCCAGTGAAGAGCTCGGTGCACCGCTACCTCGTGGAGCGAACCTTTGCACCCGGCGCGCTCGACGGCCTTGACGCCGCCACCAAGAAAAAGGTGAACGCGAACAATGCGACGGCCGGCGTGCGCTGGATCAAATCTTACGCCAACGCCGACAAGACCAAGACATTCTGCGTCTACGAGGCTCCGAGCGAAGCCGCAATCCGCAAGGCCGCGTCACTCAATGCGCTGCCCGTCGACAGCATTACGGAAGTGCCTGTGACGTTGTCGCCGAAGTAGCCGCCGAATTCGGTTCGGCGTCGGGCGCGCAACACTGGGTCATTCGGCCGCGCCGGGCTGCCGGCGTGCCATCGCGATCGCTTCCGCGCGCGAGGGCACGCCGAGTTTTGCCAGGATTGCCGAGACGTGGTGGTCCACCGTTTTCGTGGAGATGAACAGGCGCCTCGCAATCACCGCGTTGCGCAGGCCGTCGGACAGCAGCGCGAGAATCTCGGTCTCGCGTCGGGTCAAGCCATGCGGATGGCGCAGCGTCGAGGTGCGCGCACCGCGCGGCACGCTGCGGACACCGAGTGCGCGCATTTGCTTGCGCAGCGCAAGCGCCGCCGGGGCCGCGCCGAGCTGTTCGAATATCGCGAACGCCTGGCGCTGCTCGGGTTCCGCTCCGTACCATGCGAGCATGCAGGCGTGCTCGTAGGGACAGCCCAGCGCCTGCCAGGCGTTCGCCGCGCCGCGCCAGTCGCCTGAGATTTCCAGCGCGTAGGATTCCGGGATATCCGTCGTGGCATCCGGGTCGCGGAGCCCGGTTCGCCACAGCCACGCGGCCAGCTCGCCTTTCATCCGCGGATCGCGTCGCGACCGCAACAGCTCATAGGCAGGCTGCGCCGCGCGGCGAACGCCCTCCCGGTCGTCCCGCAGCCAGGCGGCTTCGGCGTGGATCGCGGCGAGCGTGCCGACGCGCTGCAATTCAGGAGCAGGCCCGCCCAGTGCCCGCGCTTCCTCCAGCGGCGAGTTCGCATCGGGGTCGCCGCGCCGAACCCGCAGGTGTCCGAGAATTCTTAGCGCAGGAATGCGGCTGATCGAAGTGGTGCGTGGATGCTTGAGAACGGCTTGCACATCGTCGCCCGCTGCATTCCAGTGGCCCTGTTCAAACCTCATGCGTGCCCTGTAGGCGAGCATGTAGAGCCACCAGGAATCGAGGTCATGTTCTTCGCAGTACGCCATTCCCTGGCCCAAGTAACGGGACGCCTGCTCGTATCGACGGCTCGAAACCGCCATGGCGGCCAGATTTGTGTGCGTGCCCGCAATTCGCTCCGGAATGCCGCCGTCCAGTGCGAGCTGCATGCTGCGGTCAAGGTCGGCCCAACCGGAGGTGTCGCCGCCGATGAGTCGTACCGTGCCGCGGATATTGAACGCCTGACTCAAGATGCCCGCATGCGCCCAGGGTTCCGCCAGCGCGATGGCGCGCTCTGCCCATTCCACAGCCGAGTTCGCCTCATGAGCCTCCATGTCGAGATCCGCGCGGATGCAGTAGGCCATCGCCAATTCCGGGCCCGGCGTCAGCGATTCGAGGATATTGATGGCCTCGCTGGCGTATTGATTGGCAGCGGCGCCATTGCCGGCAAACCAACTCAGCCATGACAACCAACGCAGCGCGTTGCCTTCCTTCACCCGTTGTCCCGATGCGCGCCAAAACGTGAGCGCGGAGCGCTGGAACTCGATGGCGCGTTCGTGTTGGCCGGTGAGATGGCACTCATACGATAAAAGTTCCTCCAGGTGTACCCGCTCATCGGCCGCGAGGCTTTCGGCGTGACGCAAGGCGGCGTGATAGTGCGCCGCCGCTTCACGATGAGCTCCCACCGACGCCGCCTGAGCGGCGGCAACGGGTGCATAACGCAGCACCTCCGTGTCATTGCCGGCGCCATTCGCATGATGCGCAAGCCGCGCCGCTGCAAGACCCGGCCGCGGCGCCAGGATCGAGAGTACCCTCGCGTGCAGACTCTGCTGGCGTGCCCGGGACAACGAGTCCTCGAGCGCACGCCGGACGATCTCGTGGCGGAACGCAAGTGCGCCATCCTCGGTGCGGACCATCCCGATGCTGAGGCATCCCTCGACGCCCGCGTCGTCCGGTTGGGCGGCTTGCTCGAGAAGCCAGGTTTCCGCCTTCCCGGGGACCACGCAGACGAGCTCGGCGATTTCACGCGCTGCGGGGGATAACCTCGCTGCGCGCGCCAGCACTGCATCACGCACGGTGACCGGCACCGTGTCGGTTGCCCCGGCCAGAACTTCGGTCACGAAAAGCGGATTGCCGCCCGTGATGCCGTGAAGACCCTTGGAGGGACGCCCGGCCCGCGTCGCAAGCTGCGCCACGGCGGGTTCCGAAAGAGGCGATAGCGGCATCTGAAACGTGTGGGCGCGCGGCAGGTCGCCGATGACGAATCTCAGCGGATGCCGCGGGCCGACTTCATCATCGCGATAGGTCACCGCGAGCATGACCCGTGTTCGGTGAATGCGCCTTCCTAAATACTTGAGCAGATCGAGCGTTGCTTCGTCCGCCCAATGCATGTCTTCAAATACGACCAGTGCTCGCGCCCCCTCGAGCTCATCCAGCGCTGCGGCGAAGATGGCGTCGCGGTTCGCGCCGGAGCTCATGGCCGTCAGCAGCGAGCCTTGCGCCTGCCGCGCAATGTCGTGGAGCGGCGCCAGCGGCCGGGGTGTAAACAGTGCATCGCACGCCCCCCAGAGCACTCGCGCGTCGCGCTGCTGCTCCGAGAATTTCTGCAGCAGCACGGTCTTGCCGATGCCCGCTTCGCCGCGTACCAGCGCGATGCAGCCGCCGCGTTCCGGCACGGCGCCGAACCACGCGGTCAAATCCGCAAGATATCGTTCTCGTTCAAGCAGTTCCATCGCCCGCGTACCTGCCGCAAGGTTCGGTGGCCCAGTTGTAACCCATACAACGCGGCCGCGCAAAAGACGCGATCAGCTGCGCTGCGAACAGGTCGGCGAAATCTCAGGGTTCAACGGTGCAGGTAGGCGTCCGTGTCCCGCACCAGCCTGTCCTTTTCGGCGAGCTTGAACCGCGCCGTTTCCATGCCGCGATCGACATTCTCCCCCATTTCTGCCGGCACGTGCGCGCGCACCCAGGCCTCGACTTCGGATAAGGGTATGCCGCTCCAGTAGGCCTCGGGCATGTATTGCGCGACGATCAGCGGCGCGTTGGCCGCGAAGGGCTTGAGCAACCGTTCACTGTTGTCGATGAACTCGTGCCACGACAACTGCTGATGCCGGTCGGACAACCGCTGCAGCAGCTGCAGCCGCAGCGAGTCCGCCTGCGGCGGGATCTCCGAGGACAGCGCGATCTGGGCCGCTTGCTGCGCAAGCAGCGGATCCCGGACCGCCATCAGTGCCGCGTAGTAGCGGCGCGTCTCGGTTTCGTCCTTGCCCGCGCGCGCCACCGCATGCAGGCTTTCAAAGGTGGCCGCGTCGGCATTCTGCGCGACGATGTTCAAAATGATTGCCTGATCGTCCGGCGAAATGGATTTGTGGTCGGAGAGAAACGCGGCAAAGCGCTTGCGCGCCTCCTCGATGATGGCCGGATCCCCCAGGGTGCCGAGCTGGCGAATCACGTTGCGGCGCAGCCTCTGTACCGCCGCCGTTTCATTGGGTTTCGCATTCCATCCCAATTGCTCGAACGCCGGCTTCAGCAAGGAACGCGCGAATGCGGCGAAAGCTTCGTGACCGGGCGTGCCGCGCTCGGCATATTCGATGGTCGCCAATGCTCCCGCGATTTGAATCCACGCGGTGGTATCGAGATCGGACCCCATCGACGCGGCCAGCGCCAGGTACGTCGGCAGGGGGTCGATACCGGCCTCGACCAGCGCCCACTGATCGTCGAGCAGCGCTATCCGGTCGGGATCGGGCAGGCGCCCGAAATTCCTGGTATTGACCGCGAGCGTCGCGGCATCGTAGCGAGTCCGATAAAAGCCCAAGGCGCCGGCATTGGCGCTCAAAGGTTCGTCGCATCGCCCGGCCGGCGCCGTTTGATCCTGGTGCGTCAGCAGCAAAGCGTGCGCAGCCGCATCGCTGCCGCTGCGGATCTGCAGCGGAATTTTCCAGCTGGCCTGCTGCTTGTCGACCCCTTGCAGCAGGAATCGCTTTTGCGACAGCTGCAGAGTGCGCGCGCCCGCGGCATCGCAACTGGCGACAACGCTCACCAAGGGAAAGCCGGCCTGTTCGGTCCAGCCCGCCGCGATTGCGCGCACGTCCTGGCCGCTGCTGAAGTTCAGCGCATTCCAAAGATCGCCGGTGGTGGCGTTCGAGTAGGCAAAAGCCTTGATGTAGCCGCGAATCCCGTCGCGAAACTTATCCGCCCCGAGGAAGGCTTCGAACATGCGCAAAATTGCCTGGCCCTTGCTGTAGGTGATTTGCGGATCGAATGAATTGGTCGCCTGCAACTCGTCGGTGACATGCTGCTGGATCGGATGCGAGGTGACCCTGGCATCGGCGCTCATCGCATCTTCCTTATCCTCATCCTGGGCTTCCGACCATTTCCAATCGGGATTGCGCAGGTCGGTTTCCTTGGCAGCCATCCACGAGGCGAAGCTCTCGTTCAGCCAGATGTCGTCCCACCATGCCATGGTGACCAGGTCGCCGTTCCATTGGTGCGCCATCTCATGCGCCTGGATACTGAATACGGTCTGGCGATTGACGATGCTGCTCGACGCAGACAGCAGCAGCGTCTGATCGTTGTAGGTGATTGCGCCCCAGTTTTCCATCGCCCCTTGGAAGCCCCCGGGCACCGCGATGGAATCGAGCTTGGGCAGCGGGTAGGGGTAAGCGAAGTACTCGTTGTAGTCCGCCAGTATGATCTCTGCGTTGGCGAGCGCCGTCGCACCGTTGTTCTCAAGGCCCCGGACCGCCCAAACGCCGAATTGCGTGCCGTTTTTGGTCGCGGAGATCTGCGCAAGCTCGCCGGCGGAAAATTCGATCAGGTACGAGGGCATTCTCGGCGAGTCCTGAAACGTGATGGTCGCGAGATTCCCCCGCACCACGCGCTTGGCGATGGGCATGTTTCCCACCGCGGCCCAGCCCGCAGGCACGGTGGCGGTGAGCCGGAAGGTGGCGCGGAATGCCGGCTCATCCCAGCAAGGGAACATACGCCGCGCGTCGGTGGCCTCCATTTGGGTGGACAGCAAGGTGCGCTTGGCGCCGCTGGGATCGAGGTAGGGTTGCGCAAACAATCCCTGCGCCGACTCCTCGATTTTTCCGGAGTAGCTGAAGCTCAAGGTATGGGTTCCCACCGCCGCGGGCTTGATCAGCGCGATGGTGGTCAACTGCGCCTTGTCATTGCTCATCGTTTTCTTGACCGGCTTGCCGTCGAAGCGCACGTCGTGCAATTTTTCGTTGAGCGAATTGAATTGAATGGTGCCGGTCGCGGCGCGCACCTTGAGCACGATGGACTCCCGGCCGGTCAGCGACAGAGCCGCCACGTTCGGCACGATGGCGATGGTGTAGCTCAAGGGGATCACGTTCTTGGGCAGCCGGCCGGGGGCCTGTTCCGGCGAAAAAGCCGCAAGCGCCGGCGATGCCGCTACGCCCAAGGCGGCGAGAGTCAGAATCAAACGCTGGGTGTGCATGGGTGTTCTTTTTGGTTGCGGCAGTGGTGGAATCTAACAAATCGGCTTTGGAATCGCGATGCTTTGGACTTAAGGGTGCTATGGCCGCTGCAGCATCGCGTCGCGATGAACGTTCAAGCCCCGGCGCTGCCAGTAAGTTGCCGCTCCGCCGATCGCGCACAGGGCCGCAAAAAGCGCCGCGACCTCTACATTGTAGTAAACGATGGCAATCAGGGACACGAGTGCAATACTCAAGGCGGTGATCGGGAACAGCGGATAGAACGGTACGCGAAACGGCCGCTCGAGCGTGGGCTCGCGGCGCCGCAACCGCATCAGGCTCAAGAGGCTCATGATGTACATCACGATGGCGCCGAGCGCGGACATGGTGACGATGCTGGCGGTGAGCGGCTGGCCGGCGATGCTCACGAACTTGTCGGAATAGATGGCCGCGATGCCGATCGCGCCGCCGGCCAGGATGGCGAGGTGCGGGGTGCGCCAGCGCGGGTGGATGGCCGCGAGCGCCTTGGGCAGCAAGCCCGCCCGGGCCAGCGCGAAGATCTGGCGCGAATAACCCATGATGATGCCGTGGAAGGAGGCGATGAGGCCGAGAAGTCCGATCCAGACCAGCAGGTGCAGCCAGCCGCTGCTGGCGCCGACCACGATCTTCATCGCCTGCGGCAAGGGATCGTTGATGTTGGCCAGCGCCTTCCAGTCGCCGACCGCGCCGGCGAAAATCATGGTGCCGAAGGCAAGCAGCACCAGCGTTCCGATCCCACCGATGTAGGCGCGCGGGATGATGCGCGTCGGGTCCTTGGCTTCCTCGGCGGCCATGGCCGCGCCCTCGATGGCAAGAAAGAACCAGATCGCGAACGGAATGGCGGCAAAGATGCCGCCCAAAGTGGCCGGCGAGAAGCGGTCCGCCCCGCCCCAGCCTTGGGCCGTGAAATGCGACCAGGCAAAGCCGCCCGAGACCACGCCCATGAACACCAGCAGTTCGGCGATGGCGAGCACCGTGACGATGAGCTCGAACGTCGCGGCGATCGTCACGCCGGCGATATTCAGCGCCATGAATACAAAGTAGGCGCCGACCGCGGCGGTGCGCGCATCCAGACCGGAAAATTGCACGTTGAGATATGCGCCGATTGCGAGCGCGATCGCGGGCGGAGCGAACACAAACTCGATCAGCGTCGAGAATCCGGCCAGATACCCGCCCACCGGCCCAAATGCCCGATAGCTGTAGGCAAACGGACCGCCTGCGTGGGGTATCGCGGTCGTGAGTTCGGTGAAACTGAAAATAAAAGTCGTGTACATGACGGCGATGAAGACCGTCGTGACCAGGAACCCCAAGGTTCCGGCCTGCGCCCAACCATAGCTCCAGCCGAAGTACTCGCCGGAGATCACCAGTCCGACGGCGATGCCCCACAAGTGCCAGCCGCTCAGGGTTCGTTTAAGACCCAGCGTACTCTCAGACATGACGCTTCGCGGCGGGCAGCACTTTGGCGCCCAGCCAGTTGCGGATCTCCAGCAGACGCAGCGTTTCGTTCTGCATGGCCGGCCCGAGCCCGTGCTTCCACAGCAGCGCGGTGTCGGCGGGATTTGCCTGCAGCGCGCGAAGATCGGCGGCAAAGGCGGCGAGGCCGGATGAGTCGCGAAACATGCCCTCGCTCACCAGCGTTTCGCCGTAGCGCTCGGCCGCCGCGGCAATGTCGGCATAGTCGTATTCCGGGTGATACTGCACGCCCCAGAAGGTGCCGGCCCGCCAGGTGAAGGCCGCCGCCTGCACGCCAAACTCATTCTGCGCCAGCACCGTGGCGCCCTGCGGCAACCGCGCGATCTCATCGCGATGCACGCAGGGAGCCTCGAACGCCAGCGGCTTGCCGGCAAACAGTCGATGCTGGACACCGGCGTCGGTGAGCGCGATGCGCCGGGCGAATCCGAACTCGCGGCCGCGCGGATTGGCGCGCACCTCACCGCCCGCGGCGGTCACCGCAACCTGCAGTCCCCAGCAGCTGCCGAAGAACGGCACGCCCGCGGCGAACACCGCCTTGGCAAGTTCGATTTGGCGCGTCACCGGCTCACCGCCGTTGTAAATATTGAGCGCCGAGCCGGTCATGGTGACGCCGTCGTAGTTCTCGATGCCGCCGGCGGGGAGCGTAACGTCGCCATCCGCGGCGAGCACGACATCGATCTCAAGCGATGCGTCCAGGCGCTTGAGCACCCGTGCGTAGCCCATCCCTGAGTCAAGCCCAAGCGCCGCTCGCTGCCGTGCGCGAACCTCCGCGACATTGCCGTCGATGACCAGGATGCGCGGACCGCTCACTTAAGCGCTCACCACCGCGTTGAGCTGTCCATCCACCGCGGCCCGGAAAATGTGTTCCAGCTGCGCGGCGTTCACCGGTATGGGATTGCCGCCGGCTGAAGGGTCGATCGCCGCCTCGCGGCCGATGATCGCGGCCTTGTCGGCGCTCACTCCGATGCCGGCCAGCGAATGCGGTATCCCGAGTTCGCCGCGCATTTGCAGCACCCAGGCGAGAAAACCTTCGTAGCCGGGCTGCGGCAGGTCGAGCACCCGCGAGATGATCTCCGCCTTATCCGCGATGGCGCGCCGGTTGTAGGTCATGACGT
The DNA here is from genome assembly GCA_035567075.1 of Steroidobacteraceae bacterium. Classification (GTDB taxonomy): domain Bacteria; phylum Pseudomonadota; class Gammaproteobacteria; order Steroidobacterales; family Steroidobacteraceae; genus Bog-1198. Next base: position 29,852 of record DATMRC010000035.1, read on the forward strand.
AGGGCAGGATGACGGCATTGGTGAGGCCGTGATGGGTGTTGAACCACGAACCCACGGGGTGGGCGATCGCATGCACGCCGCCGAGACCTTTCTGAAACGCGGTGGCGCCCATCGATGCGGCAGCCAGCATTTGCGCGCGTGCTTCCAAGTCCCTGCCGTCCGCGCAGGCGAGCGGCAGGTAGCGATGGATGAGCCGCATGCCTTCCAGCGCGACGCCATCGGCCAGGGGATGGAATCCCGGCGCGCAGAATGCCTCGAAACAATGGACGAACGCGTCGATGCCGGTGGCCGCAGTCACCCCGCGCGGCAGACCGACGGTCAGTTCGGCGTCCAGAATGACGATGTGCGGCATCATTTTCGGGTGAAAAATGATCTTCTTCTGATGCGTCTCCTGATTGAGGATGACGCCGGCGCGGCCGACTTCCGAACCCGTGCCCGCCGTGGTGGGCACCGCGACGACGGGTGCGATGCCGGCCGGATCCGCGCGCGTCCAGAAGTCGCCGATGTCCTCGAAATCCCATAGCGGCCGGGTCTGTCCCGACATGAATGCCACCACTTTGCCGGCGTCGAGCGCCGATCCGCCGCCAAACGCCACGACACCGTCGTGATCGCCGGCACGATACGCCCGCAGTCCGCCCTCGACATGGCTCGAATCCGGATTGCCCTTGACCGCGCCGAACAGCGCTGCGTTCTTGAGGGCCGCCAGTGCATTCCTGATCATCGGCGTTGCGATGAGACCCTCGTCGGTGACGATCAGCGGCCGCTTCATCCCGGCGCGCTTGCAGGCTTCGGGGAGTTCGGCGATGCGTCCCGGGCCGGCCCAGATCGTGGTCGGATAGTTCCAATTGCCGCGAAGCGTTACGCTCATGGTGTCAACCTGAAATGATAGGACTTCGGCCGCGTCAGCTGTTCAAAGCCCACCCTTGATAAGGTGCAGCCGCGCCCCGAGTTCTTGACGCCGGTCCAGGCGAGCGCCGGGTCGAGATAGTCGCAGCGGTTCAAGAACACCGTGCCCGTCTCGAGCGCATCGGCCAGCGTTTCGGCGCGCGCCGCATCGGCTGAAAAAATCGCCGCCGTGAGCCCAAACTCGCTGTCGTTCATGAGCCGCAGCGCTTCATCGTCGGAGGCAACCTGCATGATGCCGACCGCCGGGCCGAAAGTCTCCTCGCGCATGATGGGCATCGAGTGATCGACATCGATCAGCACCTGCGGCGCAAGATAGGGCGTTCCCACCGCGCTGGCCGCGAACAGAGATTCCTTGATCAGCTGGGTCGCGCCGCGGGCGACCGCATCCTTCACCTGGGCGCGGACCGCGTCGGCGGCAGAGGTGCGCACCACCGGTCCTAAGGTGGTGTGCGCATCGAGCGGTGATCCGAGGCGGTACTTGTGGGTCAGCTCGACCATGCCGTCGACGAATTCCTGGTAGCGCGACGCCGCGACATAGATGCGCTTGATCCCGCAGCAGGATTGACCGGCATTGAAGAACGCGCCGTCCGTCAAGGTTTCGATGGCAGAGCTAAGATTGGCATCGCCGCGCACGTAGGCCGGATCCTTGCCGCCGAGCTCCAGCCCGGAGCTCGCAAACCCCGAGGCGGTCGCGGCAACCACCGCGCGGCCGCCCGACACCGAACCGGTGAAGCAAACGCCGGCGACCCGGGCGTCGCCCATCAGCCGCGAGGTGTCGGCATGCGAGAGGTGCAGGTATTGGAACACGGCCGCCGGAACGCCGGCGCTCAAGAAGGCTTCGAGAAAACGTTCGGCGCACAGCGGCGTCTGATGCGAGTGCTTGAGCAGCACGGCGTTGCCGGCGATCAGCGCCGGCAGCACGGCGTTGACCGCGGTCAGATAGGGGTAATTCCACGGCGCCACCACCACCACGACTCCGAGCGGCACGCGTTTGATCGCACGCTTGAAGCCGGGCTTGTCGCCGGGTTGAACCGCGGCAAGCGCCGTGGGCGCAATCTCCAACATGTAATTGGCGCGCTCGGCGAAGCCGCGCACTTCGCCGGGCGAATGCGCGATGGGCCGCCCCATCTGCCAGCTGATCTCGACGGCAATCTCATTGGTCCTGGCGACGAAGGCATCGACTGCCTTCTTGAGAATCTCGCAGCGCACGAAGAGCGGCAATGCGCCCCACGCCCGCTGTGCGCCCCTGCCTGACTCGAGCGCGCGATCGATGCCCGCGGCCGACTCGAGCGGCCGTTCAACATAGATCCGGCCGTCGACCGGGCTGATGGTTTTGAGTGTGTCGGTCATGGGCTCAAATGATCTCGAAGTAGCGGGCGAGTTCCCAATCGGTGATGGCCTTGCGGAATTCCCGCTCTTCCCATAGGCGGGTGGCCGCATAGTGTTCGACGAACTCATCGCCAAACAGCGCGCGGGCGGGTTTCGAAGCCAGCAGGCGCTCGGCGGCTTCGTAGAGCGTGGCGGGCAGGCGGCGGTGGGCGGGGTGCTCGCGATCGTAGGCGTTGCCCTCGATGGGCGCATCCGGTTCGATGCGGTGCTCGATGCCCCACAGCCCGGATCCGATGGCCGCGGCGAGCGCGATATAGGGATTGATGTCCGCGGCCGCGATCCGGTACTCGACACGCTGGCTCGACGGGCCGCCGCGGATTACGCGCAGCGCCGTGGTGCGATTCTCGATACCCCAGGCGGCGGAGGTGGGCGCCCAGTATCCGGGTATCAGACGCGAGTAGCTGTTGACCGTGCAGGCTACCATCGACAGAAGCTCCGGCATCAGCGCCTGCTGGCCGCCGACGAACCAGCGCATGGCGTCGGACATCTCATGCGGCTTCGCGGCATCGTGGAATACGCTCTCGCCGTTGGCGTCGCGCAGCGAAATGTGCAGATGGCCGCTTTGTCCCGGCACGTTGTTGGACCACTTCGCCATGAACGTCGCCATCAGGCCATGGCGCTGCGCCAGCACCTTGGCGAAGGTCTTGAAGAGCGCGGCGCGGTCGGCGGCCTCGAGGGCATCGCAATAAATGAGGGCCGCCTCGAGAACACCGGGCCCGGTCTCGGTGTGCAGGCCCTCGATGGGAAAGCGCATGACGCGGCTGAGATCGAGCAGCTCATGGTAGAGATCGGCGTGCACCGAACTGCGCAGCACGGAGTAGCCGAATGCCCCGGGCGTCATGGTCTTCAGGTGCCGATAACCCTTGTCGCGGATGGATTGGGGCGTCTCATCGAACACGAAGAATTCGAATTCCGCCGCGGCGCTCGCCGCTAGCCCTAAGCCTGCCGCACGCTGCAGCACGCGCCGCAGGGTGCCGCGCGGACAAACCGCCTCGGCGCGGCCGGCGAACTCCGCCAGGAACAGCGCGGTCCGCGGTTCAAACGGGATCTCGCGGCGGGTGTCGGGCAGAATCCGCACCGCGGCATCGGGGTAGGCCGTGTGCCAGCCGGTGAATTTCGTGTTGTCGTAGAGCTGGTCGTTCGAATCCCAGCCGAGGACCACATCGCAAAATCCGAGATTCTTCTCGAGCCCGGCGAGAAACTTCTCGCGGCTCAAGTATTTGCCGCGCAGGATTCCGTCGGTGTCGAAGACGCCGATCTTGATGTATTCGATATTGTGCTCGCCGAGAAAATTGCGGATTTCGCCATCCTGCTTCACGGTTGCCTCGGGGTGTAACGACTGCGGACAGACCCACGATTGTACGAGATTGCAGGCGAATTCGTGGAATGACCGCAATAGGCTATATTGCGGGTCCAATGCGTGACGGTAGATGATATTCGAAACGGTGGTGAGCGGCGGCTGCCGGTCCTATGTCGTCGGCTGCGAAGGGACCTGCGCGGCGGCGCTGATCGACCCGGAACTCAGCCAGATCGACCGCTACCTCGCACTGGCGGCACGGGATGGCCTGCGCATCCGCTACATCGTCGATACGCACACGCACGCGGATCATTTCTCGGCAGCCCAGCAGCTCAAGAGCCAGCTCGGCGTGCCGGTGGTGATGCATCGCGCGAGCCCGGCGCCGTTTGTCGATCTGCGCCTGCAGGGCGGGGAAATGCTGATTGTCGGGAATCTGCGGCTGCAGGCGCTGCATACTCCCGGCCACACGATTGATTCCATGTGTCTTCAAGTCGAAGATCGGGTGTTTACCGGCGACACGCTGCTCATCGGCGCAACGGGGCGCACCGATTTGCCCACGGGCGATGCCGCAGCGCTGTTCGAGAGCCTGTTCGAGGGCGTGCTGAAGCTCGATCCGGCGCTCAAGGTATTTCCGGCGCACGAATACAAGGGACGTTCGCACTCGACCATCGAACAGGAACTCGCGGAGAACCCGCGGCTTAAAGTACGCGAGCGCGGCGCTTTCATCGAGATGATGCACAATCTCAATCTCACCATGCCCACGCACATCACCGAGGCGCTGCGCACCAATATGACCGGCGGCAAGACCGTGGCACAGATGCTGGCGGAGGCCGCGGCCTCGGTGCCGTTCATGTCGCTGGGTGAATTGAAAATGTGCTTGGATTCTGGGAGAGATGAGCTGATCGTGCTCGATGTTCGGGAGCGCGACGCCTATGAAGAGGGACATATCGCGGGGGCACGGCTGCTGCCACGCGGCCAACTGGAATTGCGCGTCAACCAGGAGCTGACGGATCCGACCCGGAGGATCTTGGTCTGCTGCGAATTCGGGCGCGTCTCGACGCTGGCAACCGCCACCCTGCGGCAGATGGGTTTCCAACGCGCCGTGGCGCTGGACGGCGGCATGAAAGGGTGGCGCGAAGCGGGCCATGCGCTAACGGCCGGCAATATTCCGTGAAGGCCGTCGTGCTTTCTCTTAAGCGAACAGTTATGCAACGTATTTATAATCGCAGATGAAGTTACGATTAAGTTGGCTTGGCGTCGGTTGTCGGGCTGGGAGTGCGTGCGTTTAGCATTACCGGTAGGGCACTCAATTTCGGGTGCGTCACGCAAGGAGATTTTTTCATGAATTCATTGAACAAGATGATCGCAACCGGGCTGCTCTTGGGGGCAGGGCTCGCGGCTCAACCCATGGTGGCGGCCGCAGCACCGGACCTTACGGTTCAATCGGAGCGCGCGGCGCATCCGCGAATCGTCGAAGCGATCAACAATATGCAAAATGCGCTAAGAGAAATGGAAGCGGCACCCGATGACTTCGGGGGCAACAAGGCCGCCGCGATGCAGGACACCCGGCGAGCCATTCATTCGCTGAAGAAGGCGCTGTACTACCGGCTCAAGATGGATGACGCGGCCATCGACCGGGCCCAGTAACAGGCATAGAACGGAAATTGCGGCGTCGACCTTCTCACCGGGGCCGGCGCCGCGTTTCATCGCGGCGCTTCAGAGCGTACTGCCGACAAATATCGTATCGCCGCTCGGATTCTCGTCCGTCGCCGCGAGGGCAATGGCTTTGGCGAAATCCTCCACGGTGGGCAGGGGACCCACCCGGTCGCGCCGCGCCTGCGTCGTGCCCCGATCCATTCGTTCCAAGAGCCGCGGCGTGATCGTGCCCTCGATCATGTCGCCGCTGACGACGGCGAGCTCGATCCCGAGTTTCGCCAGCTCCACCCGCCGCGCGCGCAGCGCCTGCTCGCCGGCATGCTTGCTCGCCGCCACCGGCTGGTAGGGACCGCTCATGCCGCGCTCGGCGTAGAAGTGCGCCATGTGGCTGGTCACGAAAACAATCCGGCCGCCGCGCGGCATCCACTTGATTGCAAGATCGACGAGGCGCACCTGCGCGGTGAGATTGAGCTGCATCGCGTATCCGGCCGGCTTGCCTTTTTCAAGTCCGCCGCTGGCATTGAGGATGAGCACATCGAGTCGACCGAATTCGCGGCCCACCGAGTCGAGCATCACCCCGACCTCGAAACCATTGGTCAGATCGGCTTGGGCGAGCAGGGCATGCCGACCGAGCGCCCGCACTTCGGCGGCGATGCCTTCGGCGCGCGCGCGCTTGCTGTGGTAATTGACCACAATGTCGCATCCCTGCCGCGCAAGCCGCACCGCGGCCGCCGCGCCCACGCCGCGGGATGCGCCGGTGATCAAGACTACCTGGTGCGTGGATTCTCTCAATGGAATTGGCGAGCCGCCGGCAATCAGCCTAAAAAGTATAGCCCACTCCGACTGCCCACCTTCACGGATCGCGGCTCGGTTGCCAAGCACGCGGGCTTCCGCAAAGATGCTCGTTTGACCGGCCGGGAATCGACATGCCAGAGCACGGGGAATCGGCAGATGCGGGTGTTTTGGGGTCGCCTGCGCCCGCGGGCGGGCAGGATGCTCAAGCCGTGTCCGATGTGTTCGTCAGCTACGCCTCGAAGGATGCGGCGATCGCCGACGCTGTGGTGTCCGCGCTGGAGAATCAGGGGCTGAAGTGCTGGATCGCCCCTCGAAACGTGATGCCTGGATCGCTGTACGCCGACGGCATTGTGCGGGCGATCAATGGCACCAAGGTGCTGGTGCTGGTCCTGTCGGAGAGTGCGATTGTATCGCCCCACGTCGGCAAGGAAATCGAGCGGGCCTCATCCAAACAGCATCCCATCATTGCGCTCAAGACCGATGCTGCGCCGTTGACGCCCGCTCTCGAATACTTCCTGAGTGAATCGCAATGGGTGGAAGTGGCGGCGCAAGGTACCGAAGCGGCGCTGGCGAAACTCGTCGAAGCGGTGCGCCGTCATCTCGCGTCTTCTGCGGCGAGCGCGACAGCCGCACCGAAGCATCGCGCCCCATGGGTTGGTGCGCAGCCGAAGCGGCCGGTACCCTGGATGGCGGCAGTTGCCGGCGCCGTCGCGGTGGCGCTTCTGTACCTGGTGGTCGACAAGTTCTGGCTCTCGAAGCAGGCCGCGAGCGAGCGTAGCGCTGCGGCGGTAGTGCCTGCTGCGCCTGCCGCTGCGGCGAACTCGGACAAATCAGTGGCGGTGCTGCCGTTTGTCGACATGAGCGAAAAGAAGGACCAGGAGTATTTCTCCGATGGCTTGTCGGAGGAGCTCATCGACATGCTGACGAAGGTGCCGGATCTTCGCGTTCCCGCCCGTACGTCCTCGTTCTATTTCAAGGGACAGCACCAAACCATTGCGGAGATCGCCAAAGCGCTGGGCGTCGCGCACCTGCTCGAGGGCAGCGTCCGCAGGGCCGGCAGCACCATACGTGTGACGGTACAGCTGATCCGCGCGGACAATGGCTACCATCTCTGGTCCGAGACCTACGACCGCGACGTGAAAGATGTATTCAAAGTGCAGGACGACATCTCGCGCACGGTGGTCGAGAAACTGAAGCTCACCCTGGTCCATGCCGGGCCGAGCGACCCGGCTCGCATGACCAACCCCGAAGTGCACAACCTGTATCTGCAGGGCCGCTATTTCATTGTCAAAGAAACCGATGAGGATCTCGGCAAGGCGATCGGCTTTTTCCAGCGGGCAATCATGATCGATCCCTCCTACGCCCCCGCGTGGGGTGGTCTGGGCTGGGCCTATTTCCGGCAGGTGGCGAACGGCTACATCCCGGTCCTGCCAGGTCTTCAGAAGGTGAACGCCGCGGCCGAGAAGGGGATCGAGCTCGACCCGACGCTCGCCGAACCCTACCAGTTGGTGAGCCTGGTGAAGATGACCGGCAGCCACGATTGGGCCGGTGCGCGGGCGGCGCTCGACAAGGCGCTACAGGTGGATCCGACCAATTTGAGCGCACTCATTGCCGATGCACACCTCACGCGGACGGTGGGAAATCTCGACGATGCCCTGGCGAAATTTCGCCAGACGCTGGATCGCGATCCCTTGGATCTCCTGAACCGCCGCTACCTCGTTCGCGTGCTGTATTTCGCCGGCCGGCTCGATGAGGCCGAATCGACCATTCGCCAGGTGCTGGAGATGAGTCCATCGTTCCCGGCGGCGCACTACGAACTCGGGCGGATTTTGTTGGCGCGCGGGCAGGTCGCGGCGGCGGTTTCCGAATTCGAGGCGGAAAAAAACTCCGGCTGGCGCCAGTTCGGACTACCCCTGGGCTATCACGCGGCCGGGCGCAGCGCCGATGCGAACGCGGCGCTCGCGGCGCTGCTGGCCGATTCGGCGGGATCGGAGTTTCAGGTTGCCGAGACTTACGCCTATTTCGGCAATCCCGATGAGGCATTCCGCTGGCTCGACCGGGCCATCGACCACGATCCTGGAATTCAGTGGCTGCGCGGCAACCCGCTCTTCAAGGGCATCTCCGCGGATCCTCGCTGGGCCGCCTTGCTGCGCAAGCTGAATCTGCCGCCATGAGTTCCATGCTGAAAGCCATCGTGCGCCACCGCGGCGTGCAGCTGACCGCCATCCTGTGGATCATCGCCTACGCGGTGGTGTTGTGGCTGGCGCGGGGGGCACTGCCGTTCGATCGGCCGGCGGTCGCGCGCTTGCCCTTCGCGGTGCAGATGTCGGCACCCACCGTCACCATGCTCGAAATATTCGCGCTCATGGCACTGACGTACTTCCTGACCCGCAAGCGAATCATTCCCGACATGGCGGCGCGTGCGCCGGAGCGCCGCACCGCCCTGCGCGAGACCCTCCTGGTGATTGGCTACGCGGCCCTGGGACAGGCCGGCGGCTGGATACTGGGTCCGGCCCTGGGATTTCGGGCCTTCAGCTTCCACATCGCCGGCAGCGTCTTCGGCTGCAGCACGCCGCCCAAGCCTGCCGAAGTCTGGGTCTGGTCGACCTATAATTTTCTGGTATTCGCGGTCGCGCCGTACCTGTACTTTCGCTCGCGCTATTCGAACACCGCGCTCAATCTGCGCTCGGCCAACCGCCGCAATGATGCGCTGCTGATCCTCGCCGTCCTGATCGTTGAATCGGCGTTCGAATTGGCCGCGTTCGACAAGAACATGTTCACCTTGAGTGCGCATCAGATGCTGCTCGGAGCGCCGCTGACCTTTTTCATCTTCTTCATCGGCACCGTGCTGCCGACGGTGGTCTTGATCTACGCCATCCTGCTGCCCCGCTATCTCAAATTGACGGGATCGGCGATCAGCGCGGTATTGCTCGGCGGTCTGACCTACGCCGCCATGCACCTGGTCGAGGGCTGGTCGACATTCGATTCGCCCCGGGACACGGTGCTTTCGCTGATATTCGTGCTGCTGCAGTACTTCGGACCCGGGATGATCAAGAGCGTGCTGACGCTGCGCACCGGCAATGCCTGGGTTCATGCGTTCAGCTACCACGTGATCGCGCCGCACGTGATCGTCGACACCCCGCTGATCGTCAGGGTGTTCGGCATTTAGCGATGGGCGGCGCCCAGAGAAGGAGAGACACATGACCGATCGTGAGCAGTACGCACCCGGTCCGGCCGGCGGGGCCGAGGTACGCAAGGAGGGAGATAAGTGGACCCTCATTCTGGTCCGCGAGCTGCGCCATCCGCCGGAGAAAGTCTGGAAAGCGTTGACCGACCCCGCGAGTCTGCGTGAATGGGCGCCATTCGACGCCGATGGCAGTCTGGGTGCCGTTGGCAGCACGGTGAAGCTCACCACCGTGGGAATGCCCAAGCCGCTGGTGTCCGAAACGAAGGTGACGCGAGCCGAGCCTCCCAAGGTGCTTGAGTACAACTGGGGCGCGCAGGATATCCGCTGGGAACTCGAAGCCTTTTCTGGCGGCACGCGCTTGACCCTGTTGCACGTCATCGATCGCCGCGCCATTTCAATGGGTGCTGCCGGATGGCACATCTGTCTCGATGTTCTGGATCGCCTGGTTCGCGGAACTCCCATCGGCCGCATCGTTGCCGGCGATGCGATGAAGTTCAACTGGTCGACGCTGAATGCGGCGTACGCCAAGCAGTTCGGTATTGAAGCGCCCAACTGGCCGCCTCAGGCGACAAAAATCGAGGGTTGACGGAACCGCCCTACTGGCTGGCGACTTTCTCGGGCGCCGGCGCGGGCGCCGGCGGGTCCTCTTCCAGGCCCACGGTGGCAACGACGCCGTTGGCCTTCTGCAGCACTTCGCGCGCATAGTCCCAGTGGATGGCGACTGTGGTGCCGCCCACGTCGGCTTGCAGCATGCTGGAGAACTGCTCGAGGTCTGGCTCCAAGGTCTGGCCCTGGGCATCGATGGGCGGATGCGCCTCAAGCAACAGTTCACCGGCGACCCAGGCCACTTTCACCGGCTCGTTGATCAGGCGCACCGGCGTGCCGACGGGTATCAGCGGAAACAGCGCGGCCACATCGTCGGGATACATGCGGATGCAGCCATGAGTTACGGGAAGCCCCACGGCCCTGGGATTGTTCGTGCCGTGAATGAGATAAGTGCCGTTGCCCGCGGCCAGGCGCATGGCGTAGGCGCCCAGAGGATTTTTCGGGCCCGGCGGGACGCTGGAGGGCAGGGGATCGCCGTCCGCGGCATGTTCCTTGCGCACGGATTCCGGCGGGTACCAGGTCGGATCCTTCTGCTTTTGAATGACATGCGTAACACCGAGCGGCGTGCGCCAGTCCATCTTGCCGATGCTGACCGGGTAGGTGATGACCTGGATGGGTTGGCCGCGCTTGGTCTTGGGATAGTAGTAGAGCCGATGCTCCGGGAGGTTGACCACGATGCCTTCGCGCGGCCCCGGCGGCAGGATATGTCGCCCCGGAATCATGACCAGTTTGCCGACTCCGGGCAGCCAGGGGTCCACCGTGGGATTGACCCGGATCATCTCCTCGGACCCCAAGCTGTAGGCGGCCGCGAGATCGTACAGCGTGTCCTCGTATACCGTCATGACGGTTTGATCGTCGCCGACCACCGTATCGTTCGCGTTCGGCAGCGTATAAGTCGTGGCGCGCGCAGTGCCGAGGCTCAAGGCGAACAGAATCGCAAGCGCCGCCGCTTTGGGTTTGGGCCGATCGAAACGGCTGCGCGGTGTCATTTGGCCTAAGTTCTCCACGTATTTAGCCTAGCACGGGCTCAAGGGTGTAGGGGCAGTGGACCAAGGGGCATCTCCAAGGCGGCGGCGATGGCGGTAATTGCTCGATATGATTGATTAGGGCGGGGGAACCACCCAAAGGTTCCTTGGGGGGCGAGATGCGGCGATGGTGGTGCGGCCGATGGTTGCTGGTTGGCATGGTGTTGGGGGCTGCTCATGTCCACGCCCAGGCGAATCCCGAGTGGACCACGCCCATCGCGCCTTTTCATATCGCCGGGAATCTTTATTACGTGGGCAGCAAGGACCTAGCGTCCTATCTCATCGTCACACCAAAGGACGATGTCCTGATCTACGGAGCGTCAGGGATAAGGCGACCCAGCGGCGGCGGATGCGCAATCAACGGAAGCAGACGCGCCTGCTGATAATGTTACTGGCTTGGGCGTGCTCGTTCCCCTCGTTTCTCGCCGATTGGAGCAGTAATGGTTATTGATCAGCCGGCGTAAACTGAAGTAACTTCGCTCTAGATTCATATCGATGGTGACCAAGATTCAGCGTTACGTCCGCACGCTTCGCCTGAAAGTGAAGGCTGAGGGCTACGATTGGCTCAATGCCGCCGCGATCGAAGTCAATCAGGTGTGGAATTATGCGAATGCAACAAGCTACAAGGCGGCATCTCCTTTCGCAGGCCAGGCACGGTGGCTATCGGCATTTGATCTGGACAAGCTGACCGCAGGAGCAACGGAGTGCTTTGAACGGATAGGCTCGGACACCATACAGCGGGTGAATGCGGAGTTTGCCGCCCGGCGAAGACAATTTAAGAAGGTGAAGATGCGCTGGCGAGCCAGCCGGGGCTCAAGGCGCTCATTGGGATGGGTGCCCTTCAAAGCGGTGCAGCTGAAACGCAAGGGGAGGTCTTTGCGCTTCGCAGGCAAAGCCTTTCGAGTGTTCGAGCGAGAGCTCCTCGAGGGGGTGCAATGGAAATCCGGCTGCTTTGCCCAAGACTCGGTGGGCGATTGGTGGCTGTGTTTGGCTGTAGAGCAAGCGGCGGCGCAATGTGCGCCTTTGAGGGAAGCGGTAGGACTCGATTTGGGCGTGAAGGACACGGTCGCGACCAGTGATGGGGAGAAGCTGGAGGCGGGGCATTTCTATCGAAACATCGAGCAGAAGATTGCCAGCGCACAGCGCCGCGGGCATAAGCGTCAGGCCAAACGTCTACACCGCAGCGCTGCCAGGCGCAGAAAAGACGCATTGCATAAATTCTCAAGAAGGATTGTTGACGAGTATCAAAACATCATCGTCGGCGATGTCAGTAGCCTCAAACTCGCCCAGACCCGGCTGGCCAAGTCGGTGCTGGATGCGGGTTGGGGAATGCTCAAAGCGCAGCCGCAGTACAAGGGCCAGTGGGCCGGCAGGTGTGTACAGATCGTCAGCGAGCGAAACACAACGCGAGCGTGCAGCAGCTGCAAGGCCCTCACGGGTCCTGCAGGTCTGGACATGCTCGTTGTAGGGACGTGGAAGTGCAGTGAGTGTGGTGACACTCACGATCGGGACGTGAACGCGGCCCGCAATATCCTATCCGCGGGGAGGTGTCCCCCGTCCATAAACGGGAACGAGCCATCGCTTAGCGTCGCGCCGCCGAGCCAGGCATCTAGCCGATGCCAGGCAGGGAACCGCCCGCTGAAAGCGGCGGCGTGAGCACCGGATGCTGGCGAAACTGGATCGGAATTGATCGAACGCACGCGATTGACGCATCACTTTTGCTTCGCTGCCGGGCTTTTGCGCCGGGATACCGCCTGCCGCAGGATGAACTCGATCTGGGCGTTCACGCTGCGCAAATCATCCGCCGCCCATTTCTCGATCTCCTTCCACAGTTCAGGCGAGATCCGAAGCAGAAACGGTTTGCGCGCTTCCCCGGACACGATCAGGTGTACAGGGTTCCGGTATTGATCACGGGCGATGCATCCGAGTTTCCGCACAACACGACCAGCAGATTGCTCACCATGGCGGCCTTGCGCTCATCGTCGAGCTTGACCACGTTTCTCCGATCCAGGTCATCCAGCGCCATTTGAACCATGGTGACGGCATTTTGAACGATGATTTTGCGGGCGGCGATGATGGCCTCCGCCTGCTGCCGGCGCAGCATGACCGGCGCAATTTCCGGTGCATAGGCAAGATGCGTCAGGCGCGCATCCTCCACGATCACCCCGGCCTTCGCCAGGCGCACCTGCAATTCTTCTTTCAGCGCCAGCGCGACTTCGTCTGCGCCGCCGCGCAGCGTGATCTCGTGTTCCTCGCCCTGATCATAGGCGTAGCGGCTGGCGATGCTGCGAATCGCGGATTCGCTCTGTATCTCGACATAGCTCGAATAGTCCTCCACATCGAACACCGCCTGCGCCGTGTTCTCGACCCGCCATACCACGACGGCGGCGATCTCCACAGGATTGCCGCGCTTGTCGTTGACCTTGATCGCGTCGCTGCTGAAGTTGTGGGCGCGAAGCGATAGCTTGGTCGGCAGGAACGCAAGTCCCAACTCGCCCTTGCTGCCCGAGCGCAGCCGGATCCGCGCGCCGCCCTCATCGGCGGCGGCATGCTTTGTTGGGTCTCTGCCGCGGGTGCGCGAGTAGAAGGGGTTGGCCCAATGAAAGCCGCTTTCGCGCACCGTACCCTTGTAGGCGCCGAAGAGAATGAGCACACGCGCCTGGTTGGGCTGCAGGGTGAAATAGCCGCCGAGCATCAGCAGTCCCAACAGCGCCAATGCCACGCCCACGAGTTTCACCGCGCTTTCCGGGGCGGTGCCGAAACCAATCACGTAGGCCGCGGCCGCGAACAGCAACAAATTGACGATCAGCATGGGCCAGCCGCTCAGCGCGCTGAAAACATGCTCGGTGGCGGAGGATCGCGGGGGTCGAATGGACATATTCGTTCCTTGCGTTGATATTGCAGTGATATCATAATGAAATCAACCGCGATGTCAATGCCGGCGGTTAGCGGGATCCAACCCGATCCGGTACAGTTGCCCGATGCAGCGCGAGCAGATCGTCTTCGTCGGAACCAGCGATCTTTCCGGGCATTTTCGCGGCAAGAGCTTTCCGGCGGCGGATCTTGCGGCGCGTCTGGAGCGCGGCGTCGGTTTGGCGCCGACCCAGATCTTCATCTCGGCCTTCGGCCCCATCCAGATGACGGCCTTCGGCACGCAGGGCGAGGTTTTTCTCATGCCCGATGCCTCGACCCGGGTAATGGTTCCATTCGAGGGCAGCACCGCCGAGTATTTTCTTCTCGCCGACATCAAGACCCTGGAGGGTTCGCCGTGGGATTTCTGTCCGCGTCAGGTGCTGCGCCGGGCGCTGGAGGAATTGAAGCGCGAGACCGGCTTGAGCGTCCTGGCCACCTTCGGGCAAGAGTTCACCTACAGCGGCGCCGGCGCCCTGCAGCAGCCCTACGAACTCGATGCCTATCGCCGCCAAGGGGCGTTCGGCGAAACCTTGCTCACCGCCATGCGCCAGGCGGGGGTGATACCGGATTCATTCGTGGCTGGATTCGGCGCCCAACAGTTCGAAGTCACCTCCACCCCGGCGCTCGGGATTCGGGCTGCCGACAATGCGGTGATCACCCGCGAGCTCGCCCAGGCAGTGGCCTTCAGGTTGGGAAATCGCGCGAGCTTCACGCCCGTCCCGCAACCTGATGCGGTCAGCAACGGCACTCACATTCACTTCAGCTTCCTGGATCGGGATGCCCGGCCGGTGCTTCTGGATGAACATCGCCCCTGGGGCTTATCGCTGGCGGGCGCTCAGTTCATCGCGGGGATATTGCATCACCTGCCAGCGCTGTGCGCCGTGACCGCGCCGTCGCTGCCGTCCTACTACCGCCTGCGCGCGAATCGCTGGGCGCCCGTCAAGACCGATGTCGGGCTCCTGGATCGCGGCGCGGCGCTGCGCATCTGCCCGGGGATTGGCGATCTTGCGCAGCGCGCGAGCGGCTACAACGTGGAATTTCGCGTGGCCGACGCCACCGCCAGTCCCTATCTCGCGCTGGCCGCGGTTGTTCAGGCAGGCCTTGACGGCATCCGCCATGGATGGGAAATCGATGCCATGGATGTGCGGCCGCTGCCCACACATCTGGAACAGGCGCTCGAGTCGCTGGAAGCGAGCGAGCCGGCGGCGCAATGGCTGGGAGCCGATCTGCATCCGGCTTACGTGCTGTTCAAACGGGCGGAAATCGAGGGCCTCAAAAACCTGGATGAAACCGAGATCTGCCGCCGCTATGCCGAAGTCTATTGAGCTTCTGGGCAAGGACGAGCCGCCGCCCTACATCGAAGCAAGAGCGCAGGGCAAATCGAATTTCGTCATCGTGGTGGATCATGCCAGCGCGCGAATCCCCCGGAATCTCGGCAACCTCGGCCTGCCTCCGGCGGAGCTCAAGCGCCATATCGCCTGGGACATCGGCAGCCTGAGCGTGGCGCGGCACATGTCGGATGCTTTGGATGCGCACTTGGTGGCGCAGAATTATTCGCGCCTGGTCATCGACTGCAATCGCGATCCGAAAGTGGCAAGCTCCATCCCGCTGGTGAGCGAATCGAGCGAGATACCCGGCAATCGAAATTTGAGCGCCGCGGAGGCCCTGGCGCGGCGGGCCGGGATTTTCGATCCCTACCATGAGCACATTCAGAAGCTCCTCGATGAACGAGCGGCGGCCGGCCGTCGCACCATACTGGTCGCGCAGCACAGCATGACCCATATCTACAAGGGCGTGCGCCGCGAAATGCACGCCGCGGTGCTGTACAACCGCGACCGGCGATTTGCCGGCCTGGTGCTCGATGCGCTGCGAAGGGACCCGGGTCTGATCGTCGGCGACAACGAGCCCTATTTCCTCAGCGACGATACCGACTTCACCATCCCCCGCCATGGCGAGGCTCGCCGGTTGCCGCATGTGGAAATCGAAATTCGCCAGGACCTGATCGGCGATGCGGCCGGCCAGCTGCTATGGGCGGGACGCATCAGCAGCGCGCTACAAGATGCCGAGCGGGTCTTTGTGCGATCAGCGCCTTAACGAATCATCGCCTTGTAGGCATGCCAGGTGGCATGCCCCAACAAGGGCGCCGTGAACAGCAAGCCAAACAGCAGCGGCGCATACCCGATGGCGGTCAGAATGGTGATCAAAGCGCCCCACAAAATCATGGCCGGCAGATTGGCGAACACGGCCCTGACGCTGGCGCGCATCGCCTGGCCGGCATTGGCGTGCCGATCGATCATCAACGGGATGGCCACCACGGACACGGCAAACACGGCGGCTGCCAGCACGCCGCCGACCGCGACGTACGCCAGCACCTGCGCGCGATTCGTGGATTCGAGAAAGCCGCGGTACAGCGTTTCGCGCATATCGGGCGCGGCCACGTGAAACACCGTGCCGAGCATGAGCGCCGAGATGCCGAACCACACCAGGGCACAGATCGCGAGAATGACGCCGAATTCGAACAGGGCGCTGGGGTTGCGCCCAAAGCCGTCCAGGGACTGATCGAAATTGGCGGTCTGCCCCTGCCCGTAGCGGCGGGATATTTCGCAAAATCCGGCCGACATCAAAGGACCGACGAGCAGAAATCCGGAAATGGCTGCGGCCACGAGGTAGGGGTGGATGCCGCAGAACACCAACAGGGTCCAGCCCAGCGCAACGATCAGCGCGCCGTAGCCCAGGCTCACGACGCTGCGCATGTCGCGCCACCCCCGATACAGCCACACGAAGGGCTGGTAAATCGGCACCCGCAGGATCTCGAGATTCAGCGTCTCTGCCTGACCCGAAGCGACTGTGGTAGCCATGGTCTTGAGCTCCGTCGATGGACAACCGACCGATTCCGCGCCTTAAGTTTAGCCCCAATTCGCGGCGCGGCGAAATGCCGTCCCGGAGAGGGCATTTTTCCTATGTCGGACTGCGCGGCAATGTGCTGGAATTTACCCCCGCTTCAAGGCAACGCCCTGCGAGGCAAGACATGCGCATTTTGGCTGCCGTCCCAATGCTTGCTCTGGCCGCATCTTGCGCCACCGACGGCGGATTCAAATCGACCGAGTTGCGCTGGGAGAAATTACACAATCAACCGGGGTTCGATGCGTACGTAACGACCTTCATCAATGCGCAGAACGCCGCGCATCTCGACGGCAATTCGGGATGCTATCAATACGATGCCGGGACCACCGTCGATCTGCTCCTGGTTGTTGAGGCCTCGGGGAAAATCAGCGCGGCATACACGGACACGGAGACAAAAAAGGCCAGGTGCTTTCGCAAGGCCTACATCGGCGTCAAAGCGCCGATACCGCCGTTCAGCCCCTTCCCCCTGCGCATGCGAGTGCGTTGACCCAAGTGAATACCCTATCGCGCCGCGCCGTCCTTTGCGCACTCAGCGCATCGCTGCTCGGTCCGCTGCGCCGCGCCGCGCGTGCGGCAGCAGTGCTGCCGATGATCGACACGCACATGCATTTTCCGAGAACCCGCGGCGGCGAGAACTACGACTTGGCCGCGACAACGGCTGTGCGCGAGTTGGACGCCTTCGGCGTCGAGAAGGCGATTCTCTCGCCGCCTCCGCTCCCGCCCGGCGCGAGACGCGCCCGGCTTTCGGACATTGGCGCCGCCGCGCGCTCCAATCCGCGTTTCGCATTTGCCGCCGGCGGCGAGTCGCTCAATCCGATCTTGCAAAACACGCCGGCGGATCACGTCCCGGCCGATCTTAAGCAGCGCTTCTTAAGGCTGGCCGAAGAAATCGCCGCCGCCGGCGCTGCCAGTTTCGGCGAGCTTGCCGCGGAACACTTTTCTTCGGGACGGGGCAGACATCCCCATGAGTCGGCGCCGCCCGATCACCCGTTGCTCCTGGCACTTGCGGATCTTGCCGCGCGGCGCGGCATGCCCATCGATCTGCACATGGAGGCGGTGCCAGAGGACATGCCGTTTCCCGCCAACCGTCCGCGAGGCCCGAATCCGACGCGGCTCTCCGCCAACATCGCCCGGCTCGAGCGCTTGCTCGATCACAATCCCGAGGCGCGCATTGTCTGGCTGCATGCCGGCTGGGATCTGACCGGAGAACGAACCCTGCTGCTGATGCGCGGACTGCTCGAGCGACACGCTAATCTTGCGATGAGCATCAAATCCGATCATAACGGCGCGCGGCTGACGGCTCCCTTGCGCACCTTAGGCGACATCCGCCCGGGTTGGATCGCCATGCTCAGGGCCTTTCCGGACCGTTTCATGATCGGCAGCGACCAGTTCCTGGGTGAGGATGCGGAACGGTTGAAAGAGTCGCGACGACTCATCGATGCATTGCCGCCCGATCTCAAGCTGCGGGTCGCGAGCGAAAATGCGCGGCGGGTGTATCGCCTGAGCTAGCCGATCCCGATATGGGAGAATGCCGACAGGCGCAATGCTCTGCGGCAAAGGGGGCGATATGAAATTCGGCGTATTCTACGAGCTGCAACTGCCGCGGCCCTGGCGGCCCGGCGACGAGACGCGCCTGTTTCACGAGGCGCTCGATCAGGTGGCGCTGGCCGATCAGCTCGGATATGACTACGCGTGGGAGGTCGAGCACCATTTTCTCGACGAATATTCCCATTCCTCCGCGCCCGAAGTGTTTCTCGCCGCCGCCGCGGCGCGCACCCAATCCATCCGTCTCGGGCACGGCATCAGGCAGGTCATTCCCAACTACAACCATCCGGCGCGCACCGCCGAGGGATTGGCGACGCTCGACATCATCTCCCACGGGCGCGTCGATTTCGGCATCGGGGAAGGCGCGACGCGCATGGAGCTCGGCGGTTTCGCGATTCCGGCCAAGGAGAAACGCGCCATGGCCATCGAAGCCGCCGAACAGATTGCCAATATGATGGTGCTCGAGCCCTATCCCGGCTTTGCCGGCAAGTATTTCACGATGCCCTGCCGCAACGTGCTGCCGAAGCCGATCCAGCGCCCTCATCCGCCAATGTGGATGGCGTGCACCAATCGCGACACCATCAAGGTGGCCGCGTCGCTGGGCTTAGGCGCGCTGGCATTCTCCTTCGTCAATCCGGACGAGGCGCGGCTCTGGTCCGAGATCTATTACGGCATCATCAAATCGGAGAACTGCATTCCCCTGGGCCATAGCGTGAATGCACAGATCGCGATGGTCTCGAGTTTCTCCGTGCATCGCGACCGTGCCGAGGCGATCCGCCGCGGCCACGAAGGGTTCGAGTTCTTCGGCTATGCCCTGAACGCACTGGTGGCGCACGACACCGTGCCCGGACGCACGAATCTCTGGGGCGAGTATTTGAAGCTTCGCGGCACGCGCACCGAGGAGATCGTGGCGCTGGCCACGGGCGCCGGCGACTATGCATCGGGCATCGGTACGCCCGCGGACATGCGCAAGCATCTGCGCAGTTTTCAAGACGCCGGAATCGACCAGGTGATTTTTCTGCAGCAAGCGGGGCGCAACACCCATCAGCACATCTGCGAATCGCTGCAGTTGTTCGCCGCCGAGGTGATGCCGGATTTCAAGGCCGAAGCGGGCGCCCGCGAGCAGCGCAAAGCCGCGGAGCTGGCGCCGCATGTCGCGGCGGCGCTCAAGCGCAAGGCATGGATGAGACCGCTCGAGGATCACGAGATCCCTGTGGTGAAGGCATCGGTGGCACGCGCACAGCTCGCCGGCGGCCCCAAGGCGCCATGATGAAGCGTCGTACGGCGGTCGCGTTGTTGTCTGCAGTCGCCTTCGAATTGGGCACTGGAATGGCCACGCGCTCCCGGGCAGCGGCTGCCGCGTTCCCGGCGACGGGGTCGGCTGCCCTTGCAATGCAACTTGCCGGGGCGGTGGAGCGCGGCGATGCGCCGGGTGTCGTGGCGCTGCTCGTAAACCCCGACGGCGTGTTGTTCGAAGGATATGCCGGCAAGCTGGATGCCGCAGCCAATCTGCCGATGAGACCCGACGCGATCTTCCGCATCGCGTCGATGACGAAGCCGGTCACCTCGACGGCCTGCATGATGCTGGTCGAGGAGGGCAGGCTTGGCCTCGACGATCCGGTATCCGAGTACCTCACGGGATTTGAAAATTTGCGCGTCATCGCGGCCTTCAACGCGAGCGACGGTTCGTACGAGACCCGGCCGGCGAAGCGCGCCATGACGATTCGACATCTCCTGACGCATACTTCGGGCATCGGCTACGGATTTTCCAACCCGGTTGTTGCGCGGTTGCAGAAGCGCACCGGGAAACGCGAATGGGAACTGCCCCTGCTCAACGACCCCGGCGACAAGTGGACGTACGGCGCCGGCACGGTGGTGGTCGGGCGCATTGTCGAGAAGCTCACCGGCAAAACGCTCGAGGCCTGCTTTCAGGCGAGGATCTTCCAGCCGCTCGGCATGGCGGACACGGCGTACACCGTGGCGCCGGACAAGCAGTCGCGTGTGCCGACGCGGCACGATAGAAAGAACGGTTTGCTCACGGAACAGCGCCGCTCGCCCATCGCTTCACGGCCTCCGTTCGAAGGGGACGGCGGCTTGTATTCCACCGCGCAGGACTATGGACTGTTCATGCGCATGCTGCTCAACGGCGGTGAACTGGGAACGGTCCGGCTGCTGTCGGAGAAGTCGGTCCGGTTGATGGGCGAAAATCAGATCGGCGCGCTCTTCGTCGAGCAGCAGCCCGCCGCGGACCCGGCGCTGACGCAGCCCTTTCCGCTGGGCGCTGGGCGCGATCGGTTCGGTCTCGGTTTCCAGATCGCGGCGGATGACGCCGACCCGCAATACCGCAGCCCCGGCAGCATGAGCTGGGCGGGACTGTTCAATACCGAGTTCTGGATTGACCGGCGGCGCCAGGTCGCGGCCGTCATGATGATGCAGCTGCTGCCCTTTTATGACGATGGCGCAATACGCACGTTGAGAGACTTCGAACGTATTGCGTACCAACACTTGCGATGACATTGCTGCGTTGACGAGGGGGAAGTGGCCAACCACACCAATAAATGGGTACGGGCATCAACCGGGCTGATATTTCTGGTGCTGCTCATTGCCGGGATGGGCGCGGGCCACCAATTCCTGGCCGAGCGCGAAGAAGCAGACCGTTTTCCGGCTCCCGGTTTGTTGGTCGATATCGTCGGCCGCCGCTTGCATGTCATGTGTTCCGGCAGCGGAGCACCCGCGGTGCTCATCGAGGCCAGCGGTCTCGGTACGGCGCTGCAGTCGGCCGCCGTGCAGCGCGCGTTGGCAACGACCCAGCGTGTATGCAGCTACGATAGAGCCGGCCTCGGCTGGAGTGATCCAAGCCCGTACCCCGCCACGGCCAAAGCCATGGAATTGGATCTCGAACAGCTGCTGGCACGTCTGCACCTTCCGGCGCCGCTGATTCTGGTCGCGAGTTCAGCCGGAGGTCTGCCCTCGGAGCTCTACGCCCGCGAGCATCCCGATCGCGTCGCAGGCCTGGTGTGGGTCGATGCCTTGTCGGCAGACGCGCTGGATCGCGTGCCGGAAATCCATCGCCTGCAGCGCTCCGCCTGCCTGGCGCGCGACGCCGCATGGCTTGGCGCCATACGGCTGCTCGACCCGCTGCATCTCAACACCGCGGACGAAGCCCTCGCGGCGCGCAACGTGGCGCTGACCTATCGGCGCAGAACCTTGGAAGCGGTCTGCTCGCTGACCCGGTCCTTCGATGAGAGCGCCGAGCAGATTCGCCATGCCCCCGATCTCAAATCCTCGATACCGGCCATCGTCCTGGTGCACGGCGAGCCGCGGGACATCGATCCTTTCGCCAGCGCGGCGGATCTTGCGCAGCTCGAGCCCAAGTGGCGCGCGGCGCAGGCGCAGTTTGCCGCGCGCTTCACCGGATCCAAGCTCCAGGTTGTGGAGCATTCGGGACATCTGATCGTCGGTGAACGTCCGGATGCCGTCGTCAGCGCCGTTCGCGACGTGCAGGGCTTGCCGGCAACCGCGTCGTCGAATTGATCCCTGCGACCCGCTATCCCGCCGCCGGAGTCTCGCCGCGCAGCACACTTAGATACCGGGCGCGTTCGATGTTGCCGCCGCTCAATACCACGGCGACATTCCTGCCGGCCATTTTCTTGGCGTCCTTGAGCAGGGCGGCGAGCGGCGCCGCACCCGCGCCTTCCGCCACCTGATGTGTGTCGTCGAAATAGATTCGCATGGCTTCGGCAATCTCGTCCTCGGACACCTGCACCCAGCGCGAAGCGCCGCGGCATATCGCCATGATCGCCTCCGCATTGGGCTCGCGCGTGGCCAGGCCGTCGGCGAAGGTATTCGAAGTCGGCGAGGGCACGACTGCGCCGGCAGCAAATGACAGCGCATTGGCCGGCGCCCTGGCCGCGCTCACGCCCACGATCTCCGTCTTGAGCCCGAGGAGATCACGCGCCGCTATCAATCCGCAGGGTCCCGATCCCATGCCCATGCCCACGTACACCGCATCCAGATCGCGAGCCGCGCTAAACATCTCCAGCGCATAGCTTGCGACGCCGGCGATGAGGTCGCGATGAAAGGCGGGGACGAAGTGCAGGCTGTCGGCGGCCGCCACCCTGAAGGCTTCGTGCTTGGCTTCGTCGAAATCCCTGCCGAACTCGACCACGCGCGCACCGAAGCCCGAGATCGCCGAATTCTGATCCGGCGAATTGCCGATGGGCACATAGATGGTCGCGGGAATTCCGGCGCGGCCGGCGGCGAACGCGATGGACTGGCCGTGGTTGCCGCGCGTCGCCGAAATGACGCCCCGGATGTAGGGCTGCGCACGGCACAGCCGGTCCAAGTACACGATGCCGCCGCGCACCTTGAAGGCGCCGGTCGGCGTGTGATTCTCATGCTTCACGTGCACGGTGCACCCCAGGCGGCGCTTCAGCTTCGGCCACGCGTACAGCGGCGTCGGCGGCATCACCCGGTATACCAGCTGCGCGGCGCTCTGCAGTTCGCTCATCTCGAAGGCGATGGGCCCGTGCGCGGCGGTCTCTGGCGGCAATGCGTGCTCCTGGATGGACGGGCAGGCGTCGGTGGGCATGGTTTCTTGGCTCACGCGACTAGACTACCAAGGACTCAAGGTCCACAGGGAGGACTTTGCGCGGGGGACGTCCCGCGGGTCCTCCCCTGGCATCCTCCCGGGAAATATCGGAGTATCGCGCGATGACACGCAAGGGCAACGCCAAGCGCATTGGGGGGAACGCCCGCTGCGCCAGGCTGCTGGCCGGCGCCGCGATGATATTCGCGGCCGTATCTACGCTAAGCGCCGAACAGCCCATCTTGCGCGAAATTGCTGCAAGCCCCGACCCCAAGCAGCTGCAAGCGACGGTGCAGGCGCTGGTGGGCTTCGGCACCCGGCACTCGCTGTCGGATACCGCCTCGCCCAAACGCGGCATCGGCGCGGCGCGCCGCTGGGCGCAGTCCCGCTTCGCCGCGATCGCTCAGAACTGCGCCGGGTGCTTGACGGTGGTCACGCCGTCGCAAACCTTCACCGGCGCACGCGTGCCGAAGCCCAGCGAGATCGTCGATGTGGTGGCGATTCAGCGCGGCAGCACCGATCCGGAACGCGTGATCATCCTGACCGGCCACATTGATTCACGCGTCAGCGACCCCTTGAACGCCGCCTCGGACGCGCCCGGCGCCGATGACGATGCCTCCGGAGTCGCCGTGGTGATCGAGGCGGCGCGAATCTTGAGCCGCTACAAGTTTGCCGCCACCATCGTCTACGGGGTGCTGTCCGGCGAGGAGCAGGGGCTCTACGGCGGCAAGGTGCTGGCGGAGTATGCCAAGGCCCAGGGCTGGCGGGTGGAGGCGGATCTTAACAATGACATCGTCGGCGGCACGCACGGCGGGAACGGCGTGATCGACAACACCCGCGTGCGCCTGTTCTCCGAGGGCACTCGCGATACCGAAACTGCCGAGGATGCCAAGCAGCGGCGTTTCGAGGGCGGCGAGAACGATTCCGCGTCGCGCAATGTCGCGCGCTTTGCCAAGGCGCTGGCGGAATCCTACCTGCCCAACTGGACCGTGGCCTTGATCTACCGGCTCGACCGCTTCGGGCGCGGCGGCGATCATTCGGCATTCAATGCCCTGGGCTTTCCGGCGGTCAGGTTCACGGAAAACTCGGAGGATTATCGGCACCAGCACCAGGACCTGCGCAGTGAAGCAGGCGTGGAGTATGGCGACACAATCGATCACGTGGATTTTCCCTACCTCGCGAAAGTAGCGGCCACCAACAGCATTGCCGCGGCGGCGATGGCTTCGGCGCCGCCGCCGCCTGCGAACGTCAAGATCAGCGGTGCCGTCACTGCGGACACGAAGTTGTCATGGAGCGCCTCCGCGGGTTCGCCCGCCGGCGGGTATCGCGTGTACTGGCGCGATACCACTCAGGCCCAGTGGTCGCGCTGGCGCGATGCCGGAAATTCTGATTCGCTGACCTTGGCCAATGTGGCCATCGATGATTTCATCTTCGGCGTGGCCAGCGTCTCGGCGGATGGCTTTGAAAGCCCGGTGGTCTTCCCGGGCGCGGCGGGCGCCTTCTGGCGCTAGACACGATGATTTCCAAAATACGAGCCGCCGGCGCCGCCGCCTTGCTACTTGCCGGTTCGGCGGCTGCCGGCGACTATCCCTTGATTTTGACGCAGGGGTCGCGGCTGATGATCGCGGCATCGATCAACGATCACCCTGTGCAGGCCCTTCTCGACTCCGCCGCCGAGATGACGCTTATCGACGTTGAGTTCGCGAAGAGGCTGAAGCTTCACAGCAACTCCACCACCACAGGCTCAGGTTCTGGCAACGCTTCCTTCGAGGCCGGCATGGTCGATGGCGTGCAGCTGAAAGCCTTGGGGTTATCGCTGCCTGATCAGACCGTGGCCATCGTGGATCTCAAGGATGTGGGACGCAGGCTGCTTGGGCAGAGGCTCGATGTGATTCTGGGCCGAGAGATTTTCGATGCGGCGCGCCTCTTTATCGACATCGACGGGCGGCGCATCAGTACCCTCAAGCGCGATCGCGAGCCGTCCGGCGTGCGACTGGAACTGGTCACCGAACACGGCATTGAAACCCTCCCCGTACGCGTCGAAGGCGCAGCCGTGCGCGCCGCCTTTGATCTTGGCAACGGCAGCGGCGTGCTGCTCGGGTCAAAGTTGGCGCAGCGCATGCATCTATTGACCGACGGGCGGCCCATCGCCACGGCGCGCGGCGGCGGCCTCGGCGGCGAGACCAGCCGCCAGACGCTGAAGTTAAAATGGCTCGAAGTCGCAGGAATTGCCTTTGCGGACCTCGACGCCGCCATCGATGCCAACCAGAGCGCCACGGACGTGAACATCGGCGTCGATGTGCTCCGGCATTTTCTCATCACCACCGACTTCGAGAAGCATGTCCTGTGGCTTGAGAAGCGCCGCTGACGGTAACTTAAGCCGCCGGCGCACCCGCAGCGCTATTTCAACGGGCTGGACGCGATTTCCTGGGTATAGGATTTGGACAGGGTCCCCTTGGCCTGCGCAACGGGGAGCAGCGTCGGATAGAACTGCACGAACGTCGTGTCCACCGCCGCGTGCGCGGCGTGACACGAATAACAGCTGGCGGCCTGCGGAATCAATGTGGCCGGCTCCTTGCCGCCAAACGCAAAGAAACCCCACTTGCCGGGAAAGCGCGCTTCGTCCTTGACGTGAATCTCGATGCCGACGATTTGCGTGCTCTGGTAATTGCCGGTCTTGTTGATGGAACCCTCGCGCGGTGCGAGGCGGTTTTCCTTCACCAGCAGGGTTTTATCCGGCCAGGTGCCGGTGGCGAGAAAGGTTGAGTAGCTCTCCGGATTGACGAACACATTGTCCAGCGTGTGATCACCCATCTGCATGCCTGCCATGTAGCCTAGGTCGAAGCTCGAGGTCAGGAATACCCAGTCCCGATAATTTTCCGGCAGTACCAGCTTGCCGTCGGCGGTGAAGGTCGGGCCGGCGCGGGCCGGTTCCTTCGATTCGCCATGCGCCGTCGAACACAGCAGCAACAATCCGGTCAGTGCAATCGCTTTGCAGTTCATCGCCAATCCTTTCGTGGATTCAAATTCTAGAACGCAGCCGGATATGCGCCGCCATCGAGCAGAATGTTCTGACCGGTGATGTATCCGGCATGCACGCTGCAGAGAAAGGCGCAGGTCTGGCCGAACTCGGCCGGAGTGCCGAAGCGCTTCGCGGGTATGTTGGACCTGGCGCGCGCTGCCGCATCGTCCTCGCTCACCTGGGTGCGCTTGGCGGCATTCGAAAGATTGCTGCGTAGGCGCGCGGTATCGAAGCTTCCGGGCAGCAGGTTGTTGATGGTGACATTCTTGTCGGCCACCGTGCGCGCAACGCCCGCCATGAAGGCGGTCAGGCCGGCGCGCGCGCCGCTCGACAAATCCAATCCGGCGAGCGGCATTTTGACGCTGACGGAGGTGATGTTCACGATCCTGCCGAAGCCGCGCGCGGTCATCGACTGGATGACCCTTTGAATGAGTTCGATGGGCGTCACCATGTTCATGGTCACGCCGTCGAGCATTGCCTTGCGGTCAAGGTCGAGAAAGCTGCGCAGCGGCGGCCCGCCGTTGTTGTTGATCAGGATATCCGGGGTGGGACAGGCCTCGAGCAGCGCCGCCTGGCCCTCGCTGGTGGAAACGTCGGCGACCACGGGCGTCACCTGCGTGCCTGTGGTGTGGCGGATCTCGGCGGCGGTTTGCTCGAGCAGCGAGCGATTGCGTCCATTGATCACCAGGATGACTCCGGCCTCGCCAAGCGCCTGTGCGCAGCCACGGCCCAGGCCCTGGCTCGAAGCGCAAACGATGGCCGTTCGTCCCCGAATGCCTAAATCCATGCCACCCTCCCCTTAAGGCCACTTGCATTGAACGCCAATGAATCGTATAGCCCGTACTTAAGCCACGCAACCAAGAGGTCCGTCCACGTGTCAATTGAACGCATTCAAAGCGGCCCGCGCATGTCCCAGGTGGTTGTGCACAACAAAACCGTATACTTGTCGGGCCAGGTTGCCGAGGGCGCCCGCGGATTGAGCGTAACCCAGCAGACCGAGAAGATACTTGCCTCCATTGACCGCCTGCTGGCGCTGGCGAAGACCGACAAGAGCCAGCTCCTGTCGGCCACGATATGGCTCACGGACATGGGAAGTTTTTCGGAAATGAACAAGGTGTGGGAATCCTGGGTGGTGCCGGGCGCAACCCCGGCGCGCGCCACGGTCTTGAGTCCGCAACTGGCGGCCGCCGATTTCAAGATAGAAATCGCGGTGGTGGCGTCGCAGCCATAGGAAAATGGAACCGAAGTTCACAACCGCGCCGCAGCTGCTCGCGGTGCTCGAGGAATTGAAGCAGCGCGAGCCCATATTCCATCATCCCGAACTCGGCAACAGCCGGCGCGACTACGAAAACATGACGGATGCCGGGTTCTGGGAGGTCGGCGCGTCGGGACGGCGCTACAGCCGCAATTACGTGCTCGAAACGCTGAAGAACCGGCCGCCCAATCCTGACGAGGCGTCGTGGGTGATGCGCGACTTTCAATGCCGTGAAATCGCCGCGGACAACTACCTGATCACCTATACCTTGTTTCAAGGCGCGCGCGTCACGCGACGCTCGACGCTGTGGCGCCACACCTCAGCCGGGTGGAAGATTCTTTATCATCAGGGCACGATGGTCGAATCCAACGCCTAGGATTCGGGAACACGATGCTCAAGCTGCAAAATGTCTACAAGACATTCGAGACCAGGACGGTCCTTGCCGACATCAACTTGAGCGTGCCCAAGGGCGCCACGTATGCGCTGATCGGTTCGAGCGGCTCGGGGAAGACCACGCTGTTGCGCATCACCCTCGGGCTCATTCCTTTCGATCGGGGCTACGTCAAGATCAACGATCAGCCGCTGCTGTCCTTCAGTCCCGTGGAATGGGCTGCGCGCATCGGCTACGTGCCCCAGGACGGCGGCTTGTTTCCGCACCTCCTGGGTTATCACAATGTGTCGCTGATCGCGAAATTGCGCGGCTGGGAGAATCCTAAGATCGCCGACCGCGTCGAGGAGCTGCGCAAACTCGTCGACCTTCCGGCCAGCGTGCTCAACCGGTTCCCGCACGAATTGAGCGGCGGTCAGAAGCAGCGCGTGGCCATCATGCGGGCCGCGATGATGGACCCTTCCGTGATGCTGCTCGATGAGCCGATGGCGGCCCTCGATCCCTTGATCCGGCACAGCCTGCAGCAGGAACTGAAGGCCATTTTCAATCGGCTGGGTAAAACCGTGCTCATCGTCACCCATGATCTCGGCGAAGCCGTGTTTCTCGCCGAGCGCATCACGCTGCTGCACGAGGGCAGAATCCTGCAGAGCGGCACCTACGCCGAACTGCTGCGCCATCCGGCCGATCCTTTCGTCACGATGTTCATCAATGCGCAGCGCACCGTGCCGGATGCCGCGGAAGTCGCATGAAGAAATGCCTGCTGGCGGCGCTGCTGCTCACCGCGTTTGCGTCGCTCGATGCGCTTGCCGCCAAGGCCATCGTGGTCGGCTCCAAGGTGTTCACGGAGGGCTACCTGCTCGGCGAGATCGCGGCGCAAACCATGGAGTCGGTGTCGAAGGTGCCGGTGGAGCGAAAACTCGGCATGGGCAGCACGGGAATTCTGTTCGAGGCCTTGAGCAGCGGCGCGATCGATTTGTACGCGGACTACACCGGCACCTTGAGCGAGGCCATCCTCAAGCAGCCTGATCTCAAGTCGGTCGAGGACATACAGGCGGCGCTCGCGAAGATGGATCTGGTGATCTCCGCGCCCCTGGGGTTCGATGATACCTATGCGCTGGCCGTCAAGGAGTCCTTCGCCGAGAAGCACGATCTGCATACCATCAGCGACTTGAAGCGCCTGCAGGCGGACATCAGGGCTGGATTCAGCTACGAGTTCATGGACCGCAAAGATGGCTTCCCCCGCATGGCGGAGCGCTATCACCTGCTGTTGCCTCCGCAAAAGGTCAGCCGCATGGAGCACTCCTTGAGCTTTCAGGCCATCGACGACGGCGCGGTGGACTTGATCGACACCTATTCCACCGATGCCAAGATCAAGAAGTCCCAGCTGCGGGTGCTCGGCGATGATCTCGGATTTTTCCCGGTGTACCAGGCCGTGTGGGTGGCGCGAAAAGCGTTCGTCGACGCGCATCCCCGCGAGTGGCAGGCGCTCACGCAGCTGGAAGGGGCGATCAGCGCGGAGGCGATGATCGACATGAACAGCCAGGCGGACATTCAAAAGCAGAGCTATGCCAAGGTCGCCGCGCAATTCTTGGGTTCCGAGGCGCCACGCTCGCAGAGCCTGCAAAGCAACATCCTGCGGCGCACGCGCGAACATCTGGCGCTGGTGGGCCTGGCGCTGCTGTTTTCAGTGGCCGTCGGCATACCCCTGGGTGTGACCGCGGTTCGCTATCACGCCGCGGGGCAGGCGATTCTGATCTTGAGCGCGCTCATTCAAACCGTGCCGTCGCTGGCGCTGTTGTGCTTCCTGATTCCGCTGCTCGGCGTCGGCACCAAGCCCGCATTGGCGGCGCTGTGCCTGTACAGCCTGCTGCCGGTGGTCTTGAACACCTTCACCGGCGTGCGCAACGTGGAGCCGCGGCATCTGGAAAATGCGCGCGCCTTTGGCTTGACGCGCCGGCAGGTGTTTTTCCGCATCGTGTTGCCGCTCGCGAGTCCCACGGTGCTCGCGGGAATAAAAACGGCCACCATCGTCAGCATCGGCACTGCCACGTTGGCGGCATTGGTGGGCGCCGGCGGCTACGGCGCGCCCATCATCTCCGGGCTTTCCTTGAACGACGTTCCCACCATTCTCACCGGAGCCATCCCCGCCGCATTCATGGCGCTCATCGCCTACGGACTGTTCGAAGTCCTGGACTATCTGCTGATCCCGGCGGGGCTGCGCAAACAACGCTGAGCGCCCGGGCTCTTGGAGGCCGCCGATCGATACTGTGAACTCCCGCCTGTTTCAAAAATGCTAATAAGAATGATTCGTGTTAGCATCAAGAAAGGATAGTGCGGAGATATTGCAATGCATCAATGGCGTTCCCGAGACCAGGGCGCAGCGGTGGCGGCCATCAGCGCATTGGTGAGTCCCTGCGCCCGGGCAGACAGCGACGTTCCCGAAGACACCGACCAGTTGCAGAGCATCGAGGTCACGGGATCCGCCATTCAGCTCGGGCTCGACATCCCCCGATCCATAGACACCATCGATAAGAAGCAGCTGGCCGAGCAGCACCTCACCTTGGTGCAGGATGCCCTGCGCAATGTGCCTGGCATCACCTTGAACTCCGGCGAAGGCGGCGCGCACGGCGATTCGGTCAACCTGCGCGGGCTGTCGATACCCGACAGCTTCTTTTTGGACGGGGTGCGCGACATCGGGCAATACCGGCGCGACACGTTCAACACCGAAGCGATTTCAGTGCTCCTGGGTCCCGCCTCGGCGGTGTTCGGCCGCGGCTCCACCTCCGGCGTGATCAACAGCATCAGCAAGCAGCCGACGCTCGCGCCGCTGGCGGTGATCAGCGCATCGGCGGGCGCGGCGGATTCATGGCGCGGCACCGGGGATTTCAATCTGCCCTTGGGCACGAGCGCCGCGGCGCGGCTGACGCTGATGGATCAACGCAGCGGCGTGGTCGACCGCGATCAGGTGCTCAACAAAAGCTACGGAGTCGCGCCCACCTTGAGCTTGGGGCTGGACGCGCCGACGCGCCTCACCTTGAGCTACTTCAAGGAAGAAGAGAACAATATTCCGGATTACGGCATTCCCTTCATCGACGGGGCGCCGGCCGCAGTCGCGCGCAGCAACTACTACGGCCTCGCCAATTACGACCGCACGCGCACCAGCACCAATATCGGAACCATCCGTTTCGAGCAGGATTTCGCGGATGAATACACCTTGAGCGACAGTTTGCGCTATGCCAACTACGGCTTTGAGTACCTTTTGAGCGGACCCTTTCTCGGCAACGGCACGGTGGACGCGCCGCCCCCGGGAACGCCGTATGCCGACATCCGGGTGTCGCGCGACCAGCCAAGCAGCGCCGGCACCAGCGCGCTCCTCATCAATCGCATCGATCTCACCCGCAAGTTCCGTGCAGCAGGCTTCGACCATGCGCTCACCGGCGGCCTCGAGCTCAGCAAGGAGTGGTCGAACGTGAATCGCTTGCAGAACGGCTTGAACGACATTCCACCCACACCGCTGCTCAATCCCTATCCTTTTTACTCGCCGCCGACGCCGCTCATCCCGTATTCAAATCCCAAGGGCCGGGCCAACGATGTGAGTCCCTACATCCTCGACAGCATTACCCTGGGGCCGCAGTGGGACGTGGACGCAGGATTGCGCTGGGACCGATTCAAATCCAGCTACAGCGAGGCGTTCTCCGGAACCGGGTTTGAGCGCAGCGATTCCTTCGTGAGTCCGCGCGTGGCAGTGGTCTACAAGCCGGATCCCGCGCGCAGCTTCTACCTGTCGTACGGCACCTCGTACAACCCCGTCATCGAATATCTCATCATCGCGCCCACTGATCAGAGCCTCGCGCCGGAGAAAAACAGCACCGTGGAGCTGGGGGCGAAGCTCAACATCTTGAACGGCGCGGCAACGCTTGCCGGCGCCCTGTTCGACACCCAGGTGAAGAACGTGCGCAACTCGGATCCGGACGATCCCACCGTGCAGGATGCGCCGTTCGATCAGCGCGTGCAGGGTGTGGAACTTTCCATCGACGGGCACCTCTCGGACTCCTGGGAAGTCACCGCAGGCTACACCCATCTCGACGACAAGATCACCCGGAGCTTTGATCCACTCGCGGCGGGAAAGCTGGCGCCCAACACGCCGCACGATGCTTTCAATCTGTGGAGCAGCGTCGAGCTCACCGCGGCGTGGCAGTTGGGCGGCGGCGTCACCGCCGTCAGCCATCGTTACGCGGACGCCGACAATACTGCCGGCGTGCCGGCCTATGCGGTGTTCAACGCGATGAGCTCGTACCAGTTCAACGAGCACTTGAAGCTGCAGCTGAATCTCAACAATGTCGCCGACAAGCTCTACTACAGCGGCTTCTACTATGTCGGTATCCAGGAAAATCACGCGCTGCCGAGTCCGGGCCGCACTCTGATCGGCAGCTTCACGTATCGCTTTTGAGCCATGGCCTCATCCGTTGTCGAACTCCTGGGGCAGATGAGCGCGCCGCGCCGCGAAGCGCTGTTTGCGCAGGAGCCACGGCGCGCCGCCGACTGGGTGTACGCGGCCGCGATCGCAGGACTGCCGCGGGCGCAGGTGTGCTACGGACGGATGCTGCTCGAGGGCACCGGTGTCGCCAAAAACCCTGCGGGGGCATTCGAATGGTTCAAGCGCGCGGCGCTTCAAGGTGATAGCGATGCCATCAATATGGCCGGACGATGCCTCGATAACGGCTGGGGCGCCGATGAGGACCCGGCAGCGGCGGCGGCGTTTTTTCAACGCGCCGCGGATGCAGGTCATGCCTGGGCGCAGTACAACCTGGCGCACATGTATCTCGATGGCCGCGGTGTCGCGCGCGACTGGCGCCAAGCATACGGCTACTACGCAAAGGCCGCCGGGCAGGGCCATGAGCGCGCCATGAATCTCTTGGGGCGATGCTGCGAGCAAGGCTGGGGAACTGCGCGCGATGCGAGCGCCGCCGCCGGCTGGTATCGGCGTTCGGCCGAGGGCGGATATTTTCGCGGTCAGTACAACTGGGCCAGCGTCCTGCTTACCGAAGGCCGCTGCGCGGAAGCCGCGCACTGGCTTGAGCAAGCGGCGGCCGGCGGCACGCGGGCCGTGCGCTGCGCGGTGCTTACGCTACTCGCGCGCGCTCCCGCGGCGGATGTCCTGCAGGATCTTGCCGCCCGCCTTGAAGGCCGGGATCCGAGGCCGCGCCGGTGTTCGTGAACATTCCGAATGTCTTGAGCGAGGAGCAGGTGCGCGATGCTTGCGCGGCGCTCGATATCGAGCAGGCGCCCTGGGTGGACGGCCGGGTGACGGCCGGGCATCAAGGCGCTCAGGTCAAGCACAACGAACAGCTCGATGAGGCAAGCGCCCTGGCGCGCGAGTTGGGCGGCTCGATTCTCAAGGTGCTGGAGCGCAATCCGCTGTTCATCAGCGCGATACTGCCCAACAAGGTGTATCCGCCGATGTTCAATCGCTATGGCGTCGGGATGCAATTCGGCACGCATGTGGACGGCGTGGTGCGCACGCCGCCCGGCAGCGTCCACAAGCTGCGCACCGATCTCTCCGCCACCCTGTTCCTGGCGAGCGCGCAGTCCTACGACGGCGGCGAACTCATCATCGAAAGCGATCTCGGCGATCGCAGCGTCAAGCTGGCGGCGGGCGACATGATTGTTTATTCCTCCGGTTCGCGCCACCGCGTGAATGCCGTGACCCGGGGCCGGCGGCTCGCCTGCGTGTTCTGGATTCAGAGCTTGATCCGCGAAGATCAAAAGCGAACGCAGCTATTCGAGCTCGACCGCACCATTCAGCGCCTGACCCAGCTGGGATCCGATGATGATTGCCTGGTGCGCCTGGCGGCTCACTATCATGCGCTGCTGCGCGAGTGGTCGGAGCTTTAGAGGGATTTCCCGCAATCGCAGAAGAATTATTGCGCGCGGCGGGGCGTGATGCGAACATGCGAACCCCTTTTTTTGCATTCGGATCGAACATGAAAACCTTGAGAATGGCGGCCGGCACCGCAATGGCTTTGCTCGTATTCACGCGCTTGAGCGACGCCCAAGCGGTTGCGCCCGCCGCCGCTCCCGCCGCTCCGCCGCCCATCGCGCTGAAAGCCGCGCACCTGTTCGATTCGGTGTCGGGCACGCTGATCGAGCACGGCGTGGTGGTGATCGCGGGCGGCAAAATCTTGAGCGCCGGCGCCGCTGCAAAGATTCCGGATGATGCCAAGGTCATCGATCTGGGCGATGCGACCCTGCTGCCCGGTTTCATCGACGCGCATGTGCACCTCTCCGAGGTGGCGAGCCCCAATTGGTACGAGGATTTCTACCACGGCATCATGCGCTTCCCGGCGGAGCAGGCGCTCTACGGTGCGCAGTACGCCAGGGCCACTCTCGAGGCCGGCATCACCACGGTGCGCGATCTGGGGTCCGAAGAATACATTGCGCTGGGATTGCGCAACGCCATCAAGGCGGGCGCCGTTCCCGGACCGCGCATGCTGGTGTCGAACTACGCGGTGGGCTCGACCGGCGGGCATGCGGATCAGGGCCCGATTCCGCCGGATAAGATCGCAGTCGCCGGCCCCATCCGCGGCGTTTGCAACGGACCCGAGGAGTGCCGCGAGGCCGTGCGCTACCAGGTCAAGTACGGCGCCGATGTCATCAAGTTCATGCCCTCCGGCGGCGTGCTGTCGCTATCCGATCCCGTGGACAATGTGCAGCTGACGCAGGAAGAAATGAATGCCATCGTTTCCGAGGCGCACGCCTGGAATCGCAAGGTGGCCGCGCATTGTCACGGCGACCGGGCCGCCAAGATGGCGATCGCCGCCGGCGTCGATTCCATCGAACACGGCAGCTTCTTGAAGGACGACACGCTGGCGGAGATGAAGCGCAAGCACGTCTACCTGGTGGCGACGCTGTTCGCCGGTGTATGGGTGGGCGAGAGGCTGGACAAATTTCCCCCCGCCATCGCCGTGAAAGCTCGCGCAGCGGCGGCGCAGGCGCAGCAGATGTTCCAGCATGCCGTGAAGATCGGCGTGCCGCTGGCCATGGGCACGGATGCCGGCGTCGAGCCGCATGGCATGAATGCGCGCGAGTTCTCGCTGATGGTGAAAAACGGTTTGGCCCCGGCCAGGGCGCTGATGGCGGGCACCGCGGGCGGCGCCGACCTGCTCGGCATTGCCGATCAGACCGGCACGCTGCAGGCGGGAAAATCCGCCGACATCGTGGCGGTTCCCGGCAATCCCCTGAAGGACATCGGCGCCACCGAGCATCCGCTGTTCGTCATGAAGGAAGGCGTCATCTATCGCAATGAGGTGCCGGCGCACTGAGCATCGGTGGGTCAGCGCTCGCGCGGGCGCTAGGCCTGCCCTTTGAGCTGCCACAGCAGAAACGCGTAGGTATCCGCCGCCTCGCGGTCCTGCTGGGTGCGGGTCGAGCCGATTCCATGGCCGGCGTCGAAGTCGACGCGCAGCAGTACGGGCTTGCCCGAGGTGCTCGCCGCCTGCAATCGCGCGGTCATTTTCCCCACGTGAAACGGGGCGACGCGCGGATCGGTCACGCCCGTCGTCAAGAGCACCGCAGGATAAGCCTCGCGCTTCACCGCCTGATAGCTGTCGATCATCTTGAGCGCCCGATACCCCGCAGGATCCGTAATGGCTCCCCACTCCGGCTCTTCTCCAAAGCCGTTTTGTTCGACGACATAGCGCAGGGGATTCGACCAGCCCACGCCATCGACGACGGCGGCGAACAAGTCGGGCCGCTCGGTCATCGCCCTGCCCACCGTAATGCCGCCGGCGGACCGGCCGCCGATGGCAAGATGCTGCGGTGAGGTGTATTTCCTCGCAATGAGCTCTTCGCAGACCGCGATCAGATCGCGCCAGGTGTTGGGCTTGTTGGCGAGCTGTCCCGACTTGTGCCATTCGCGGCCATACTCGCCGCCGCCCCGCACATTGGCATAGCCCACGATGGCGCCGGCATCGACCAGCGCCAGGGATCTTGCTGCAAAGGCCGGCGAGTACGCCGTGATGCCGTACGAGCCGTACGCGGAAATCCATGCCGGATGGGAGCCGTCGAGCTTCAAGCCTCTGCGGTAAATCAACGTGTACGGAATCTTGACGCCGTCCTTGGCGGTGGCGAAGAATCGCCTGGCCTGGTAAGCGCTGACATCGATCTTGGGCTGGGGAGTGATGCCGGTGTCGCTCAAGCGCCCGCCCAAGTCCACCGACCAGATGCCAGCGGGATGCAGCCAGCCCTGCAGCGTAATCAGCACGCCGTCCTCATCGGCCGCACCGAAGATCGCCCCGATCGATCCCTCGAAGGGCAGGGCGATCTCGCTGACTGCGGTGTTGCGCAGGCGCTGCATGCGGCTCACGCCGCCATCCATGATTTTGAGGTACAGGCCATCGCGCGCACGGGTGATGCGCTCGATCACGAAGGCGCTTTGCGCCACCACCGTCACCGCGGTCTTAAGATCGGGCGCAGCGGCCGATGTCTTCGCGATCCGCCCGCGCGGCGTGTCCTTGTTCACGAGCAGATATAAATCCTCGCCCACCAGCTCGGAGTCAGTCACCTCATCCTCGAAGCCGGCGATGGGTTTCCATTGGGCTGTTCCCGCGATCGCATCCACAAGCTGCGCGATGAAAATGCGCGCCTCGGGCCGGACGTCGGCCAAGAGCAGCAGCGCGTACTTCGAACCGAAGGAAGTGGTGATGGTGGGAGCCTGGATGCGATCGTAGTCGATGCCGGCGACGAGTCCGCGCTTCATGAGAATGGGGTCGGATTGCGGATCGCTGCCGAGACGATGAAAGCGCGCCTGGCTGTCGAGATATCTTTCGGGAGTGTCGACCTGGCCGGTGAGCTGGTTGTAGAAAAAACCGCTGTCGTCGTCGAGCCATTGCGGATTGGCACCTTCGGTGTTGGGAATCTGCTCCGGCAGATCCTTGCCATCGGCGACCTTCAGCACATGCAGGACGGAGTCCTCGCTGCCGTCCTTGGACAGGCCGTACACCACATACAAGCCGTTGGGCGATGCACGCCACCAATCCAGCGATACATGGCTCTTGGGACTGCTCACCAGGGTGGGATCCACCAGCACGCGATCCGCGCCCGACCCCGCACGCACGAACAGCTTGAAATTATCCGCGCCCACCGGCCGCTGCGAGAAGAAGATGAGACCGCCCGCGCGCTGCACCCGGTTGGTTGCCGCCGTCTCGCCCGACAGCTCCTGGATGCGCTTGAGCAGCTGAGGACGCGCCGGCAAGGTATCGAGCACCGCACGCGCATGTTCATTCTGCCCGTTCAAGAAGGGCAGCCACTCAGGATCCTTGTCGTTCTCCATCCAGCGATAGGGATCGCTCAAGGTTTCGCCGAAATACGTGTCGTGCGCGGCGTCGATTCGCGCTACCGGCGCCGGCGGCACGCTTAGCCTAGCGGTTGATGTGGCCGTGGCGGCCCGCAGGCAGCGCGGCAGCAAAGCCAGGGAGGCTGCGCCGGCACCGACGCTCAACAAGTGTCGCCGATCCCAATCCACTTTCATGTTGATACCCACTGTTGAAAACGCAATCAGCTCACCGAATGGAACGATACGGTTCCCAAAAGTTCCGAAGCGCCGTTCCACAACACCTGAATCCCGATGCAGAACAAGAGAAATGCCGACAGGCGCACCACGATGGTGGTCCCGGTGGGGCCGATCAATTCCGCGAGGCGCGCCGAGTATCTATAGAAGCCAAATATCAGCACCGACAGCAGCACGCTGGCCGCCAGCGTCTCGACAAAGAACGCCAGCGTCGCGGCATGCAAGCCGGTGGGACGCCCGGCGCCGAGCGAAATCGCCACCGAGATCGTGCCGGGGCCGGTGGTCAACGGCATGGTGAGCGGGTAGAAGGCGAGCCGGCTGGGATGCACATCGACGGAACGCG
>DATMRC010000036.1:0-57921 GCA_035567075.1 Steroidobacteraceae bacterium
GGGGCAAAGGGAGGGGCTAGGTCACGACAAATGCCGGCCGATTTTGAGCCGCGATTTGCGGCGGCCGGTTAGGCGTTTTTAGCTTGTTCGATGTAGCGTTGGGCGCTGCGCTCATCGCACGGAAGGCCGACGAATGCGGAAACTTCGAGAATAATCTCAGCCTTGAGGAGGCCACGTTCAAGCAAAAATGTGCGCGTGAAGCTCTGCAGCGCGATGGTTTTGCGTCGTGGGATGCTCAGCTCATGCTTAGCCGCTTCGAGCAATTGCAGCAGCTTGTCGAGCCTATCAGGGGTGAGTCTTACGACTCCAGTGAATAGCCGCACCGTTACCCGCTCAATGTCGATACGGAGTTTCTTGCGGGCTTTGCGAGCTTTGTCTCGTTCCGATTTCTTCTGCTGCTTCCTTTCCGCGACCAGGAACGCGATGTTCATCGCTAAATCCTGCACGAACTGAATCTCCACGATGGGATCGTGGCGAGGAACTCGCGCCATCAAAGTTTGTAAACCTTTCCTAAGCCACAGATATGCCGGATGCGCGTGCAGCGTCCTAAGTGCGGACCGTAACGTCTCGATTGCGTTCGGCCTTAACGTTGACATCAGCAGGTTTGGAGCCTCGAATTGTGGCGCTACGCGCGAACGCTGCAGAGTCGCCCAATCATCCGGGTATTGATCTATCAAAGACGGCAGTGTGACGCCCCTGCAGAAACGAACCAGATCCAAGAGCTCGGCCATTGTCAGCGGCTTGGGCGCTGGCATCCGGCTTTTCATGTCGTCGCGGCCGCCCTGATCGGCACCACATTGTTGTTGTTGCCGTCGCCGCCGGCGCGCAGCATGTCAAGGTGATCGGCCCAGCGCTGCATCATCCCGCGACGCTTCGCGAGCTTTTGTGCTTCGTTATACGCACCGCGGGTCTGATTTTTTTCCTTGTGCGCGAGCTGCAGCTCGATCCAGTCAGGCCGCTCCTCATTTTCATTTAGGAAAGTGCTGGCCGTGGTTCTAAAACCGTGGCCGGTTTGCTCCT
The DNA here is from genome assembly GCA_035567075.1 of Steroidobacteraceae bacterium. Taxonomy (GTDB): domain Bacteria; phylum Pseudomonadota; class Gammaproteobacteria; order Steroidobacterales; family Steroidobacteraceae; genus Bog-1198. The sequence continues at coordinate 1,021 of DATMRC010000036.1, forward strand.
CGCGCGAGTAGCCCATGCGGCGCAGCGCAGCGTTGATCGTGTTCTCCGACATCGGTCGCAGCGGATCTTTGAGCGTCGGGAACATCAACGTACCGCCGCCGGTGAACTTCTGTAGCTCTCGCAGGAGCACGACGACCTGGCGCGCGAGCGGGATCACATGCATGCGATCCATCTTCATTCGCTCCGCCGGAATCCTCCACTCGGCCCGATCAAAGTCGACCTCCTTCCACGGCGCCGCGCGCAGCTCAGTCGGGCGCAGGAAAAGATACGGCGCGAGCTTGAGCGCGATCCGTGTCGTCGGCTGCCCATCGTATCCATCGATCGCCCGCAGCAGGCCGCCAAGCTTTGCAGGATCAGTAATGCCGGCGAACTTTTTCTTTTTGACCGGCGCCAGTGCGCCCTTTAAATCGACGGTTACGTCCCTGCAACCGCGGCCAGTCGCAGCGCCGTAGCAAAATACTCGCGAGCAATCCGCCTTCGTGCGATGCGCCGTATCAAACCTGCCCAACGCTTCCGGCACTCGCAGCGCAGTCAACAGGTCGAGCGCGACAATCCTGGCGATCGGCCGCCGGCCAATATGGCCATATACCCATTTCTTGAATCGGTCTTCGATGCGCTTGTGAGTCTTTGGCTCCATGTTCTTTTTGACCTTGGAGAGCCACTCCTCGGCGACCGACTGGAAATCATTCGCATGTGCGGTCTTTTCAGCCTGTCTCTCGGCGGATGGATTGATGCCATCGGCGACCTTTCGTCGAGCATCGTCGCGACGATCGCGCGCGAGTTTGAGTGAGACGTCGGGGTATTTGCCTAAGCTGATTCCCTTCTCTACCCCATCGAATTGGAATTTGAAGCGCCACAGTCGGCCACCCGTTGGGGTGATGAGCAAAAACAGGCCGTCCTCGTCATACAGCTTGTATTGCTTTTCGCCCGGCTTGGCGGCCCGAATCGAGGAATCCGTGAGTGCCATGTGGGGTACCTTTTTGTGCCGCGTACCCCAGTCGGGGTCCGCATACCCCAGCTTGTACCCCACGCAGCGCTGACTAGTCAAGACAAGGGCAGACAAGAGAAGAGGCTGTAAACCCCTGGTAAATTAGGGGTTTTGGTGGTTTTCTGGGCAGGCTGGACAAGGCCAGAAAAGCTTTACTGGAGGCTAGGGTCGGAATCGAACCGGCGTACACGGCTTTGCAGGCCGCTGCATGACCACTCTGCCACCTAGCCCATACAAAAACAGCAAACCCCGGACTTGCCGGGGTTCTATTTCAGAAACTGGAGTGGGAAACGGCGCCCGACCTCGCGACCTCAGACTGGCCAGATCGCCTAACTCATTGGTTTCCAAGCTAATTCATTTTAGCAGGTCGCCCGACAGCGCACAAGGCACGCAATTAAAACCGGCGAGGCTGGCACGAGAGCGCTGTCGCGTGCAGGCCCTTCCTTTTTGTCATACGAGCGCAACACTGAAGTCGGAACCTTGGCGCTGCAACTTTCAGGGCAACAACAATAGGGGAAGAAAATGCAGCAGCTACTCGCAACAGCTTTGGGTCTGGGACTCATGGCCGCGGTCAATCCGACTCCGGCACAAGCTGAAGACGGATTGAGCGAAGGAAAAATCAAACACGTCCTGGTGATCAGCATCGACGGTCTGCACGCTTTGGATGTCGCCAACTATGTGAAATCACATCCGGGCTCGGCATTGGATGAATTGAGCGAGCACGGGGTGACGTATTCGAACGCAAGGACTCCCGCAAACTCGGATTCCTTTCCCGGGCTGCTGGCGTTGGTGACCGGTGGCTCCCCACGGACTCATGGGCTCTTCTACGATTACAGCTACGACCGGACGATTTGGGCGCCGGACAACAAGACCTGTTCCGGACCGCCGGGGACGCAAATGATCTTCGACGAGTCGATCGACGTTTATGTGAACGGGGTTTCGCAAAACAAGATCGATCCGGATGCACTGCCACGCTACATCGACGCTCATGGGAATTGTTCGCCGTTCTATCCGCACAACGCCATCCGCGCCAATACCGTGTTCGAAGTGGTGAGGGAAGATCACGCCGGACGTACCGCATGGGCAGACAAGCACCCCGCCTACGATCTGGTAAATGGCCGGTCCGGCAAGGGCGTGGACGATCTCTACACCCCGGAAGTCACGAACGTCGGTGGCTATGACAACACATTCAGTGTTGTCTGCACGGTGCAGAACGATTACCTGAAGGTGAAGGCGATCTTGAATGAGATCCAGGGATTGAATCACGAAGGCACGAAATACGTCGGTGTGCCCGCGGTATTTGGCATGAACTTCCAGGGCGTCAGCGTTGGGCAGAAACTGCTCGTGGACAATTCCGATGGCGGGTGCCCTGCCGACACGGACCCGACGATCAATGGACAACAGGGAGGCTACGCAGACGGTTCTGGTGCTCCTTCCGCTGTCCTGGCCTATGGCCTCAAGAAGACCGACGAAGCGCTGTGGCAGTTCATCGGCGCCTTGAAAAAGGCCGGTATCTACGATTCGACGCTGATCATCGTGACGGCGAAACACGGCCAATCACCGATCAATCTGGCGAAGCTGACAAAGCCGGGGCATTTCGCGGACCTCGTCTGCACCGTGTCCGATTGCACTGCCAGCGCAGCGGCCAAGATCATCACGGACGCCGGCAACAATTGTCTCGAGGGGCCATGCGGCTATGTGCAGGATGACGATATCGCCCTGATTTGGCTGCCGGACCAGAGCAAGACAAAATTGGTGGCGGATTATCTCAATCAAAATGCAAAGGCGTTGTACATAGACGAAGTGATGTCCGGCGAAGAGCTGAAGTTGAAGTTCCGCGATCCGCTGAAAGACAGTCGCACACCGGACATCATCGTGCAGCCTGTATATGGAACGATCTACACGGGAGCGAAAAAGAACAAGGTCGCAGAGCACGGCGGGTTCAGTTTCGGCGACACCAATGTCGGATTGATCGTGTCCAACCGGGCGCTCGTTCCGCAAGTGGTCAAGACCCCCGTGCTTTCGTCACAGGTCGCGGCGACGATTCTCAAGTCACTTGGCATCGACCCAGGCAAATTGGAGGCGGTACGCAAAGAAGGAATTCCCGTGCTGCCGTTCCTGTTCGATGCGGACGATGCGGGCGACGAATAGCCGAGTAATTCGGTCATATTTGAGGTGACGGGAGGCATGCCGGGGGGATTGGCATGCCTCCCGGAAAATCATGGAGCGGGAAACGAGGCTCGAACTCGCGACCTCAACCTTGGCAAGGTTGCGCTCTACCAACTGAGCTATTCCCGCCCTAAACAGACGCGCAATTGTAGGGCCGTACCGCCGGGAGTCAAGGAGAAGCCGGAGCAAACTGCGCCTAAAGCCTTGAACCTACCGACATTTTCCCAATTCCGCCCTGCGGCCGCCCACGGCCCGCCCGCTACAGATTCGAGCTGTCCCGCAATTCCGGCCACGCCAATCGCAGGTACAAAATCATCGACCACAGCGTGAGTACAGCGGCCACTGCACTCAAGACCAGCCCGAGCTTGTAGATCGGCAGTCCGAGCAAGTGCTGTCGGAACAGCAGCATGGACAGGCCGACGATTTGCATGATGGTCTTGTACTTGCCCCACACCGAAACCTTCATGCGGCCGCGCTGGCCGATCTCCGCCATCCATTCGCGCAGCGCCGACACCGCTATTTCGCGGCCGATGATGACGATGGCCATGATCACGACATACCAGCGCGGATCCGCGCTGACGATCAGCACCAGCGCCGCGGCGACGATCAGTTTGTCGGCGACCGGATCAAGGAACGCGCCGAGCCGCGAAGTTTGTCCCAGCTTGCGCGCATAGTAACCGTCCAACGAATCGGTGATGCCGGCAAGCGCGAAACCGATGCCAGCCGCCGGGTGTGCCCACCAGAACGGCAGGTAGAACAGGATCACGATTCCCGGAATCATCAGAATGCGCAGCCACGTCAGCGTGTTCGGCACATTCCAATGCGCCTTGGGTTTAGCGCCCGGGATGGAGGTGTTCATAAATTATCTCGGCCAGATCGCGCCCGAGGCCCCGAATTTGTACGAAGTCATCGACCCCTGCACGAAGTATCCCTTGTAGGCCGCCGAACTGTTTCAGCAGCTCGCGCCGTTTGACGGGCCCCAAACCCGGAATGGTTTCCAGTATCGACTGGCTGTGGCGCTTGGCTCTTTTACGGCGATGCCCTGCGATGGCGAAACGGTGAGCTTCGTCGCGCACCCGTTGAATCAGGTGCAATGCGCGCGAGTCCGGGGGCAGTATAGTGGGGGTATCCTGGCCCAACAAGAACAGTTGTTCCTGGCCCGCACGTCGATCGACGCCCTTGGCGACGCCGATCAAGGTAATGCCTCCAACTTCCAGCTCTTCGAGCACCCTCGCGGCTTCGGCCAGTTGTCCTTTGCCGCCGTCGATCAGCAGCACATCCGGCTTGGGTGTTTCACCGTCGCGAACCCGCTTGTAGCGGCGCGTCAACGCCTGATGCATGGCTGCATAGTCGTCGCCGGGCTGAATGCCGCTGATGTTGAAGCGCCGATACTCGCTTTTCAGCGGCCCTTCCAATCCGAACACCACGCACGACGCCACGGTATCGGTACCGCCGGTGTGGCTGATATCGAAACACTCCAGCCGGTTCGGCGCCTCGTCCAGATCGAACGCTTCGCGCAAATCGTCGAGGCTCGACTCGATGCCGGCGCGCGCCAGCCGGCGCATGTTCAGCGCCTGTACTGCATTGTTATGCATCATCTCCAGCCAGCGCGCGCGGATTCCCCGTACTGAGGAGCTGATGCGCACCTTGTGCGACAGACGCTGTGCCAGGGTCGCCTCGAGCAGGTGCATTTCATCGAAGTCCTGCTCGACGATGATCTCTGCCGGAGCGTCGCGCTCCAGATAATATTGGGTCACGAATGCCGCAAGAACCTCCGGCAATTCGGCCAGCGGCGCCTTTGGAAAGAACGTGGTGCTGCCGAGGCTGCGGCCCGCGCGCACGAACATAATGGCGACGCAGTACTCGCCGTTCTCGGCGACGATCGCGATGACATCCGCATCATGGTCCTCGCCGGCGGTGACTATCTGTTGCGCCTGAATCACCTTGAGCTTCGCCAATTGATCGCGCACCTGCGCCGCCTCTTCGAAATCCAGGCGCGCGGCTGCAGCTTCCATCCGCCCGCCGAGATCCTCGCTGACCTCATCATTGCGCCCTTCCAGAACTTTTATCGCGGCGCCCACGTCGCGGGCGTAGTTTTCTTTCGATACCAGTCCCACGCAGGGTGCCGTGCATCGCTGGATTTGATATTGCAGGCAGGGCCGCGAGCGGTTCGCGAAATAGCTGTCGTCGCAATTGCGGATGCGAAACAATTTCTGCAGCTGCTGCAGCGTATCGCGCACCGCCCCGGCCGACGGGTAGGGCCCGAAATACTTCCCCGGCTCCTTGCGCGAGCCGCGGTAGAAGTTCAATCGCGGAAACTCGTGGTGGGTTTCCAGGTGTAGATACGGAAAGCTCTTGTCGTCGCGCAGCACCACGTTGAAACGCGGCCGATGTTTCTTGATGAGATTGAACTCGAGCAGCAGCGCTTCAGTCTCGGAATTTGTGATAGTGACTTCCATATTCGCAGTCTTGGCTATCAGCGCCAGCACTTTCGGCTGCACATTGCTCGGCTGAAAATACGATCCTACGCGGTTCTTTAAATTTCGAGCCTTGCCGACATAGAGAATCTCCCCATGCGCGTCCAGCATCCGGTACACCCCCGGGCGGCCCGGCAAACTGTCGACAAACACCTTGGGGTCGAAGCGCGCGGCCGCCGCTGCTGTCGGCGGCGCGGTGGCAGGCGCGACATGGTTCGGGTCAGGACCGGTATTCACGGTTCAATCACGCCTGCGCCAGATCGCGCGCGCGTTCGACGACGGATTCGAACATGGCTGCCGTGAGCCGTCGCGTCTGCGTGTTGTAGCGGCTGCAATGATAGGAATCGATCAACACTCGATCATCTCTTAGTCTATGTTCCGCGGCGTGCGCAAATCGAAACTGGCCGGCCGGCAATTCGTAGGCGCGCAGTACCGCCGCATGCGCGATGGTTCCCAAGGCCAGAATAACCCGCATGGTCGGGCTCTCCGCAAGCTCCGCCCGCAAATACGCGTTGCATGCCTTGATTTCCGCGGGCAGGGGTTTATTGGCGGGGGGAACGCATTTCACCGCGTTGGTAATCCGCGCGTCATTGAGCGTCAGCCCGTCAGTCGCGCAATCGGACACCGGAGCGGATGCGAGTCCATAGCGGTGAAGGGTCCGGTACAGCAATATTCCGGCGTGATCCCCCGTAAATGGCCGGCCGGTTCGATTCGCGCCGTGCAGGCCCGGCGCCAATCCCACGATTACCAGGCGCGCGGCCGAATCGCCAAATGGCGGAACGGGCCGGCAGTAGTAGTCAAGCTGCTTGCGCTGAACAGAATCCAAGAACGCGGCCAGTCGCGCGCAGCGCCGGCAAGCGGGGTCAAAAATGGAACTCATGCGTGGGGGTGTATCACAAGGCGACTGCGAGAAAAAACGGGCTACGCTTAAGTCTGCGTAGCCCGCCATCGATCGCGCTTGGACTTTGGACTAACCCGAGCGCATCCGAACCAAAGCCTCGTCTCGGCTATGAACCAGTAAGACCCCATTCACGGGAAAAATTCCCCCGCATCAGCCAATTTTTTTGTTGGTTGTCTTAAGGATCCCGGCCTCGCGGCGTTCAATCTTAAGATTGCGGGGAAGGTTCGCAAAGCAGGATAGCACCTGCCCGCATCGAGGCAAGCCGGCTTTTAAAAACTGCCAATCGGATATGATGTTAATTCTTGATATGATCGTTAACCAATTATTTTAATTGAGAATTTGTTCTATACCAACCAATCCACCGTCAGCGGGCACCCGGGCTTGAGAGACCTGCTGCCGAGGCAGCTTGGTCTCGCGGCAAAATCTTGGCGTGTTAGGCTTCTTTGAAAAGCGCGCTACCGATAACAACCGCCAATCGCGGAGAAAACGCCCTTGTTCCGACGCCCTCATCAGCCTGTCGATCAACTCACTGTCCAGCCGGGCGTCAGGGGCGGCGGAGCGTGACGACCGCAGTCGCCGACATCATCCTCGAGACGCAGAGTCTGGTGAAGGAGTTCAAGGGTTTTGTGGCGGTCGACGGCGTATCGATCTGCGTGCGGCGCGGCGAAATCCAGGCATTGATCGGGCCGAACGGTGCCGGCAAAACCACCCTGTTCAATCTGCTCACCAAGTTCCTTCAGCCGACTTCGGGTGCCATCTATTTCCAAGGGGAGAACATCACGCTTGATGCGCCGGCGGACATCGCTCGGCGAGGAATCGTGCGCTCCTTCCAGATTTCCGCCGTGTTTCCACACTTGAGCGTTCTTGAGAATGTGCGCGTTGCGCTGCAGCGGCAGCTCGGCACTTCGTTTTATTTCTGGCGTTCCGGAAAGACCCTGGCAAAACTTGATGGTCGCGCCAAGGAATTGCTGGCCGAGGTTGGCCTGGAGCCGTGGGCCGACACGCTGACGGCGGATTTGGCCTATGGGCGCAAGCGCGCCCTGGAACTCGCAACCACGCTGGCGCTCGATCCGCAATTGATGCTTCTCGATGAGCCCACACAAGGCATGGGGCACGAGGACGTGGCGCGCGTTACGCAGTTGATCAAGAAGGTCTCCTTGCATCGCACGGTGCTCATGGTCGAACACAACATGAGTGTGGTCGCTTCCATCGCCGACACGATAACCGTGCTGCAACGTGGACGCGTGATCGCCGCGGGCCCCTATGCGCAAGTCTCGCAGAATCCGCAGGTGATCGAGGCCTACATGGGCAGTACCGGCAGCGAACTTGCGGGGACCCACTGATGGGCAGCGAACTGCTGAAAATCACTGACCTTAACGCGTGGTATGGCGAGTCGCATATCCTGCACGGGGTCGAATTCAACGTTCAGCAAGGCGAGGTCGTCACGATTCTCGGCCGCAATGGCGCCGGCCGCACCACCACGCTGCGCGCCATCATGGGGCTGATCGGTACGCGCACCGGTTCGGTGCTGATCGGCGGCATCGAAACGGTGCGGATGGCGCCGCACCGGATTGCCCGCATTGGCATTGGCTACTGTCCCGAGGAGCGTGGCATATTCTCGGCCCTGTCCGCCGAGGAAAATCTGCTGCTGCCGCCGCAGTTCAAGAGCGGCGAGGGTCTGCCGCTCGAGGAAATTTACGCCATGTTTCCCAACCTGCGGGAACGCGCCGCCAGTCCCGGCACACGCCTGTCGGGCGGCGAGCAGCAGATGCTGGCGGTGGCCAGAATCTTAAGAACTGGCGCGCGGCTGCTGCTGCTCGACGAGATCTCAGAGGGGCTCGCGCCGGTGATCGTGCAGAAGCTGGGCGAGGTGATCCGTACGCTGAAGTCAAAGGGTTTTACCGTGGTCCTGGTCGAACAGAACTTTCGCTTTGCGGCCCCCCTGGCGGACCGGTTTTACGTGATGGAGCACGGGCGGATCCTCAGACAGTTCGAACGATCCCAGCTTGGCTCGCAAATGGGTATGCTCCGCGAGTGGCTGGGACTTTGAAATCAAAATGAACCAAGGAGTTGCAAGATGAAGATTCAGCGGTTCGCAATCCTGCCCTGTGCGCTCTTAAGCCTGATCGCCGGGCATGCGGCCCTCGCCGCGGGCGATCAAGTGGTCATCGGCGATATCGACGATTTGTCGGGCGTATATGCGGATGTGCAAGGTCCAGGCGGCATCGAGGCCATCAATATGGCGATCGCCGACTTCGGGGGTACGGTTATCGGCAAGAAGATCACGCTGCTGAGCGTCGACCATCAAAATAAGCCGGATATCGGCGCATCGAAATTTCGCGAGTGGGCCGATCAGAACGGCCTGAATATGCTTATCGGCGGATCCAATACCGGCGTCAGCATTGCCATGTCCAAGGTGGCGGTTGCGAAAAAAGTGGCGTTTTTCGCCATCGGCGCCGGGGGAGCCTCGCTGACCGGTGCGGACTGCACTGCCTATACGGTGCACTACGCCTACGACACTACCGCATTGGCCAACGGTACGGCGAGTGTGATCGTCAAGCAAGGCGGCAAGTCGTGGTTCTTTCTTACCGCCGATTACGCCTTCGGCACGCAACTGCAGGATTCGGCGACCAAGGTGGTGCTTGCCAACGGCGGTAAGGTGCTGGGGGCCGTGCGTGTTCCTTTGGGCACCACGGATTTTTCTTCCTTCCTGCTGCAGGCGCAAAGCTCGGGCGCACAGGTTTTGGGATTGGCGAATGCCGGCACCGACTTCTCGAACTCGTTGAAGGGAGCGAACGAATTCGGCCTTACCAAAACGATGACACCCGCCGCGCTGCTGGCTTTCCTCAGCGACATTAATAGCCTTACGCTGCAGACCGCGCAGGGACTTTACCTGACCACCGGTTGGTACTGGGATCTGAACGAGGAGACGCGCGCATTCGGCAAGCGCTTCTTCGCCAAGATGCACAAGGAGCCGACCATGACCCAGGCCGCTTACTACTCTGCCACGCTGCAGTACCTGAAAGCGGTCAAGACGGTGGGCTCGACGGATTCCGACAAGGTGATGGCGGAACTGAAGAAAACCAAGATCAACGATATGTTTGCCAAGAACGGCTACATTCGCGCCGATGGCTTGATGATCCATACGATGTACGTCATGCAGGTCAAGACGCCGGCGGAGTCGAAGTATCCCTGGGACTACTACAAGGTCATCAAGGTCATGTCCGGTGAGGAAGCCTTCGGGTCGCAGCCGGACCCCACCTGCCCGCTCATCAAGTAGTTTCGGCGGTGACGACCGTGTTTGGCGTGCCGCTGCCTGCCATTCTCGGCCAGCTCATGCTCGGATTGGTGAATGGATCGTTCTACGCGCTATTGAGTCTGGGGCTTGCGGTAATTTTCGGTCTGCTCGGGATCGTGAATTTCGCGCATGGCGCGTTTTACATGCTCGGGGCGTTTGCCGCATACATCGGATTGCAGGCCTTTGGGGTGAACTACTGGTTTGCACTGCTGCTGGCGCCGCTCATCGTGGCGCTGTTGGGTGTAATCATCGAGCGCTTGTTTCTGCGCCATTTGTATCGGCTCGATCCCCTGTACGGGCTGCTCCTGACCTTCGGCATTGCCCTGATCGCCGAGGGCATCATGCGCGATCAGTTCGGCGCCTCGGGAAAGTCCTACCCGGTGCCCGAGCTGCTGCGCGGGGTGTTCAATCTTGGCTTCATGGTGCTGCCGATTTATCGCGCCTGGGTGGTCGCCGCATCGGTGACGGTGTGCGGAGTCACGTGGTTTCTCATCGAGCGTACCCGCCTGGGTGCGACGCTGCGCGCCGCGACCGAGAACGCGCAGCTGGTACAAGCCTTCGGCATCAACGTCCCACTCATCGTCATGGGTACCTATGGGGCAGGCGTGGCACTCGCCGCACTGGCAGGCGTGCTCGCGGCGCCGGTGGTCCAGGTGAGTCCGCTGATGGGCTCGTCGCTCGTGATCGTCGTCTTTGCGGTGGTGGTCATCGGCGGCATGGGCTCGATCATCGGCGCCATCGTCAGCGGGCTCGCTCTCGGACTCATCGAAGGTCTCACCAAGGTGATTTATCCGGAAGCCTCGAACATCGTCGTTTTTGTGATCATGGCGGTGGTTTTGATTTGGCGGCCCGCCGGGTTGTTCGGCAAGGAGTAGGCGTGCGAGGCAGCGTAGCGGTGTATGTGTTGCTCGGAATCGCGGCGCTGGCGGCGCCCAATCTCGGCGTTTATCCGGTGTTCATGGCGCAGTTGCTGTGCTTTGCGATGTTTGCCTGCGCGTTCAATCTGCTGCTCGGCTACACCAAAATGCTCTCCTTCGGCCATGCCGCATACTTCGGTTCTTCGGCCTATATCACCGGCTGGCTGGTGTCGGTGCACGGTTGGGGAACCCTCGCCGGGATTCTGGCCGGCGTCGCGGTGGCCATGTTGCTGGGCACTGTCATCGGCGCGATCGCGGTCCGCCGCCAGGGCATTTATTTCGCGATGATCACCCTGGCGCTGTCCCAATTGGTGTTCTTCATCTGCCTGCAAGCGGACTTTACCGGCGGCGAGAACGGACTGCAGGGCATCCCGCGCGGCAGCATCGCCGGGATAATCCCGCTCGACCGCGACGCCGCGATGTACTACTTCGTGCTTGCGATGTTTGTCGCGGTTTATTTTCTCGTACGGCGCATTGTGCGCTCGCCTTTCGGTCACGTACTGGAAGCGATCCGCGAGAACGAGCCCCGGGCGATCTCGCTGGGGTACAAAGTCGATCGCTATAAACTGCTCGCCTTCGTGCTCTCAGCCAGCATCGCCGGGCTCGCGGGCTCGCTCAAAGCGCTCACCTTGAGCTTCGTTACGCTTACGGACGTGAGTCAGGGGACCTCCGGCGACGTGATTCTGATGACTCTACTCGGCGGCAGCGGCACATTTCTCGGCCCGGTGGTGGGAGCGGGCGTCGTTCTTACGCTGCAGCAGTACCTCTCCGAACGTGTCGGCGCCTGGGTTTCCGTGATCATCGGCGCCATTTTTGTCGTGTGCGTGATGATCTTTCGCCGCGGCATCGTCGGCGAAATCCAGCGGCGCTTCGCGCGCCGCCCCCTCGCCTAGGGCTTGAGCTGGCCGCGAATTTCGCCCGGCTTATGCTCGGCGCTGTGGATATTCACGTACAAATTACCCGCCTTGAAGCTTGCGTATTGATCATCGTTAAGTTTTGAACCCGCAGGCACCGACCAGACGCCATCGGCGCCCTTGGTGAGCGGAATGATGGGAGGTCCGGCCTGCCCGGGCGCGCCGACATGAATGTGCGCGGCAATGCCGTCGATGCCGACGGTCACAACCCTGCCGCTCACCGACTTGTCAGCGCCGATGCTGATCGTTCCCGCGCCCGACGCCGACGTGGTCACCGGAGGAGTCTCCTCGGCGCCCGTCAAGGTCACTTTCAAATCCACCGCCAGCGCCGTTCCGCCGATTGCCAGCAGCGCTGCGGCAGCGATGAGTCCGCGGCGGCTCAAATTCTCATAGAACCCGCTCATGGCAACTCCCGTAGTTTATGGGGGTGCAAGTATATTCCCTGCGCGTCGCCATCGACTACCACAGCACCATCTTTAATAGGCCTCGATCCCGGAAAGTTTTGCGGACTCCGTCCACAAGCGCCTGGCGTCCTCGTCATTGCGTGCTTCCACTGTCGTCTGCGCGGTCCGGCATTTGTAGAAATACTCGCCGCTGCTATCCGCCACATCCGGCGATGACGCCAGGTAGACGATGGTTTCGGCCCCCTGCTCCGGCGTGAGCGCGAAATACTTCGCGAGGCGAAACAAACTTGCAGTAAACCCCTCGATGTCATCACCGATGCGTGTCGCCACGAAACCCGGGTGCAGGCAGTTCGCGGTGACACCCTGTCCGCGCAAGCGCCGCCCAAGTTCTCGAGTGAACAGGATGTTGCATAGCTTGGAGCGTCCGTAGGCCTTCATGGGCGCAAAGCCGTGCGCGGCCTGCAGGTCGTCGAAATCCAGTTTCGCCCCCTTGTGAGCATCCGAGGCTGTATTGACGATCCGCGCCGGCGCGGCTGCGAGCAGGCGGTCGCGCAGCCCCAGCGTCAGCGCGAAGTACGCCATGTGATTGATCGCAAAGGTGCGCTCGAGATTGTCCTCCGTCAGTTGCCGCGAGCCGAAGACGGCGCCGGCATTGTTGATCAGCACATCGATGCGGGGCTCGGCAGCGGCAATTTCCCGCGCCAGCCGTTTCAATTCCGAGATGCGCGCAAGGTCGCCGTAATGTATCGAATGCGGGCTGCTCGCGCCGCTGCCAGGCAGGCTCGCGAGCGCGGCTTCGCCGCGCGCCTTGTCGCGCGCGATCAGTACGATACGCGCGCCCATGCCGGCGAGCCGCCGCGCGGCAACCTCGCCTATGCCCGACGTCGCGCCTGTGATGACCACCACCTTGCCGTGCATATACCCCCTCGTCGCAAGCCGAACTATAGCAATTGGCGGGGTGGTCGCGTTCGCTTGTCAATGGGGCGCCAGGACGGCTTGCCATCGTCAATAGTGCATGGTGTCATGGCAGCCTTGCGGAGGTGCTATGCGTAATTTAAACCGCCTGACGATCCCGCTCGCGTGTTTGCTGATAGCACTGAGCACTGCTCCGGCGCTCGGCGACGGCGGACTGACGATTACCATCAGCAACGACAGCTCCGATGCCATCTACGTGACCGCCTATGATCGAAACACGAGTCCGCCGCAAATGGTGCTTTCGAGCCGGGCTATTTACGGATCCGCGTCAATCACCGTCATGATCACCGCGGATGCCTCAGGCCTCGGCCATCTGTCCTGGACCGCGACCACTATTGACCGCGACATGCATATGTGCGGGCGCAACGACAAACCGGACCTGAACGACGGCGATACCGTCAACGTACACGCGGACACCGATTGCGGCTGAACTTCTACAATTTCGGGGAAAGGGCATGCTCATAACAAAAACACTTTGCCTCGCGGGTCTGTTGTTGGCTGCGGGCGCCACCCCCTCCTTGGCGAAGGAGGCGGACAAGAAAGACCTGTGGGACCGGGTCGAGCATCATGACGCCGACTCCAACGGCGTCAAGATCCACTACGCGGCGCTGGGCAAGGGGCCGCTGATCGTCATGATTCATGGCTTCCCGGACTTTTGGTACACCTGGCGCGATCAAATGGCCGCGCTCAGCTCCAGGTACCGCGTCGTCGCGGTGGACCAGCGCGGCTATGATTTGTCGGGACGCCCGCCGGGCATCGAGCAATACGCGATGACATTGTTGGTCGATGACATCGGCGCGGTCATCAAGGCCGAGGGCCGCAGCAGCGCCGTGATTGTGGGACACGATTGGGGCGGCGCGGTGGCCTGGACACTCGCCATGACCCATCCAGATTGGGTTCAAGCGCTCATTATTCTAAATTTGCCGCATCCGTACGGGATTCAGCGCGAGATCAAGAACAATCCGCAACAGCGCAAGAACAGCCAGTACGCATTTAACTTCCAGAAACCGGGTGCCGAGAAAACCTTGAGCGCGGAACAACTGGCGGGGTGGGTCAAGGATGACAAAGCTCGCGTGCATTACATTGAAGCGTTCAGGCGCTCTGACTTTGAGGCCATGCTGAACTATTATCGCGCCAACTACCCGCGCCCCGACCAGGCAGCCGATGCCGCCGACTCACCGCCGCCCCCGGCTCCGCCCAAGGTCAAAGTTCCGGTCCTCGAATTTCACGGCCTTGCCGATCAAGCGTTGCTGCCCGGCGCGCTCAGCGGAACCTGGGATTTGGTGGAACAGGACTTTACTCTGGTCACCATCCCGGGCGCCGGACACTTTGTACAGCAAGATGCCTCTGCTCTCGTGACCGCGACCATGAGCGATTGGCTCGCGCGGCGAATTCCGCCGACGCCGACCAAACCCTAGGCGCGATCGTTTAGATCTTGGCCGTGGCATGGCCTCATAAGCGTCGTTGTTCACGCGAAGCCTCGATCAGCGCGCCGAAACGGCGCGCCCGGGTGTCGGCGCGCTTGGCGCTGACGATTCGCCACAGCACCAGGTGGCGGTAGCCGCGCGGCTGCGCCGCGAAATACTTCCATGCGGCCTTGTCCTTGCGAAACCGCGCCTGTTCGGTGCGCGTAAGACGAGCGGTCGTGGTCTGCTCGTAGGAATAGATTCTCGACCTGGCTTTGCGGCGCAACGCGAACGCCTGCAGACCGGGCTCGCTCATGCGCCCGGCGCTCTTGAGGATGCGCACGCGCGCAAGATTCACCGCACTCCAGGTTGACTGGCGCTTTCGAGGCGTGAAGCGAATTTGATAGGTGTCGCCATCGATGCGCTTGCGCACGCCGTCTATCCAGCCAAAGCAAAGGGCTGCGTCCACGGATTCGGCCCAAGTCATGCATGCGCGCCCGGTTGCACGCTTGTAGTAGCCGACCACAAGTTCCGAGGAGCGCTGCCCATGGGTCTGCAACCACGCTGCGAACTCGTCGGCAGTTTCGAAGAAGGTTGCCATCGCGTCACGACGCCTTGGCGCGAAGCAACTCGCGCTTCCTGACGCCGAACCAATTCAACGTCGCGATCACGATGGTGGCGATGAGGATAACCGACTTGGTAAAGTCCACGCGCGTCAGCAGCACCGCGCAAATCGCCACGCCCAGGATGGGGAGCGTCGGCCCGCCGGGTACGCGAAACATTGCTGCTCCCGGCTGCCTGCTGCGCAACATGGGAACCGCGGCGCACACGGCACCGTAGTAAGCGAGCCGCGCCACCGCGGACAGCGTTACGTTCCACGAAAAGCTGCCGAACAATGCAAATATCCAAATCAGCGCGGCGAACACGGCAATCGCCACGTGCGGAGTCCGCATTCGCGGGTGCACCCGAGCGAATCGGGCCGGAAAATCTCCCCGCTCGGCCAGCGCGAACATTCCGCGCGGTCCGGTGAGCAGGTTGGCGCTGAGATAACCGTAAACCGAGATCAACGCGCCGGCCGAAATCAGCGCCGCGCCGGCGCCTCCCATGAAGACTCGCGCGGCATCGGCGAGCGGCCGGTCGCTGTGCGCAGCGTCCGGCAGCACGCCGATCACGACGAATTGCAGCACGGTGTAGAGCAAAGTGACGATGATCAACCCCAAAATCAGGGCGAACGGGGCATCGCGCCTGGGATTCCGCGCCTCGCCCATCGGATTCAAGGCCGCCTCATATCCGCCATAGGCAAAAAACAGCAGCAATACCGCTCGCAACCAGCCGTTGCCGTCGGCCGACATCGGTGCCACGTACACCGCTGGGTGAGTGATCAAGTAGCCGGCGCCGATGGCGCAGACCGCGCCAAGCGCCAGCAGCTTGGCCAATACCGTCACATTGCTGAACCAGGCGCCCGCGATGACACCGCGATAGTTCACGATGCCTAGAGTGCCGAGAAGGAGGGTGATGATCGTGAACCGCGGAACCCCATGCGTTGCCTGCGGCCAGAATTCGCCCAGGTATTGAACCAGCAGATTCACCGCGGCCGCGCACGCGGTGAATCGGCTGAGCAGCGACATCCAGCCCACTTGCAGGCCGGCGAAGCGCCCGAATGCATGGCGCACGTAAAGATAGGTGCCGCCGGAATCGGCAAACTGAGAGGCCACCTCCGCGTAGCAACTGATGATCACGCCCATTGCGGCGCCCGATAACAGCACCGCCCAGGGACTCAAGTTGCCGAGAACCGCGGCGATGACGGCGGGCAGACCGAAAATGCCGCTGCCGATGATGCTGTTCACCGTGAGCGCCACCAGGCTCCAGCGGCCGATGGCGCGCACCAGGTTCACAGGCTGTGGCCGCGGCTCATTCATTGTTGGTTGGTGTTAAAATGGCGCAGCGATACGTCGAAAACGTTAAGGTCAATCTGATGCACAAGTATAGCGATCTTGGGCCCTGGATCTTTGGCGCAATAGCGACGGCAACCGTAGCGGCCGCAATCACTCTGGCCGGGAAAGCTGGGACGACCGCAAGACCTCAGCAAATGCCCTCCCCGGCAATCGCCGAGATACTGCCCTCGCCTTCTGCAGTCTTTAAGAGTTTGCCGCCGCAACTGCCGGCCGAGCCATTTCCGGTCTCTGCGCCGCCGACTCCGCCGGCCCAGTCTGAATCCCAGGCCGTGCCCGCGCTGACAGAGCCGGCGGCGCCCGCGGGACAAATCTGGGAATGCACGACCAACGGCCAAAAAACCTTCTCGAATAACCCATGCGGCGAGAAATCCTCACTACGTGAGTTCGGCCCGATCAACACGATGGAGGCCACGCCGGTCTATCGATACCCCCGAAATTATCAACCGGAACCGGCCTACTACGCCCCGGACCGCGATGACAGCGCCATGCAGGACCCGGCGGACGAGCCCTATCAGTCGTCGGTGGGGATACCCTACTTGGTGCACCGAAGAGGTGAACGTGCGCATCGCCCGTACCAGCACAGTCATGGGCCCGCACATGGACCCGCACCGCGCCGGAACTAGAGTGCGATGCCGAGCGGCGACGGTCCATGTCAAGTAGGCGAAGCCGCATTTCTCTGGGCGCTAGACATCCGTCACGAACGCGCACAGAGGCGCGCTGAATTGCCCGGCATCGCGAAAGCGGAGTCAACATAAGGATCTGACAGCGTGCGATACCGCGTGTTGGGTCACGCAGTGCCGGGCCCGGCACGCCATATTGTCTCGGGTACTTGCAATGTGATCTTTGAATTGGGAGAGAGTAAATGCAGAGCGTCGATGAAGCCTTGCGTCTTTTGAAGCGCCAAGCGGAGCTCGAAACCGCAATGAAGCAGCGCGGCGGCATCCGTATCATCGAGGAGCAGGAATTACACGTGGTGCGGCGACGCCTGGCCGATTCTCCCGAGGCTGCGCGAGCCATCGTGCAGGCGGCGCAGGCCTTGCAGCGGCCAATCGGGGACCTATCTGCCAGCGAAGTAGCCACATGGGCGGGCGCTGAACAGGTTGCATGATGGCGCAGAGCCAGTCGCGGCCCCGACTCGCGCTCGTGACCGGCGCCTCCCGCGGGATTGGGCGCGTCATTGCCACGCAGCTTTCGCTGCGCGGCGTGCGCATCGCACTGCATTATCACAACAAGCGGGAGGCGGCCGAAAGCTCTCTCGGGGGTCTTGCGGGCAGCGGGCATGCGCTGTTCGCCGCCGACCTGACTGATCCGGAGGGCGCGACACGCCTCTGGCGGCAGGTCGCGGAACAACTCGGCAGCGTCGACATCCTGGTCAACAACGCGGGCTTGTATATCGAGCACTCGCCCATGAAGATCGAGCAAGCGGCCTGGCAGAACGCCTGGCAGCGGACTCTTTCCACCAATCTCCTCGCTCCTGCGAATCTCTCGTTGCTCGCCGCGCACAGCATGGCTGCCCGAGCCGACGCGCTCGACGAAGCCTTCGGCCGCGGCCGGATCGTCAACATTTCTTCGCGCGGTGCCTTTCGCGGCGAACCCGACGCGCCGGCTTACGCCGCCAGCAAGGCAGGCTTGAATGCGCTGTCGCAGTCTCTCGCCAAGGCGCTTGCGCCGCGCGCAATCTACGTATACTGCGTCGCTCCAGGGTGGGTGGAGACCGAGATGGCCACAGCACATTTGCAGGGGCCCGGGGGCGCGGAGATTCTTGCGCAGCATCCGCTGGGCCGCGTCAATCGCGCCGGCGAAGTGGCGCAAGCGAGCGTTTACTGCGCGCTCGATGCGCCCGCCGCCATGACCGGCGCCGTGATCGACGTCAACGGCGCAAGCTATCTTAGGACCTAGCGGGTCTTACCGGGTCAGTGGCCGACTCGCACCGCGGGATCCAGAATCTGCACCGCTTGTGCCGCGTTCGGAACGCCGGTGCGGCTGATATCAGTGCTCGTATAGCAAGTCGCCACGAGCGAGTGATCCGCATTTTCCGCAGGAATCCGACTGCCGGTTTGAGGCACGCAGGGCGGATTCTGCAAATCCGCCGTGGCTGGCGCGGTCGGCTTCACATTGCCCGTCGCCGCACACGCGGCAACGACCAGCGCCGATGCGATCGCACCCAATGCACGCATGTTGATCGCCATATGACACCTCCGTGGCCATTCTACTCTTTAAAATCGGCGGCGGTTTCCATGCGCGGTGTCGATCATTCAACCCTCCGCTGCGTGGTTATTCGCCCGTGCTACTGCTCGCCCAAGGCCGCCAGTGTCAGCGCTCCCGTAAGATCGAGGTAGGTCAGCACCGGCAGCAGCAGCAAAGTGATGACCGCCGAGATTCGCGCCAGCCGGGCTACGACTGCTGATTTGCAATTCGCCGCGCATTGGTAGGTCGCGACCGTGACGTAGACGCTGAAGATCAGCCCCCCGATCATGTAAACCCGCATGATGAATTCATTGCCGGGATCGAGGTACAACTCGATGGCACCGTACAGAAGCGAACCTAGGACGCCGTACAGCCAGAAGACTCTGACCAGCGAAGTTTTTCCCAGCAAAGGATCCTTCAGGAAAGCGCCCAGCGAGGAGCCGGCATTCATGCGCGCTTGAAATTCCGCGGAAAATGCATAATTTAATCCTTTAATAATCAATTGATTGCGTTATTGAGTTCAAGTGGTGGTTGGCCTGGCGCTCTTCCCCGATCGGCCACCACCGGCGCGACGCGCGATCAGCATGGCCAGCTCGAGAGCTTGCTCGGCATTCAGGCGTGGATCAACTTGCGATCGATACGCGCGCGCCAGGTCCGCCTCGGTCAAGCCGCGCGCCCCGCCGATGCACTCGGTCACATCCTCGCCGGTGAGTTCAATGTGCACGCCGCCCAGCATAGAGCCCTCGTCCTCATGGATTCGAAACGCCGCTTCGACTTCACCCAGGATGTTGTCGAAACGCCGGGTCTTCACCCCGCCAGTCGTGGTTTCGGTATTGCCGTGCATTGGATCGCAGACCCACAGCACCGGTGAACCGGTGGCGCGCACGGCTCGAATCATGTCGGGCAGCCGCTGTTCGACATCCTTGATGCCGAAGCGATGGATGAATGTCAGGCGGCCCGGTTGATTCTGCGGATTCAACACCTGAATCAACTCCTGAAGCCACTCAGGACTCATCGCCGCGCCTACCTTCACGCCGATGGGATTCGATATGCCGCGAAAGTATTCAACGTGCGCGCCGTCGATATTGGCGGTGCGCATGCCTATCCACGGCATATGGGTGGACAGGTTGTACCAGCGCTTCTGGCGGTCGATGTAGCGGGTCTGCGCCTGCTCGGACAGGAGGTGCAAGCCCTCATGGCTGGTGTAGAAGTCCACGCGCGTTGCGGCATGCACGCGCTGGCCGCTCATGGATTCGAAAAAGTCCATCGATTCGGCGATCGAATCAACGATTTTTTGATAGGCATCGCGCAGCGGCGCGTGACGGAAGAATCCCAGGTCCCAGTATTCCGGGTGGTGCAGATCGGCGAATCCGCCGTCGATCAGCGCGCGCACAAAGTTGAGCGTGAGTGATGCGCGCTCGTAGCCGCGCAGCAGCAGCGCAGGATCCGGTTCGCGCTCTGCCAGAGTGAAGCCGGGACGATTGACATTGTCGCCGCGGTAGGACGGCAGGATCACACCATCGCGAGTTTCCGTGTCCGCGGAGCGGGGTTTGGCGTACTGTCCGGCAAACCGGCCCACCCGGATGATGGGTTTCTTCATGCCCTGCAGCAACACCAGGCTCATCTGCAGAAGAATCTTCAAACGCCTGGCGATGTTGTCCGATTCGCAGTCCGCAAAACTCTCCGCGCAATCTCCGCCCTGCAGCAGAAACTGCTCGCCGCGCTGAGCCTGGGCCAGTTTGGCCCGCAGCGCCTCGATTTCCCAGGAAACCACCAAGGGTGGCAGCCGGCTCAAAGCGGCCACGGCTCGCTCCAAGGCCAGAGGATCGGCGTATTTCGGCTGTTGGGCGGCGGGGCGAGCGTGCCAGCTGGCCGGATGCCAGTTCATCAAGGCGGGAGCGGTGGACATCGCAAGGATGCTAGCGTTGTAGGCGCCTCCAAGTCAAAATGCGGCCCCCGCAACTAGCGCTGGAAAATCATGAATCTGCAACACGGCAAGAATCCTCTCGAGGCCCTGGGACTACGCGACTTGAACTCCGGAGTATGGTCCGGCGGTCACGGCTGGAGCGTATCGACCGGTGGCCCATTGATCGACTGCATCAATCCGGCAACCGGCGCACGACTGGCGCAGGTGCAGGGAGCCAGCCCCGAGGACTACGAAAAGGTCATGGCCGCCGCGGTATCCGCCGCAGCCGCCTGGCGGCGCGTGCCGGCGCCGAAACGCGGTGAAGCAGTACGCCTCATCGGCGAGGAACTGCGCAGCTGCAAGGACGCGCTGGGGAGCCTCGTGTCCTTGGAGAACGGCAAGATCAAGGCCGAAGGCGACGGCGAGGTACAGGAAATGATCGATATCGCCGATTTCGCGGTGGGCCAGTCGCGCATGCTGTACGGCAACACCATGCACTCGGAACGGCCGCAGCACCGCATGTACGAGCAATGGCATCCCCTGGGCGTGGTCGGCGTAATTTCAGCATTTAACTTTCCCGTGGCGGTGTGGTCTTGGAATGCCTTCTTGGCCGCGATCAGCGGCAATGCCACGGTCTGGAAACCATCGCCCAAGACCGCGCTGTGCGCCCTTGCCGTGCAGCACATCTGCAACCGCGTGATGGAACGTCACGCGCTCCCCGCGATCTTTCAGATCTTCATCGATGCAGGCACGCAGCTCGCGGGCCGATTCGTCGATGATAAGCGGGTCGCGCTGGTCTCGTTCACCGGGTCGACGCAGGTGGGACGGCAGATCGGGGTGCGAGTCGCGGAGCGTTTGGGTAAGTCGCTGCTCGAGTTGGGCGGCAACAATGCCATCATCGTCGACGAAAATGCCGATCTGGATCTGGCGGTGCCCGCAATCGTATTCGGCGCGGTGGGAACCGCCGGGCAGCGCTGTACGACGACGCGCCGCGTGTTGATCCATCGCTCGCGTGCAGCCGAACTCGAGCGGCGACTGATTGCCGCGTATGGCCAGGTGCGCATCGGCGATCCCTTGGAGGCCGAGACGCTCATGGGACCGCTGATCGATGCCGGGGCGGTGGCGCGTTATTCGGCGGCCATTACGGCCGCGCTAACCCAGGGCGGGCAGATCCTGTATGGCGGCAAAGTCCTGAAGCGGCCGGGCAACTTCGTCGAGCCCACCATCATTCGAGCCCGCTCCGACATGCCGGTGGTCAGCACGGAAACCTTCGCGCCCATTCTGTACCTGCTGACTTATGACAGCCTCGACGAGGCGATCGCACTGCAGAACTCGGTGCCCTATGGGCTGTCATCGGCGATATTCTCGGACAGTCTCCAGGCTGCCGAGCGTTTCCTATCCGCCGAGGGCAGCGATTGCGGCATTGCCAATGTCAATCTTGGGACCTCCGGCGCCGAGATTGGCGGTGCATTCGGCGGCGAGAAGGACACGGGCGGCGGACGCGAGGCGGGTTCCGATTCCTGGAAGGCATACATGCGCCGCCAGACCAATACCATCAACTGGAGCGCGCAGGTGGCGCTCGCGCAAGGAATTCGCTTCAACGTCTAGCGCCGCAGCCAGGCGTCGATTTCCGCGGCTCGCTGTTCGAGGCGTGCCGCGGAAACCGGTCCCTGCGTCTTCAATTCCTGCGCATACAGCGATACGCGGTATTCTTCGATCCAAAATCGAAACTCGTCGAGCAGCGGGATGAAACGCAGCTCTGCATCGAGCGCCTTTTCCAGATCCCGCAATCGACCCGACCAGTGACGCAGCTCGCCGAGGATTGACTTGGACTCGCTGCCGCGTACCGCGTTGCGTTGCCATCGCCGCTGCTCGGCTTTCAGATAGCGCGGCAATTGGCGCAGCCACTCCTGCGGCGCGGTTTGCAAAATGTTTGCGTTCAATAATTTCAGCATGTGCCCGCGGGTTTCTTCAGCGCTGTCCTTGAGCGCCGGTTTGCCCGCATCGGGCAACTGCAGGCGTACCGTGCTTGCCGCAGTGAACCAGCTCGAAGCCGCGGCGATCACTTCGGTAAGATCCGCGAACAAGCGCTCGCGGCCCCGATCAACCCTGACCTCGAAGTCCGCACGGGTGCGCGGCGCGTCGTCCGCGCCGAAACAGGCGGTTCGAAATGCCAGCTGCAGCAGGGTATCGATCAAGTCTTCTTTTCTCAGATAGGGGCTGGCGCTCAACACCAACGCCACCGAATCAGAGACGGTCTTTCTAAGATCGCGTTCTTGATGCGGCAGCATGGCGCGCGCCAGACGCACGGAACCCACGCGCCAGGCGCGCTGTGCCTCGGCGGCAGACCACTCATACTGCATCTCGAGCCGCTGACCCACCTGTTGCAGAGCTGGATACACCGGGAGCATCCCCTGATCCAGATTCAGCGGCGTGCTCTCGGGCAGCTGATCGATTTCGAAGCGATGCCACCCCAGGGCGGCATTCGCCTCATGCGCAAGGCGTGCGAGCTCAGCGCGGCACGCGGCGGCGCAGCGGCGTCGCAAATCGGCGAGGTCCCCACCGCGCGCGATTTCCCTGCCGCTCAAGGTCACCTTAAGCTGCACCGTCAAATGCGCGGGAACCGCCGCTGAATCGAAACGGATCAAATCATCCGCAACGCCGCGCCGTTCCTTGAGCCAGACCTTAAGGTGATGCGCGTTTGCCGCGCTCCCCGCCTCCGCCAGGAATGCCGCGGCAGTCTCGCCGATTGGAATCAAGCTGCGCCGCGCCTGTTTTGGCAGCGATCGCAGCAATGCCTCGATGCGCGGTGCGGCCAGGCCCGGTATGGCGCCATCCACCGCCGCGCGCGTCAGCCCCGGCAACGCCAGCAACGGCACATTCAGGGTGGCGCCGTCTTGTTGCTCACCGGGAGCGAAATGATATTCGACGGGCACGCTCAAGGCATCGACCTGAGTGCTCTCGGGAAATTTCGCGAGTTCCTCGGCTGCCGGCAGACGCGCCAAGATTTGTTGCGGTGTCAACGTCAGCGCCGTGCGCTGCGCCGGCGACAAATGCCTGCTGAAGTTCTCCAGGGTTGCACCGCTCGATACCTGGCGCGGCAGCGCATGGTCGTAAAACTCGACGAATGCCTCCGCGTTCTGCAGGAGATCGCGTGTGCGCAGGCGCTCCTCCATGCTGAGTGCCGCGCGCACCGCGGCATCATTCTCCCGCAGCCAATCCGGCCGGCGCTGCAAGCGCTGATAAACCAGTGCCTCGCGCGCGAAGATGCGGCGCGACTCCTCCGGCGCGATCGGGCCGAAGTTCACCACCCGGTTGGCGCTCAATGCCAACCCGAGAAAACTGACGCGCTCGCGCGCCACCACCTCCTCGCGCTCTTCGTCCCAATCGGGCTCCAGATACTCGCGCTTGAGCAGATGCGAAGCAGCGGCCTCAATCCACGTCGGCTCGATTTCCGCGACGCGGCGCGCGAATACCCGCGAGGTCTCGACGATGTTTGCGGCCATGAGCCATTGCGGGCGGCGTCGGACCAGCGGTGAACCCGGGAAAATGTAGAAGTGCACGCCACGGGTGCCGGCATACACACCCTCTTCACCGCGCGCGCCCACCATGCTGCAGAAGCCGGCAAGCAGGGAACGGTGCACGCCGGTGTAGCTTGCCGCCGGCCGCTGCGCCACGATGCCGAGCTCGCGTGCCCGATCCACGACCTGTCGATAGACATCATCCCATTCGGACAGGCGCAACAGCGATAGATGACGCTCCTTGCACCAGCGCCGCAATTCACGTCTTGGCGCCTCGCGCGCGCTTAAATAAGCGCGCCAGAGTTTGACCAGGGACGAGAACTCGGACTTCGTGTCCGCAAA
This sequence comes from Steroidobacteraceae bacterium, assembly GCA_035567075.1. Classification (GTDB taxonomy): domain Bacteria; phylum Pseudomonadota; class Gammaproteobacteria; order Steroidobacterales; family Steroidobacteraceae; genus Bog-1198. The sequence goes on from DATMRC010000036.1 coordinate 25,381, forward strand.
CGCCGCATCGGTTGCGGCGTCATCCACGCGTGGGTCCGGCACACTCAAGCCGGCGACAATCGCCAGCAGCTCGCTTTGCGCGCGGAAGCGCTTGCTTTCCAGCAGCGCTCGGCCAAGCCTGGGATCCAGCGGCAACCGCGCCATGGCGCGGCCACGATGGGTGATGCGCCGCTCCTCATCCATGGCCTGCAACTCCTGCAGCAGTCGATAGCCATCGTTGAGCATGCGCGAATCGGGCGGGTCGATGAACGGAAAACTCTCCGCATCGCCTAATCCATCGGCGGCCAATCGCAGCAGCAGCGCCGCAAGATTGGTGCGCAGCACCTCGGGTTCGGTGAACGGCGCGCGCGCCGCGAAATCTTCGGCCGTGTATAGCCGCATGCACAGTCCCGGCCCCAGGCGTCCGCAGCGGCCTTTGCGCTGTTCCGCGCTGGCGCGCGAAACCGGTTCAATCGGCAGGCGCTGCAGGCGATTGCGCAGGCTGTAGCGGCTGATACGCGCCAATCCCGAGTCGATGACGGCGCGAATACCGGGCACGGTGATGGAGGTTTCGGCGACATTGGTGGACAGCACGATTCGCGGCCGCGAGCCGCGTTCAAATATCCGGCTTTGCTGCTCCCACGACAGTCGCGAGTACAAACGCAGGACATCGCGCGATGGCAGCTCCCGCTCCAGCAGTTCGCCGACATCGTGGATTTCGCGCTCGCCGGGGAGAAACACCAGGATGTCGCCGCTGCCGATTTGACCGGGCTCGCTCGCGATTTCCCGGCAGGCATCAAGTATCGCCTGTGGCAGATCCGGATCGTCTTCTTCGTCCTGCATCTCCCGGTAGCGCACCTCGATGGGATGGCTGCGGCCGCTCACCGTGATGATCGGCGCGCCGCCAAAAAACTGCGCCATGCGTTCGACATCGAGCGTCGCCGAGGTGACGATGACTTTGAGATCCGGGCGGCGCGGCAGCAGCCGTTTGAGCACCCCCAACAAGAGGTCGACGTTCAGCGTGCGCTCGTGAGCCTCGTCGACAATGATGGTGTCGTAGCGGCGCAGCAGGGGATCGGAGGCCAGTTCCGCCAGCAGCAATCCGTCGGTCATGAGCACCAGGCGCGTGGCGTCGGATACTTGGTCTGCAAACCGGACCTTGAATCCCACGCTGCTGCCGACACTCTGCCCCAGTTCCTCGGCGATGCGCGCAGCCAGGGCGCGCGCGGCAATTCTTCGCGGCTGGGTGTGGGCGATCAGGCCGGCGCTGCCGCGGCCCAGCTCGAGACAGTACTGCGGCAGTTGCGTGCTTTTGCCCGAACCGGTATCGCCTGCGACGATGAGTACTTGTGCGCTGGCGAGCGCCTGCATGATGACTTCGCGGCGCGCCGAAATCGGCAGCTCGGGATCGCGCTTGAAGGTCAGCTGCGCAGCGGCGCGCTGTGCGGCGCGCCGTGCGGCGGCCGCCTCGATTCGCTCACTCGCCACGCTTGACGGATAGCCAGAGACTTTCTTGAGCCGCGAGATTCAGCTCGGCGAATACCTCGCCGCGCTCGGTGGCCAGGCGCTCCATGCGGCGAAATCGCCGCTCGAATTTCGAGTTGGCCGCGCGCAGCGCCGCTTCCGCGTCAATATCGAGTTTGCGCGCGAGATTCGCCGCCGCGAACAAAAGATCGCCCACCTCTTCGAAAATCGCAGCGGCCGCCTTGCCGTCCGCCGTGGCCGGCAGCTGCGCCGCGGCCTCGCGCACCTCCGCCAGTTCCTCGGCCACCTTGTCCGCACTCTGACTGGCAAACTCAAAATCAAAGCCGGCGCGCGCCGCGCGTTTGCTCAGTTTGTCGGCGCGCATCAGCGCCGGCAGCGCATCGGGTACGCCCTGCATTGCCGATGCATCCCCCGCGCCGCGCTCGCGCGCCTTGATCTCCTCCCAGGCGATGCTTTGCTCCGCGGCGCTCAAAGGCTGTCGATCGGCGAATACGTGGGGATGGCGGCGCCGCAATTTGTCGCAGATCGAGCCGGCCACCGCCTCGAAGTCGAATTGCCCGGCTTCACTCGCCATCTGCGCGTGGAACACCACCTGAAACAGCAGATCGCCCAGTTCATCCTTGAGGTGCTGCATGTTGCCGCGTTCCACGGCGTCCGCAACCTCGTAGGCCTCCTCGATGGTATAGGGCGCAATGGTGGCAAAGGTCTGCTGCCGGTCCCAGGGACAGCCGTCGGCAGCACGCAAACGCGCCATGATTGCCAGCAATTCCTCCACGCTCCTGCTCACGGCGCCGTGGCCGCGCGCGATTGCAGGCGCCGCCGGAAGGTCATCAGCATGCCGGCGGTGGCTCCCCAGATATTGCGGTCGCCGTATGGGATGTCGTGAATATCAATCGTCAACTCGCCGATCTGACGCTGGCGCGTCTTGTGATTGGCCGAGTCCAAAATGTAGTCGAGCGGCACTTCGAATACATCGTGAACCTCGGCCGTGGCAATGCGCAATTGATACTCCGGTTTGACGAAACCAACCACGGGAGTTACGCGAAACCCCGATATCACGACGTGATCGGGCAGGTAGCCGGCGAATTCCACCAGATTTGGCGAAAGACCTATCTCTTCGTGAGCTTCGCGCAGCGCCGCGTGCCAGGCATCGGCATCGCTCGGCTCGATGCGGCCTCCGGGAAAACTGATCTGGCCGGCGTGATCCTTCAGCGTCGTGGCCCGCTGGGTCAGCAATACCGTCATCCCGCTGCTGTGCTCCACCAGAGGCACCAGTACCGCCGCCGGTGTGCGCCGCGTCGGCAAGCTGGCACGCATGCGCGCCACCACTTCGGGCGAGGCCCCGACCAGCCAATGCATGTCTTCCGCCGGCGTCGACGGCGCCGGATCGAGAGCTTCGCGGATGTGCGCTTTGGAAAAGAGCGGATCCATCGACGCCTACGATCCCGCTCCGTGGATCCCGCCCTGCGTCAGCGCCTTTGGATCCAGCAGTGCTTGCAGCTCATCCCGTCCCAAGCCGGTCATTTCCGCGGCGACATCCAGTATCGGCCGTCCTTCCGCATAAGCCCGTTTCGCGATTGCCGCGCCCTTTTCGTAGCCAATGAGCGGATTCAAGGCGGTGACCAGGATCGGGTTGCGCGACAACGCTTCGTCCAGCCGGCCGCGGTTCACCGTGAATCCCGCCAGCGCGTTGTCCGCCAGATTGCCGCAAGCGATGCCGAGCAGCTGCACGCTTTGCAGCAAATTGTATGCGATGACCGGCAGCATGACATTGAGTTGGAAGTTTCCCGACTGTCCGGCGATGGTGATGGTTGCGTCGTTGCCGATCACCTGCGCGGCGATCATGGCGACCGATTCCGGCACCACGGGATTGACCTTGCCTGGCATGATGCTGCTGCCGGGCTGCAGCGCCGGAAGGGCTATTTCTGAGAGCCCCGCCAGGGGCCCGCTGTTCATCCAGCGCAGATCATTCGCGATTTTCATCAGGCTGACGCTTAAGACCTTGAGCTGCCCGGATAATTCCACGGCGGTATCCTGACTCGCGAGCGCCGCGAAAAAATTATCGCTGGGACGAAAGGCAAGCCGGGTACGCTGCGCCAGATGGCGCGCAAACACTGCGCCGAACTCGGGCCTCGAGTTGATGCCCGTGCCGACCGCGGTTCCGCCCTGCGCCAATGCCAGCAGCCGCGGAGTAACCCCGGCCAATCGCGCTTCGGCGGCTGCGATTTGCGCGTGCCAGGCGCTCAATTCCTGGCCCAGGGTGATCGGCATCGCGTCCATGAGATGCGTGCGCCCGGTTTTGACGACGTCGGCAAGTTCGGTGGCGCGATCGAGCAGCACCTGGCGCAGCCGCTTGAGCGCAGGCCGAAGCTGTTCATCGAGCATCAACGCCGCCGCGACATGGATGGCCGTCGGAATCACATCGTTGCTGCTCTGGCCCATGTTCACTTCATCGTTGGGATGCACCGCGGCTCCCAATATGCGCGACGCGAGCGTCGCGATCACCTCGTTGGCATTCATGTTGCTGCTGGTTCCGGATCCGGTTTGGAAAACATCCACCGGAAACTCCTTGTCGCAAAGACCGGCGGCCACCTCGAGGGATGCTTGCTGAATGGCCGCAGCAACGGCCGGCGGCAAATCGCCGAGCTCGGTGTTCGCGCCCGCGGCAGAATGCTTGATCAGCGCCAATGCACGGATGAATTCACGCGGCATGCGCAAACCAGTGGGCGGGAAATTCTGAATCGCGCGCTGCGTTTGGGCGCCCCACAACGCGTCGGCGGGCACATCGAGTGGTCCCATGCTGTCGCGTTCCACGCGGGTGGTTGCTGTCATCGCGCCATACTCCGCTTAAGTTCGGCCGTTTACGGTAGAATTAGTCAATTCTATCACTCGAGCGACAATTAGCTTTTCCGATGTCCCACTCCCCCACTGACGCGCTGTCCCCCCTCGATGGCCGGTACGCCGACAAGCTGAGCGCGGTGCGCCGAATATTCAGCGAAGCCGGATTGATGCGTGAACGGGTACGCGTGGAATGCGCTTGGTTTCTGCGGCTGGCGACGGGTCCCGCAACTCGCGCGCTCGTTGGCTTGCCGCGCGTCGCCAGCGAATTCCTCGCGCAGTTGTCGGCGGATCCGGCCGCGACCAACGTCGCCGCCATCAAGGAGATCGAGTCGCGCACCAATCACGACGTGAAGGCGGTCGAGTACTGGCTGCGCGGCGAATTGCAAAACCGCGGCGCGACTCCCGCGCAGCTGGAATGGATGCATTTTGGCTGCACCTCGGAAGACATCAACAATCTCGCCTATGCGCTCATGCTGCAAAGTGCCCGCGCGACGCTGCTGCTGCCCAAGCTCCGCGCGCTGCAAGATTCGCTCGACGCATTGGCCGCGCGCCACGCCGGCGTCGCCATGCTGGCGCGCACCCATGGCCAGGCCGCCTCGCCCACTACGTTGGGCAAGGAATTCGCCAACGTCGCGGCGCGTCTCGAAACGCAGCGCGGCGCCATCGAGCGTGTCGCCATCCTGGGAAAGATGAATGGCGCCGTCGGTAATTTCAACGCGCATGTGGCGGCCCTGCCGCAGGTTGATTGGCCGGCATTCAGCGCGGCCTTCGTCGAATCATTGGGCCTCGCATCGAACCCCTTCACCACCCAGATCGAACCGCACGACTGGATTGCCGAATACTGCCATGCGCTGATGCGCGCCAACACCGTGCTGCTGGATTTTGCCCGCGATATGTGGAGCTACATTTCGCTGGGGTATTTCAAACAGCGGCTCAACGCCGGCGAAGTGGGCTCTTCGACCATGCCGCACAAGGTGAACCCGATCGACTTCGAAAACGCCGAAGGCAACTTGGGCTTGGCCAACGCCCTGCTGGGCCATTTCGCCGACAAACTGCCGGTGTCGCGAATGCAGCGCGACCTGACCGATTCAACCGTGCTGCGCAACCTCGGCGTTGCCATTGGACACTCGATGCTGAGCTTCAGATCGCTCACAGCGGGCCTGGAAAAGATCGAACTCAACCAGGCGCGCGTGGCCGAGGACCTGGACCGCGCCTGGGAGGTATTGAGCGAAGCGGTGCAAACTGTGATGCGCGCCCACGGCATTCCGGACGGCTACGAACGCCTGAAAACCTTCACACGCGGCCGGCCCATCGACGAGCGCGCCATGCGCGAATTCATCGCCTCCTTAGCCCTTCCCGCCGAGGAAAAGCAGCGGTTGCTGCAGCTCACCCCCGGGGCTTATGTCGGCTTGGCGCCGCACCTTGCACTGCGCGCAAGATCGCCCTAGGGGGTTAGCGCCGCTTGAGTTAGCCCTCCGAAACGTGACGTAGTTAGCACGGTGCCGCCCGAATCAGACGGTACTATCAAGCTCAAACTACGCGGGGTCGGGGTTAGCCATGGCGGGTGATACGGAAGAACGCTCAAAACCGGTCGCGGGTAAGATAACCGCGCCTGGGCTAGACGCGTCCCTAGGTTCCGGTACCCGCACCATTTTAAGCACCATGCCGGAGGTGCGTGAAGCCAGCCTCAAGGTGGCAAAATCCGCCCAGCGACTGTTGTCGATTTTCACCCAGGATCTGGAACCGTTGGTTTACGGGGAGGAGCCCTTCCTCGAGGCCATCAAGCGTCTGGTTCTGGCGCGCTCCTATGCCAAGGTGCGGGTACTGCTCGCCGACCCGTCGCGGGCCATGGTTGATAACAACCGCTTTCTCGCATTGGCTCGCCGCTTGACCAGCTGCATCGATCTGCGCGCCATGAGTCCCGATTATCCCGCGAGCGCGGGCGCCTTCATCATCGCCGACGACAAGGCGCTGGTGTATCGATTGCAGGCGGACCGATGGGACGGCATTTCTGATATGAACGATCCGGCCGTGGTGCGCCGCTATTTGAACTTCTTCGACGAAGTGTGGCAAACGAGCATGCAAGAGTCGCAAATGCGGCAGATGCTCATGTAACCTTCGGCTTCGCGCAGCACGCCCGTATAATGGGCGGATGCGAGAATCCCTCCCCGATCCCAAATCCGCCGGCACCGTCATCGTCGGCATGTCGGGCGGCGTTGATTCAGCCGTCGCGGCGCTGCGTCTGCGCGATTCAGGCTCCGCCGTGCAGGGCTTGTTCATGTCCAATTGGGAGGACGACGAGGACGGTTACTGCACCAACGCCGCGGATTTTCAGGACGCACGCCGCGTTTGCGAGGCGTTGGGCATCGCTCTGCATCGGGTAAGTTTTGCAGGCGAGTATCGGGAGCGGGTGTTCAGCCACTTCCTGCGCGAGTACGCCGCGGGCCGCACGCCGAATCCGGATGTGCTGTGCAATCGCGAGATCAAGTTCGGCGTTTGCCTGGACTACATGCAGCGATTGGGCGCCTCCTGGATTGCCACGGGACACTATGCGCAAGTGCAGCACGGCTCACAGCCGGAGCTTAGGCGTGGCGCGGACACCTCGAAGGACCAGAGCTACTTTCTGCACGGCGTCAGCGCCGCAGCGCTCGCGAAAACGCTGTTTCCCATCGGCGACTTGCGCAAAACCCAGGTGCGGCAGATGGCGCATGCCGCAGGCTTGCCGGTATTCGACAAACCCGACAGCACCGGCATCTGCTTCATCGGCGAGCGGCCCTTCCAGGAATTTCTGAGCCGCTACCTGGCGACGCAACCGGGACCGATCGAGACTGCGGACGGGCGGGTCATCGGCGAGCATCGCGGCCTGGAACTGTACACCCTGGGGCAGCGCTCGGGATTGCGCGTGGGCGGCCGCGCGGGCGCGGCCGCCGCCCCCTGGTACGTCGCCGACAAGGACGCCTCGCGCCACGCGCTCATCGTGGTTCAAGATCAGGACCACCCGCTGCTGCTGTCCGACTCCTTCGACGTGGAGCAGATGCACTGGCTGGGACCTGCGGGCGTTGCCGCCGGCGCGTTCGACTGCACCGTCAAGACGCGCTATCGGCAGAGCGATCTTGACTGCTCGCTCTGCAGCGGCACAGAAGCCCTGTGGCGCGTGACCTTGAGCCAGCCCGCGCGCGCCGTCACGCCAGGTCAGTACGCGGTGTTCTACAGCGGCGAACGTTGTTTGGGCGGCGGCATCATCGCGCGCCGATTCAACTCGGCGCTGCCGCCGGCGGCGCGCGCTATCGCCTATAATTCTCTTTTTTCCGTGGAGGGGTCATGACGGATAGCTTCAAGGCACGAACGACGCTCAAGGTGGGCGCACAGCAATTTGAGATCTTGAATCTTGCGGCACTCAAGTCCTTCAACGTCGAGCGTCTGCCCTTCTCGCTGAAGATCCTGCTGGAGAATCTGCTGCGATTCGAAGACGGCGTCAATGTCACCCGCAGCGACATCGAGGCGCTGCTCAAGTGGGACCCGAAGGCGCTTCCCAGCCACGAAATCGCGTTCACGCCGGCGCGGGTCATCATGCAGGATTTCACCGGGGTCCCCTGCATCGTCGACCTGGCGGCGATGCGCGAGGCGATCGTCAAGCTCGGCGGCGACCCGCAGAAAGTCAATCCATTGGCGCCGGCCGAATTGGTCATCGATCACTCGGTGCAGGTCGATGAATATGGCGCCGCCAATTCGCTGCAGCACAACAACGAAATCGAATTCCAGCGCAACGGCGAACGCTACATGTTCTTGAGATGGGGCCAAACCGCATTCAGCAATTTCAAGGTGGTGCCGCCGAATACCGGTATCGTGCACCAGGTCAACCTCGAACGGCTGGCGCGGGTGATTTTCGCCGATGATGCGAGCGGCAAGAAGGTCGCGTATCCCGATACCTTGGTCGGCACCGATTCGCACACCACGATGATCAATGGTCTCGGCGTGCTGGGCTGGGGCGTCGGGGGGATCGAAGCCGAAGCCGCCATGTTGGGCCAGCCGGTGACGATGCTGATACCGCAGGTGATCGGATTCAAACTCACCGGAGCGCTGCCAGCCGGCACCACCGCCACCGATCTGGTGCTGACAGTGACCGAAATTCTGCGAAAGTTCGGGGTCGTGGACAAATTCGTCGAATTCTTCGGCGATGGCTTGCAGGGACTGCCGCTCGCGGACCGCGCCACCATCGCCAACATGTCGCCGGAGTTCGGCTCGACCTGCGCCATTTTTCCGATCGACGAGGAAACCGTTCGCTATCTGGAACTCACCGGCCGGCCCGCCGAACAGATTGCATTGGTCGAGGCCTACGCCAAGGCCCAGGGCCTTTGGCGCGTCAACGGCGCGGCGGCCGCCGACTACACTGCCGTAGTTGAACTGGACCTGTCCACAGTCGAACCCTCGCTTGCGGGACCCAAGCGGCCACAGGACCGGGTGCCGCTGAAGAAGGCAAAAGCAGTGTACGAGGCCAGCGTCAAAAAGATGGCCGAAGAGCGCGCGCAGAAAAACCCGAGCGCCAAGGGCAAGGCTTCCGCCACCGTGGACGGCAAGAGCTTCGACGTTAAGGATGGCGCAGTGCTGATCGCCGCCATCACCAGCTGCACGAATACTTCGAATCCCGCGGTTATGGTGGCCGCCGGCCTGCTGGCGCGCAATGCTCTCAAGCGTGGCCTCGCATCGAAACCCTGGGTGAAGACTTCGCTGGCGCCAGGCTCGCGCGTGGTAACCGATTATCTGGCCAAAGCGGGATTATTGAAGGATTTGGAACAGCTCGGCTTTTATACCGTAGGCTATGGCTGTACGAGCTGTATCGGTAATTCCGGACCTTTGAAACCCGATATCTCCGAGGCGGTGAAAACCGGCGATGTGGTGGCGTGCTCGGTACTCTCCGGCAACCGCAATTTCGAGGGCCGCGTTCACCCAGAAATTAAGATGAACTTCCTGGCTTCGCCACCGCTGGTAGTGGCTTACGCGCTCGCCGGCAACCTCGACATCGACATCACGACCGAACCGTTGGGCGAGGGCAAGGACGGCAAGCCCGTGTACTTGAAGGACATCTGGCCGAGCGCCAAGGATGTGGCCGATGCGGTGGGCGCATCGGTCGACTCCGCAATGTTCAAGAAGGGATATGCCAACGTATTCAAGGGCGACGCCAACTGGGCCGCGATCAGGACGCCGCAGGGTAAGATCTATTCCTGGGATGGCAAATCAACCTACGTCAAGAATCCGCCCTACTTCGACGGCATGACGATGACGCCAGCGCCGCAGGGTGATATCAAGGGTGCGCGGGCGTTGGCGGTGCTCGGCGATTCAGTCACCACCGATCACATTTCTCCGGCCGGCAACATTTCCAAATCGAGTCCCGCGGCCAAGTATCTTTTGGCCCAGGGAGTTTCCGTCGTCGACTTCAATTCCTATGGCGCACGCCGCGGCAACCATGAGGTCATGATGCGCGGAACGTTCGCCAATATTCGCCTGCGCAACCTGCTGCTGCCGGGTACCGAAGGCGGCGTCACCCTGCACATTCCCAGCGGCGAACAAATGTCGATATTCGATGCCTCCGTGAAATACAAGGCGGCGGGTACGCCGTTGGTGATTCTCGCAGGCAAGGAATACGGAACCGGCAGTTCGCGCGATTGGGCGGCCAAGGGAACCATGTTGCTGGGCGTCAAGGCGGTGATCGCCGAAAGCTTCGAGCGCATTCACCGCTCCAATCTGATCGGCATGGGAGTGCTGCCACTGCAATACAAGCCGGGCGACAGCACGCAGAAACTGGGGCTTAGCGGCAAGGAAGCTTTTGAAATCGTGGGACTGAATCGCGGGGCGGCGAAGTTCGTCAAAGTCATCGCCACCGGCGATGCCGGTAAGACCACCGAATTCGAGGCACGCCTGCGCATCGATACTCCGAAGGAACTCGATTACTACCAACACGGCGGAATTCTGCAGTACGTGCTGCGGCAGCTCGCCTCACCCAAGAAGGCGGCGTGACATGAGCTTGACCATGTATCAAGCGACCGTGCCAACCTGCACGCGAGCATTGAACAATCTCGCTGCTTTTCTGGAGAAAGCGGCCGCATACGCGGAAACCCGCAACATCGATCCCAAGGTGTTGCTGCAAACCCGGCTCTATCCCGACATGCTGCCCTTGAGCACGCAGATTCATATCGCCAATGATATCGCCGGGGGCGGAGCCGCGCGCCTTGCGGGGGCCCAGGTACCCGCTTTCGACGGCAAGGACAAGACCCTGGCGGAGCTGATTGCTGCTACTCGCCGCACGGTCGAATATCTGGCGTCATTCAAGCCCCAGCAATTCGAAGGTGCCGAAGAACGCACAGTGAGCTGGCAGACACGGACGTCTTCCAAAAGCATGCAAGGCATGCCCTATCTCTTCAACCACCTGCTCCCCAACGTGTACTTCCATGTGACCACGGCCTACGACATTTTGCGGCAGGCCGGCCTGGAAATCGGCAAGCAGGATTATCTGGGCAGCGGCTGAAGTCAGCGCAGCGGCTGAAGTCAGCGCGCCCCGCTGCCGCCGGCCGCGGCGCTGCCGGCTTCGACCAGCACCATGGTGCTTGGATTGAGACGAGCCTTGATGGCGGCGTTGACCTCGGCACGGGTCAGGGCTTTGACGGCTTTGGGATAATCGTCGAGCCATGATGGGTCATAGCCGCGCTGCGCATTCAACAAAATGGTCCCCGCCAGGCCGCTGGTGGTGGATAGTCCCACGAAGTAGCTGCCGGTGATTCCCTGCTTGCGTGCCGCCAATTCCTGATCGGTCACGCCCTCACTCCACCACTTGTCGAGTTCCCGCCGAGTAGCTGCGACGCCTTTGGATAACAGGGCAGGTGCGAAACTCGCATTGATGTTCCAGGCGCCGTCGACGATGCTGTCATCGCCCATGCTCGCGCCGATCCCGTAAGTCAGCCCTTCCTTGTCGCGCACGGTGCTCATCAGCCGGCCGGTGAAGCCGCTGCCGAGAATTGCGGTTCCAACCCGCAACGCCAGCGAGTCCGGATCGCTGTATTTGAGGCCGCTCGCTTGTCCGAGCAGCACGCTGACACTGGGCTTGTCCGCAAGGGGCACCGTGACCTCCTCGCTGGCCGCCGCCGCTTGCGCGGGTTTTGCGGGCCGGATGTAGTCCTGCCCGCCGCTCCATCCGGAAAAGGCCTTGGCCACTTCGGCCTGCGTGTCCGCATCCGCGACATCGCCCGCCACCACCAGCGTCATGTGCGCCGGACCATAAAATTTGGCCTGAAATGCCTTGAGCTCTTCGAGATTCGCGGACTTCGCCGCCACGATGTACTCGCTCACGGTATGCGGCCGATTGGGGTGTCCCGCGGGGAAGATGGCGCGATCAAAGGCCTCCAATGCCCGTGCACCGGTGTTCTGCGCCGAGTGTTCCAGCTCGCCGACCATCTGCTGCTTTGCTTTGACGAATTCCGTGCTTTGCAGAGCCGGAGTCCGCAACTCGGCGGCAATCAGCCCGACAATGAGCGGCAAATCCTTCTTCAAGCATTTGGCCCGGATTTGCAAGGATTGCGAGCCGACGGCAAAGCTGATTTCGGCGCCGACATTTTCCAGCTTGTCGGCTATCGCGAACTTGTCGAGGGCCTTGGTGCCGCGATCGAGCATCATTCCAGACAACGTCGGAATGGCGATATTGCCGGATCCCGCCATGGCGTCGCCCGCGGGCAGCACGCCCATGATGACCACCACATCCTTTACCGTGCTCTGATAGGTAATGAGATCTATCCCGGCGACTTTCGAGCGGTGCGCATGAACTTCCATGTTTGCCGCCGCCGAGCCGCTCACCGCAATCAGCGCAATCAGTGCATGCAGGCGCATCACGAGCCCTTCTCCGTCGTCGGCGCGACGGGAACAAACCAGCCCGTCGTACTTTGATCCTCAGCAAGGTATTTCTTGGCAACGCGCTGCACGTCCTTGGCGGTGACTTGCTGCACCGACTGCGGGAAAGTGACATACAGCGTCCAATCGCCCACACCGATCCATTCGGCAAGTTCACTGGCAACGCCGGCAGTGCCGTCGCGTTTGTAGGCATCCTCGGCAATGTACTGCTGCTTCACACGCGCCACCTCGGCTTCGGTCACTCCGTCGCTCTTGACCTTCGCGATTTCCGCGAGCAGCGCCTTTTCGGCCTGCTCATGAGTGGTTCCCGGCGACAGGGACGCATAAATGCTGTGCAACGACAAATCGCGCAGCAAGTCGGTGCCGGCCTCGGCGCGCAGCGCCAATCCCTGATCGACGAGGGCGCGGTACAAGCGCGCGTTCTTGCCGGAGCCCAGGATGGCATCGAGCATTTCGAGCGGTGCCTGGTCGGCATCCCGGCCGTTGGGCACCTTGTGCGCAACGATGACGGTGCCGAGTTCGCCGGGCCGCCTGATCAAAACACGCCGCGCGCCGCTTTGGGGCGGCTCCTCGGTGTAAATGTCGGGAATGGGCGCCGGCGAATGGGAAAACACGCCGTAGTACTTTTTGATCAATGCCAACACCGCTTCGGGTTCGATATCGCCGACCACCGTGACCGTGGCGTTGTTCGGCCAATAAAAGGTGTCGTAGAAATCGTGCAGCTTGGCGATGGGCACATGCTCGATATCGCTTTTCCAGCCGATGACCGGATGATGGTATGGAAGGGCCACATAGGCGGCGGCAGTCACTTCCTCCATGAGCACATTCTCGGGATCATTTTTGCCGCGCTCATACTCGTTGCGAACCACCGTCATTTCGCTTTGCCGATCCGACTCATGCAGCCATAGATGCCGCATGCGATCCGCTTCGATCGCGACGTATCCCTCCAGATTCTCGCGGCCGATGGTCGCGAAGTAGTTGGTGCGGTCAAACGAGGTGTTGGCGTTGAACTGTCCGCCCACACGCTCCAGCAGTTGCTTGATGCTGTTGCCTTTTGCATCATTGAATGCATCGCTGCCCTTGAACATCAAATGTTCCAGGATATGCGTGGCTCCGGTGGTGCCGGTCACTTCGTTGCGCGATCCCACCCGGTAAGTCACTTGGAATGTCACCACGGGCGCCGAATGGTCCGGCGCCAGCAATACCGAGAGGCCATTGCTGTCGAGCCGGTATTCATCGATCCCGCCCAAAGATTTGATATGGGTGAACCCGGGGAATTGTTCCGCGGCGGTCGTGGCTTGGCGCACCGGCGCCGCTGCGGCGAGACCCGTCAGGGCGAGCAGCGCTGCCCCTGCAAAATACACCGCGTGGACGGTATTCATGACCTTCTCACCCATGCTGGCTCCCGCGCTCGTCCGCAAAAACAGCGATTCTAATTGTTTCCGTGACGGCAGTGGTCACATTCGCGGCGCGCTATGGCGAGATCAGCCGGGTCAGTCCCAGGATCGATCGCGAAAACGGCGCTGGAATGCCGAGCAGCCGGGCGATTTCGACGATGGCGCCGAGCTGCGGGCCAAGTTCGAGCGGCCGCCCTGCTTCAAGGTCGGCGAGCATCGAGGTGCTGAAGTTGCCGAGCCGCAGAGCGATCCCGATGCGCTGCTCCGGAGTCATGTCGATTTGCAGATCGAGGCGCTCGGCGCATTGCTGCATTTCCCGCATCATGTACGCGCACAGCTCGCGCACTTCGGCACTGCCGAGCATCGCGGCGGTCCGAGACCGCGTCAGCGCACTCAAGGGGTTGATGTTCATGTTACCCCAGAGTTTCGCCCACACCTCGTGGCGGATACGACGGGTCGCCTCGGCGCTGATCCCGCCCGTGCACAGCGCGGCCACCACGGATTCAAGCCGCGTCGAAATTTCTCCGTCCGGTTCGCCGAGCAGCAGGCGATCGGCGGCGACGACCTCGACCTGTGCGGGCTCAAGCACGCGTGCCGATGCATGCACCACCGAACCCAATGTGCGCTGCCGCGGAAAGGTTTGCTCCTGGGAACCATTGGGATCGACCGACTCGAGACGCAAGTCGTTGAGCTCGCCGCCGAAGTCCTGGAAGAACCACCAGGGAATGCCGTTGGTGCCGCTGACCACCACGGTGGAGGGTCCTATCAGCGGCGCCAGGGTTGGCGCCAATTGCGGCAGAATGTGCGCCTTGACGGTGAGGAATACGAAGTCATGCGCACCCAGTTCCTGCGCCGTCCCCGATCGCGGACGACTCACGCGCGTCTCGCCGGCCCGTGCAACGCGGAGGCCGCGGCCGCGCAAGGCATCCAACGTCGCGCCGCGCGCAAGCATCGACACCGGCCAGCCGGCGCGATCGAAAGCGTCGGCCAACCAGGCGCCGATGGCGCCCGCTCCCACAATGGCGACGGACGAACTCATGGCGACGACAATAGCAGCGCTGGCCTAAGGGCCGCATGTATAGGACCATGGACCCGCATCTTGACGCGCGAGATCGTGGTGATAATAAATCGAGATACAATATATAACCTATTGTATATAAGGAATATTTGATGGTTGAGAACAAGGGCGCCACGACCCAGCCCTGGGTGGCGCTATTTGATCTGGATGGAACCCTGACCTGGCGCGACACCTTGTTGCCGTTTCTGCTCGGCTTCATGCGGCGTCATCCTCAGCGGCTGCTGCGCCTGTGGCCACTGCCGTTCGCCCTCTACACCTACTGGCGTGATCGCGATCGCGGCGTGCTCAAATCACGCGTCATCCGCATGGTCATGGGCGGCGCGCGCCGCCAAGTGCTCGAGGCTTGGGCGGAGTCCTTTGTCAGCGCGCTGAAGCCGCGGCACAAATTCAGGCCGCTGGCGCTCGCGATACTGGAGACCCACCGCGCGGCGGGCGATCATCCGGTGCTGCTGTCGGCGAGCCCGGATCTTTATGTCAGGGACATCGGCCGCTTGCTGGGCTTCGAACTGACTCTATGCACCGAACTCCACTGGTCCGGGGATCGGCTCGACGGCCATTTGAAGACTCAAAATCGGCGCGGTGAGGAAAAACTGCGCTGTCTGACCTGGCTGCGCGAGCGCTACCCCGATCTGCCCATCATTGCCTACGGCAATTCCGCGTCGGATTTGGATCACCTGCGTCATGCCGACCGCGCGCTGCTCGTCAACGGCAACAGCGCCGCGCGGCGCCTGGCCGCCAAATTCGGCATCGCGGTTTCGAATTGGGACTAAGGCTTCAGCGCCGCCTGCTCAAGCGCTTGGTGCAGCTTCAGCAGCAGGCTTTCCGTAGTCGGCCAGTCGATGCAGGGATCCGTGATCGACAGCCCGTATTCGAGCTTGCTCAAGTCCGCCGGAATGGGCTGACTGCCCGCCTTCAAGTGGCTCTCGAGCATCAGTCCGACGATGGAACGGTTGCCGTCGACTATCTGCGCAACGCAATTCTCCGCGACGTGCGGCTGCAGGCCCGGATCCCGATTCGAATTGCCGTGGCTGCAATCCACCACGATGGTTGCCGGCAGACCGGCCGAGGTGAGCTCGCGTTCCGCCACCGCAATGCTCACGGCGTCGTAGTTGACCCGCCCGCCTCCGCCGCGCAGCACGATATGCGCGTGCGTATTGCCGCGCGTGCGAAAAACCGCCGACTGACCCTGCTGCGTGATGCCCAGAAAATGATGCGGATGGCGCACCGACTGCAGGGCGTTGATCGAGGTCGCCAGCGCGCCATCGGTGCCGTTTTTGAATCCGACCGGAGTCGACAAACCGCTCGCCATTTCGCGGTGCGTCTGCGATTCGGTGGTGCGCGCGCCGATGGCCGTCCAGGTGATGAGTTCGGACAGGTATTGCGGCATGATCGGGTCGAGCGCTTCGGTGCCCGCCGCAAGTCCGAGTTCCGCCAGGTACAACAACAATTCCCGGGCCAGCAGTATGCCTTTTTCGATGTGAAAGGAATCGTCCAGATCCGGATCGTTGATCAGCCCTTTCCAGCCCACGGTGGTGCGCGGCTTCTCGAAGTACACGCGCATGATCAGCATCATGGTGGATTCGACCCGGGCCGCCAGTTCCTTGAGCCGGGTCGCGTACTCGCGCGCGGCGACGACATCGTGGATGGAACACGGGCCCACGACCACGAACAGCCGGCGGTCGCGGCGCTCCAGGATGGCCCGCACCATCTCCCGCGATTTGAATACCGTCTCGGCGGCTTTGTTGGTGAGCGGCAGGCGCCGTTTGACCTCCTCGGGCGTCGCCAGCAGCTCGCTGGACGCCACATTGACGTTTTGCAGCTGTTCTTGAATATTTCCCAAGAGATTCGCCTACATTGACGTGCGTATGGTCCAAAGCTCCGGAAAGAACTTCAATTCCAGCGCCTTGGTAAGGTAAGACACGCCGCCGGTGCCGCCCGTGCCGCGCTTGTTGCCGATGATGCGCTCCACGGTCTTGACATGGGCAAATCGCCACAATTGGAATTTGTAGTCGAGGTCGACCAGACGTTCGGCCAACTCGTACAAGTCCCACTCCTTCACGGAGTTGTGGTACACGCTGAGCCAGGCCGCGGCGACCTGCTTGCTGGCTTGATACGGCTGCGCAAAATCCCGGTCGATGGCCTCCGCCGGCACGTCCAAGCCGCGGCGGCTGAGCAATCGCAGCACTTCATCGTACAGACTCGGCGCGCGCAGCGCCCGCTCGAGCAGCGCGTAGACCTCCGCGTCGGCGCGGAACACCTTGATGGTGTCGGCATTCTTGTTGCCGATGAGGAATTCCAGCATCCGATATTGGGGTGACTGAAACCCCGAGGACTTGCCGAGGGTGTTGCGAAACGCCGAATAGTCGTGCGGCGTGATCGTCGCCAACACATCCCATGATTGCAGCAACTGCTGCTGGATGGTGGACACCCGCGCCAACATCTTGAATGTCGGGCCGAGATCGTCGCGGCGCACGCAATCCACGGTGGCGTTGAGTTCATGCAGGCACAGCTTCATCCACAATTCCGAAACCTGATGGATGATGATGAACAGCATCTCGTCGTGCTGGTAGGACAAGGGATGCTGGGCGTTCAGCAACTTGTCGAGATTGAGGTACTGCGAATAGCTCAACGATTCGCCGAGGTCCCAGTGCACCTCCTCGTCGCTCAAATCCACAAATGGCTTGATTTGCGGCGTTGTGCGCTTCATTGATCAGCTCTTGAAAACCCAGCCCGGCACTGTGCGCCAGCCGGCCAGCAATTCACGATCGAGTTGCCGGTAATCCGGTTCGAGCTTTTCGACCAGACGCCAAAAATTGGCCGAGTGATTCATGTGTTTGGTGTGCGCCAATTCATGGATGAACAGGTAGCGCACAACCTCCGGACGCAGAAACACCAAGGAGCAGTTCAAACTGACGGTGCCGCGCGTCGAGCAGCTTCCCCAGCGCGTGCGCTGACAACGAATGCTGACGCGCGATACCGGATACTTGAGATCGGCCGCCAGCTCCAGAAGTCGCGGCGTCAGCCGCTCTTCGGCGGCGGCCTTCAGCCAGCCTTGCAAAATTCTGCGCACCGCCGGCTCATCCGGGGCCTGCACCGCGAGGCCGCCCGCATGGCGCTCGAGCGTATGCGCGCCGCCACGGCGCCATTCCACGCCCAAATGCTCGCCGGTGAATGCGAACTCGATGACCCGCGGCACCGGCTCGCTGGGAGCGACGAAGCAGCGCATCGCGGCCACTTTGCGATTGATCCACGGGGTAAAGCGATGCACGAAATCACGCACCGCATGGGCGTTCACGCCGACCGGCACCACGATTTCCACGCGTCCTCCGACATGCACGCGCGCCGTGAGCCGCCGTGCACGCGGACTAACCCGAACTGCGAATGGGTCGCTGGAGCCGCGTGTCTCGAACAGCGATAACTGCGTGCCTTGTGGCTTCATCGCGCCGGATGATAGCAGGTTCACTTCGCCAATAGCGCAAGCTGTCGCTGCGCGGCTTTGTAGTCCGGCGCCGCGATCAGAGATTTTTCAATCCAGTTGCGGGCGCCCAGATGATCGCCACGCGCCTGCAGTTCGCGGCCCAGGGCCAGGTACGCCTCGGCATGTCCCCAGCCGGGCGTATCGATGCTGGTGCCCGACGATTCATCGAACAAGTGCGCAGCCAGCTCGAGCTCGGTAAATGCGTGCTGGCTCTCGGCAGACCCGGGCTTCGCACCGCGCTTCTCCTGCAGCGCCATCAGCAGCACGACCCGCGGATTTCTGGGCGCCAGTTCGAACGCGGCTTTCAAGCGGTCCGCCGCGCGCGCCCGCAGCAGCACGGCTTCGAGCGATTTCAAGTCTGCAAGCGCCGAATAACAGGCGGATTGCAGCGCCAAGGTCTCGACCGACTTGCCATTCTTGTCGAGCACCGGCTTGAGTTCGTCGATACAGTCGGAAAACGCCGCTGCCGCCTCACGGGAATGCCGTTGGCGCGATAGCTCACCGAGGCGGTACTGCGCGTGCGCCAGGTGATAGCGCAACGCCCCATCGGCGCTGTCGTTCTTGACCTGGTTGGAGAGATTCTGGATCAGGTTTGCAAGCGTGTTGCCATCCTCGGCCTGATAGGCATAGAGAATCCGCGCCTGGATATCGCCGCCCTCCTGCGCCACGGCCGCAGCGGCGGCCAGCAGTCCTGTTAACAGAATACTTTTTGCGCTGAGCATGGTTCCCTTGCGTCTTTATCGCCGCACGCGCGTTTAGAATGCCGATTGAAGATAGCACATTGAGGTGTTGCGGCCTTGCGCCTGGATCTGATCGACATTGGCTCGAATCTCACGCATGACAGTTTCGCAGCGGACCGTGACAAGGTCATGGCACGCGCGGCGCAAGCGGGCGTGCGGCGTCAAGTGATCACCGGCGCGGACCTCGGCAGTTCGCGGCAGGCCGCGGCTCTGGCAGCACAGCATCCTGAGCACCTGTGGAGCACTGCCGGCATCCACCCCCATCATGCACAGCACTTCGCGGTCTCGCAGCGTGGCGAATTGCGCGAACTATTGAACACGCGCCGCGTGGTTGCGGCGGGCGAGTGCGGCCTGGACTACTACCGCAACTTCTCGACCCCGGCCGCCCAGCGGGCCGCATTCAGCGCGCAATTGGAAATCGCCGCCGAGCTGCGCAAACCCGTATTCCTTCATGAGCGCGACGCGCACGCCGATTTTGCGGCAATCCTCAAGGAGTTCCGCGGCAAGCTTCACGGCGGCGTGGCGCACTGCTTCACCGGCGGCGAATCCCAGTTGGATGAGTACCTGGCGCTCGGATTGCACATCGGGGTCACGGGCTGGGTTTGCGACGAGCGCCGCGGGCAGGCGCTGCGGGCGACGGTGCCGCGGATTCCTGCCGATAAGCTGCTCCTCGAGACCGATGCGCCCTATCTTTTGCCCCGGGATCTGGATCCCAAACCGAAATCGCGGCGCAATGAACCGGGGTATCTGCCGCATATCGCACGCGAGGTCGCGGCGCTGCGCGGCGAGAGCCTGGCGAGCGTAGCCGAAGCCACGACGCGCAATGCGGTTGCGCTGTTCGCGCTTACAGATTCGTGAACAGGTGCGGGCTTGGCCGCAGCTGCGCAACCAGCCGGCTCCAGGATTCCGCATAAGGATGATCCGGCGGCGCATGCTTGTTGCCGCGATCCACCACCGGGAACTCCACTTCGATGCCGTCGAGCATCAGCACCCATTTCGGAATGCCCTTGGTGAACCTGCCGACGTTGGAAAACAGCAACCGCCCTTCCACCGGTACGTCGCCGACGATGGCCTTTACCGCCGCGATTCGATCGTATAGAGCCGGCTGCGGGTTATCAAAAGTGTAGCGATTGCCGCGACCCATCACCGTCCAATCACTCATCTGGTCGCCGCCGAAGATCAGACCCGCAACCCGGCGGGTATCGAGCACCAGAACCCCGCGCGGGGTCAGGAGCAGGTGGTCGATGTGGATGAAGCCGCCCATGCCATCCGGGACCAGCACCTGGTGCGCGGCGCCGAAGGCGATGCGTTCCAAGCGCGCCAGCAGCGACCGGCGCCGCGAGCGGCGCAGGTAGGCGCGCACACCGAGGAAGCCGGCCGTTCCCAAAAACAGGAGCGCCGCTCCGATCCCAATCCATTGTGGATCGATTGGAATGCTGGTCATTAGAGCGTTGCGGCCAGTGCCTCAAGAGTCGGCGGCAGATCCACGCAGTGCCGCGGCAAACCGAGCAGCCGGGCGAGGCTTGGTGGAACCGCCACCGGCTTGCCGATGATGGGCTCTACAATGTCGTTGAACTTCGCGGGGTGTGCGGTGGCAACCACCACCCACGGGTGATCGCGCCGCTCCGCGGCGCTCAAGCGGCTGTAGACTTCCGCGGCGGTGGCGGTGTGCGGGCACCATTCGCGTCCATACTGCATGAAGTCCCCTCCGATACGAGCACGAATTGTAGCGTCATCGATGCTGTCCGCGCTCAATTGTTCGCGAATTGCATCCAGCGTCGGATAGAGCGCCCGGATCCGTTCCATGTTGCTGGGGTTGCCGACATCCATGGCGGAGGCCAGTGTCGCTATGCTGGCTCGAGGCTGCCAGCGGCCGGTTTCCAGATAATCCGGGACCGTGCGATTGACGTTATGCGCCAGGATGATGCGCGCAATGGGGAAGCCCATGGCGCGCGCCCACACGGCCGCGAGCGCATTTCCAAGATTGCCGGCCGGAACGATGTAGGACGGATTCAACCCGGTACGTCTTGAGATCTCCACACTGGAAGCGATGTAATAGAGCATCTGCGGCAGCAGGCGCCCGATATTGATGCTATTGGCGGAGCTGAACCGATGCCGCTGGCTCAACGTGGGTTCGCGGAACGCATCCTTGACCATTCTCTGACAGTCATCGAAGGTACCGTCGACACGCAGCGACAGCACATTCTCGCCCCAGCAGGTGAGTTGTTGCTCCTGGCGCGCGCTCACCAATCCCTTCGGGTACAGGATGACCACGCGCGCCCAGGCGCGGCGGTGAAAAGCGGCGGCCACCGCGCCGCCGGTATCGCCCGAGGTCGCCACCAGTATGGTGAGCGGTTGCGCCCGCGTCGGGGCTTCAAGTCGCTGCAGAGTCTCGGCGAGAAATCGCGCCCCGAAATCCTTGAACGCGGCGGTCGGGCCCTGATAGAGCTCGAGAACAAATAACGGATCGCGGCAGGCCGTGATCGCGGTGGTGGGCGCGGGAATATCGAGCGCGGCGGCGGCAATCTCACCGAGCAGCGGCTGCAATCGGTCGCCGTCAAAAAATGCAGCCAGGCACGGACCTGCGATATCCGGCAGGCGCGCGCCTTCCGGCAAGCGCGCCGCAGCCGCCGGCGGAAGCCGCGTCGGAATGTACAGGCCGCCGTCCGGCGCGAGGCCTTGCTCGATGGCTTGACTTAAGCTCACCGCTGGTGCGCCGCCGCGCGAGCTCAAGAACCGCATTTCCGCCATCAGGCCTTTACCACCCGGGCGCCGTAATTCTCCATCGTGGAAACCCATGAGTCCGACTGCAAATCGTGCTCGGCAAATGCCGCCACCATGGCGCCGCGCACCGCCTCGGCATTTTGGATTTCCGACCAGGCGAACACCGTCGGACCCGCGCCGGAAATCGAGCAGCCGAGCGCGCCCGCGGACATGGCGGCGCTCTGCACGTCCTTGAATCCCGGGATCATCGATTGCCGTTGCGGTTCGATGATCACATCGTTGAAGGATTCGCGGATCATGTCCAAATCGTTCGAATAGCAGCCGCTGATGAATCCCGCGAGATTCGCGCTTTGCCAGACGTAGTCGGAACGGCTGACATCGCTCTTGAGTATGGCGCGCGCCTCGCGAGTGCCAAGATACATATGCGGGTGCACCAGCACGCAGCGCAGCGCGGGCGGCACCGGGATCTGCTTCACCCGCGGCGAGTCGATACCCACGGTGAGCGTCAAGCCGCCGAAAAGGCAGGGGGCGATATTGTCGATATGCGCGGAGCCGCTCGCGACTATCTCGCCTTGCATCGCGTACTTGAGCAATGCCAGCCTCGAGGCGGGCCTGTGCAGCAGGGCGTTGGCGGCAACCACTGCGGCGACCGCGGAAGCCGCCGAACCGCCCAAACCCGATCCCAACGGAATACCCTTCTCGATATCGAGTTCAAATCCGAAATCCGGCGTCAACTCCTCGCGCATCACCTGCACCGCGCGGCCGGCGGTATTGTTCCGCGGCTCCAGCGGCAAATTCCCCGCCACCCCGGTGATCGAACGAATGCGCACTTCGGGTTCCTCGATGCGCCGCGCCCGCACCCGGTCGCCGACCGCGTCCACGGTGTGTCCCAATATGTCGAATCCGATGCCGACGTTGGCAACGGTGGCTGGAGCGAAGACAGTCACGTCGGTGAGCACAGTGTCCTCTAGCGATTACAGATGCGCGCCAAGATATGCGGACAGGCGCAACAGATCCGAAAACACACCCCCAGCCGTCACTTCGGGGCCGGCTCCGGGACCCTGCACGATCAGCGGATTGTCGCAGTAGCGGCGAGTGGCGTAGCGCACGACGTTGTCGGTGAGCGCGATGTTCGCAAACGCGTGTTTGGCGTCCAGGCGCATCAGCCCGACCGTTGCATGGCCGTCGGCATCGATCCGTCCCACATAGCGCAACACTTGATTTTGGTTTCGCGCCGCGACCAGCCGCGCCGCCATCGCTGCGTCGGATTCGGGCAGGCGCCGCATGAATTCATCAACGCTGCATCTTGCCAGAGCGTCGGGCACCAATCCCTCCACTTGAACATCCGACATTTCCAGGGTCAGCCCCATTTCCCGGGCGAGAATGATGAGCTTTCGCGCGACGTCCAATCCCGACAGGTCGTCGCGCGGATCCGGTTCCGTATAACCCCGCGCCTTGGCGGCGCGCAC
This sequence comes from Steroidobacteraceae bacterium, assembly GCA_035567075.1. Lineage (GTDB taxonomy): Bacteria > Pseudomonadota > Gammaproteobacteria > Steroidobacterales > Steroidobacteraceae > Bog-1198. The sequence goes on from DATMRC010000036.1 coordinate 48,468, forward strand.
GATCGAGGAAAATGCTTCGCTGCCATCGAATACATTGAACAGATACGCCAGGGTTCCGGAAAAAATCCCTTCGATCTGGGTGATGTCGTCGCCGGTCCCGCGCAGGTCGCGCAGGGTTTGGATGACCGGCAGCCCGGCGCCGACGGTGGCCTCGTACAAATAGTGCGTGCCCGTGGCCCGTTTTGCCGCTTGCAGCGACCGGTAATACGGCATCGAGCCGCTGTTGGCTTTTTTATTGGGCGTGACGATGTGAATGCCGCGCATCAGCCAGCTTTGGTACTGATCGGCGATCTCCGCGCTGGCCGTACAATCGATCACCACGGTGTGCGGCACATGATCCGCCTGCACATGATTGATGAATTTCTCCAGATTCACAGGTTCGCTGGCCGCGGCCCAGCGCTCCGCCCAGCGCTCCAGATCCAGCGCCGTATCCTCGAGCAACATGCGCGTCGAGCTTGCGATCCCGCGTACGCGCAGATCCAGATTGAGCGCCCGCAAGCGCTCGATTTGCGTCCCCAACTGCGCCAGCAACACACTGCCGACCGTCCCCGGGCCGATCAAGCCGATCGAAAGGGTGTTCGGCGACAGGTAAAAAGCCGCGTGTACGGCGCGCAGCGCCTTGGCGGCGACCTTGCCACCCACCACCACGGAGATGTTGCGTTCCGATGCGCCCTGCGCAATGGCGCGCACGCTGATGGCCGCGTCACCCAGCGAGTTGAATACCTTGGCCGCGACTCCATGCGAGCCGGCCATGCCGTCGCCCACGACCGCGAGAATGCTCATCCCCAACGATACTTCGACATGTTGAATCTGCCCATCGCGCAACTCCACATCGAACGCGTCCCGCACCGCCTCCTCGGCGCGCGCCGCCTGCGCTTCGGGAATCGCAAAACAGATGGAGTGCTCCGAACTGCCCTGCGAGATCAATATCACCGAGATCCCGGAGTCGCGCAGCGCCCCGAACAGGCGGTGCGCGGTGCCCGGCACGCCGATCATGCCGGCGCCTTCGAGATTCACCAGGGCCACCGGATCGATGGTGGTAATGCCCTTGACCTTCAACGCCGACACGGGCTGCGCGCAAATCAAGGTGCCGCGTTTTTCCGGGGCGAATGTATTGCGGATGAAAATCGGTATGTCGCGCGCCACCGCCGGTTCCATGGTCTGCGGGTGGATGACCTTCGCGCCGAAGTAAGCGAGTTCCATCGCCTCGTTGTAGGACAATTGATCGATGACTTGCGCGTCCGGCACCAGGCGCGGATCCGCCGATAGCACGCCGTCGACGTCGGTCCATATGATGATTTCCGCTGCATCGAGCAGCGCGCCGAAAATCGAGCCTGAATAGTCGCTGCCGTTGCGGCCGAGCGTGGTCTGATTACCCTTCGGGGTCCTCGCGATGAAGCCGGTCACCACCAGCCTTCCCTGGAACCGGGCCGGCAGCAATTTCTGAAGATTGGCTTCGCTTAGCTTCCACTGCACCGCCGGCCCCAAGGATCCCCATTCGACCACGATGACCTCGCGGGCATCGACCCAGAGGACCTCGCCCTTGATGCGGTCGCGCTCGCGCAGAAAGGGCGCGAACAGCCGCGTGGACCAGATCTCGCCGTAGCCGGCAATCACATCCCGCATCGAATAAGTCGAGGAGCGGATCAGCCGCACGGTTTGCAGCATGCCGGCGATGTCATGACAATCGTGTTCGAGCTGCGCGGCATAACCATCGACTGCGGACTTGGATACCAGCGCCGCCGCCAGGTTCATATGGCGGGTCTTGAGAGCCTCGATCGCCGCCGCGAAATCGCAGTCGGGCCGCTCCGCCATGCTGACGAGGTCAAGCAGCGCGTCGGTGACGCCGCGGCAAGCCGACAGCACAATGGCCTCGCGGGGATTCGGCGACGCCTCGACGATGCCGGCGACGCGGCGAAAGCAATCAGCGTCGGCGACGCTCGAGCCGCCAAATTTTTGTACTATCCATTTACTCACTTGGTTTGACGGTCGAGCGCCTCGAACTCAAATGTGCTTTGCCGGATTTCGGCAGCCCGGTGTGCTGCGTGCGAAACGGCCGCGCCGGCGCCGCGCGCCTTGCGCCCGGCCGCGCGCCGGCAACCGGCTGATAGGCCGGAATCAGGTGCTGCTTGCCGTTGCCGATAAGATCGGCGCGCCCCATCCGCTTCAGCGCCTCGCGCAAGATGGGCCAGTTCTCCGGATCGTGGTAGCGCAGGAATGCTTTGTGCAGGCGCCGCACCTTGATGCCTTTTGGAATCACCACCTCTTCGCTGCTGCGGGAAACGCGTCTCAAGGGATTCTTGCCGGAGTGATACATCGCGGTGGCGCTCGCCATCGGTGAGGGCAGGAATGCCTGCACCTGATCGGCCCGAAAGCCGTTCTTCTTCAACCATAGCGCCAGCTCGAGCATGTCCACATCGCGGGTGCCGGGATGGGCGGCGATGAAATAGGGAATCAGATATTGTTCCTTGCCCGCTTCCTTCGAATATTTGTCGAACAGCTCCTTGAACCTGTAGTACGCGCCCACTCCCGGCTTCATCATTTTTGACAGCGGACCTTCGCCGATGGCCTCGGGTGCGATTTTCAAGTAGCCGCCGGTATGGTGCGCAGCAAGCTCCTTGACGTACTCCGGCGATTCGACCGCCAGGTCGTAGCGCACGCCGGAGGCGATCAGCACCTTTTTGACACCCGGCAGCGCCCGCGCGCGCCGATACAAATTAATGAGCGGCGCATGATCGGTGTTGAGATTCGGGCATATGCCGGGGAACACACAGGACGGGCGCCGGCAGGCCGATTCGATCGCTTCGCTCTTGCAATGCAGGCGATACATGTTCGCGGTCGGACCGCCGAGATCCGAAATGACGCCGGTGAAGCCCGTCACCCGGTCGCGGATGGTTTCGATTTCGCGAATCACGGAATCTTCCGAGCGGCTTTGGATGATCCGACCCTCATGCTCGGTGATCGAGCAGAACGTGCAGCCGCCGAAGCAGCCGCGTTGAATTGCGACCGAGAATCGAATCATTTGATGGGCCGGAATCTTCGCGTTGCCATACGAAGGATGCGGGCGCCGCGCGTACGGCAATTCATAGACGGCGTCCATGTCCGCGGTTGTCAAGGGTATGGGCGGCGGATTCAGCCAGAGCTCCTGAGTGCCATGGCGCTGCACGAGGGCGCGGGCATTTCCGGGATTCGACTCCAGGTGCAGGATCCGCGACGCATGCGCATACAGCACGGGATCCTCGCTCACCTGCTCAAAGGAGGGCATGCGAATGACGCTGCGTTCGCGCTGCGAGTTCGGCACCTTGCGATAGAACTTGACCACTTTTTCCGCCGCGGCTGGTTGCAACTCCGCCGGTGCCGCGGAGGCGCTCCTGCGATCCGCTTCGCTCGCATAGGGGTCGATCGGCGGATTCAAGGCACCCGGCGTATCCACTTCGCTCGAGTCTATTTCCACCCACCCCGCCGGCATGCCGCGGCGCAGATACGCCGTGCCGCGCAAATCCGTGATGTCGCCGATCGAGGAACCCTCGTCCAGGCGTCGCGCGATCTCGCCAATCTGGCGCTCCGCATTGCCGTAGACCAGAAGATCCGCTTTCGCATCCACCAGCACCGAGCGGCGGACGCGCTCCGACCAATAGTCAAAATGCGCAATGCGCCGCAGGCTCGCTTCGATGCCGCCGACGACAATGGGTATGCTTTTGTAGGATTCGCGAAGGCGCTGCGAGTACACGATGACGCAGCGGTCCGGACGTTTGCCGCCCATTCCGCCCGGCGTATAGGCATCGTCGCTGCGCACGCGGCGCTCCGAGGTGTAGCGATTGACCATGGAATCCATGTTGCCGCCGGTCACGCCGAAGAACAGGCGCGGCGCGCCCAGGATCTGAAAGCCTTCGGCGCTGTGCCAGTCCGGCTGCGCGATGATTCCGACCTTGAAGCCCTGGGCCTCCAGTACCCGCCCGATGATCGCCATCCCGAAGCTGGGATGATCCACATAGGCATCGCCGCTGACGATGATGATGTCGCATTGCTGCCAGCCGAGCGCGGCCATCTCCGCGCGCGAGGTCGGCAGGAAGGCCGCCGGCGGTGAGCCGGCGGCACGGGAATAAGTGCTGGAAAACAAAGGAATGGCGCTTTGCACGCCGGGGATTAGATCTGATTGCGCGGCTTTAGTACAACAAATCCGTTTAACCTAAGTCGATGGGAATATAGATCTGATTCTCCTCGCGCTGGATCAACAGCGCGATGTTGCGCCCGGCCCGGGCAACTTCGCGTTTCAGGTCGGCCACGGTGGCGACCCCCGCCCCGTTCACGCCCAATACCACGTCGCCGGCCTGCAATCCGGCAGCCAGCGCCGGCCCGGTGACATCTTCGACCAGCAGCCGGCCTTTGGTATGCAGCTCTTTCTGCTCGCTGGGCTGCAGCGGGCGCACCGCAAGACCCAGCTTGCCGCCGCCGTCTTCGCCCAAATTGCGCGCGGCCTGCCCCGGCGCGTCCTCGAGCGTGACCGTCTTGACCGTAGCCTCGGAGGCCTTTTTGTCGTGCCAGATGCCCAAATGCGCCTGCGTGCCCGGAGGCAGCGCGGAAATCACCGCCGGCAAGTCATAGGAATGGTCGATGTTGACCCCGTTGACGCTGGTGATCACATCACCCGGCTTCAAGCCCGCCTGATCGCCGGGGCCCTGCGGTTCAACCGTGCTGACCAGCGCGCCATGCGGAGCGGACAAGCCGAAGGATTGCGCCAGCTGCTGATTGATGTCCTGCACCGAAACGCCAATGCGGCTGCGCGCGACCTTGCCGGTCTTCAGCAGCTGATCTTTCACGCTCAAGGCCAAATTGATGGGCACAGCGAATGACATGCCCATGTAGCCGCCGGTGCGGCTGTAGATCTGCGCATTGATGCCGACGACCTGACCGTCGATGTTGAACAGCGGGCCGCCGGAATTACCGGGATTCACCGCCGCGTCGGTCTGAATATAAGGCACATAGGACTGTCCATTATCGTCGGGCAGCGGCCGGCCCGTCGCGCTGATGACGCCGGCGGTCACGCTGTTCTCGAATCCGAATGGCGAGCCGATCGCGATCGCCCATTGACCCGGCCGCAATCGCGAGGAATCCCCGAAGTGCACGCTGGGCAAATTGGTGGCGGGAATTTTGATCAGCGCCACGTCGCTGCGCTTGTCAACGCCGATGACTTTGGCGGCAAACTCGCGCCGATCGGTAAGTTTGACCGTCACCTCCGAGGCATCCGCGACCACATGAGCATTGGTGAGCACGTAGCCATCCGGACTGATGATGAAACCCGACCCGATCCCCTTGCTCGGCGGCTGGCGCTCGGGGCTCGGCATTTGATAGCGATGGAAGAACTGCGACAGGGGATCGTCGGCGTCACCCGGGATGCCGGGAATGACCCCCTTCTGGACCTTCTCCGTCACGCTGATATTGACCACCGCCGCGCCGTTTTCCGCGACCAGGCCGGAAAAATCCGGCAGTCCGGTAACCCGTCCAGGTGCCAGGCTCTGCGGCGCGGCCTGCGCGACCGCCGCTGCGCCCGCTTGGGCTCCTTGCCCCGCGCCGACATCGGCATTCGATCGCTGATGAGCCACAACCATCACGAAGATGACCGCAACCACGGCCAGCGACCAAGTTCTGAAGCTTCCCATTGAAATAAGCCCTCTCTGGCGAAAAATTTACAGAAATCAATTGAATGACCCCGAAGTAGGGGCGTTGGTTTCAATTTTCCAGGTTCAAGTCGCTAATTATCAAGGCATAAGCACATTGGGGCCCCCGAAATGTGAAATCCCCACGGGCAATCGTGACGCGGCAGCGGCTACCCTAAAGGATCACAAGGCTAGATATACCTCTATGGTAGACGCGGGTCCAATCTTGGTGGTGGTGGGGGGCGAAACCAAACGCCTTCAATGGCTTACCCATCATGTCACGAGCCAGTGGCCAAACGCCCAAGTCACCACCCTGCGTGCCGGCGAATCAGGGCCCTTGAGCCGGCTGATCTCGGAACGCACCCCCGATGCCGTCATCCTGCAGGCCGATTTCGGCAATGAGCAGTTGGCCGCCACCGTGTTCGCCACCATGACTCAGCTTCTGCGCATTCAGCCGGCGCTGTATTGCATTCTGCTTGCTGAGAACGGCGATGAAATGTCGGCGGTTCGGGCGCTCAAAAATGGTGCAAAGGACTACCTGCCGCTATCGCAGATTTCGCGCGAGCACCTGCTCGCTGCGGTGGGGGAGGCTTGCGCCAAACGGCGCGTCGCGGCGCAGGCCGCCGCAATGCTGGCGCAGAGCGAAAATTCGACCATCATCGAGGTGCCCGGCTATTCAATCGTGAAGGAGATTGCCACCAGCAATTTCTCATCGGTGTTCCTGGCGCGCAGCGAGCGTCTGCGCCGCAACGTGGTTTTGAAGGTGATGACCCGCGGCGAATCGGAGCGGGAATTGGGCGATGCCGAGCGATTCCAGCGCGAGTACGAGATCATTTCCAGCATTACGCACCGCGCCATCGCGGAGATTTATGATTTCGGCTCGCTGCCGGGACATTTGTACCTGGCCATGGAGTATTTTCCCTGCGGCGACCTGCGCGATCGGCTGCGCAATCCCTTGAGCGTCGATGAAAGTCTGTATTACTTGCGCGCCATTGCCGAAGCGCTGCGCGTCATCCATGTGTTCGGAATATTGCATCGCGATTTGAAGCCCGCCAACGTCATGTTGCGCGAGGACAATTCACCGGTGCTCATTGATTTCGGCCTGGCGCGCCGTTCGATCGATGAGGTGGGCAACACCGGCGTCGGCCAGGTGCTCGGTTCGCCGTACTACATCAGCCCCGAACAGGCGCAGGGTCAGCGCGTCGATGCGCGCACGGATTTGTACAGTCTGGGTGTGATGTTCTACGAGATGCTGACCGGCCAGAGGCCCTATGGCGGCCGCAGTGCGGTGGCCATCATGTCGCAACACACGAGTTCGCCGGTGCCGTCGCTGCCCGACCCCACGGCGATGCAGCAGCCCCTGCTCGATCGACTCATGGCGAAGCAGCAAAGCGCCCGCTATGCGTCCGCCGACGAGCTGCTTGCCGACCTGGGTCCCATGGTGGCCGCCGTCGCATAAATTGTGACGCGCGTCACAGTCGCCCGCGGATTGACGCCGATAAGTAAACCGCCCCTCTAGGCTGTGACTCCCATCATCACCGGCCTGGCCGGTGTTTGGCAGGCTGTCAAGGCCATGTTCATCACCGTCAAGCGTCATGAGCGAGAAAAACAGGAACTGATCCGCGCAAGCAGTCGGCTGACCGACGCAATTCTGAAGACCAGTTCGCTCGGACTGCTGCTGCTGGATTCCAATGGCAAAATTCTTCCGCAGGTTTCACATCATATCGGCGCCCTGCTTCGCCGCCAGGATTTCGCCTCCTTGAGTTTCGACAAGCTGATCGCACCCTTGGTTTCGGCCAAGACCTTGAGTGTCGTCAGAAATTATGTGGCGCACCTGCTCGAACTGCCGCGTGGCCAGAGCCCGGAAGCCAATCCGCTCCAGGATGTGGAACTGCGCCTGCCCAAGCCGGACGGCACTCATGAGGCGGCGCACTTCTGCATCGAGTTCACCGCAGCGGAAACGCCTAACGAGCCGCGTCTCTGGGTGGTTCACATCTCCGATATCACCGCGCGCGAGCAGCAACATCGCGAACTCGTGGATTTGCGGGCACAGGTACGCACCCAGGGCGAGATACTGCGCAGCGTGCTGCAGGCGGGCGGCACGCGCTTCGGCGGGTTCCTGCAAAGAACCGACGCGTCGATGAAGACCATCAACAACGTGTTGAAAAAGCCGGCGCGCGAAGCCGGTGCATTCCGCAGCAAGCTCGAGGAAACCTTGGAGGAGGTCGATCGCATACGGCGCGATGCGGCGGCCCTCAAGCTCACCGGATTGCAATCGGCCGCCCGCGAATTCGAAGATGCGCTGCAGGAACTGCGCAGCCGCGAATCCTTGAGCGGCAGCGATTTTCTGCCGTTGGCCGTAAAGCTCGATGCCCTATTCGGTCAGTTCGCATCGCTGCGCTCACTCACCATACAAGCCGGACCCGCCCGCGACGCCGAGCCCGTGGCGCCCGAAGCGCGCGTCACCGAGAACGGCACGCAAATCATCGAATCGCCGAAATTCTTCGCCGAGATGGCGCAGGTGGCGCACAGCACCTCCCAGGCACAGCGCATGGCGCCCGCCGCGGGCAGCCTGGAAAGCACGCTCGCCACCTTGACCGATCTGGTCGCGCAGGAGAATCAAAAGACCGTGGTGCTCGAGTGCACCGGGTTGCAGCTGGTGCCGGCGCGCTATCAGGCGACCATCAAGAATGTGGCCATCCAGCTGATTCGCAATGCGGTGGTGCACGGCATCGAGCCTTCGCCCGCGCGCGTGAGCGCCGGCAAACCCCCGATCGGATCCCTGCACCTGGAATTCAAAATTGCACCCGGGAGCGGCTTTGAGTTGTTGTTTCGCGACGATGGCCAGGGCCTCGATCCCAACAAGGTGCGCAGCACCGCGATCGCCAGGGGCCTCGTGACCCCGGACGAAGCCGAGCGCATGCGCGATCGCCAAGCCATCAAGTTGATTTTCAAGTCGGGTTTTACCACGATGCCCGATGTGCACGGTGAGTCCAAGCACGGCAGCGGCATGTCGCTGGTGCGGCGCTACGTGCACGAGGCCGGGGGCAAGATTGCGCTGGCCAGCCAAGTCGGCCAGGAAACCCGTTTCAAAGTCACGCTGCCGGCGCTTGCGTCAGCCGCACCCGGCGCCGCCGCTCCGACTTCCGCCGACGAGCAGGTCGCCTGACCTTACGCGTCGAGTGCCTTGAGTTCGACCAGAACGGCGCCGGCCTGCACCCTGTCGCTCAAACCAAACGCGAGCCGCGCCACCACGCCGTCATAAGGCGCGGTCAGCGTGTGTTCCATTTTCATGGCTTCGACGGTGACCAAGGGCGCGCCGCGGGCTACCTTCTCCCCTGCCGCGACATGCACCGCGACGATGGTGCCCGGCAGCGGCGTGAGCAGGGATCCTTGCTCCGTGCCCGCGGCGACCTGCAGCGCATCCTCGGTGCGCGCCGCGCGCAGCGCCGCGTGCAATCCTTCCCGAAACAAATGCAGCTCCGGATCCGCCTCGAACAGGTGGACCTTGAGCACTTGTCCGTTGCATTCCACGTGCAAGTGTCGCGCGTCGCGTTCGAGCACGCGCACGGCAAATGCCTCGCGCGCCACGTGCGCGACGTAGTTGTTCGGCGCAGTCAGCTCGACCAGCGCGCTGCGCTGCCCAAATGTCCAGGTGCTGCTCGGAGGAGCCGCCAGTCGCCAGCCGCGGCTGTCGCCCCATAGCGCGTTGCGGTCCGTCTGCCGGGCCGCGCACCACACGGCGGCGAGCGCGACATCCAGAGCAGCCGGCGCTGGTTCCGCGAACTGCAGACGCG